>NZ_KB906854.1:0-632744 GCF_000381685.1 Nocardiopsis sp. CNS-639
CGGGATCGAGGCCGCTGCGGCGAAGCTGGGCCATCCGCTCATCCGTCCGGTGCGCGGGGACGAGCCCGAACCCGGGGTGGAGGTGTTCCCGTCCTGGCTGCGGCAGCGGATCGAGGCCGTCATCTGGACGTTGAAGAACCAACTCGGTCTGGAACGCCACGCCGCGCGCACCAGCGAGGGGCTGTGGGCCAGGGTGTGCCAGCGTATCTGCGCGCTCAACGCCGCGATCTGGCACAACTGGCTGGTGGGTGCCCCGGTCAAGCGGTCATTGATCGCTTACGACCACTGACCAGGACACCAAACCCCCATCAACGATCTAGGCCTTGCGGCGCTGGCGCACGGCCTCGGCCAGCTGGGTCAGCACCTCGCCGGTGGTCTCCCAGCCCATGCACTTGTCGGTGATCGACTGGCCGTAGGTCAGGGCGGCGGGGTCGCCCAGCTTCTGGGCCCCCTCGACGATGAAGCTCTCCAGCATCACGCCGATGACGCCCGTCTGGCCCTCGGCGACCTGGGCGGCGATCGCGGCGGCCACACCGGGCTGGCGGGTGTGGTCCTTGCCGCTGTTGGCGTGGCTGGCGTCGATCATCAGGCGGCGGGGCAGCCCGGCGCCCTCGATGACGTCCAGGGCGGCGTTGACCTGCCCGGCGCCGAAGTTGGGGCCGCTGCGGCCGCCGCGCAGGATGACGTGGCAGTCCGGGTTGCCCTCGGTGACGACCACCGAACCGGCGCCGGTGGGGTCGATACCGAAGAAGGTGTGCGAGGCGGCGGCGGCGCCGACCGCGTCCACGGCCACCTGGACGTCGCCGTCGGTGCCGTTCTTGAAGCCCACGGGCGTGCTCAGGCCGCTGCTCAGCTGCCGGTGCACCTGGCTCTCGGTGGTGCGCGCCCCGATCGCGCCCCAGGAGACGACGTCGGCGATGTACTGCGGGGTGATGGGGTCGAGGAACTCGGTCCCGGCGGGCAGCCCGAGCGCGTTGATGTCCAGCAGCAGCTTGCGCGCGGTGCGCAGGCCCCGGTGCACGTCGTAGGTGTCGTCCAGGCCGGGGTCGTTGATCAGGCCCTTCCAGCCGACGGTGGTACGCGGCTTCTCGAAGTACACGCGCATCACGACGCACAGCTCGTCGCGCAGGGAGGGCACCAGCTCCTTCAGGCGGCGGGCGTAGTCCATGGCGGACTCGGGGTCGTGCACCGAGCAGGGGCCCACGACGACCAGCAGGCGGTCGTCGTCACCGTCCAGCACCCGCTTGACCTCGGCGCGGGACTCCTCGACCAGGGCGCTGCGCTCGGCGCCCAGCGGGAGCTCGGCCAGCAGGTCCCGGGGCGCGATGAGCGGCTTGTAACTGGCCACCCGGGTGTCGTTGGTGCTCGGCATGGTGTTCCCCTCGGGTCCCGTCTGTCGTGTTTTCCGCTGTCGCCACGAAAACCGTCTTATGAAAACAGTAGCGCGGACGGTTCGGCGCTCCGCTGCCGCGTCGGCCGGCACGGTTCGCGTGACAGAAAACACCACACCGGTTTCGGGCGCCGAAAAGCGTCTCATTGCGTGAGACGGAATTCTCCCGGTTCCCGCGGCCATTTCCGTCGGGGAGCGGCTCCGGAGCCCGGTCGGTCACCGCTCCAACCCCGGGAGGTCCTCCTCCCAGTACTCGCGCGGGTTGCGCGCGCCGTCGGCGACCGTGCCGCGCTCGGCCTCGGCCCGACGCAGCTGCACGCGACGGATCTTACCGGAGACGGTCTTGGGCAGCTCACCGAACTCCAGGCGGCGCACCCTCTGGTGCGGTGACAGGCGCTCGCGCGCGTGGGCCAGGATCGACCGCGCGGTCTCGGCGTCGGGGGCCACCCCCTCGGCCAGGGCCACGTACGCCTTGGCCACCGCCAGCCGCAGCGGGTCGGGGGAGGGAACGACGGCCGCCTCGACCACGTATTCGTGCTCGACCAGAACGCTTTCGAGTTCGAATGGTGAGATGCGGTAATCTGAGGCCTTGAACACATCGTCGGATCGACCGATATAGGTAATGTAACCGTTCGAATCCCGGCTGGCGATGTCACCGGTGCGGTAGCGGTCCCCGCGGACCACCTCGCGGCTGAGGCCGGGGTTGTCGGCGTAGCCTTTCATCACCCCCACCGGCTCCCGGGCCAGGTCCACGCAGATCTGCCCGGTGTCGGCGGGCTCGTCGGTGGCCGGGTCCGTCAGCACCACGTCGTAGCCCGGCATCTCGCGCCCCATCGACCCGCGCACCACCCGCTGACCGGGGCCGTTGCCCAGCAGTACGGTCGTCTCGGTCTGCCCGAACCCGTCGCGCACGGTCACGCCCCAGGCCTCGCGCACGCGGTCCACCACCTCGGGGTTGAGCGGCTCCCCGGCGGCCACCGCCTCGCGCAGCCCCACGTCCCACACGGCGGGGTCGGCCTGCGCCAGCGTCCGCCACACCGTCGGCGGCGCGCACAGCGTGTCCACCCCGCAGCGCACGACCGCGTCCAGCAGCCCCGCCGCGTCGAAGCGCTCCTGGTTGACGACCAGCACCGTCGCCTCGGCGTTCCACGGCGCGAACACGCTGCCGTAGGCGTGCTTGGCCCACCCCGGCTCGGACACGTTGAGGTGGACGTCGCCCGGCCGCACGCCCAGCCAGTACATGGTCGACAGGTGTCCCACCGGGTACGAGCGCTGGGTGTGCACGACCAGCTTGGGCAGGGCGGCGGTGCCGGAGGTGAAGTACAGCAGCAGGGGGTCGTCGGGGTGGGTGGGGTGCGGGGGGTGGAAGTCCAGACCGGCGTGCTCGGAGTCGGTGTAGTTCAGCCACCCCTCCACGTAGCCCGTGCAGATCCGCGTCCAGTGCCCCCGCAGCGGGGCGAACTTCTCGGTCTCGGCGGCCGAGCACACCACGTGCGCGATCTCGCCGCGCTCCAGCCGGTCCAGCAGGTCGCCCTCGGACAGGGAGGTGGGGGTGGGGCAGACCACGGCGCCGAGCTTGATCGCGGCGAGCAGGGTCTCCCACAGCTCCACCTGGTTGCCCAGCATCAGCAGGATCCGGTCGCCCGGGTGCACGCCCTGGTTGTTCAGCCAGTTGGCCACCTGGGCGGAGCGCTCCGACATCCGCCGGTAGGTGTACCTGGCCTGGCCGCCGTCCTCCTCCACGATCCACAGCGCCGTCCGGTCCGGACGGCGCCCGGCCACCTCGTCGAAGTAGTCCAGCGCCCAGTTGAACCGGTCCGACCGGGGCCAGGTGAACTCCCGGTGCGCCCTCCCCTGGTCCTCGCGCAGGTCCAGGAGCAGGTCCCGGGCGGCGCGGAACTCGGCCGCGCCCGCGGCTGCCGTCTCTCTCGACATGTGGCGACCTCCGGTTCGTGGACAGGGTGCCGACCGCACTGTCCGCCGGTCCCGCCCGGGCGGGGCGGTGCAACGGGTGTGCCCCGCTGGTCCTACCCGGGATGCGCCGCCGTGACGCTTGGGGCCCGTGGTCCGGACGGGCCCTTGACCTCGGGGGACGGTCCGGGCGCCCGGACGGGGCAGGTGCCGGGCGTGGAGTCCGTCGGGGGTGGCGGGCAGTGGGCGGCGCGTGTGCGGTGAGGCGGAGGCCCTGGAGAGCACCGCCCCACCCGCCGTCGGGCGCCCGTCGCCGCGAACCGGGACGGTGACCGCATGCGGCCCCGCGGGGCGGGTCCCGCTGGCTCTAGGATGTGTGGACATGGAGGAACTTCGCGGACACCACGGAACCTGGCGGATCGACGACGAGACGATCCGTGTCCGCTTCGACTCCGGCCGCAAGGTGCCCGCCCTGTTCCGGTCGTTGGGGAGCTGCTCGGTTCCGCTGGCCGCCGTCCGCGAGGTCGACTTCGACCGGGGCACCCGCAAGCACGGGTGGCGGCTGCGGCTGCGGCTGGTGGAGGGCGGCGACCCCTACGCGCTCCTGGGCGTCCCCGGCCGGGACGCGCTCACCCCGCTGCTGATCACCGGCCCGCACGACGGAGAACTCCTCGCCGAGTACTACTCCGAGCAGATCGCCTCCTCGGCCCGCTTCGCCCGCGAGACCCTGACCGGGGAACTCGACCCGCGCGAGGTCGCCCGGGGACTGGTGGCCCGGCCCCCGCTCCAGGTCCGCACCGCCGAGGGCACTGCCTCCTTCGACGGCACCCGCGTGCGCCTCCAGTGGGACAACTGGCTGGCCAGCACGGCCAAGCAGAAGGAGAAGGCCCGCGACTACCAGCTCTCCGAGATCGAGACCGCCCACTGGCACCCGCCGGTCGACGTCACCGAGGGCTACCTGCGCATCGTGCTGCGCGGGGTGACCATCCCCGAGGCCACGGCGCTGGACCACGACTTCTTCACGCTCGCCTCGCACGGGACCAAGGGCAGCGAGGAGACCCTGCTGATGGCCGCCACCGTCAACGCCCACGTCGCGGCGGCCGGGGACCCCCGGCAGGAGCGCGCCGCGCTCGGAGCGGCGGACGACGACGGCAGCGAGGCGATCTTCGCCAAGATCCGCGAACTCGGGCGGCTGCACGCCGAGGGCCTGCTCACCGACGACGAGTTCAGCGCCAAGAAGGCCGAGCTGCTCGACCGCCTCTGACGGCGTCCCCTGTGTGTTCGCGCCCGGTGGACAGCTGGGACGCCGTACCCTCTCCTCGTCGTTCTCCGTCAGGCGTCCGCCGGACACCTCCGTCCGCGGCGCCCGACTCCGCCGGGGTCCCCGGGGAGGAACCACGTACACGAACACGTCCACGAAAGGCCCCACGCTTTGCGTACCTTGTACCCGCCCATCGAACCGTACGACTCGGGGATGCTCGACGTCGGCGACGGACACCGCGTCTACTGGGAGCTGTGCGGCAACCCCGCGGGCAAGCCCGTGGTGTTCCTGCACGGCGGCCCCGGCGGCGGATGCGTGCCCGACCACCGCAGGCTCTTCGACCCGGAGCGGTACCGGATCCTGCTGTTCGACCAGCGCAACTGCGGCCGCTCCACCCCGCACGCCAGCCAGATGGACACCGACCTGTCCACCAACACCACCTGGACGCTGGTGCAGGACATGGAGCGGCTGCGCGAGATGATCGGCGCGGAGTCCTGGCAGGTCTTCGGCGGGTCCTGGGGCAGCTGCCTGGCGCTGGCCTACGCCCAGCGCCACCCCGACCGCGTCAGCGAGCTGGTCGTGCGCGGCATCTTCACGCTGCGCGAGAGCGAGCTGCGCTGGTTCTACCAGGAGGGCGCCTCCCAGCTCTTCCCGGACCTGTGGGAGTCCTACCTGGCGCCCATCCCCGAGGAGGAGCGCGGCGACCTCATCGCCGCCTACGCGCGCCGCCTGAACTCGCCCGACCGTGAGGAGCGCCTGGCCGCCGCGCGCTCGTGGAGCGTGTGGGAGGGGTCCACGGTCACCCTGCTGCCCAACCACGAGCTGCGCGAGCACCACGCGGACGAGGACTACGCGCTGGCCTTCGCGCGGATCGAGAACCACTACTTCGTCAACCGAGGGTTCCTGGAGCCCAACCAGCTCATCGACGGGGCGGAGGCGATCCGGCACATCCCCGGCGTGATCGTGCAGGGCCGCTACGACGTGTGCACCCCGGCCCGCACCGCCTACGACCTGCACAAGGCGTGGCCGGAGGCGGAATTCCACATCGTGGACGACGCGGGGCACGCGTTCAGCGAGCCGGGCATCCTGGACCACCTGATCGAGGCGACCGACCGCTTCGCGAAGTAGGCGGTCCGGTCCCGGGGCGGGAGGGCCGCCCAGGGTCTGCGGGCGGAACGCGGGGGTGGAGCCCCCGTGCTTATGCGCGCCCCGAGCCCCGCGCGCCCCGTCCGGCCAGGCCGGGGCGCGAACGCGGCCGGAGCCGTGCGCGGGAGGGATCGCGCGAGGCGTTCGCCGGGAGCGGGGCGGCGGGGGCGTGCGCCCGCCGCCTCCCTAGTAGCCGCGCTCGTAGGAGCAGCTCATCCCGGCCTGGCCGCCGATCTCGAACAAGCCCAGTTCGTCCAGCTGCTGGAGGCCCCGGTGGCGGGACAGGTTCCACGACGCGAACCCGGCGTCGTCGGCCTCCTCCACGAGGTCCTGGAACCCCACCAGGGCGCAGTCGCGTTCGTTGCCCTCCAGTTCGAGCAGGCCGGGGATCGCGTCGGCGGACAGGTCGCGCAGGTACCAGGTGTCGACCGTGGACAGGTCCAGGTCCTGGTGGCTCTCGGCGATCCGCAGGTCCGGGTTGCCGTAGGCGAACACGGCCAGTGCCGTTCCGGCCAGGGCGGCCGTGACCCGGGGCAGCCAGGCTGCCGACCGGCCCAGGGTGTCGAGCGCCCCCGCCACGAGCAGCAGGCCGAACACCCCCGCGCTCCACACGATCCACGCCTCGGCGCTGGCCCGCATCCGGGTCAGCCCGTAGGTGTCGATGTACAGCTGCAGGCGCAGCATCGCCGAGGCCAGGATGACCAGGGTGAGCGTGCACAGCAGCCCGAGCAGGACGTTGCGCAGGACACGGGTGGTGCTGGAGGGCAGGATGCGCACGACCACCGCGATGACGCACAGGACGAGCAGGCTGACCACGACCAGCTGGAAGAAGCCCTGGCGTGCGTACTCGGCGTAGGTGACCCCGGCGACGCGCTGGACGTACTCGTCGCCGCCGAACATCGCGACGGCCTGGACCGCGAGGAACGCGGTGAACAGGAGGACCAGGGCGCCGAGCGGGATCGTCCACACCCACACCGGCAGGGGAGTCCGCTCGCGGGAGGGGTTCACGGGGAGGGAGTCCACGGGAGTGGTGTGGGGGGCGTGCCTCGGCGCGTGGCGGCGGCGCGCGGCCAGCACGGCGGAACCGGTGAGCAGCATCGCCGTCACCATGGCGAACAGGTCGCCGAACGGGTTGAGGTCGCCCTCCCTGAACAGGTCGGTGAACATCCGGCCCAGGTAGCTGCCGAACACCGGGTCGGCGAAGGCGAAGAGCACGCCGAAGACGAGCAGCAGCCCGACGGTGGCCACCGTGGTGACCAGGACCGGCCCGACCAGGCGGCGGGACCGCGAGCTCTGTAGCGGAGCGGCCAGGAACCGCGGTGTGGAGGGCAGGTTGCGCAACAGGGCGAGCGAGCCGGTGACGACGCCCACCGCGCCCTGGCGGGAGGCGGGGTTGCGCGCGGCGAAGGCCATCGAGGCGAAGAGGAAGGACGCGGTCAGGGTCCACAGGAGCACCCAGCCCGCGTCCCGGAACACCGCCGTGAACAGCAGGGCGGCGGCGAGCACGCCGTAGACCGCCGACCAGGTGTGGGGGTAGCGGTCAGGTGTGGGTTCGGGGTCAGGGGCGGGGGCGGCAGAGGAGTGAGGAACAGAGGGGTGGGGGGCAGAGGCCGCTGGGGTGTGTGGGGCTGTGGGGTGGGAGGAGGTCTGAGGAGTGGGGGCGGGCTGAGGGCCGGAGGTGGATGGGGAGGCGGTGGCAGTGGCGTGTGGTGCTGCGGGGTGGGGGAGGGGCCCGGTTGGGGGTGCGGCGCCTGGAGCGGTCCCGGCGGCCTCAGCGGTAGCGGTTTCGCCAGCACCGGTGGAGGCGGTATTGGTGGCCTCGCCAGCCTCGCCAGCCTCGCCAGCCTCGCCAGCACTGGTGATGCCGGTGGCGCCGGTGGCCTCTTCGCTTCCAGGCGTACGTGTTCCGCCGCTGTCGGATTCACCGGCCTCCGTGGCCTCCGACGCCCCTTCCGTCTCGGCCGAGGGATCGGCCCCGCAACCCTCGCGGGCCTCTGCGGCCCCAGAAGCCGGATTTTCGGTCTCAGGGGAGACCCCGGCCTGCTCTGCGTCCGCTGCGGCTACGGAGGAGTTCTCGGGCCGCGGTTGTCCGTCGTCCTTGGCGGGGCCGCTCTGGGCGACCGGATCGGGGACACCGGAATTCGCGGCGCTGGAGGAGTCCTCTGACCGCGCTCCCTCGTCGCCCTTGGCGGGACCGCCCCGGACGGTCGGACCGGGGAGACCCGAACCCCCGGCCACGGGGGTCCGCGTGTTCCCAGCGGTGCCGGAAGAGCCCCCGGGCCCCGGCTCCCCGCTTCGTTCCTCCTCGTCCTCCATACCGCTCTCGGGGACGGCCGGGCGCACCATCAGCGCGGCGAAAGCGGTCAGACCCGCGACCACACCGGTGATGACCAGGCCGATCCCGGGCCGGTCGAACGTGGCCAGCAGCGCGGCCACCACGCCGACGCCGAGCACGGCGACCGGCAGCCACGCGGGCGCACGGGGCAGGGGCACCCGCGGCCGCTCCCGGTACCGGTAGGCCGGGTCGTGGTACGTCTGCTGGTAGTGCTGGGCGTAGGACAGATGCGCGGACGTCGCGCCGTACTGCTGCGGTTCCCGGTGGGCGCTCCGCGGGCTTGCCTGCCCCACCTGTCCCGGGTGACCCGTCTGACCTGGAGGGACCGGATACCGCTCCTGCTCCGGCGGGCCCGGCCGTCCTGAGACTTCCGACGGACTCAGTCGCCCGGTTCGTAACGGTGGATCCACCTGCCCCGGCTGCCCCTCCCGCTCCACCCGCCCCGCTGGACCCGGTGGCACGGGGGCCCCGTTCGGCCCCGGCACGGGGGCGGCCTCCGCCGCCGACCTACGGTTCTCGGGATTCCCGGTGGTCTCGTCCTCGCTCACCCGTGTGCCCCTTTCCCGACGGCACCGGACGGCCCGGTGCTGTCGGCAGTGGGACAGCGTGTGCGCACTGGTGGTTCACACAACATCCGTTTTATGGACAAAAGCGAAGTTATGGACGTGCGCCGGTGTGCCCGTCCGAGCCCGTACAGCACGGCCGTCCCGGCTAGAGTCGGGGGTCACACCCCTTCCGCGCGAGGAGTCCAGCGACGATGCGAGTCGAGGTCGACTACGACCAGTGCGAGAGCAACGCCCTGTGCACGGCCGCCGCACCGGAGGTCTTCGAGGTCCGCGACGACGACTTCCTCTACCTGCTCACCGAGGAACCCGCCGCCGCGTCCCACGAACGCGTCCGCCAGGCCGAACGCATGTGCCCCAAGAGGGCCATCACCGTGCGGGAGTGACCCCCGCGGCCGCCAACGCCTCGTCCCACGTCGTCGGCTTCTCCAGCAGACCCCGGTAGCGCATGGTCTTGGGCGTGGAGCGCAGCCCCAGCACACCGGTGAGCATTCCGCTCCGGCCCAGGAAGGCCACGAACTTTCGGTCCTCCGGGGAGCCGTGCACGAAGGCGACCTGATCGGCGGGCGCGCCCTGGCCCAGCAGCTGGACCTTCATCTTGTATTGGTCGGACCAGAAGTAGGGCACCGGAGTGAAGGGCGTGCGCCCGCCGTCGCCCGCCAACAGGTTGTGCGCCGCGGCCTCGCCCTGCTCGCCCGCGTTGGTCCAGTGCTCCAGGCGGATCCGCCCGCCGTAGCGCGGGTGCGGCCAGTTCGCCAGGTCGCCGACCGCGTACACGTTCGGCACCGGGGTCGCGGAGTACTCGTCGCACGCCACCGAGCCGTCGGCCAGCAGCTCCACCCCGGACCCGCGCAGCCACTCGGTGTTCAGGTGCACGCCGATCCCGGCGACCACGAGGGAGGCCTCCACCGCCGAGCCGTCGGCGAGCCGGACCCGCTCCACCCGGCCCCGGCCCTCGAAACCGGCCACGCCCACGCCCAGACGCACGTCGACGCCGTTCTCCCGGTGCAGCTCCGTGAGGACCTCGCCGATCCTCGGGTCCACGACCCGGGTCAGCGGTGTGGGCGCCGCCTCCACCAGGGTCACGTCCATGCCCACCGCACGGGCGCTGGCCGCCACCTCGGCGCCGACGAAACCGGCCCCGACCACCACCAGCCGACCACCGGAGTCGAACTCCGACCGCACCGCCTCGGCGTCGTCCAGGGTGCGCAGCACGTACACGCCCGCCAGGTCGGTGGCGGGGCGGCGCGCCCGCGCGCCCGTGGCGATCACCAGGCCGTCGTAGCGCACCGTCGAGGCGGCGCCGTCCGGACCGGACACGCTCACCTCACGGGCGGCGGTGTCCAGCCCCACGGCCCGGCTGCCCGGACGGAAGTCCAGGTCCAGCGCGTCCACGGCCTCGTCCTCGCGCAGGCGCAGCGCCCGGTGGCCCACCAGCCAGCCCGGGCCGCCGCCCGCGGGTTCCATACCCACCCCGGTCAGGACCTCCTTGGACAGCGGAGGCCGCGAGTAGGGCCGGTGCGCCTCCTCGCCCAGGAGCGTCAGCCGCCCCTCGTACCCGCGTTCGCGCAGCGCCTCGGCCGTGTGCAGCCCGGCCATCCCCGCGCCGACGACGACGATGTCGTTGAGGGTGTCCCGCACGGTGGTGTCCCTTCCGGTGGTGGTTCCCCGAGGTCGGGGTCGGTCAGAGTGGGCGGACCTCGCCGACGGGGGCGCCACCTCCGAGGACGTCCACGCGCAGCCGGTCCTGGACGGGGGAGACGTCCACACCGAGGGTCCGCAGCGCGTCGAGTGCGACCAGCGTACGCGCCCGCTCCTCGGCGTCCCCGTCGCTGATCTTGACGGCGACGGTCTCGCCGGTGGCGGCGCTGAGCACCAGCACTCCGTCGGCTCCGCCCTTGGCCACCAGGCCGGGCATCCGCCTCATGAGTTCGGTGTCGATCCGGTCGCTGCCCGCCACGTACAGCGGGTGGGCGCTCATCGCCTCGACCACGGCCCGTTCCGGACCGCCCTCGGGGGCGGTGCGCATGCGCCACAGACCGCGGGCCAGACCGGTCAGGGAGACCGCCATCTGGGGCGCCCCGCAGCCGTCCACGGCGGTGTGCGCGACCGGCTCCTCGCACAGCTCCTCGATGGTCTCGCGGACCAGGACCTGGAAGGGGTGCTCTGCTTCCAGGTAGTCCCCGGTGCTCCACCCCCGGGCGACGCAGGCGGCGAGCATGCCCGCGTGCTTGCCCGAGCAGTTCATCAGCACGCGCTCGGGCTCGCGTCCGGCGCGCACGAACGCGGCGCGCGCCTCCTTGCCGCCGGGAGCGGCCGGGGGACAGCCCAGGGCGTCGGCGGTGAGCCCGGCCGCGGCCAGGATGCGCTCGGTCTCGGCGGTGTGCGCCTCCTCACCGGAGTGGCTGCCCGCGGCGATGGCCAGCGAGGGCCCCTCCAGGCGCGCGCCCGCCCGCAGCATCGCCAGCGCCTGGAAGGGCTTGGCCGAGGAGCGCGGGAACATGGGCTGGTGCACGGGGCCGCGCGCGTAGGCGATCCGGCCGTCCGCGGCCAGTCCGACGACCGCGCCGTAGTGGACGCTCTCCAGCATTCCGGACCGGACGACCTGTGCCAGGGGGACGTACTCGGGCAGCGGGCTCTGGGGCATGCGGGCTTCTCCTCGCCGTTGAGGTCGGGTCAGGGTGCGCGTGGAGTGTCCGCCTGTGGGTGGACACGACTGAGAACGTTACATAACCCCCCTTTCTTCCGGTCGCCCCGCGGTCGCGGAACCGGCCCGACCGCAGGCGCCTCGCGGCCCGGGGGCCGACCGGAGCGGTCGGCCGCCCCGCCGCCGGGAGGGGCCCGCCACGTGCGCGGGGTCCGCTGTCGGACGCGGGGAGTAAGGTCGTTGCCGGTACGCGGCGAGGCGGGACGGCCGTTCGACACGAGGTACGAGGGAGTGGGGCACACGATGGGAACGCTGCGGATGGGCGCGCTGACCCGGCGCAGGGTCGGCATGCGGGCGGCGGACCTGGAGTACGCGGTGCTCGACATGGAGACCACCGGCCTCGAACCGCGCGAGGGCGCGCGCATCGTGGAGATCGCCGTGGTGCGCGTGCGCGGCGACGGCAAGCTCGTGGAGGAGTTCAGCACTCTGATCGACCCGCGCGCGCCGGTGGGCGGCCGGGAGTTCCACGGCATCGGCGAGGGCGACACGGTGGGCGCCCCGACCGCGGCCCAGGTGGTGCCCAGACTCACCGAACTGCTCTCCGGGGCGGTGGTGGTCGGCCACAACCTCGACTTCGAACAGCGCTTCCTGGCCTCGGAGCTGGTGCCCGCCGGGCTGCCCACGGGCCAGGCCGGGCTGTGCACGCTGCGCGCGCTGCGCTCGCAGGTGGAGCTGGAGCGGTACTCGCTGCCCAAGGCCTCCCACCGGCTCAGCGGCGACTGGCCGACCGGACAGCACACCGCGCTGGGCGACGCCCGTGCCTGCGCCAAGCTGCTCGCGGAGATGCTCACCAACGCCCCCGGCGAACTGCGCTACGGCGGTCCCGCGCCCAAGCGGCTCGCGGTGCCGGACCCGGCCCCCGGCCCGGGCGGCGCGACGGGGCCCGTCCGCTGGAAGCCGCGCACGGCGTCGGTGCCCGGCGGACTGCCCCCGCTGAGCCCCTGGCAGGCGCGGTGGCGGCCCCACGAGCTGGACCCGCTGCTGTGCGGCGGGGCCTTCGGCGCCACGGACCGCGCCATCGCGGAGATGGCCGCGCACCGCGACACCCGCTTCCGCGAGCGGCTGGCCGCGGCCGCCGCGGTGACGGGCGGGCTCGCGGCCACCGCCGCGGGCGGCCTGCTGCTGCGCATGGCCGGCGGCGGGAGCACGCGCGACCCCGGTTACCCGGCCGGACGCGGTGACGGCTCCCCGGCGCGGCTGCTCGGCCGGATCGGCCGGTCCGTGCCCAGGGACCGGCCGGGGTTCACAGACCGGACAGGGTGAGGAAGAACGCCACGATCAGCGCGCTTCCGCCGAGTGTGGTGAGCAGCGCCTTGCCCGGTTCGGTGAGCCGGGCCGACACCAGTCTCACGCGGGGGCGCACCATCTCCGGGCTCTGCGCGGCGGCCACGGAGCCGCCGCGGCCGGGGCGGGGCGCCGGGATCCGCCCGGGGACGTAGCTGGGGACCTTGTTGAACATGGCGACCGCCACCAGGACGGCGCCGAGGAGGATCAGTACGAGGGACACGTCGGAGAGGGCCTCACACTCGGTCGAAGGGGCGACCGCCCCGAGGGGCGGGCGGGGTCACCGATTCTGACCGATGTCGCCGTACCGTTGCGACTTGATATCGCCTCGCCAACGTTGTGGCGCAGGTTATGGGCCAGCCCTTATGACTGCGTGTTTACGAGTCACCACTCCGGGTGTTCCTCGCGGCCGTTTGCGGAAGAACGGTGTCCACGGTTTCGGTCGCCACGCCGAGGGCGCGGAGCACGAACCGCGTGACCAGGGCGTGGGTCTCGTCGAGGTCGATCTCCCCGCTGACGAGGGGCAGGCGCTGGGAGCCGACCATCGACAGGGCCAGCCGGGAGACGGGCTCGGCGGGCAGGGGGTCGAACTCGCCCGCGGCGGTGCCCTCCTCCAGGATCTCGGTCAGCAGGCGCTGCATGGGCGCCACGTGGGCGGCGAGCGCCTGGTAGGCGTCCGGGCCGAGGCTGGCCCCGAGTTCGGCGGCGGGCGGGTGCGGATGCGCCATGATGCCCTCCAACTGGAGGCGGACGAACGCCGAGAGCCGCCGCGCCGCCGAGACGCCCGAGGGGAGTTCGCGCCTGTACCGCTCGACGAACGCGCTGTTGACCTGCTCGGTGAAGGCCAGGAGCAGTGCGGGCTTGTCGGGGAAGTAGTTGTACAGGGCGGTACGGGTGATCCCCGCGGAGTTGGCCACGTCGGTCATGGAGATGCGGTCGATCCCCTGGGTCCGGATCAGCTCGTCGACGGCGTCCATGATGCGATCCCGTGTGCGGGCACGGTGGGCGGCGATGGTCGGCGCCGTGATCTTGGGCATCCTCCTATGGTGTCACGCCCGGGGGCGGACCGTGGCGGTGTTCGGTGACCGTGCGCGACGGTGGTGGCAGGGCGGCCGGCAGGGAGCCGTAGGGCCCTGAGCGGGTCGGGGCGGATCGGGGCCCGCGCGCCCCGCCCGGGCTCCGGAACGACCGGGCCCCGCCGCCGGGGCGGGACCGGCGGGCGGTCGGTGGCGCGCCCGCCCGGCCACCGGTTCCGCCCGCTCGGGCGTCATCCCCGGGGCGCCGTCAGCGTACGGGTCAGGAAGTCCCGGATGCGCTTGGCGGTACCGTCCAGGTGGCTCTCCAGCAGGAAGTGGCCGCCTCCGGGCACCAGGCGGATCTCGGCGTCCGGCAGGTCGCGGGCGAAGGCGCGCGCGCCGTCGGGGCCGAAGATGCGGTCCTCGGCTCCCCACACGGCCAGGAGCGGGACGCGGCTCTCCCGGAAGTACGCGTGCACCCGCGGGTAGAGGGGCGGGTTGGTGGCGTAGTCGCGCAGGAGGGCGAGCTGGACGAGGTCGTTGCCGGGACGGCTGATGTCACGGTGGTCGGCCGTCCAGGTGTCGGGATCGACCAGTTCGGGGCGGTCCACCCCGTGCAGGTACTGCCAGCGGACCGCGTCCAGGCCGAGGGCGGTGCGGACCGCCGGTTCCGTCGCGGGTCCCGGATCCTTCGCGTAGGCCCACACGGGCGCCCAGAACTCGGGGACGAAGCCGTCCTCGTAGGCGTTGCCGTTCTGGGTGACCACCGCGGTGACCGCGTGCGGGGCGCGCAGCGCGAGCCGCCACCCGACGGGAGCGCCGTAGTCCTGCACGTACATGGCGTAGCGGGTGACGCCGAGCCCGGCCAGGAGCGCCTCCGTGACGTCGGTGAGCGCGTCGAACGTGTACGCGAACGCGTCGGCGGGTGGAGCGTCGGAGTGGCCGAAGCCGAGGTGGTCGGGGGCGATGACGCGGAACCGGTCGGCCAGCCGCGGGATCAGTCGGCGGAACATGCGCGAGCTGGTGGGGAACCCGTGCAGGAGCACCAGGGCGGGCGCGTCGCGGGGCCCGGCCTCCCGGTAGAAGACGCGGTGTCCGCGCACGGTGGCGTACTGGTGGCGGATCTCTGTCATGACTAACCCTCCAGGGCAACTTTGATGGTTATCGCTGCCACCAGTGGAGCGGATGCGGGGTAACCTGTCAAGTCAACGAAGAGGGTTAGTCCGGGAGGCGGGTGGACATGGTCGACGAGGAGGCGCTGCTCGAAGCGCTGAACAGCACCCCGGTGGTGGACGGCCGGATGTGGGACCTGTGGGCCGACGACGCCGCGCCGCGGCGGTGGGCGCGCGAGCACGGGGGTTCCGATGGCGCGGCGGCGATCGACTGGCTGCGGACGGCGAGGGACGTGCTCCAGGCCGCCACGCGCGGACCCGTGCCCGAGGCGCGGATGCGGGGGGTGCTCGCCGGGGTCTCCCGGGTCCCCGACATCGACGGGTCGGACCTGCGGTGGACCCTCCGGGCGCCGCCCGAGCGGACGCTCGCGGTGGAACTGGTGCTCGCCTGGTACGACGTCCAGGAGCGCAGGCCCGGGCGGCTGCGTCCCTGCGGCAACGACGAGTGCCGTCTCTTCCTCCTCGACCGCAGCCGCGCCAACACCGCCCGTTGGTGCTCGATGAGGACCTGCGGCAACCGCCTGAAGGCCCGCCGCCACCAGGAGCGCGCCCGCCGGGCCCCGGAGGCCTGACGGGCGCGCGGCCGGGGTCAGGCGGCGTCGGCGTCCGCTCCGGGCTCCGGCGCGTACATCCGGCCCAGGTCGGCGAACACCTCGGTGTTGAGCTGGTAGGCCAGCCGGGTCTCGGCCACCAGGCGGGCGGCCGCGTCCCCGTCCAGGGCCAGGGAGTCGAGCCGCTCCCGGTACCCGGCGCGGAAGCGGGGCAGGCTGCCCAGCGCGTCGAAGACGTAGAAGGAGACGCCGGCCGCGTCGGTCAGGCCGTAGGTGCTGGCGGCCACGCGGCGGATGAACTGCCCGCCGGACACGTCGCCCATGTAGCGGGTGTAGTGGTGCGCGACGAACCCCTCGGGGTGGTCGGCCATCTGCTCGATGCGCGCCGCGTAGGTGCGGGTGGCCGGGGTGGGGGCGATCCTGTCGCGCCAGTCGGCGCCGAGCAGGTGCTCCAGGTCGCGGACCAGCGCGGGGACCCGCTCCAGTTCCGGGTAGTGGAACCTTCCGGCGACGGGGTCCTCTGCCAGGCGCCGACCGGTCTCCTCCAGCGCGACGTAGGCGAAGTAGTGCTGGGCGACCATGCCGGTGTACCCGTCCAGGGGGAGCGTGCCGTCCATGAGGGCCCGGGTGAAACCGTGGTCCTCGGCGGCCTGGTGGTCGCTCCAGGTCGCCGCGCGCAGGCGTTCGGAGAACGTCCCGGGGGTGTCGGGGGCGGTCGTCGCGGGAACCTCGGCCGTTGCGCTCATCGGTGCTCTTCCGCCTTCCGTCCGGCACGTTTATGACATCATGTCATTTAGACGGAGGCAGCTGTCAAGGGGGATATGACACCCTGTCATGAAAATCTGCCGGCGTGACCAGGGGTGCCGGGCTCGCCTTCCCTCCGCTTTCGGGCCCTCCGCCCCGGACTCCCTCACGGAGGCCGCCGCACCGCTTCCGAGTGCGACTCCCGCAGGGGCGCCGAGCCCTCCGGAGGGGTCTCGGGTACGCTCGAAGAAATCCAACGCGTGTCCCCCGTCACACCCTGCATGTGCTCGTGCATGGGCACATGCTCGTTCCGTCCGCACGTCGGGGCGGAGCGTCAGCGGGTTCCCACCGCGGGCCAACAGGCCCTCACACAGGGAGAACAGGACTGTGATCCCGGTCTCCGGCGTCGAATGTGTCTCGTCACGGCCGCTGGTCAACAGGTCACCGGGGCGATTATCGTTTGGGTGTCGTGCGGTCCGGACCGCCGGGAGAACCCGGGGCGCTCCCCGGGATCACACGGCGCGACACGGCACCCACGAACCGGCAGACCAAGGGCGATGAGTGGATACCAGGAGAACAGGGCACGATCCCGTGACGGTGATCGGCGGGGAGGCGGCACGGGCCGCCTCCGCCAACGACGCTGCCCCGCACGACGGGGTCTTCCTGGGCGACGACACCGTCCCGAACGAGCGGGTGGAGGCTGCTGTCGAACCGGTTGACGTCCTACTCATAGAAGACGACCCCGGGGACGCCTTCCTCGCCGAGGAACTGCTCGACGAGACGGCCCTGCCCACGCACATCACCTGGGTCCCCACGCTCGCCGAGGCGCGCCGGCACCTGGAGGGCTTCCGGGGCTGCGTGCTGCTCGACCTCAACCTCCCCGACGCCCACGGGCTGGACCTGCTCCGCGAGGTCCTGGAGGGCGCACCCGCGGCCGCCGTCGTCGTCCTCACCGGACTCGACGACGAGCACGAGGGCGTCGCCGCCGTGGCCGCGGGCGCCCAGGACTACCTCGTCAAGGGCCAGGTCGACGGCTCCCTGCTCGGCCGCAGCCTGCGCTACTCCCTGGAGCGCCGCCGCGCCGACGAGAACGCCCGCCAACTGCGCGAGGCCCGTATGAGCGCCCGCGAGAACATGCGCCTCGAACGTGGGCTCCTGCCCCAGGTCCTGCTCCAACGCTCGCCCCTGGAACACCTGGCCTACTACCGCCCCGGCCGCAAACGCGCCCTGGTCGGCGGGGACTTCTACGACGCGGTCGAAAAGGACGGCACCACCCACGTCATCATCGGCGACGTCAGCGGGCACGGCCCCGACGAGGCCGCGCTCGGAGTCAGCCTGCGCATCGCCTGGCGCGCCCTCATCATGGGCGGCGTCGACGAGGACAAGGTGCTGACCAGCCTGGAGGACATCCTGGTCACTGAGCGGGCCCAGGAGGAGATGTACGCCACCCTGTGCATGGCCAGCCTGGACACCGGCGACGACCGGGTCAGGCTCCGCGTCCTGGGCCACCCGCCGCCCATGGTCCTGCGCGACGGCGCCGTCGAGGAGACCCGGGTCACCCCGCAGCCTCCCCTGGGCGTCTTCCCCGTCGAGCAGACCGACACCGACACGGTCGTGCTCCCCACCGGGGCGACCATGCTCTTCTACACCGACGGCCTCGTGGACGCCTACGACGGCGCCCCGCCCGCCCGCCTGGAGGTCGCGGGCCTGCGCCGGATGGTCTCCGGCGTGCTGGAACGGGGCACCTCCCTGGCCGGGCTGCCCGAACGCCTGGTGGACGAGGCCGAGCGCAGCAACGGCGGACCGCTCCAGGACGACGTGGCGATGCTGCTCATCACCCACGGAGAGCCCGAGTGACACCGGCGACCGGAGAGGGGCCGGAAATGGAGACCGAGGGATCCGGGCCCGCCCCGGACACCGGCGTGCGCGGCGCGGCCTCGACCGGCGGCACGCACTTCGTCAACGGCACCAACCGCGAGGGGAAGCGCTCGGCCCACCAGTCGTGGAGCCTGCGGCGGCGCGTCACGAGCCTGCTGGCCGTGGTCGCCGTCGTCCTGGTCGTGGCGGTGTCCGTCATCACCCTGGCGGCGTTCCAGGCCCGCGAGTCCCTGGCGCTGCAGGTCGACTCCCTGACACCCGCCGTGAGCGCGGTCGAGCAGACGCACTCGGCCTACCTCACCCAGGACCACGCCCTGCGCGGCTACATCCTCACCCAGGACCGCGAGTTCCTCCAGCCCTACGTCGAGAGCCAGCTGACGCTGACGGAGAACCAGGCCGTCCTGGCCCAGCTGGCCGAGGACAACCCCGAGGTGGCCACCAACGTCGACGACCTGCTCACCGCGGGCCGGGTGTGGACCGAGGAGTTCGCCGAGCCCGCCCTGGAGCGGGTCAGCAGCGGCCAGGAGGTCACCCAGGAGGAGCTGCGGCGCGGCCGGGTCCTCTTCCTGGAGCTCAGCCGGATCAGCGACGCCACCACCAGCCAGCTGGAGGCGGAGATCAAGGAGGCCCGCGAGGGCCTGACCCTGGCCACCCAGCAGGTCGTGGCCCTGCTGGTCCTGGTCGGCCTGGTCGTGGTGTTCCTGTCGGTGTTCCTGTGGGTGATGCTCCAGCAGTGGGTTCTGCGCCCCCTGGAGGAACTCGCCGGGCACATGCGCCAGGTGTCGGAGGGCTACTACGCCCACCGGATCTCCCTGCACGGCCCGCCCGAGATCGTCCGGCTCGGCCAGGACGTGGACGCCATGCGCGAGCGCATCGTGCAGGACCTGGACGAGGTCGCCTCCGCGCGGCGCAAGCTCCAGGAGCAGTCCGTCCTCATGGAGAACCAGACCGAGGAGCTGCGCCGCTCCAACCTGGAGCTGGAGCAGTTCGCCTACGTCGCCTCCCACGACCTCCAGGAGCCGCTGCGCAAGGTGGCGAGCTTCTGCCAGCTGCTCCAGCGCCGCTACCAGGGGCAGCTGGACGAGCGCGCCGACGCCTACATCGACTTCGCGGTCGAGGGCGCCAAGCGCATGCAGACCCTCATCAACGACCTCCTGGCCTTCTCCCGGGTCGGCCGGGTCAGGAACTTCGCGCCGGTCGCCCTCGACGACGCGCTGGACGACGCCCTGAGCAGCCTGTCCACCCGTCTGGAGGAGGCCGACGCCGAGGTCACCCGGGACCCGTTGCCGACCGTGCAGGGCGACCGCACCCTCCTGACCCAGGTGTTCTTCAACCTCGTGGGCAACGCCGTGAAGTTCCGCGGCGAGGAGGACCCCCGGGTCCACATCAGCGTCGAACGGCGCGGTGACGAGTGGGTGTTCTGCTGCTCCGACAACGGGATCGGAATCGAACCGCAGTACGCGGAGCGCATCTTCGTGATCTTCCAGCGGTTGCATACCAGGGACAAGTACACGGGGACCGGCATCGGCCTGGCGATGTGCAAGAAGATCGTGGAGTTCCACGGGGGGCGGATCTGGCTGGAAACCGGCTCCCAGGACCCCGGGGAATCCGAAACCTCAGGTGACCGGGACTCTGGTCGAACCGGAACGCGCATATGCTGGTCCTTGCCCGCCGACCCCGCGGAGGACGAGGACCCGGCCCCCGACAGGGGAACCGCCGAGCCCCTCGCCGTCGATAACGGGGACGAGGGCACCGAGGACGCCGAGACCACCCCCGAGGACTCGGCTCCGACGGCCGCACGACAGCCCACGGGTACGGACAACCCTGGGGAGGACGGCGCCGAACCGGGCGACAGGCCCGGCGGCGTCCGCTCCGCCCAGCCCGACACCGGTGGCGGTACGGTTCCCCCCGGTCACGGGGCGGGACCCTGAGCAGGGGTCTGGAAGCTTGAGCGAGGTCATGTTGGTGCATCCCATCGAGGTGCTGCTGGTCGAGGACGACCCCGGCGACGTCCTGATGACCAGGGAGGCGTTCGAGGAACACAAGCTGGGCAACCGCCTGCACGTGGTCTCCGACGGTGTCGAGGCGCTGCGCTTCCTGCGTCGCGAGGAGGAGTTCGCCGACGCGCCCCGTCCCCACCTGATCCTGCTCGACCTCAACCTGCCCCGCAAGGACGGCAGGGAGGTGCTGGAGGAGGTCAAGAACGACGAGGACCTCGCGCACATCCCCGTCGTGGTGCTCACCACCTCGGAGGCGGAGGAGGACGTGCTGCGCAGCTACCGCCTGCACGCCAACGCCTACGTCCCCAAGCCGGTGGACTTCGACCAGTTCATACGGGTGGTCCGGCAGATCGACGACTTCTTCGTCAGCGTGGTGCGACTGCCCAAGGGGTAGGCGGCGCGCCCGCCCCACGGGAGGACGCGGCAGCGCCAGAGGCCCGCGCGGGGACCGGCAGGGGGAGGCCCGCTCGGCCGCGGCGGGCCCTCCGCGGGGTTGTCCACAGCCGCGCACGGGGACTACCGCGGCGCGCCCGCCTGCGGTTCCATGGATACAGGGGGGCCACCCACCCCTCCCGCTTCGCGCTGCCCCGCCCCGCCCGGCGAACGCGCGGGAGCCACAACACGTGGCCGCAACGGTTTTTCGTTACGGTAAGGGCATGAGCTTGCCGGAACCGCGTGACCCCGCTGGTCCCTACCGCGTCAGTGTGGTGTGCCTGGGCAACATCTGCCGCTCGCCCATGGCGGAGAAGATCCTCGCCGCCGACCTCGAACGCGCCGGGATGAGCGACCTCGTGGCGGTGGACAGCTTCGGCACGGGCGACTGGCACGTGGGCGGCGGCATGGACCCGCGCGCGGCCTCCACCCTGCGCGTGCACGGATACCTCACCAGTCACACCGCCCGCCAGTTCGCCCACGAGGTCCTCGCCGACCGGGACCTCGTTCTCGCCATGGACCTGGACAACGTCGACGAGATCCGGCGCATCGTCGACGAGTACGGTGAGGAGTACGGGTTCGACATGTCGCGGGTCCGCCTCTTCCGCTCCTTCGCGCCCGGCACCGGACCCAACCCGGAGGTCCCCGACCCCTACTACGGAGGCGACGACGGGTTCACCGCCGTACTCAACATGGTGGAGTCCGCGGCCAAGGGCCTCACCGGCGAACTCGTCACCCGGTTGAGGCGGTAGCGCGGGTGAGGGGGGAGCGGATCGTGCGGGACTTCGGAGGCGACGGCGGCGACGGGCCCGGAGAGGGCCGCCGCAGGGACCCGGTCAACGGAACCATGGCCGAACGCCTCACCGTCCTGCTCGACCGCGACGTCAGGCGCGCCGCCCGCGCGGGCAGCAGCCACGACTGGGACATCTACTACGCCGAACTCACCGACGGCACCCGCCTGTTCGTCAAGTCCCTGGTGCGCGGAGCCCCTCCCAACGGGGTGCTCACCGCCGAGGCGCGCGGCCTGGACTGGCTGGGCCGGACCTTCGGCTCACCCGCCGTCGACGTCGTGGCCTGGGACGACCGCATCCTCGTCCTGCCGTGGATCGAGGAGCGCGAACCCACCGTCCAGGCCGCCGAACGCCTCGGCCGCCAACTCGCCGGGATGCACCTGACCGGCGCCGACTGCTTCGGCGCCGACTGGCCCGGCTACATCGGCCCCCTGACCATGGACAACACCCCCTCCCGGGACTGGCCGCGCTTCTACGCCGAGCAGCGCCTGCGCCCCTACCTGCGCCAGGCCCTGGACCAGGGCTCCCTCACCCCGTCCGACGGCCGCGTGGTCGAGAAGGTGGTCGACGCCGTCGCCGACCTGGCCGGAGAACCCGAGGAGCCCGCGCGCGTCCACGGCGACCTGTGGAGCGGCAACGTCCTCTGGCGGGCTCAGGACGCGGTGGTCATCGACCCGGCCGCGCACGGCGGGCACCGTGAGGCCGACCTGGCCATGCTGGCCCTGTTCGGCCTGCCCCACCTGGAACGGGTCCGCGACGCCTACAACGAGGTGGCGCCGCTGGCCTCCGGGTGGCGGTCGCGGGTCGCCCTGCACCAGCTGCATCCGCTGCTGGTCCATGTGTGCCTGTTCGGCGCCGCCTACCGCACCACGACCCTGGAGGCCGCGCGCACCGCCCTGCGCGGCGGCTGACCGTGCTGGTCGTTCCGCGCGGTGGTCGACCCTGTCGGCCGGTCTGGACGGTGTTCGGCCGTGCCGAGCGTCCCGCGTACTGGTCGTCCCGTGCTGTGGTCGGCCGTGCCGAGCCTTCTGCGTGGTGGCCGCCCCGTGTGCCGACCCTCCTGCGGGGCGGCTGGGGCCGTGCCGACCGTCCGGTGCCGTCGGGACCGGGGGAACCGCTGGAGCCGTTGACCCCCTCCGGCGGGAACGGCTGGGGGGACCCGCACTATGCTCGCCAACGTGCCCGGCGGATCACTGAACCCTCCTGTAACTGAGTCCCCACACATCCCGGGTGGCGCAGCGGAGGAACCTAGGGAGCGCTTCTCGTGACTTCACCCTCCGACATAGACGTGATCGTCTTCGACGTCCTGGGGACCATGGTCGATGAGCCCGGTGGTGTCGGACGCGGCATCCGGACACTGCTCCCGGACATCGACGACGTGAGGGCGCGCGAGTTGGTCCAGGTGTGGAACAGGCATGTCGACGAGCAGCAGCAGGAGATCCTCGCGGGCCGCCGCCCCTACGCCGACAGCACGGTGATCGACCTCGAAGCGGCCACACGCGTCGCGGCCGAGGCCGGTGTCGACGACGCGGACGCGATCCGCTCGCTGGCGGCCTCCGCGCAGCGGTTGGCGCCGTGGCCGGACTCCGCCTCCGCGCTGGACCGGATCGCCTCGTACTTCCCGGTGGTCGGACTGTCGAACGCCAGCCACTCGGCGCTCACCCGTATCAGCGCACATGCCGGGCTCCGCTGGCACCAGGTGCTCTCCGCCGAGGACGCGCGCGGCTACAAACCCCATCCCGACGTGTACCGGCTCGCGATCGCGAACGCGGACTGCCCGCCGGACCGCCTGCTCATGGTCGCCGCCCATGCCTGGGACCTTCGGGGCGCGCAGGCCCTGGGTATGCGGACCGCCTACGTCGAACGCCCCGTCGGGGATCCTCCGCGCGCGACGGACCGCTTCGACCTGGTCGTGAAGGGCCTCGACGAACTGGCCATAAGCCTCAACGCGATCTGACGGCCCGAGAACCCCGCCCCCGGAACCGAGGCCGCCCCTGGAACCAAGGGTGTGGATTCCGGAGCCTGAGTCCTTGAACCGAGGATCGGGGACCTGCAACCCGGAGCCTGGAGCCTCGAAACCCGGGACCGGGGGTCTGGGCTCCGGGCTCTGGGATCTCGAACCCAGGACCCAGGACCCAGGGTCTCGGCTCCGGAACCCTGAACCGAGAGTCGAGTGTCTGGTCTCCCAAGCCTGGTGACCCAGACCCGGATTCGAGGCTGTAGAAGCCGAAGGCTGGAACCTCGGCCTGAGAGCCCGGAGAGCGGAGCCGGTGACCCGTGTCCGGCGGCCTGGCCCGGCCCTATCCGGCCAGGTAGACCCGGCCGGGCAGTTCCCGGAAATTCCCTCGCTCCCGCTCGCCTCACCCGGTACGGTCTCGGAGTGCCGCCGCCGCGGAGTCCACGAGACCCGCGCGCGGCCACCCCGTCGGTTCCCACGAGGAGAGCAGGTTTCGTCCATGGCATGTCGTATCAGTGAGCTCGTGCTCTCCTGCCGCGACCCCGAGGTGCTGGCGCGGTTCTGGTGCGAGGTCCTGGACTTCGT
Organism: Nocardiopsis sp. CNS-639; assembly: GCF_000381685.1. Classification (NCBI taxonomy): domain Bacteria; kingdom Bacillati; phylum Actinomycetota; class Actinomycetes; order Streptosporangiales; family Nocardiopsidaceae; genus Nocardiopsis; species Nocardiopsis sp. CNS-639. The sequence continues at coordinate 23,724 of NZ_KB906854.1, forward strand.
CGTGCTCGACCGCGAGGAGGGCTGCATCGAGATCGGGCCGCGTGAGGGGTTCGGCGGCCTGCAGCCGACGATCATCCTCAGCCGCACCGAGGAGCCGGAGAGGGCGAAACCCCGGCTGCACATCGACGTCAACGCCACCGACCGCGACCAGGACGCCGAACTCGAACGCCTTCTCGCCGCCGGTGCCGTGTTCGCCGACATCGGTCAGAGCGGGGAGGAGCCCTGGCACGTCCTCGCCGACCCCGAGGGCAACGAGTTCTGCCTGCTCAGGGCCCGCCTCGACCGGCTCTGACGGCCTCCGTCCACACCGGCGGCCAGCCCGCCTCCGTGGTCGCGGCCGGTGACGGCGCCAGCCGTTCCCACCGTCCACCACCCGCCGCGCACCGGCCGGGTCGGACCGCCGGAGGCCCGCCTTCCCGACGCCTACCGCCGAGGCCGGGGGAGAAGGTCCCCGGCGGTCGCCGCGTCCGCCAGACCCGGGCTGTGGCAGTGGGCGGTACCCCTCACCCGGCGGTGAGCTCCAGAACGGCCTTGCCCCGCAGGCGGCGTTCGAGGAGGGCGGCCACGGCCTCGTCGGCCCGGTCCCACGAGCCTCGCCAGGAGATCCCCGGATCGAGGTCTCCTGAGGCGACCCGACCGGCCAGCCAACCCAGGTCCCCGGCCGGAGCCACGCCGTTCTGGAGGTGGAACGTGGTGATGGAGCGGCCGTGCCGCCCGTCGTCCACGAGGAACGCGTCGAGTGGGAAGTGCTCGGGCCGCCCGGTCACGTGTCCGACGGCCACCAGGGTTCCCCCGGTGTTCAGCCTGTCGAAGGCCGTGACCAGCTGGGGGCCTCCGACACAGTCCACGACCCCGTCGACCAGGTAGTCGAGTTCCCCGGGTTCCGACACCACCTCGTGGGCGCCCAGGCCGCGTAGTTCGGCGCCGTAGGTCCGGGGTTCACCGGTGCAGGCGGTCACGTGCGCGCCGCCCATGCGGGCGAGTTGGACCGCGTACCGTCCCACGCCACCGGTGGCCCCGGTGACCAGGATCCTTCTGCCGAGGAGGAACCCCACTTCGCGCAGGGCGCGCAGAGCACTGGTGGCCGCCACCGGGACGGTGCTGAGGGCTCCGTGGTCCGCGCCCTCCGGGGCGACCCCCAGGGAGGCCGTGTCGACGGCGCGCAGTTCGGCCCAGCCCCCCGCCGCGTCCAGGGTGACCACCGCGGTTCCAGCGACGGGGCCGGACCCGTCGGCGGCGGGGCGTTCCACGAATCCCGCGGCGTCCCACCCCGGCACGGTCGCGTCGGGCAGGCGGGAGACGGTGGACACCTCACCGAAGTTGAGGGACGCGGCGGTGACGCGGACCAGCGCCTGGTGCGGGGCCACAACCGGTTCGGGGGCCTCTCCGAGTCGCAGGTGGCGGGGTGCGGTGCGGTCGACGACCAGGGCGCGCATGGCCGGGCTCCTTCACGAGACGGGGTGGACGGCATCAAAATATGGCACTCAGGGGCATTATGCGTCAAGAGGCTAAAGCATCCAAGGGACCAAAGCCGCCAAGGGGCTATGGGCGTCGAGTGGCGGTCTGCTTCGGTACACTGCGGCCATGGCCAGCACCCGACCCCGCCCCGCCGCCTCCGAGGAGTCCCTGCGCGAGCGCAAGAAGCGCCGCACCCGCCGAACCCTGGTCGACACCGCGCTGGAGCGTTTCACCCGGGCGGGGTACGACCAGGTCACGCTGGACGAGGTCTGCGCGGAGGCGGAGGTCTCCAAGCGCACCTTCTTCCGCTACTTCGCGAGCAAGGAGGAGCTGGCCATGGCTCCGTTGCAGGACCTGTGGGGGGCGTTCCTCCGGGTGCTGGAGGAGAAGGGGCCCGACGGCCGGCCCCTGGTGGAGCTGGCACGCGACGCGGTCCTCGAAGCCGTGGAACACGTGGCCGACCGGGAGTGGATGCACGCTGCCCGGCTCAGCCTCAGCCTGGCCGGGAACACCCCGGCGATCAGCGCCCACAACCTCCAGTCCTGCGAACGCACCACGGTCCGGGCCCTGGCCGTGCTGGGGGTCGGCGACCAGGGCGACCCGCGTTCGCGGCTCGCCCTGGACATGGTCGCCTCCGCGGCCCGGTACGCGCTGGCCGACTGGGCCGCCGCGCCGGGGACCCCCGCGGTCCCCGACCTGCTCGCCCGGTACCGCCGGGCCTTCGACGCCCTGCCCGGGGGCCTCACCGTGTCCGCCCCCGAGCGCTGAGGGCGTCCGCGGGCCGCGAGGGAACGGCACGTGCCGCCCGCCACCAGCGGGTCGGGGCGGCACGCCCTAGATTGGTGGCATGGCTGACGCACCCGAGGCACAGAGCACACCCGAACACGACGGCCCCGAACTGCACGTCGCCCTCATCGGTTACGGCAAGGGCGGTGAGGTCTTCCACGCGCCGCTGATCGACGCGGTCCCGGGACTGCGCCTGTCCGCGGTGGTCACGGGCAACCCCGACCGCCGCAGGGCAGCCGAGGCGCGCTACCCCGGCGTCACCGTGTACCCGAACGTCGCCGAACTGTGGGCCGACGCCGAGCGTTACGAGATCGCGGTCGTCACCACGCCCAACGACACCCACGCCCCACTCGCCCAGGCCGCCCTGGAAGCGGGCCTGGCGGTGGTGGTGGACAAGCCCTTCGCCCTCACCGCCCTCCAGGCCCGGGAGCTCACCGACCTCGCGGACAAGCTGGGCCGGGTGCTCACCGTGTACCAGAACCGCCGCTGGGACGCCGACTTCCTCACCCTGTGGGGCCTCATCGAGGAGGGGAGGCTGGGCCGCGTGCACCGCTTCGAGTCGCGGTTCGAGCGCTGGCGTCCCCAGGCCAAGGGCACCTGGCGCGAGAGCGGCGGCGTCGAGGCGGGGGCCGGGCTGCTCTACGACCTGGGCCCGCACCTGATCGACCAGGCGGTCAACCTGTTCGGCCCGGTCTCCTCCGTCTACGCCGAGATCGACGCCCGGCGTGAGGGCGTCAACGCCGACGACGACGTCTTCCTGGCCCTCGACCACGCCCGGGGCACGCGTTCCCACCTGTGGATGAGCGCGCTCACCGCCCAGGGCGGACCGCGTTTTCGGGTGCTGGGGGACGAGGGGGCGTTCACCAGCCACGGCATGGACGGCCAGGAGGCCCGACTGACGGCGGGGGAGCGGGCCGACGCCGACGACTGGGGCGTGGTACCCGAGGCGGACTGGGGAGTGCTCGGGGTGGACGGCCACACCCGGCCGGTGCCCAGCGCGCGCGGCGCATACCCGGAGTTCTACGCCGGGGTGCGCGACGCGGTCGGCGAGGGCGAGCCCCTGCCGGTGGACCCGCACGAGGTGATCCACGGACTGGAGGTCATCGAGGCCGCCCGGCGCAGCGCCCGCACGCGGTCGGTGGTCGACGTCTGATCCCCGGCTCCCGCGGGAGGCCCGGGCGCTCCCCGGACCGCCCGCATGGGCCTATGTTGGAAGGACCCACCCCAGCTCGCCCCGGGGTTTCGCCGAACGCCGAAGGAGACGCGCCGTGGCCCAGGTCCTCGTGGTCGCCGACGAACTCACCGGTGCCAACGCCACCGGTGCCCGGTTCGCCCGTACCGGGATGCGTGTGGCCACGGTGACTCCCGAGCACGTGAGTCGGGTCGTGGGGGACTACGACGTGGTCGTGGCCAACCTGGACAGTCGTCATGTTCCCCCCGAGCACGCCGCGGACCTGGTCACGGACGTGGTCGAAGCGGTGTGGCCGGTGGGGCTGGTGGTCAAGCGGACCGATTCCACGCTGCGCGGCAACATCGGTGCCGAACTGGAGGCCACCTACGACGCCGTGCGCGAGCGCGTACCCGCCGGAACACGGGTGCGGGTGCTGTTCGTTCCGGCCTTCCCGAGTTCGGGGCGCATCACCGAGGACGGGTTGCAGTTCCTCAACGGGTTGCCGCTGGAGCGCACCGAGCTGGCCGATGATCCGCTGTGCCCGATGACCACCAGTTCCGTCGCCGACATCCTCGCCGTCCAGACCGACCTTCCGGTGCGCCACGTGCCCGTGCGGCAGGTGACGCAGACGATGCTCACCGCCGAACTGCTCGCCGGTGACGAGCCCGTGGTCGTGTGCGACGCGAGCACCGAGCAGCACCTGACCGACATCGCCGAGGCCGCGGCCGCCGCGCACCACGACACGGGAATCGTGTGGCTGGCGGCCGACCCCGGGCCCACGGGGGCGCTGCTGGCCTACGCGCTGCGGTTGAGGGGCCAGGCGGGTTCGCGCGGGCCGCTGCTGGGGGTGGTGGGCAGTACCACCGAGCTGACCCGGCGGCAGTTGGCCACCGTCGCGCGCACGGGCGCGGTGCGGTTCGTGGATCTGGACGCGGTGGAGTTCAGCGTGGGGGAGCGCGCGGACGAGGTCGCCGAGCGGACCGCGCGGGAACTGTTTGAGCAGCTGACCTCCTCGGGCTTTCCGGAACTGTGCGTGCTGCGGGTGGTGACGCCCTCCGACCGGGTGCGCGAGCTGCCGGTCCAGGTCCGCGCGGAACTGCCCGGCCGGATCGCGCGGCTGGTGGCGGACGTGGTCAACGAGGTCGCCGACACCACGGGGGCGCACGCGCTGCCCAGCGGGCTGTACCTGACCGGCGGAGACCTGGTGGCGAGCCTGTTGGACGAGCTGGACGTGCACGCGTTCGATGTCGGGGGCGAGATCGTTCCGCTGACGGTGCACGGCCACCTGAGCGGGGGACCGCTGGACGGAACGCCGGTGGTGGCCAAGGGGGGTCTGGTCGGGGACGACATCACCCTGGTGGAGTGCCTGACGAAGCTCCGACGGGCGGTGCAGACCCGGTTGCACCAGGTGCACTCGGAGGTGTCGGAGCACGTGGTGCCGACGCCGCTGCGCGACACGGTCTGACTCGACCGGGGGTCCTTACCCATCGGGCTGGCCGAGGCCGAGACGGTGTTGATGGTCCCCCTCCGAGGCCGATGCCCGCGAAGGGCCCCAGGGGGCTCCCCGCGCACGCGGGGACGGGCCGTTCCACGTTCGGCACGGATGCCGCCGGACCTGGAATTCCAGGAGTGACCGAGTCCGGCCAACGCTGGTGCTCCACGGGGCATGCCGCGTTACGGTCCTTCTCAGAACAGACATCCGAGGAGGCGCCCCGGTGGGTAGTCACGGCAAGCCGGACAGCGAGGACAAGAAGCCCGATCCGAAATGGCAGCAGGACGGCCAGAAACCGAGTCCCCACGGCGGCGGTGGAAAAGAAGGCAACGGCAAGTAGTGGGTTTCCCCGACGCCAGTGCCCGTTTGGCCGCTCTGGTGGACGGCCTCCAGGCGACGGGCGCGCTCACCGACCCCCGGTGGCGGGACGCCTTCCTCCAGGTGCCCCGGCACCTCTTCATTCCCGACCGGATCTGGGCCGACGACGGTGCCCGTGCCGACGGGTGGATGGTTCCCGTGGGCCGGGACGATCCGTACTGGTGGGAGAACGTCTACGCCGACTACGCCTTGCCCACCCAGGTCGATGACGGAACCCCGGCCGGAACTGACGGCCGGGGCCGGTACACCACCAGTTCCGCCTCACAACCCTCCCTGGTCGCCCGCATGCTGGAGGCCCTTCAGGTAACCGACGGTATGCGGGTGCTGGAGATCGGTACCGCCACCGGATACAACGCGGCACTGCTGTGCGCCAGGCTGGGTTCGCACAATGTCACCAGCATCGAGGTGGATCCCGCCTTGGCTGATCTGGGCGGCACGGCTCTGGAAGCCACTGGGTGGAAGCCGACTCTGGTGTGTGGGGACGGTGCCCAAGGCGTTCCCGAAGCCGCCCCGTTCGACCGGGTTCTCGCCACCGTCGCCGCCAAGCAGATCCCCTACGCCTGGGTGGAACAGACCAGACCGGGCGGAGTCATCCTGACCCCATGGGGAAACGACTACGCGGCGACCGTGCTGTTGCGCCTGACGGTGGATGCGGACGGTACCGCGACCGGCCGCCCCATTGGCGACGCTCCATTCATGTGGCTGCGTGCTCAGCGCGCTCACCGGGGCCGATGGTCGGATCACGTTGACTTCGACGCTCCGGTGCGCACCCGCCACACCAGCGTGGACCCGCACCATGTGGTCGCCCACGGGTCAGGCGCCGAGTTCACCGTTGGTGTGGCGGTGCCGGACCTGTGCCGGGCCTGGTTCGACGCGGACGACGATTCGGGGGAGAGCACGCTGTGGCTGTACGACACCGCGGGCTCGTGGGCGTCGGTGGACTACGTGCCAGGTGCCGGGGCATACGCGGTTGAGCAGGCTGGCCCCCGCAGTTTGTGGGCGGAGGTTGAGTCCGCCTGGAGGTGGTGGGAGACGCACGGGCGCCCTGACCGGAGCCTGTTCGAGGTCACTGTGGGTACTGAAGGCCAGCGAGTACGTCTCGTCCCTTCAGGTGAGCGGACACGACCCACCGACCTTCCGAGCGGCCCATGACCGATCACCCAACCGTTACGGCCACGGTTCCGAGGGCTATGCGCTTCGTCCTTTTTGTCTCTTTTTCAAGAAGTTGGAAAAACGGCTGCTTGCCGCTGGTAAGTTCGCAGGTCTTTGGCGTGCTCCCCGCGCACGCGGGGATGGTCCCCGAGCACCTCGACGCCCGGGTCGACCTCGACCGTGCTCCCCGCGCAGGCGGGGATGGTCCACACACACAGTGCTCCCCGCACACGCGGGGATGGTCCCCCGGTGATCCGGGTCGCGGAGGTGGCTCGTCTGTGCTCCCCGCACGCGCGGGGATAGTCCCCTGGAGGCGCTCATGTCCGGGACGGGCATCGAGTGCTCCCCGCGCACGCGGGCATCCTTTCGTTTTTTGCGAATAGAGGTAAGGTGGGGGCATGGTGAGTGCACTGCGTGAAAGAACCCTTCTCCCGCCGGACGATCGCTCGGAGCTGGCCAGGTTCGCGCGCGGATTGGCAGATCCCCAAGCGACTTCACGCGCCCGCCTGGTGGGCCCTGACGGCTCCGAGGTCGAGATCCCCAACGAGTTCTACGGTGTTCTGCGTGACGTGGTGTCCGCCCTCTCGCAGGGGCTTGCGATCTCTATCGCGCCTCACAACACGATGTTGACCACTCAGGAAGCTGCTGATCTCCTGAGTATCTCTCGCCCCACTTTGGTGCGCCTGCTGGATGACGGGGAAATCCCCCACAGCATGCGCGGCCGACACCGGCGGGTTCTGCTTCGTGATGTGCTGGCCTACCAGGAGAGCACCCGACGAGACCGCGAACAGGTGTTGGACCAGATGGCCGCGGAGGCGGAGGAAGACGGTTTGTACGAGGTTACTTCCACTCCTGGGAACACCAGGTGAGAACGGTTACTTGTGGCTTTCCCCGCTTTTCTTGACACCTGTGTGCTCTATCCGGCTTACCTGTGTGACACCCTTTTGCGGCTCGCGGTCGCCGGATCATACCGGCCTCTGTGGTCCGATGATGTCCTGGGCGAACTCCGTCGCAAGCTGGTGCAACGCGGCATCGAACCCGGCAGGGTGGACCGCAGGATCTCTCAGATGAAGAGATCCTTCCCGGACGCGACCGTGCGAGGATATGAAACGCTCATCAGTGGTATGGAAAACGATCCGAAGGACCGGCATGTCCTGGCCGGGGCTGTACGTGCCAGCGCCGAGGTCGTGGTCACCTTCAACACCAAGGATTTTCCCGACGTTGCGTTGAAGCCTTATGACCTCCTCGCGGTTCATCCGGATGAATTCCTGCTTGACCAGCTTGACCTCTACCCTGGGCTGACGCTCGACGTGCTGGAGAAGCAAGCCGCTTCCTACCGCCGAGAGCCGACAACCGTGCCCGGAGTATTGGCCTTGTTGGAACGAACCGGTGTTCCCCGGTTCGCTGCTGAGGTTCACCGACACCTGCGTTGAGTCGTACATAGGGGAATGACGCTTCTCCGGGAAGTTGTGGAACGGTCCAGTCGACGCGGTGAACGTGCAGGTCCGTTCCGCATTCCCCGCGCACGCGGGGATGGTCTGTTGACGCCATCCAGCCAGGGTGTGCGGCACCCCGGTGAAGCGCGGCCTGGTCACCCGTCCTTCCGTCACCGAGGGTGGAGAGCGTTCCTAAGACGCACCCACACCCTTCGGAAGTAGGCCATGAGCACCACGTTCTTCGACGAGGACCTGCTGAGGACCATCGCCGCCGAGCCGCACCGCCCGCTGATGTTCGTCAACGCCGCCGTGTACACGTTCGACCCGCTGATCGGCGACCTGACCGGTGCCGACCTTCTCCTGGACGGGAAGGAGATAGCCGGGGTCGGCACCGGCCTGCACACGGCCGCCGAGGACGACGGCGCGGTCGTCGTGGACTGCTCGGGGCTGACCGTCGTCCCGGGCGTGGTCGAGAACGACACCGTCGCCGGACTGCGCAGGAGCTCCTCCGACAGGGTCGGCACGCTGGCACCCGGGAACCCGGCGACCTTCGTCGTGCTCTCCGGGCACCGTCCCGGGACCACCGCGCTGGAGCAGGTGATCTGGAGCCCTGAGCGAGCCGCCGCGGTCGTCATCGACGGCGAGTTCGCCCTGTTCAACGGCCGACGCCTGGTCGAGCCCCGGACCGAGCGGTTCCCGGGGCCGACGCGGACACCGGCGGACAGCCCGTACCTGGGGATGTGGATCGACGAGACGGGCTTCATCCACCAGGAACTGACCGCCGACGGCCGCTACGACGAGACGCGCGGCGGACGCCCCCACGCCTACCAGGGGTCGTTCTGGATCGAGGGGGACCGCATCGTCTACCGCGACGACCTGGGGTTCTGGGCCTACGGCCGCTTCGCCGACGATGTGCTCCACCACGCGGGCTACGTCTTCCACCGCGGGTGAGCGCACCCGCCGGACACGGGCCGCACCTCGCAGGTCAGCGGGGAGAGGCCGCACACCACCCACCGGCGGGGCCCTCGCCAGGACGGCCCCGAGGCCCGGCCCCCGCGCGCAGTCGTCGGGGGCCGGGCCTTCAGGGGCAGTCGTGCCTTGTGTGACGGGGACGGACATCCCGGGAAAACAGACCCGGTGTCAGTTGTCGATCGCCTGGTAGAGCGTGGTCCAGAAGTCGTGGATGAGCCGCGCCGAGTCCGGGACGGACATCCCGACCTGGGTGAGCACGATGCCGGTGAGCCGGTTCTCCGGGTCGGCGTAGGTCGAGGTGCCGCTTCCGCCGTCCCAGCCGAACTGGCCGACGGGCGCGTAGTCGCCCCGGTAGGTGCGCACCGCCATTCCGAAGCCCCAGCCGCCGTGCTGCCCCTGGCCGAACGACACGTGGACGTTCTCGGTGGCCATGGCGTTCCGGGCGGCCTGCTGCGCGGGCGTGAGGCGGTTGGTGGTCATCAGCTGGACGGCGGGCCGGGACAGGATCCGCTCGCTCCCGTGCATCCCCTGGTTCAGCAGCATCCGGAAGTAGGCGTGGTAGTCGTCGACTGTGGAGACCAGCCCGCCGCCACCGCCCTGGAACGCCGGAGGCTGGCTGTGCCGTCCCCCCTCGGCCGGGTCCCACACGTGGAACTCCCCGGTCTGCGGGTCGGGGGCGTAGAGCGGCGGCAGCCGGTCCATCCTGTCGGCGGGCACGTGGAAACCGGTGTCCCCCATACCCAAGGGCTCGAAGACGCGCTCGCGCAGGAACGCCTCGAACGACTTCCCCGTGACCCTGGAGACGAGCACGCCCAGCAGGTCGTTGCTGACGTGGTACTGCCACTGCTCACCGGGCTGGTGCATCAGCGGAAGCGTGCCCAGGCGGCGCATCCACTCGTCCGGCTCGGGCATCGGCTCCGGCAGGTCGGGCGTGAGCCCCTGAGCGAAGAGCGCGTTCATGATCGGGGTGCCCAGCGCGCTCCGGTCGATGCCGAGTCCGAACGTGGAGGTCAGCACGTCCCGTACGGTGATCGGCCGCCGCGCCGGAACGGTGTCGTCCAGCGGGCCGTCGATCCGCCTCAGCACCTGCCGGTCGGCGAGTTCGGGCAGCCACTGCTCCACCAGGTCGTCCAGCCGCAGCCCGCACTCGTCGAGCAGGACCATCGCCGCCGCCATCGTGACCGGCTTGGACGTCGAGGCCATCCGGAAGATCGTGTCCCTGCGCATCGGGGCGCCGCCGTCATGGCGCATCGTCCCGATCGCCTCGACGTGCGTCTCACCACCCCGGCTGACCAGGGCGACCAGACCGGGGATCCGCCCGCTCTCGACGTGCCGTGTCAGTACGTCGCGCATCCGCCGCAGTCCCGCCTTGGAGAAGCGGCCGTTGTCGTTTTCCATCGTGGATCTCCGTGAGTCGTCAGGTGGTCGGGGGATACGGCTGCTCAGAGGCTGCGGGCGGTGATGTCGCCGTGGGAGGTGATGGCGTGGATGTCCAGGGTGGTCTCGCCGTCGTTCTTGAGGGCGTTGTGGACGCGGCCGTGGGGAGTGCCCGCGTCCAGGGCGGCGGAGACACCGGGGGCGGCGCTGACGGTGATGTCGCCGGACTCGGTGCGCACCTCGACCGTGCCCTGGGTGGCGTGGGCGATGTCGATGTCACCTCTGGCGGTGCTGATCTGGGCGGGGCCGCCCAGGCGGCCGAGCGTGACGTCGCCGTCCTGGAGGGTGAGGTGGGCTCCGGCGGCCTCGTCGAGCTTGACGGGGCCCTGGGCGGCCTCGAAGGCGACCTGGCCCAGGCGTCCGACGCCGCGCAGTTCGGCGCTGGCGGCGGTGGCCTGGAGGTGGGAGCCGGTGGGCAGCTGGACGGTGATCTCCACCGATCCGGAGGGGCCGAAGACCTGGTTCTTGGCGGGCGGGGCCTGGACGCGCAGGACGCCGTCGTCGTAGGTGACGGTGGTCTGCTGGGCGGCCTTGACGTCGCGGTTCTTGTCGGGGTTGGCGGGCCGGACCTGCACGGTGGTGTCGGTGCGGTCGGCGGCGATGAGCTGGACGCGTCCGGCGGGGATGTCCAGGACGGTGGTGATGGCGGTGGGGGTGGGGAAGGTGTGCATCGTACTTCTCCTTCTTCTGGTACGGCGCCGGTGCGGCCCGCTGTTTCTGATGATGGAAAAGCTACGTTGCGTTCATGGTTATGGCAACAGAGTTCTCGCGAGAAAACCCCGTATTAGCAGGTGAAATCGGGGAAATTGTTGCAATGGCTCTGAATCTAATGCAACGGACTCCACTCGTTTCGTTGCAATGGGGAGAAAGTAAACGCTAGGGTGGGCGCACCCACGCACCACGAAGGAGACCGCGATGCCCGGAGGCAGGCTCACCCAGTCCGAACGCCAGCGCATCGAGCTGGGACTGGCCCAGGGGCTGGCCTACGCGCGGATCGCCAAGGACCTGGACCGCCCCACCTCGACCGTCACCCGCGAGGTGACGCGCAACGGCGGCCCCACCTCCTACCGCGCCGACCTGGCCCACCGCGCCACCCAGCACCGCACCCGCCGCCGCACCAGGACCGCGACCCGGGCCGCGCAGGCGCCTCCGCAGCCCTACGGACGCGACGCCGAGGCCGTGCGCGAATACGAGGAGGCCTTCACCGCCGTCTTCATGCAGTCGGGCCTGCCCAAGATGACGTCCCGGGTCCTGGTGTCCCTCTACACCACCGACGAGGGCAGCCTCACCGCGGCCGAACTCGTCCAGCGCCTCCAGGTCAGCCCGGCCTCGGTCTCCAAGGCGATCACGTTCCTGGAGGGCCAGGGCCTGGTGCGCCGCGAACGCGACGAACGCCGCCGCGAGCGCTACGTCGTCGACGACGACGTCTGGTACCAGTCGATGCTGGCCAACGCCCGGGCCGAGGCACACCTCGTCGAAGCCGCGCGTCAGGGCGTCCAGGTCCTGGGTCCCGGCACTCCGGCCGCCGTGCGCCTGGAGAACATCGCCCGCTTCGTCGACTTCGTGCGCGAGAGCATCATCCGCGCCTCGGAGCAGGCACGCGAGGTCCTGCACACCAAACCCGAACCCGTCCCGGACCGCACCGACGAGCCGTCCCCGGAACCCCGGTAGGCAGCCGCTTCGGCTGTCACGGCCGCATGCGGACGCTTCTCCGAACGGCCGCCCGGGAGCACGCGGTGAGCCCGGCGCACACGCGGACCGGACCGGGCCGACCCGGTCCGGCGTGCGTGCTCCCCGTGCCTTCGGGGTCTTCGCACGCCAGCGCCCCCGGCCGGGGAGCCGGGGGCGTCAGCGCGGAGCCGGGGGGTCAGGCGGCCCGTGTCCGCGGCTCCAGGTGCTCGGCGGCGAGCCTGTCCACCGTCTCGGCGAGGGCCCTCGGGTACTCCAGCGGTCCCATGTGGCCCGCGCCGGGGATCTCCCGCACCTCCCGGCAGTCCTTCAACAGCGACGCGATGTGGTGCGCGTGCCAGGGCGGGGTCAGCTTGTCGTCGGTGCCCACCATCACCACCGTGGGCACCGAGATCTGCCGGGCGGTCTCCTCCGCCTCCAACGTGCAGATCACCCGCCCCCACGCGCCCCGGGACACACCACCGCACGCGTGCACCATCCTCATGCACAGCCGCACCATGCGCGGGTCGGCTCTCCTGCCCATCACCATGGACTTCAGTACCGCCGTGGTGAGGGCGTTGCGCGGACCCAGCGGTATCGGGGCCCTGAGGAAGACCTGCGCGCCGAACGTGCCCAGCGGGCCGGGCAGCGGGATCGCGGTCGACCGCATCGGCAGCTCCTTGCACCCGGTGTTGGTGAGCAGCACCGCGGCGGCCCTCTCCCGGAACACCGGGTGCGCACCGGCCGACATGATGGTCATCCCGCCCATGCTGTGTCCGGCCACCACGGCCTTCTCACCCTCGGGCACGGTCGCCTCCAGGACCGCGCACAGGTCCTCGGCCAGCTTCCGCGCGCCGTACCCCGCCCTGGTCAGCGGTGCCTGGGTGCGTCCGTGGCCGCGCTGGTCGTAGAGCACCACCCGCAGGGACGGGTCCAGTTCGCGCACCACCGGTCCCCAGGAGGCGAGCGAGGTCGCCCAGCAGTGCGCGAGGACCACGGTCGGCCCGTCCTCCGGGCCGCGCACCTCGACGTGCAGCAGTGTGCCGTCGTCGGAGCGCACCTGGAGTTCTCGGACCTGACCCACGTGTCGGGTTGCCATCGGGGATACCTCTCACTCGGGGGGAGACCGCGCCGGGTGCCGGAAGGTGCCGCGCCCCGGGTCGGCGCGGGCCGGGGCGTGCGCGGACGCGTTCAGTCGTCGGACGCGTCGATGTCCACGTGGGGCACGGCGAAGGGCGGTGAACCGGCCCCGTTGACCGGATGGCCGCCCCACAGGTTGGGTTCGTCCAGAACGCCGGTGCCCTCGAACCCGTCGGGGGTGCGCACCACGACCGTACGCGCGCCCGCGCGGAAGGCCGCGGTCACCTCGGGGCTGGGGGACAGCCGCCCCCGCCAACGGTAGTCACCGGTCAGGGGGGAGAAGTGGCCCGCCAGGTGGGCCTGGACCCGCACGGCGACGCCCTCGTCCTCCGTACCCTCCGCATCTGCCGTACCTCGCGTATCCGCCGCGTTCTCGACACCCGACGCACCCGACCCATCCGTCACACCGTCAGTATCCGGTGACTCCGGCGACCCCTCAGCATCAACCGCAACCTTCGTACCAGGCGCCCGCTCCGGCCGCTGCGCGCCGCCGGCGACGGGCAGCACGACCGTCACCGGGCCCCGGTACTCCTCCTCCTCGTCACCGAACCCGCTCATACCGCTCCCCTTCCGGAGCCGCTTCGGCGCGGACCGCGGGCCGTCGGGCGCCGCGGCCGCGGGAGCGGTCCACCCGCAGGTCGTAGTTGTGGGGGTCGAACCAGCGCGTGCGCAGCGCGAACTCCCAGGTGAAGGTCGGCCACAGCGTGGTGTTGCGGCCCTGCTCGTTGAGGTACCAGCTGTCGCAGCCGCCGGTCACCCAGACCGTGCCCTCCATGGCCTTGGCGACCATCTCGTTGTAGTCGCGCTGGGCCTCCGGGAGCACGTCCATGCGGTCCAGGCCGTTGCGGCACAGGTACTTCAGCGCCTGCATCGTGTACCGGATCTGGGCCTCGATCATGAACAGCTGCGAGGTGTGCCCCAGCCCGGTGTTGGGCCCCGCCAGCACGAAGGCGTTGGGGAACCCGGCCACGGTGGTGCCGCGGAAGGCCTGCACGTCCGTGCCCCAGTGGTCGGAGAGCGAGCGCCCCTCGGCGTTGAAGATCCGCCGCGCCACGGGCGGGTCGCTCACGTGGAAACCGGTGCCGAGGATGATCGTGTCGACCTCGTGCTCGGTCTCGCGGCCCGAGGCGTCGCGGGTGACCACGGCGTGGGGGCGCACCTCCACGATGCCGTCGGTGACCACGTCCACGTTGGGCCGGGCCAGTGCCGGATAGTAGTCGTTGGACATCAGGATGCGCTTGCAGCCCGCCCGGAAGCTCGGCGTGAGCTTGGCCCGCAGCTCGGGGTCCTTCACGCTGCGGCGGATGTTGGCCCGGCCCAGCCCCTCCACGATCGAGAGCAGCCTGGGGTTCTTGGCGAAGCCGAGGACGTAGGTCTCCCGGCCCCAGTAGATGCTCTTGCGGGCGATCTGCTGGGTGAGCGGCACGTTGCGGTACAGCCAGCGCTCCAACCGGGTGATGTCGCGGTCGTGCCGGAACATCACCCACGGGGCCGTGCGCTGGAACAGCGTCAGCCTCCCGGCCTTGGGCTGGATCCTGGGCACGAACTGGATCGCGGACGCCCCGGTGCCGATCACCGCGATCCTGCGGCCGGTGAGGTCGTGGTCGTGGTCCCAGGCCGCCGAGTGGAACATCGTCCCCTCGAAGGCGTCCAGGCCCTTGATGTCGGGATAGGAGGGGTCCGCGAGCGGTCCCGCCGCGCTGATGAGGAACTGGGCGGTGACGGTCCCCCGGTTGGTCTCGATCCGCCACCGGTTGCCCTCGGGCTCCCAGTGCGCGGACCTCATGTCGTGGTCGGGGCGGACGTGCTCCCGCACCCCGTACTCCCCGGCGACCCGCTCCATGTAGTCGTGGATCTCGGGTTGGGGGGAGAAGCTGCGGCTCCAGTGCGGGTTGGGCGCGAAGGAGAACGAGTACAGGTGGGAGGGGACGTCGCAGGCGGCGCCCGGGTAGGAGTTGTCACGCCAGGTGCCGCCGATCCCGTCGGCGCGTTCCAGAACCACGAAGTCCTTCAGACCGGCCTGCTTGAGGCGGACGGCCATCCCGATCCCGGCGAAGCCGGAGCCGATGACGGCCACCCGGAAGTGGGGTGGTGCTTCGGTCACGTCTTGGTCCCTTCGTGCGGACCGGCCCGGACGTGTCGCCGTCCGGATCGGCGGGTGTGTCCCCCGGGGGCGCGGCGCGTTTCGCCCCCGGGGGAGTTGTCACCCCGTGAGGCGCGGCGTGTTCCGCCTCCGGGGAGCGGGCTCCCGGGGACGTGGCGCGTTTCGCCCCCGGGAGGCGGGTCCACCGCCGGGGGACGCGGCGCGTTTCGTCCTCCGGCGGTGGGGTCTGGGGCCCGCAGGCCGCAGCGCTTCCGGACCGGAGTCCGCGGCCTGCGGGTTCGGGGGCGGACGGGGAGCGGGCCCGTTCCCCCGAGGGGACCCGGTCGCGGGGCGTCGACAGGAGAGACGTCCGCGCCGGGGAGGGGCAGGGTCAACCGAGCAGGCCGGCCTTCTTCCAGAAGTAGCGGCCCAGGCCGGTGATGGCACCGGCGGTGTCCAGGGTGCTCACCACCTTGCGGGCGGCCCAGGTCTTGGTGCCGATCCAGTGGGGGTTGTCGCGGGCGACCCGGGAGGCCTCGCGGGGGTCGAGCCCGACCTGCGCGTACACCTTGGGGTTGATCAGCCGGGTGGCCGAGTAGTAGGTGACCAGGCCGAGGATGATCCGGCTGTAGGCCCGGTTGAGCGGGCCGCGCGTGGCCCAGTCGCGCTGGAACTCCTCGCGGGCGTAGCGCATGTGCCGCGCCTCCTCCACCACGTGGATGCGCGAGACCGAGCGCACCAGCGGCAGGATCTGCTCGTCGGGCACCGCCTCGCGCTGGAGCTGGTCGAGGACCTCCTCGACGAACAGCGCCCCGGCGAAGATCAGCGGGCCGTGCGCGATGGTCTTGAAGAGGTTGCCGAGGTGGAAGGCGACGGGGTCGAGCTTGTGCGTCTGCCAGCCGAGCTTGCCCACCATCTTGGCGAACATCACCGTGTGGCGGCACTCGTCGGCGATCTCGGTGTAGGCGTACTGGACGTGGTTGGTGCTGGGGTCGTGGTGGTAGGCGTGGCGGACCAGCATCTGCATGAGGATGGTCTCGAACCAGATGCCGATGGTGGCGACGCTGGCGATCTCCAGCCGGGAGAGCTCCTTGCGCTGCTCCTCGGTGAGTCGGTCCCACAGGTAGGTGCCGTACAGCGAGAGGCGCTCGGGGCGGATCGCCCACATGTCCTTGTCCACGGGGGCGTCCCAGTCGATCTCGACGAGCGGGTCGAAGGAGGCCTTGGCCGAGCCGCGCAGCAGGCGCTTGGCGATGTCCTCGCGATCGGTGATCTTGGGCTTGGCGGTGATCTCAGCGGTCATCTGTGTGTTCCTCCTCAGGACGCGTCCGGCCGGACCAGGGGGTTGGCGTGCCGCGAGTGGAGTCCCCGGGCGATCTCCGCGTCGCCGAAGGCGCCGTCCGACAGGAGAAGGCCCACCTGGAGCGACACGATCTGTTCGGTGGTGCCGGGGAAGTGCCGGAACAGGTGGAGCCCGGCGGTGCCGAGCGCGGTGGAGGCGGTGTCGCGGCGGGCGTACCTGGCCCCGGCCGCGCGGACCACCGCCATGACGGTGTCGCGCTCGCTCTCGGCGGGGACGAGGCCGTCGAGGGCGACCCCGGTGGCCCGGGAGCTGTTGTGGATCGGGGTGTCGACGTAGCCGGGGTGGACGGTGGTGACGCCGATGTGCGAGCCGTACTCGGCGCGCAGGCAGTCGGCGTAGGCGGTCAGCGCCCTCTTGGAGACCGTGTAGGCCCCGGCGAAGGGCAGCGACAGGTTCGCCAGGAGCGAGGCGGTGATGAGGACGCGTCCCCTGCTGCGCAGCAGCGCGGGCATCGCGGCGGCGGTGACCCGCCAGGTGCCCAGCAGGTTGACCTCCAGCGCCTGGTGCACGTGGACGTCCGGGGCCTGGCCGATGTCCACGGCCGGTCCGACGCCCGCGTAGTGGATCAGCAGGTCCAGGCGTCCGTCGAGCCGGTCCAGGGCCTCGGCGACTCCCTCGCGCACCTGTGCGTCGTCGGTGATGTCGCAGCCGACGACTCCGGGGGCGGGCTTGCGGTCGATGCCGACCACGTTCACACCGAGGTGGCGGAGGACGGCCACCGTGGCACTGCCGAACGCGCCGGAGGCACCGGTGACGAGGGCGTTCTGGCCGGGCAGTCGTCGCAGGTGACGCGGCAGGGGGGTCCTCATGTGATCTCCTCCACAGTTCCTGCCGGAACGTTACAACGCGCATTGTCACAATGCAATGGGGTGACACGGGAAATTTACTGACGAGTAAGGTTCGCGGTTGTCCCTAGGCTGGACCCATGGCCGAATACCGCATTGACGAACTCGCCCGGCTCGCCGACACGACGGTGCGCAACGTCCGGGTGTACCAGGACCGTGGCCTGCTCGCGCCTCCCCGCCGGGAGGGCCGCGTGGGCATCTACTCCGAGGCGCACCTGGCGCGTCTGCGGCTGATCGGCCAACTGCTCCGGCGCGGATACACCTTCGCCAACATCGGCGAGATGTTCCGGGTCTGGGAGCGCGGAGGGGACCTCTCCGACATCCTGGGCTTCGAGTCGGCCATAGGGGACGCCTGGAGCGACGAGATCGCCGGCTACCTGACCATGGGCGACCTGCGCGAACTCTTCGGCCACGGCGTCACCCCCCGCACCGTGAAGCGCTCCCTGGACCTGGGCGTGCTCGAACGCGACGGGCTGCGCTTCCGGGTGCCCAGCCCGCGGCTGCTGCACGCCGGGGTGGAGCTGGTGAAGCTGGGCATGACCGTGGACTCGGTGCTCGACATAGCGGAGAACCTGCGCGACAAGGTCGGCCACGTCGCCGAGCACATGGTCCGCCTGGTCGCCGACCACATCATCGCCGAGTACGCGCCCGGCACGGTGGTCCGCAGCGAGGAGACCGCCGAGATGGCCGAGCTGATCCGCCGGGTGCGCCCGCTCGCGCAGCAGGCCGTGGACGCGGTGCTGGCGCAGGCGATGGCGGAGAACCTCACCAACGTCATGGGGGAGCACTTCGCCCTGGCGATGGAGTACCTGGACAAGGAGGGCGCGGACAAGGAGGGCGTCGGAGGGGGCGCGGCGGCGCCGCCGAAGGGCTGACGGGGGTGCGCCTGAGGGCCTTCGGCGCGCTCGTCGGCCTTCGCGGCCCGCGGATGCCGGGTTCGCGGGCGGTTCCGGTGCGCGGGCACGTCTGAGCGCTGGCTACCTGTTCGAGGGCCGGGTGTCGCGGCGGTTCCGGTGCGCGAGCGCGTTTCCACAGGCCGAGGAGCGGTCTGGCGGATACGGGGCGGGCGGGGGACACTGGAATCCGGGGGCGGTACGCCCGCCCGGAAGCGGCACGTGGCGCCCCCGAAATCCAGCCTAGACCGGTTCCCCCGACGCCACCAGGGCTCCCGCCGTCCCTGTGGACGACCGGCCCCGGGGCGTCGGCCTCACGTTCGTGCGTCCTCCCCAGCGGCCCCGGTCTCCGCAGCGGCCCCGGTCTGCCCAGTGGCCCCGGTCGTCCCGCCGGCGGCCGCCGCGTCCGCTGACGGCGCCTCCGAGTCCACCACCGAGAGCGGGAGCGAGGCGGTGAACCGCAGCTCGGCGAAGGCGCCGGCCGGAACCGCCGGGGAGGCCGGGAACACCGGCCCGACCCGCCGGTACCGCTCACCCTGCTCCGGCCGGGTGTCCTCCTCGCCCTTGTTGGGCCACATCGACATCGCGCGCTCGGCCTGCGCGGTGATGGTCAGCGACGGGTTCACCCCCAGGTTCGCGGTGACCGCCGAGCCGTCCACCACGTGGACGCCCGGGTGGCCGTACAGCCGGTGGTAGGGGTCGATGACCCCGGTCTCCGGGCTGTCGCCGATCGGGCAGCCGCCCAGGAAGTGCGCGGTCATCGGGACGTTGAACACGTCGCCCACCGTGCCCCCGGGAAAGCCGTCGATGCGCTCGGCCAGCCGGTTGGCCGCGTCCTGCCCCGCGGGGATCCACGTCGGGTTCGGCTCGCCGTGGCCCTGCCGGGAGGTCAGCCTCTTCCTCCCGCCCAGCGGCCCCCGCCGCACCGACGTCATCAGCGAGTTGTCCAGCGACTGCATCACCAGGCCGATGATGGTCCGCTCCGACCAGCGGCGGGCGGAGAGGCTGCGGGCGAACACCACCGGGTGGCGCGCCGCCAGCCCCAGGAACCGCAGCCAGCGCGGGATCCGCCCGCCGCCGGGCACCTGCATCGCGGTGAGCAGCGCCATCGCGTTGGAGCCCTTGCCGTAGCGGACCGGTTCGATGTGGGTGTTCTCGTCCGGGTGGATCGAGGACGTGATGGCCACGCCCCGGGTCAGGTCCTCCTGCGGTCTCACCCGGCGGGTCATCGCGCCGACGAGAGCCTCGGAGTTGGTGCGGGTGAGCGTGCCCAGCCTCGCCGACAGGCGGGGCAGCGCGCCCGAGTCGCGCATGCGGTGCAGCAGCGTCTGGGTGTTGTAGGTCCCGGCGGCCACGACCACCTGGCGGGCGGTGAACGTGCGGGCGTTCGACCGCCGCCGGGGCGCGTCGGTCCTGACGGTGTCGGCGGCGAAACCGCCGCCCGGCAGTTCGCGCAGCCGCTCGACGGTGGTCAGCGGGTGCACCTCGGCGCCGTCGCGCTCGGCGAAGTACAGGTAGTTCTCGGTCAGGGCGTTCTTGGCGCCGTGGCGGCATCCGGTCATGCACTCCCCGCACTCCGTGCAGGCACGCCGGTCGGGGCCCGCGCCGCCGAAGTAGGGGTCCCCCACGGACGCGCCGGGCTCGGCCCGGCGGCCGTCGCCGTCCCGTCCGTCGCCGAAGCACACGCCCACCGGGGTGAGGCGGAAGGTGTGCCCCACGCCCATGTCCTCGGCGATCGCCTTCATGTGCACGTCGGAGGGGGTGACGGTGGGGTTGGTGCGCACGCCGAGCATGCGGCGGGCCTGGTCGTAGAACGGCGCCAGCTCCGACTTCCAGTCGGTGATGTGCCGCCACTGCGGGTCCTCGAAGAACGGGTCCAGCGGGTGGTACAGCGTGTTGGCGTAGTTGAGGGAACCGCCGCCGACGCCGGCGCCCGCCAGGATCACCACGTCGCGCAGCAGGTGGATGCGCTGGATGCCGTACATGCCGAGCCGGGGCGCCCACAGGAAGTTGCGGACGTCCCAGGACGAGGAGGGCAGCGTCTGGGGCGTGAAGCGGCGCCCCGCCTCCAGGACGCCGACGCGGTAACCCTTCTCGGTGAGGCGCAGGGCGCTCACCGAACCGCCGAAGCCCGAGCCCACGACCAGGACGTCGTAGTCGAAGCGGTCGGCGCGGTCACCGGTCGCGGATCCGGTCTCGGCCCTGGTACCGGTCGGGGTTTCGGTTGGGGTTTCGGCCGCGGTCCGGGAGGTGGGAGCGGAGGAGCTGGGGGTGGCGGTGGGATCTGTGCTGCGCTCTGGGGGCACGGTGAGACTCTCTCCAGGTCAGACGCGGTTTCCCGTAGTGCGCCGGATACGGGTCCGCAACATTGAATGCGCCATCTAGAAATGTGACAACAACTATTGTAATGTTCGTCACTACCGCCGAGTAGGGTGTGTTCCATGTAACACACGTGGCGTGCCTCGGCGCAAGTTCGGCTCCCCCTCACCGCCCACGGGCGGCGGAACACTGGAGGTACTCATGCCCAAGGCTTCCGGCGAGGCGTCCGAGGCGCCTCAGGACGCGCCTGAGCAGCACGAAGCCGGTGGCGGGACGCGCTGGCGCAGGTTCGCCCTCGTGGCCGTCCCCGGGTTCGCGGCCGCCGCGGTCCTCGGAGGCATGACCACCCAGGGCCTGCTCGCCGCCTCCTTCGCGGTGTCCGGGGACAGTTTCAAGATGTCCGCCGACCAGCTCGTCGGCACCGGCTTCACCCAGTACGGCGACGCCGCCACCTCCGTCGACGGCTCCTCCCGCCCGGTCGGCCTGTCCTCGGTCGGCTCCGCGGAACTGACCAACCTGTGCATGTCCTCCCTGTGGGACCTGCCCATCGGCCAGGCCACCCTCGTCATCACCGCGGGCGAGTCCACTCCCGTCCAGGGCACCAACCTCGTCCTCGACATCGAGCAGCTCCAGGGCGACGCCGAGTTCGGCTCCATCGAGATCGGCCGCGACGCCAGCACGCTGGACAGGGCCGAGGGCGGCCAGGGACCGGCGGGCGGCTTCGGCCTCCAATCCCAGAACATCACCGTCTCCGACATGGAGCTGACCACCTGGGCGGTCACCTCCGGATCCCTGAAGCTGTCCGGTCTGAGCCTGGCCGTCCGGCCCGGCGAGCACGAGTGCTTCTGATCCCATGGCCCACGCACTGACCCTGCTCCGCGGGGGCCGGGCTCGCCTGCGCGACTGGCGGCGCGGCCGCCCGTTCTGGGGCGGGCTCCTCCTCGTCATCGCCGGAGTCGAGCTGCTGGTCGCACCGGCCGCGCAGAGCCTGATCCTGCCCATCGACCTGATCGCCTACACCGGTATCGCCGGTGTGTCGGGCCCGCTCATCGCGGTACTGCTGATCACCCTGGGAGTGCTGAGCTGGTTCCAGCCCGCGCAGCACCTCTTCTTCGGGGTGGTCGGGCTCATGCTCGCCCTGGTGTCCTTCGTGACCTCCAACTTCGGCGGCTTCGTCATGGGGATGCTGCTCGGCATCGTCGGCGGCTCCCTCGTCTTCGCGTGGGCGCCCCACGTGGACCGTCGCCGAAGGCGCGGCCGGGGACGCCGACGGGTCGCGGACGCCGACGCCGCCGGTCCAGGGGCGTCTTCCGGGGCATCTCCCGGGGACGCCGGCCCCTGCGGTCCCGAAGCGCCCGACGAGACCGGTGGGCGCGCGGCCGGGGAGGAACCCCCGACCGCCGTCCCCGCCGAGACCGCGCCCGACGCGGGCGCCTCCGAGCTCCTTCCCGACAGGGACGCCGGTTCCGCGACACCCGACGGGGCCGTCAGCGCCCCCCGGCCTCCGTCCCGGCCGCTGGCCGCGCTCGCCCTGCCCCTGGCACTGGCCGTGACCCTGGTCGGCGCCGCCGCGCCCGCCGACTGGCCCTGGGACTGGTTCCTGCCCCCGGGCGACGAGGAGGAGCAGCCCTCGCCCTCTCCCTCCCCCTCGGACGAGCCCTCGGCGAGTCCCACCGACCGGCCCGCCCCGCCGGGGCCCGGGCCCGGCGCGGGCGAGGGGGACGGTCCGGACGAGCGGCCCGAGGACCAGCGGCCCGAGGACGAGGAGACCGAGGAGGAGCCGGAGGAGGACGGTCGGGACCGGGAGGCGAACCCGGACGAGTGCGAGATGGGCACCGGTGAGTCCGCCCTGGCGGGGTCAGAGGAGGAGTTCCTGGACGCCGTCCGCGCCTGCCAGGCGGCCCAGGACGCGGGGGAGCTGCCCGAGGTTCCGGTGGAGGAGGCCCACGACTGCTCCACCGGCTCGGTCCGCACCTCCGGCCTGACCGCCGACCGGCTGACGATGAGCGGCGCCCGCTACGACGGAGTGGTGGAGTGCCCCACCCTCGACGGCCCCCGCAGGTACATCCGGCTGACCATGAGCCGGGCCGACTTCGTCAACGCCGAACTGTGGTTCGAGGACGCCGGAACCCGGATGAGTCTGGGCCTGCCCACCATGGTCATGGACGGGACCGTCCAGATGCACATCACCCGCATGCACGTGCGCATCCTGGGGATCCCGCTCACCTTCACACCGGACTTCCCGCCCCCGCTGCTGCTGCCGTACATGATCGTCACCGACGTGGACGTGGACGACCCGCTGGCCAGCACCGACGTCATGAACATCCCCCACCTCAACGGCCGCTACGGCGGCGCCTGACCGCGCCGCCGCACACGGGGGCGGGGGCGCCGCCTCCGCGACGCCCGCGCCCCCGCACCGTCACAGACCGGGGTCGATCAGACGGCTGGCCCGGCCCACGTGCGACACGTACAGCGCGTCACGGGCCCGGGTGCAGGCCACGAACAGCAGCGTCCGCTCCTGCTGGAAGGCGTGCTCCAGCGCCACCTGGTCGCCGTCGGCGGCCTCGATCGCGGCCTTGGGCGGCAGCAGGTGGTCGCTGACGCCGATCAGCGCCACGCACCGGAACTCCTGGCCCTTGAGCCGGTGCATCGTTCCCACGCGCACCGCCTCGGCGGCGCCGCTGTCCTCCAGCTGGGCGGTGGGAACGCCTCTGGCCTCCAGCTCCTTGGCGATGCCGCGCACGATCCACTGGTTGCGCCCGGCCACCGCGATCTCCGCCGGGTTGACCCCGGCCTCCAGCCACACCCGCACCCAGTCGCCCAGCGCGGTGAGCTCCTCGGCGCGGTCCTCGCAGCCGCGCACCACCGGAGCCGGACCGCGCAGCAGCGAGCGGTACCCGGCCAGGGTGTCGGCGTTGTCGTCCATGCCCAGGGCCGCACGGCGGTCCAGGATCGGCATGCTCCAGTCCAGGATCTCCTGGGTCACCCGGTAGCTCACCCGCAGCCGCTGGCCGCGCCCGCGCACGTTGATGCCGAGCGAGGCCAGCGACACCCGGTTGTCGGACACCCGCTGGTGCGGGTCACCGACGATGAACAGGTCGTCCGGCCCCTCCGGGACGGCGGCGCGCAGCATCCGCCACTGAGCCGGGTGCAGGTCCTGGGCCTCGTCGACCACGGCGTGCCGGAACAGCGGCTCGCGGTGGCCCAGGATCCGCGCGGCCTCGGCGGCCAGCTGGGGGTAGGACCACATTCCCTCCACCCTCATGGCGCCGACGTAGCGCCGCACGGTCTCCCACACCTGGCGGCGGTGCTCGGGCGCCAGGTGCTGCACCCGCCCGCTGCGCTCGCAGCGGATGTAGTCGGGCAGCAGCTCCAGGCCCTTGGCGAGGATGACCTGCTCCCACTCGTCCACCAGGAAGCGGCCGGAGAAGGGCAGGCCGTCGGCCACCGCCACCGCGCGCCAGCGCCGGGCCAGCTCGTCCTTGCCGACCATGCGGGGCGCCACGCTGGTGTGGGTCTGCACGACGGAGCGGGCGAGGCTGTCGATGGTGGCCACGCGCACGCGGGCGCGTACGGCGGGGTCGGGCAGCAGCTGGTCCAGCCGCTCGGCCAGGGACTGCGCCAGTGCCCGGTTGTAGGTGGTCAGGAGCACCGACTCGCGGGTGTCCTCGGGGCGGGCGGCGGCGTCGCGCTCGGCCAGGTAGGCGGCGCGGTGCAGCGCGATCACGGTCTTGCCGGTCCCCGGGCCGCCGGTGACCTGCGTGGACCCGTTGTAGTGCGCCTCGGTGATCCGGTGCTGGTCGGGGTGCAGGGTCAGCTGCCACTGGTCGAAGGGGGCCCTCAGGGCCCCGGCCAGCTCGGGCGGGCCGCTGGGCGTGGGGTCGGCCTCGGCGGGGTCGATCACGGCAGACACCTCGGGGCGCAGGTCGCGCGCGAAGCGCAGGGCCTCGTCGCGCGGGCGCACGGTGACCAGGCGGTAGTGGGTGCCGTCGGCGAGGCCGCCGTCACCGGTCCGGCCGTGGCCCGCGGCGTCGGGGACGACGACGCCGGACCAGTCGGGGGCGATGCTGACGACCCGGACGCCCGGGTCGGCGGCGCCCGCGACGGACTCCAGGTCGGGCTCGTCGCCGACCTGGCAGGCGCGCATCACGGCCAGGGTGTTGAGCTGGACGTCGGGCGTGAGGCGGGTGAAGTCGCTGAGAAACGTCGGGGCGATCGCGAGGGCGGACACGTCGTGGTTTCCTCCGGTCTTCGACCAAGGTGGTGTCTGTGGTGCTCGGGGAGGTCGGAGCGGATGGTCTGGCCTGGGAGAACGGCCTGTGCGGCCGCGGCTCCCATAGGAAGGATGCTCGCCGCGCAATTCCGGCAAACGCCGCTCCCGACGCGTTTCCCGCCGGGTTTCGGAGGCGTTGGGGCCTTCGCGTTTTGCCTGTTCAGAGAGGTTTTTGCGGAGGTGTGTTCGAGGGGTGTGCGAAGGTTTTCCGGGGCGGCCGGGCGCGGCCCGCGTGACCTGCGGTTCTCCGGTCGGATGCTATGTCCGGAACGGGGGTTATGTATCTGACCGAAACCTGCTCGACGGCGGGGTCCGGTGCCGGAAGAGTGCCTGTTCCGCGTGGTCTTGGCGGGGAGTGTGAGGGAGTCCCGACCGAGCGCGGAGGGCGGGACCGAAAACCGGAAGGGAAGGGAGGGGAACGCCGGGCCCGTACGGCGGGCCGCGCGGCGGGGGAGCGGTTCACGGGGTGGCCGGTTGCGGACACGCGCTGTGCAGACGCGCGCCGACGCGAGATCGTGTACCGGGGGGAGGCAGGAACCACGTGTGGTTCAGGACTCTGCCGGGGTCCGTCCTACCCCGGCAGAGTCCTCAACCACCCTAGAGAAGCGGTACCCAGTCCCCGACCTCCCCAAAGCGCGCCGGGCCGCGAACCTGCGGTGATCGGGGACGCGGGTGCCGGTCGCGGCCCCGCGGCCGCTTCCGCCCGCGTGAGGGGCCGGTCCGCGGCGGCGCCGGTTCCGCACCGCGCTCCTTTCCACCCATGCTCTACCGTGGTGGTGACAAAAGGAGCGGGAAAGGACCGGGCGAGCGACAGTGGCCTCCAATGACATGAGTCGGATGCGTGTCTCCGACGCGGAGAGGGACCAGGTGGCGGAGGTCCTGCGGGAGGCGGCCGCGCAGGGGCGCATCACCCTCGACGAACTCGACGAACGGCTCAACGCCGTCTACGCGGCCAAGACCTACGCCGACCTCGAACCGGTCACCGCCGACCTGCCGACGGGCGCCGAGACGCTGCCGGGCGCCGTCGCGCGGCCGGTGGAGGGCGTCCTCCCGGAGCGCCACGACGGCGGCGACGCCCTCGTCATCCGCTCCCAGGGCGGTGGCCCCGTCATCCGCAGGGGCGCGTGGCAGGTGCCGCACCGCGTCGAGGTGCACAACAAGTACGGCCTCACCCGGCTCGACTTCCGCGAGGCCTCCCTGACCAGCGCCGTCGTCGAGGTCCACGTGGACGCCTCCTGGGGGAGCGGCACCCTGATCCTGCCCGAGGGAGCCACCGCAGAGGTGGAGGCGGACGCCTCCTGGTTCGGCACGCTGCGCAACAGCACCGACTCCCTGCGCCGGGCGTCCGCCCCGCACTTCGTCATCACCGGTTCCTGCCAGGGCGGCTCCCTGACGGTTCGGTACAAGCGGCCCTTCTCCTGGGGCGGCCTGGCGGGTCTGGGGAGCTGAGCCCGGGATCCCGCGCGGGGGCGGCAGGCCTTCGCGAGCGGGAACCCGGTTCCGTGCACGGCCGGTCCCGGGCGTCCCGGGGCGGCAGGCCCGGTACGGAGGTTCCGACGCGTCCCGGTTTCCGGCCTCCCGCACGGGTCCGTGCGCCTTCGTCCGGATAGCCGGGCTCCGCCGGTGCGCCATGATGGGTGCGGCGCGCGGCCCCGCGCAAGCGCGGGGCTGACGGCGGCCGCCGTCTCGGGAGCACCCGAGCGGACCGCGGCCCCGCGCGGGCGGGTGACGGACGCGCGCCGGACGACGGAGAGGGGCGGCAGGGTGGGCTTGTGGATCGCGGCGGTCGGAGCGGGCGCGTGCGCCCTGGCACTGGGCCCCTACGCCTGGACCTTCCTGGGCAGCGCCGGGCGCCGAGCGGAGGTCGACACCGTCCCGCACCGGCCCGTGGCCGTGGTCCTGGGGGCCGCCGCCTGGAACGACGGACCCTCACCGCTGCTCGCCCGCCGCCTGGACCTGGCCGTGCGCCTGTACGAGAACGGCCGGGTCGAACGGATCATCGTCTCCGGCGACAACCGCGAGGTGTCGCGCCGCGAGACCGACACCATGACCGCGTACCTGGTCGCGCAGGGCGTGCCAGCCGACCGGATCGACGCCGACCGCCACGGCTACCGTACGTGGGACACCTGCGTGCGGGTGCGCGACCTGTTCGGGGTGCGCGAGGCGACCATGGTCACCCAGTCCTTCCACCTGCCCCGCACGGTCGCCCTCGCCCGCGCCGCGGGGATCGACGCGGTCGGGGTGGGCGACTCCAGCATGGGCGCCCGCCGCCGCTCCACCGTGATCGGCTACGCCCGTGAGGTCGCCGCCGCGGTCAAGGCCCTGCGCGACGCCGTGCTGCGCCCGGCGCCCGCCCGGAGCGAGCTCTAGCGGCCCCGCCCGGACTGAGTCCTGGCGGGTCCTGCCCGGACCCGCCCCGTCGCACCGCCCCGGTCGTCCACAGGCGTGAACCGCCTCTGGTGCCGCCGTGCGGCGCGGGCCTAGCGTGGTAACAGGGGGGTCCCCGGGCTCCTCCGCTTCGTGCTGCCCGCCCCCGGCCTCGGGGTTCGGCGCCGACGCACCGTCCCGGTCGTCCACAGGTGGATTCGCGCGTACCGGCTCAGGCGGGATAATCGGCACCATGAACGCGACCACCGACCCACACGACGGCGCGGAGAACGTGGACTGGGCGACCCTGGCCCCCGAGGGCGGCGCTCGCATCCCCGAGCTCCTCGGCCAGCTCGCCGGGAGCGACAGCGCGCTCTCCGAACTCCACGACATCATCCACTTCCCCGCGCCCGGACACCTCGCCGCACCCAAGGCGGTCGACTTCCTGGTCGACCTCGCCTGCGCCGAGTCCACCCCGGCCACCGACCGCTGGCGTCCCCTCAGCCTGCTCCTGGAGCTGGTGGCCGGGCACGCCGAGGACCGCTTCCCCGAGACCCGCGACCTGGACCAGTGGCGCGACGAGGTGGCCTGGGCGGCCTCCAACGACGCCGAGAAGGTCCGCCAGCAGTACCGCGACTGGGCCGAGGAGGCCCCGGACGAGCAGCACTACCACCGCATGCGCAACCGGCTCGCCGTGATGGAGCAGCCCGACGGCGCCGCGATCCTCCAGGCCGAGCTGGACACCTACGAGGCCGTCCGCGCCCGAGTCCCCGACCTGGTCGCACTGCTCCACGGCGGCGCCAACCGCGGCGGCATGGACCGCGCGGGGGAGTGGGTGAGCTACCTGCTGGCCTTCCTGCCCGACGACGCCGAGCGCATCACCACCGAGATCACCGGAGCCTCCCAGGTCCTGCTCGCCAAGGACCTGCGCCCCGCCCCGCAGGCGCCCACGAGCCTGCGCGACGTGATGAACGCGCTGGACAGCGGCGGCGACCCGCTCCCCGCGGAACTGTTCGCCCTCGGCCTGCTGGCCAGCCCGACCGACATCGACGTCTCGGTCGGCCTCACCCACCAGATGGCGGGCGGGAACCTGTACAACTCCTTCGCCGCATCGGTGGCGATGCTGCTCATCCACGGCGAGAGAACCCCGCGCGAGGCGCTGCGCCGCGTCGGCCGCGGCGGCGGCACATCCATGGGCTACCAGGGCCTGTTCAACGAGTCCTGGCCGCACTGCGGCGGGCACTCCCCGCAGGTCCTGGGCTTCCTGGCGCTGGGCCGCGCCGGCGACCGCGCCCGCCGTCTGCGCCTGGACATCCTGCCCGGCCTGATCAATGGCGAGGAGGACTCGCGCGCCCTCGTGACGGGTGTCGGCCTGGAACTGGTGCTCGGCCCCCGCAGCAAGGGCCGCACCGCCGAGGAGCACGCCGAGGCCGACTACGACGAGGAGACCCTCAAGGTCCTCTGGACGATCGCCGAACTGCCCGCCTCCGCCTGGGAGGACGAGGAGTTCACACGGACCCTGAGCGCCTGGGCGCTGCCGGACAACGCCGAGGACTTCTGCGCGCTCGTGGGTGTGGAGCCCCAGCCCGAACCGGAGCCGGAGCAGGCCGCGGCCCCGCAGCCGCAGCAGCCCGCCGCCCCCCAGCCCGGTGGGCTGCTGGGGCGCCTCTTCGGCGGAGGACGGTAGGGCGCGCCCGGTCCACCGGCGCGGCGTAACCCCCGGCGCCGGTGGACCGACCGGTCGCGATCGCCCGCCGCGGCCCCGGGCCGTCGCGTACGGCTCCGGGGCCGCGGCGGCCTCAGCCGTCCGTCGGACCCGGTTCGCGCTCCAGCGCCAGGGCCTCGTCCACACCGGTCTCGTAGTCGCCCAGGAACGTCGGGTCGGGCCGCAGCACCACCGAGCCCAGCGCCGCCACCGCCGCCGGGACCTCACGGAACCACCCGTACACGGTGGCGAAGGTGCGCTCCTCCAGGCTGGAGTCGGCCACGCCCACCGCGTCGATGCCCGCCGAACGGCACAGCCGCACGGCGCGCGGCAGGTGGAAGTCCTGGGTGACCACGGTGGCCTCCCGCACCCCGAACACCTCGTGGGCCCGCACGCACGAGTCCCAGGTGGAGAACCCGGCGTAGTCGCCGACGATGTGCTCTCCCGGGACCCCGGCGTCCACCAGGTAGGCGCGCATCGTGTCGGTCTCGTTGTAGTGCTCGACGCTGTTGTCGCCGGTCACCAGGACGACGTCGACCTTCCCGGCGGAGTAGAGGTCGGCCGCGGTGTCCAGCCGCCGGGCCAGCAGCAGGCTGGGCCGCCCGTCGGGGCGCACACCGGCGCCCAGCACCAGCGCCACCGGGCGTTCCGGCACGGAGACGGCGGTGTGGCGGTGGTCGGAGGTGGAGGAGAGCACCCACAGGAACGGCACGCAGCCCGCCACCATCGCGAACACGGCCAGCACGGCGAGGCGTCCCAGCCACGTCCGGCGTCCGCGGCGGCCAGAGGAGGTCCCGGCGCCCTCGGTGCCGGAGACGTCGTCGCGGGTGCCGTCCCCGGAGCCGCCGGAACCGGGGGAGGGCCGGTCACGGAGGACACCGGTGTCGTCGTCGGACGGGGGACTCTGGGGTGTGGCGGGATCTGGGATCGTCACGCTTGGGAAGACGCCCGGCCCCGCTCCGGAGTTCCGGTGCGGCGCAAGTTCCGGTACGGCACGGCGGACCCGGCCGGTCCGGTTGCGGACCGTCCGGTTGTGGCCAGGCTTCGCCCGGTTCGGGTCCGGCGCGGGCCTGGTTCCGACCCGGCTCCGGCTCAGGCCCGCGAAGCGGTCGGCGTTCCGGTCCCGGTTTCCGGCCGGATCCATGTCCGAATCGGGCCCGTTCCAGGGCCGCTGACCGTCTGTCCGCACGGCCCTCTCCGGGGCTAGAGTCGCCGCATGTCCTTCCAGCCACAGCACGAAGACCTGCCCGCGCGGCTCCGGCGCCTGGCCGACCTCAGGCCGAGGAACATGCGCGAGGGCTCCGGCATGCACGAGTACGACGGCAAGGCCGCCGACCTGTCGCCCGAAGGGGTCCGGGAGGCCCTGGCCGGACTCGGCGGCGAACCCCTCGACGACCCGCACGACGAGGCCCACCTGGCCGCCTTCGAGAACGCCCTGCGCTACGAGCTGGGCGAACTCCAGTTGCACCGCGCCAACCCCCTCTACCACGTCAACGAACTCGACCTGTCGGGCTACGACCGCGCGTACGCGCCCCGGGCCGAGCGCGACGCCGCCCGCGTCGCCCACCTGGCCGAGTGGCCGCGCGTGGTCGACAACGCGATCGCGGCCCTGGACCGCCTGCCCGCCCCCCTCGCCGAGTCCCTCCTCGGCGCCGTCCGGGGAGTGGCCGACGGTCTCCCCGAGGACGTGCCCGCCGACGTGCGCGACGCGGCCCTCGCAGCGCACGCGCGCCTGCTCGCCCACGTCGAGAAGGCGGTGCGGGAGGGTCCCCGCAGCGCCGGGCTCGGCGCCGAGCCGCTCGCCCGACTCATGGGCAGCGGTGAGGCCGTCGAGGTCGACCTCGCGGACCTGGCCGCCCGCGCCGACGCCGAACGCGACCGCCTGCGCGCGCGTCTGGCCGAGGCAGTCGGGCGCCTCGCGCCCGGTCGCGACACCATGGAGTTCGTCCGCGAGCTCACCCGCCAGCACCCCGACACCGACGGAGTCCTGGACGCCGCCCGCCGCTGGACGGAGCTGGCCGTGGCGTTCACCGCCGAACGCGGCCTGGCGCCCCACAACGACGGCGAGTGCCGCGTGGACGTCTCCCCGCCCTCCCAGCGCTGGGCCACCGCGATGATGGCGTGGTCGGGCCCGTGGGAGGCCGACACGCCCTCCTTCTACTTCATCACCCCGCCCGACGCCTCCTGGACCGCGGAGGAGGCCGACGAGTGGCTGGAGATGTTCAGCCACACCACCCTGCCCGCCGTGAGCGTGCACGAGGTGGCCCCCGGCCACTTCTCCCACGGCCGTGCGCTGCGCCGGGCGCCCGGGCCGGTGCGCCGCGCCCTGCACTCGATGACCTTCGCCGAGGGCTGGGCGCACTACGTCGAGGAGGTGTGCGTGGACGAGGGCTTCGGCGCCTACGCCGCCGAACGCCTGGGCGACCCCGCCTGGACCGCCGACCACTACGAGACCGGGGTGTGGGTGGAGGCGCTCATCCGCGTCACCCGCCTGTCCGTGGCGATCGGCATGCACAGCGGCACCATGACCGTGGAGGAGGCGGCCACCCGCTTCGCCGAGGACACGCCGCTCCAGGGGCCCGCAGCCCTGGCCGAGGCGCGCCGCGCCACCTTCGACCCCACCTACGGCCGCTACACCTGGGGAAAGCTGGAGATCCTGCGGCTGAGAGAGCGGGCGCGCGAGCGCTGGGGCGACGGGTTCACCCTTGAGCGCTTCCACCGGGCCCTGCTGGACCTAGGCTCCCCGCCGATCGGTCTGATCGGCACCGCGGTCGAACGCGGCTGAGCCGGGCGGGGACCGTCGGGGCCGTCCACAGCCGCGAACAGGGGCTGGCGGGGCGGGCGGCGGCGCGGGACACTCGGATACGGGGGGACCACCCCCTCCCACGGCGGCGCACGGCGCCCCCGGCATCGAGCCTACGCCGTCCGCCCCGCCCCGGGCCAGAGCGACCTTCGGCCTGTGGAAAACCCTCGTGGGCTCAACCCGGGCGGGCGCGAGACCCACGCGGGGCCCAACCCGCGCGAGTACGAGACCCGCGCGGGCCCGGACCCGGGCGTGCGGGCCCGACCCGCGCGGGACAGCGGCCGTCCCGACCGCCCCGCCGCCTACTCCGGGGCGACCTGGCCCGTCAGGCCCAGCCCGGCCAGCGCGGGGCGGACCCGGCCCCGAGCCTCGCCCAGGGCCCGGGCCGCCGTGTCCGCGTCCACGTCGGCCAGCAGCGACACCAGCGCGACGCGGGTGTCGCCCCCGGCCGCGTTCAGCGCCCGCGCGCACACCCGCTCGTCCAACCCGGTGGCCTGCGTCAGGATGGTCACCACGCGGCCGCGCAGCTTGCCGTTGGTGGCGTCCACACCCACCATCAGGTTCGAGTACGTCCGCCCCATCCGCACCATCACCGCGGTGGAGAACGCGTTCAGCGCCAGCTTCTGCGCCGTGCCCGCCTTCATCCGGGTGGACCCGGCGATCACCTCCGCGCCGGTGGCCATGCCCACGTGCACGTCCGCCTCCCGCGCCAGCGGCGCCTGCGGGTTCGCGCTGATCAGCACCGTCGCGGCCGAGCGCTCCCGGGCCGCCTCCAGCGCCCCGCCCACGTACGGGGTGCGCCCGCTGGCGGCCAGGCCCACGGCCAGCGACCCCGGGACGATCCCGGCCGCGTCGGCCCGGCCCGACTCCCAGTCGTCCTCGATCCCCTCCACGGCCCGCGCCAGGGCCTCCCCGCCGCCCGCGTGGTGGGCCACCACCCACGAGGCGGGCACGCCGTAGGTCGGCGGCAGTTCGGCGGCGTCCTGGGCCGCGATCCGCCCCGAGGTGCCCGCGCCGAAGTAGTGGATGGCCGCCCCGCTCTCCAGGGCGGCCACCCCCAGCTCCACGGCCCGCGCCAGTTCCGGCAGGACCGCGCCCACCGCGCCGGGGACCGTGACGTCCTCGGCGTTGATCTGACGCAGCACGTCCAGCGCCGGGAGCAGGTCGATGTCGTGGGTACCGGAGTTGCGGGCCTCCGTGGGCGCGCGCACGATCACGGCCGCACCGCCCCCGTTCTCCCCGGAGGGCAGCGGGGCGCCGGCCTCCCGAGGGGCGTCCCCGCCTTCCGGCCGGGTTCCGCGCCCGTCGTCGTGCACAGCGCTCTCCTGTTCGGTCCGCACCGGTGCCGTTCCTTTCCCTCGTTCGACCGTCCCGCATCCGCCGTCGACCGGAGCCGGGCGGCGGAGGCGGGACGCGTACGGTCAGCCGTCGTTGTCGTCCGTGCTCCCGCCGGGGGCCTCGCCCCTGCGGCGCCTGCGGTCGTCGTTGATCCGCAGTCCCCGCACCGCCTCGAAGGTCGTCTCCAGCGCGGTGCGGCTGTCGGTGTAGCGGCTCTGCGCCAGACCCACGAACAGGCAGTCCACCACGGTCAGCTGCGCGAGCCTGCTCGCGGTGGCCCCCGAGCGGAACGTGGTCTCGCGGGCCGCGGTGGTCAGCACGTGGTCGGCGAACCCGATCGGCGAGCGGGGGAAGTTGGTGACGGCGACGGTCCGGGCGCCGCGCCGCCCCGCCTCCGTGAGCGCCTGCACCGTGTCTATGGTCGTCCCGCTGTGGGAGATGCCGATCGCCACGTCGCGCTCGTCCAGCAGCGCCGCGCTGGTGAGCATCACGTGCGCGTCCGACCACGCGAACGAGGTGAGCCCGATCCGGTGCAGCTTCTGCTGGAGGTCGGCGCCGACGAACGCGCTCGCGCCCACCCCGTACACGTCGATGCGCCGCGCGCCCGCCATCGTGTCGATGACCGTGCGCAGCACCTCCACGTCCAGGGCGGCGCCGGTCTCCTCCACCGCGCGCGCGTCGGTGTAGGCGATCTTCTGCACCACCGTGACGAGGGTGTCGTCGGGGTTGATGTCGCTGGACAGCTCCTGAGCCGCCCCGCGGGCGCCGCGCGCCTGACCGGCCTCGGTGGCCAGGGCCAGGCGCAGCTCCCGGTAGCCGCTGAAGTCGATGGTGCGGCAGAACCGGATCACGGTGGCCTCGGACGTGGCGCAGTCCTTGGCGAGCTGGGTGATGGAGGAGGCGGCGGCCCGCTCGGGGTCGTCGACGACGTGCTGCGCGACCCGTCGCTCCGCGGGCGCGAGGGAGGGCAGGAGCGACCGGATGCGCAGGACCGTCGTGGGGACGGGCGGCGCGGAGACGTGTCCGCTCTCCGCCCGGCCGCCCGCAGGCTTCGGAATTTCCGCCATGGAGGAAAGTTTCTTTCGGTCGTGGTGAAGAGTCAACGAGGTGAGGGGAAAAAGCGGGAGAATCCAGGATTCCAAGGGACGGCCGCGGCGGCAAGTGCGGGGTGCGTGATTGCGATATCCCAGCTCAGGCGGCACCCTGGAGCCAGGGGCGTCGGGGTTCACCCGCTCGCACGCGCGCCCCGCGAGGGGGAGGGTGCTGTGTCGCTGAGCGACCCGGCGAGGCGGTGGCACGACACGGCCGGGCAGGCCCGGCAGGGCGCGTCCGGGCACACCGCCCGCGGGCTGCGCGTCGGACTGCTCGGGCAGTTCGGCGTCGAGATGGACGGGGCCCCGCTGCGCCTGCGCGGGGACAAGCGCCGTGCCCTGCTGGCCACGCTCATGCTCAACACCGGACGCACCGTCCCCACCGCGCACCTCATCGAACGCGTCTGGGGGAGCCCGGCCTCCCCGTCCGCGCGCAGCGCCCTCCAGGTCCACGTGACCCGCGTGCGCGCGGTCCTGGACCAGCACTGCGGCACTCCGCTCATCACGGGCGGCGACGGCGGCTACCGGGTCGACCTCACCGAGGACCAGTGCGATCTGCTGCGCTTTCGCTCCCTGGTCCGCCGCGCCGACGGGGGCGCCGACCCCTCCGACCGCGCCGACCTGCTCATCAGCGCCCTGCGCCTGTGGCGTGGCCCCGTCCTGGCCGACATCGTCAGCCCCGTCCTGCACGAGCGCGACATCCCGCCCCTGAACGAGGAGCTCCTACGGGCCGCCGAGGAGGGGTTCGGCGCCGCCCTGGCACGGGGCGACCACGAGCGGGTTGCCGACCAGATCGGCCCCATCGCCACCGACCACCCCGAGCGCGAACCCCTCATCCGCGTCCAGATGACCGCCCTCTACCGCTGCGGGCGCCCCAGCGAGGCCCTGCGCGTGTACGCCCGCACCCGCGACGCGCTGGCCGAGCACCTGGGCGCGGACCCGGGCCGCGAACTCCAGGAGACCTTCCACGGCATCCTGCGCGGCGACCTCGACCGCGCCCCGGGCACCAGCGTCCCGCGCCAGCGCGCCTCCGTCGAGGAGGGCGCCGGGGTCCGGCCCCTCTCCGCGGACACCGGACCGAACGCCGGGTCAGCCGACGCACCGGGCACCGCACCGGAGGCGGGACCCCATGCCGGACCCGGACCGGGCGCCGATCCCGACGTCCCGGCGGAGGCGGAGGAACGCGACGACCGCGGCGACGGCCCGGTCCACGCGCCCGCCCCGGTGTCGGCCGCCCTCGCCCCGGCGGAGCTGCCCGCCGCGCCCTCAGCGCTGCTGGGGCGCGAGGAGGCCATGGCCGAACTGGACCGGCTGGTTGACCCCTCCAGCACCGCACCCGGCAGCGCGCTGGTGCGAGGTCCCGCGGGCGCCGGGGCCAGCGCCCTCGCCCTGAGCTGGGCCCGCGCGGCCGCGCCGCACTTCCCCGACGGACAGCTCTACGTCGACCTCCGCGGCGGCGACGGCAGCCCCCGAGACCCGGTCGAGGTGCTGCGCCGCCTGGTGCGCTCCCTGTCCACCGGCACCCGCGGCACCGAGGCCATGGACGCCGACGAGGCCGCCGCGCGGGTCCGCACGCTGTTGGCGCACCGGCGCGTCCTGCTGGTCCTGGACAACGCGGCCTCCGTGCGCCAGGTGCGCCCCCTGCTCCCCGGCGGCACCGGGTGCGCGGCGCTCGTCACCAGCCGCTACTGGCTGACCGACCTGCTGGTGCGCGACGGTCTGCGCGCCCTGCCCGTGGGGCCGCTCCCCCCGGACGCCGCGGTGGACCTGCTGCGCCCGCGGGAGGGGCGGGACCGGCGCGCCGAGTCGGTGCTGCGCCGCCTCGCCCAGGTCCTGGGACACCTGCCCCTGGCGCTGCGCATGGCGGCGGTCTGGCTCGACGACACCCGCCCGGACCGGTCCGCCGCGGAGCTGGTGCGCCGACTGGAGGGGGCGGACCCGGCACGCGGGAGCACGCCCACGGCCCGGATGGCCGCCGTGCTGCGTGCCGGGCCCCGGGAGGGACGGCACGGCCGCGGGGAAGTACCGGCCGAGCCCCGTCCTCCCGACACCAGTGTCGAACGGGGATCTTACGTTCGGCTTTCACCCAGGTGAGAAAGTGGCCGCCCCCGGGGGACGCGGAGTACGCGCCGCGTCGCCCAGCGCGGTGTCCGCAGGTGCGCGGCGGGGGAGGGCCAAGAGCGTGTAGCGAAAAGGATGAGATATACCCACGGGGGTCCTCATCACTCCCATGAGTCGCTAGGGTCAACCTCATGACAGAGAACAACGATCCCAACATGGACCCGGCGGGAACCACGCAGCACTTCCGCCGCTTCGTCGACGAGAACCCGAGCACCGAGGAGCCCGCGCGCCGCCCGGTCATGCCGATCGTGCTGGCCGTCGTCGGCGCGGTCCTGCTCATCGCCGTGATCGTCGCGCTGTTCCTGGCCTTCGCCTAGGCACTTCGAGGCAGGGGACCGAGGGGAGGACCGCCACTCCCGCCGGTTCGCAACCGGTTCGCGGCCCTCCTGCGGTCCTGCTAGAGTTAACGACGTCGCCAGGGAGGCCCGCAGGGCCGGTACCATGGCATGACAGGCGCCATTAGCTCAGTTGGTCAGAGCAGCTGACTCTTAATCAGCGGGTCCGGGGTTCGAGTCCCTGATGGCGCACAGACAACGGCCCCGGGTCGAAGGCACCGCCTTCCACCCGGGGCCTTCGTGTTGCCCGCGCGCCGTCACCGGCGCGGAGGCGGCCGCCGCGGTGGTGTGCCCCACATCGTGCGGTTCGCGGCGCGGGGCACTCCGTCGGTCGGGTAGAGTTGTCCCTGTCGCCGCGGCCGGAAGGCAGGGCGATGAACAACAGGCGTCATTAGCTCAGTTGGTTAGAGCAGCTGACTCTTAATCAGCGGGTCCGGGGTTCGAGTCCCTGATGACGCACCCGAGGCGAGGGCCCCGGCCGGAAACGGCCGGGGCCCTCGTTTTTTCTGTGGGCACGCCCTGTAGGGGAGCACTGTGCGGCGACACCCTGTCGCGCCCTCACGCTTTCCGCGCGCCTCCCCGAAGGCGTGCACCCCCCGCGCTCCGCCAGAAGCTCTCCGCTGTCCCTTCCGGAATCCGCCCCCGGAACCCGCGTGCGCGCGGGCCGCCCTCCGTGCCCGCCCGGACGAGGACGCGGCTCCGGAAAACGTCATAGGTCTGTGATGTGCTGCTTCGTGTTTGCGGCATCCCATAGGGGTGAGGCGAGGGAGAGGCCGTGGAAGCACATCGTGACGGTCCACTGTCATTCCGTCGTTTTCGCAGATGAAATTGACATAAACCCCCAGGTAGTGAATTGTTACCTTCTCGCGGCTTCTCTCAGGTCGGCGAGCCCCATGCATAACTTTCGGAGTATCCCCATGTCGAATTTCTCCCCCCTCCTGCGTACCGCCGGCGTCTCGGCGCTCGCCGCGGGCAGTGTGTTCGCCCTCAGCGGCTGCGGCGCCCTCATGTCCTTCATGGGTGCCGGCAACGTGATGGAGCTCAACGTCGGCGACTGCTTCGTCGAGGAGCAGATGAACACCGCTCTCGCCAGCGGCGAGGTCAGCAACATCCCGCTGGTGGACTGCGCCGAGGAGCACGACTCGGAGTTCTTCTTCGCCTACGACATGACCGAGGCCGAGTACCCCGGCGAGGACGCGACGATGACCCAGGCCGAGGAGCTCTGCACCGGCGAGAACTTCACCAACTTCGTCGGCGTCCCCTACGCCGAGTCGGAGATCTACGCCGGTCACCTCTACCCCACCCAGGAGTCCTGGGACCAGTTCAACGACCGCGAGATCATCTGCTACGTGAACACCCCCGGTGAGATGGTCACCGGCACCCTCTCGGGCGCCAACCGCTGAGCGTCCCCCGGACAGCGCAGGCCCTGCCCCGCCTTCGCCTCCCCGGCCGCACGAGCGGCCCTTCCCCCCTCCCCATCCCCCTCCCACCTGCGGCGACGAACGCCGCGCGGTGTTCGGAGCCCTCGTCCGGCGAGTCCGGACCCGGGATGACGACGTCCGCGAGCCCCGTGCACCCGGACAGGTGGCGCCGATCCCCTCCCCCCGCGTCGGCATCAGTACCCAACGACCCAGTGGAGTTCCCCATGCTGTCCGCAACGCACCGCCCGCTCTTCGGCCGTGTCGTCCTGGGAACCCTGGCCGTCGGCGCCACCCTGGTGGCCACGACGGCCTGCGGTTCGCTTCCCCTGCTGCCCCCCGCCCTCCAGGGCGGCGGGGAGACCGTCTCTCCCGAGCCCCAGGAGACCGTGGAGCCGACCGAGTCCACGGAGACCGCCGAGCCGGTGGAGACCGAGACCACCGAGCCCGTCGCCCCGGGAGACGGTGACGTGTTCTCCCTGGAGGTGGGCGACTGCTTCGTCGAGGAGGAGATGAACACCGCGCTGTTCAGCGACGGGGTCAGCGAGGTTCCGCTGGTGGACTGCTCCCAGGAGCACGACTCGGAGTTCTTCCACTCCCACCAGATGACCGGTGCCGAGTACCCCGGCGAGGACGCGACGATGACCGAGGCCGAGGAGATCTGCACCGGCGAGGAGTTCACCAGCTTCGTCGGTGTCGAGTACGCCTACTCGGAGATCTACGCGGGCCACCTCTACCCGACCCAGCAGAGCTGGGACATGGTCGGTGACCGCGAGATCATCTGCTACGTGACCACCTCCAACACGGGCGAGACGGTCACCGGCACCCTTGAGGGCGCCAACCGCTGAGCGCCGGGGCCGCGGGGCCCTGTCCCCACCCCGCCCCTCCCTCCCGCCGCTCCCCCCTGAGGCGGCGCGCGTCACGCGGCGCCCCGGGAGGTAACAGAACCTGACACATCCGGACCTGGGGCGAAACCTTCTCCACGTCCCCGGCATCTGGGTATGTGTCGCCGATTCCGTCCCCCATCGGCATCAGTACCGAACGATCCAGTGGAGTCCCCATGTTGTCCGAAACGCGCCGCCCGCTCTTCGGCCGTGTCGTCCTGGGAACCCTGGCCGTCGGCGCCACCCTGGTGGCCACGACGGCCTGCGGTTCGCTTCCCCTGCTGCCCCCCGCCCTCCAGGGCGGCGGAGGGACCGTCGCCCCCGAGCCCACGGACGCCGCGGCGCCGACCGCCTCCGAGGAGACCACCGAGCCCGTCTCTCCCGGGACCGTCGACGTGTTCTCCCTGGAGGTGGGCGACTGCTTCATCGAGTCCGAGATGGAGACCGCGCTGTTCAGCGACGGGATCAGCGAGGTCCCGCTGGTGGACTGCTCCCAGGAGCACGACTCGGAGTTCTTCTACTCCCACCAGATGACCGACGCCGAGTACCCGGGCGACTCGCAGGTCCAGACCCAGGCCGACGAGATCTGCACCGGTCAGAACTTCACCGACTTCATCGGCGTCGACTACCTCGACTCGGAGATCTACGCCTACTACCTCACCCCGACCCAGCAGAGCTGGGACCAGGCCAACGACCGCGAGATCATCTGCTACGCGACCACCGCCAACATCGGTGAGATGGTCACCGGTACCCTCGCGGGCGCCAACCGCTGAGCAGCGGGGGCCGCGGGGCCCTGTCCCCACCCCGCTTCCCCTCCCGTCGTCCCCGTGGACGGGTGACCCCCGGTACGCGGAGCCCCCGAGAGTTCGATTCATCCGATCCTGGGATGAAAAATCCTCCGTGGCCGCAGTGAGAACGGCCCGCGCCGCCCCGCGAGGGGCGGCGCGGGCCGCTGTCGTCTCCGGGATCAGATCCCCAGACCGCTCGGGCCGGTCCGGTCGCGCAGCGCCACGAGGTCCTCGGCCTCCACCTCGACCTCCCCGTCCACCTCCGCCGGGGGCAGGCCCTGGCAGGTGAGGTCCTCGGGCTGGGCCCCGTCCACCAGGTAGGCGTCCACCGCCCCGGCCACGCAGTCCAGGCCGCCGGGGAGGTAGAAGCCGTGCCCGCCGTCACCGGCGACGGTGATCAGGGAGCTGTCGAGCCGGTCGGCCATGGCCGGGCCGCCCTCGTAGGCGGTGTTGGCGTCGAACTCACCGGCGATGACCAGTGCCTCGGGGTAGCCCTCCCGCTCCAGTTCGACCGGGGGCTCGGGCCGGTCGAGGCCGTTGAAGGTGCACGGGTGGGGAACCGCCCAGTAGGCGCCGCTGCCGTAGGGGTGCTCCTCCCGATACTCCCGGGCGTCCGCGTGGTAGGTGCTGATCCGCTCGGGCCACTCGGCCTCGCACAGCACCGCCGTCTGCAGGTCGATGGTGGCCGTGCCGTACTCCTCCTCGGCCAGGGCGCCCGCCTGGGCGGCGATGGGCTGGGGCAGGGGCTGATCGTGCACGATGTACCCCAGGAACTCCGAGACCACGTCCCACCGGTCCTGGAAGCGCGAGTACATGCCCACCTCCATGTGGAACAGGTGGTTGTCGTAGAACACCCCGGGCGCGACCTCGAGCGGTTCCTCCCGCAGCCGCTCGGCGGTCGCCTCGAAGGTCGCGTAGACCTCCTCCTGGGTCGAACCGAAGCCGAAGACGTCGTCGTACCCCGCCACCCACGCCGTGTAGCGGTCCATGTTCTCGCTGTAGGCCGGCGCCTGCATCATGAAGACGTCGCGCCAGACGCCGTCGGGGTGCACCGACGAGTCCAGCACGCTGCGGTCCAGCCGCTCGGGGAACAGGCTCCCGTAGACCGCGCCCAGGTAGGTGCCGTAGGAGTAGCCCAGGTAGTTGGTCTTCTCCTCACCCAGGGCGGCCCGGATGACGTCCATGTCGCGGGCGGTGTTGGCGGTGGTCATGTGCGGGCGGACGTCGCCCTCGGCCTGCTCGCAGGCGCGCTGGTAGCGGATCGCGGACCGGGTGGCCTCGGAGATCTCCTCGTCCGTGGGACTCGGGTACACGGGCGGCGGCTCCGAGTCGCAGTCCAGCCTGGGAGAGGATCCGCCGGTGCCGCGGGGGTCCATGCCGATGACGTCGTACACCTCGGCGGCCCGCAGGCCGCCGACGAGTCCGGTGCCCGTCTGCGGGTCCAGCGGCAGGGGCGTGCTCCGCCCGTGCCCGCCCGGACCCCCGGGGTTGGTGAGCAGGATGCCGCGCCGCTGTCCGGGGTCGGTGGCGCGGGCCCGGCTGACGGCCACCGTGACGCGCTCGCCCCCGGGGTCGGAGTAGTCGAGCGGGACCACGACGTCGGCGCACTCCAGTCCCTGGAGCACCTCCTCGGTACAGGGAGCCCAGGCCAGTTCCTGGTCGTGGAACTCGGCGAGCGCGGTGTCGTCGGCGGGGGAGTCCAGGGGATCGGCCGCGGCGGGGGAGGCCGCTGCGAGGGATGCGGCCAGGGCCGTCACGAGGACGGTCGAGGCCAGTGTGGTTGCGCGTGCTGTGCGCACGGGGGTCGCCTCCGCGTCTTCGGTCCGTTCGGGGGAACGGGATCGTGTACTTCGGAGACGTAACCGTACGAACCGCCCGTGTGATGACAACACCCACAAATGTCATGAGTGTGCTCATGTGGCCGGGTTCGGCCAATCGACGCGGCAACCATATGTGACGGTTTATCGATTTTTGTTCGATTTGTGATGTCGATCGTGTCGCTCGGAAGACGCCGTTTGGTCACGAAGGTGGTCTGGACCACACGGATCGGGTTACCGTGAACCCTCTATTAGGAAACTTTCCTAATAGAAACGGAGTCCCTGCGCCCCCCGAAGGAGCCCCGTGGCCACCGAAATCGCGGCCTCCCCACCACCGCCGCGCGCCGGAAGCGGCGCGTCGGCCCGCACCGACGCGCCCGCGCCCCTGCTGAGGCGGATCTGGCGCCACTACGCCGCCGTCAAGGTCCGCAAGGCCGTCGTCGTGGTGTTCGTCGTCGCCAACGTGACCTTCTTCCTCGGCCGCGCCATGCCCGGCGACCCGATCGACGTGATGGCCGGACGCCTCACACAGGGCGGCATGTCGATGGAGGAGGCCCGGGTCATCGCCATGAACTCTCTGGCCTACGACCCCGACGCCCCCCTGTACCAGCAGTGGTGGGACTTCCTGGTCGGCCTGGTCACCTTCGACCTGGGCATGACCATCAACCGGCCGGGCCAGAGCGTCATGGAGGCCATCGGCGCCTACCTGCCCTGGACCCTGTTCAGCATCGGCGTCGGCACCGTCATCGCCGTCGTCCTCGGCCTGGCCCTGGGCATGGTGATGGCCTACTGGCGCAACCGCCTCCTGGACCACGTGCTCAGCGTCCTCGCCTCGGTCCTGGGCGCCGTCCCCAACTACCTCATCGCGATGGCCCTGGTCTTCGGCGGAGGCATGTACCTGGGGTGGTTCGACCCCATCGACCTGCGCGGCACGATCAGCCCCGGCGTCCAGGCGGGGTTCAACGCGGAGTTCCTCGGCGACGCCCTGTACCACGCGGCCCTGCCGATCGTCACCTACGTGCTCGCCATCATCGGCACCTGGATGCTCATCATGAAGGCCTCCACCACGGAGGTGCTCGGCGAGGACTACGTGACCGTCGCACGCGCCCGGGGGCTGCGCGACCAGCGCATCGCCGTCTCCTACGTCGGGCGCAACGCGGTCCTGCCGCTGGTCGCCCAGATCGCCATCTCCTTCGGCACCCTCGTCGGCGGCGCGATCTTCGTCGAACAGGTCCTGGTCTACAAGGGCGTCGGCGGCCTGCTCCTGGACGCCGTCAACTACCGCGACTACCCGCTCCTACAGGGGCTGCTCATCATCATCACGTCCTGCGTGGTGGTCGCCAACCTCGTCGCCGACCTCCTCTACAGCCGCCTCGACCCGCGCATCCGAACGTAGGAGCCCACCGGACATGGCCGTCACCACCACCGCAGCCCCCGGGGTCTGGGGAACGATCTGGCAGGGCCTCACCCGCAGCACCAGCGGGTTCGTCGGCCTCTGCCTGGTCCTGAGCGTCCTGCTCTTCTCCTTCGTCGGGCCGCTGCTCATCGACCACCACAACCCCACGGACGTCACCGCGATCTGGGGACCGATCACCGCCGAGCACTGGCTCGGCACCAACCACCAGGGCAAGGACACCTTCACCCAGCTCGTGCTGGGCGGACGAGAACCCATCTGGGTCGGCTTCGTCGCCGCCGTGATCACCGTGGCCATCGCGGTCGTCCTCGGCGGCGTCGCCGGCTACGTGCGCGGCCGGATCGACCACTTCCTGCTCCAGCTCACCGACATCACGATGACCATCCCGTTCATCGTGCTGATGCTGGTCATCGCGTCGTTCTTCCGCACCTCCTCGCCGCTGGTGGTCTCCTTCATCATCGGCCTGGTCACCTGGCCCTACCTCATGCGCTCCATCCGAGCCCAGGTGCTCACCCTCAGGGAGCGCGAGTTCGTCGAGGCCGCCCGGCTCCAGGACCTGGGCACCGCGCGCATCCTCTTCGTCGAGGTGCTGCCCAACATGGCGGGCTACATCTTCATCAACTTCATCATCGCCATCACCAACGCGATCTACGCCGTGGTCGGCATGTACCTGCTCGGCCTGCTGCCCAGCACCGCCGACAACTGGGGCCTGATGATCCAGCAGGCCTGGAACAACAACGCCTTCCTGCTGCCCCAGGCCGCGCCCTTCCTCATCGCCCCGATGGTGATGATCATGCTCTTCCAGATCGGACTGGTCACCATGACCCGGTCCCTGGAGCAGGCCCTCAACCCACGACTCCGGGACAGGTGAGCCATGACCGACCACACCGCCGCCCCGCCGTCCGCCGAGGGCCCCCTCCTGTCGGTGAGGGGGGTCGACGTGGGCTACCGCACCGGCCGCAGGAAACAGGTCACCGCGGTACGCGACGTCTCCTTCGACCTCCACCCCGGCCAGTCCATGGCCCTGGTGGGGGAGTCCGGCTGCGGCAAGACCACCCTGGGCCTGGGCCTGCTCCGGCTGCTCCCGCGCACCGGCGTCCTCTCCGCGGGCGAGGTCCTCTTCCGCCGCAAGGACGGCCGCCTCGTCGACGTGCGCACCCTCGCCCGCGAGGACCTGCGCCGTTTCCGCTGGAACGAGGCGGCCATGGTCTTCCAGGGCGCCATGAACGCCTTCAACCCCGTGCTGAGGGTGCGCGACCACTTCCTCGACACCTTCCGCGCCCACGACCGGGGCCGCCGCACGCGCGCCGAGGTCCTCGAACGCTCCGCCGAGCTGCTGCGCATGGTCCGGCTCGACCCCGCCCGGGTGCTGGACAGCTTCCCCCACGAACTCTCCGGCGGCATGCGCCAGCGCACCCTCATCGCGCTCGCCCTGGCCCTGGAGCCGCAGCTGCTCATCCTGGACGAGCCCACCACCGCCCTGGACATCCTCACCCAGCGCTCCATCGTCGAACGCCTCGCGGAGCTGCGTGAGGAACTGCGCTTCTCGATGGTCTTCATCACCCACGACCTGGGCCTGGCCGCCGAACTCGCCGACCGCGTCGGCACCATGTACGCGGGACGGCTGATCGAGACCGGCACCACCCGCGACATCTTCCACCGCGCCCGGCACCCCTACACCTCGGCGCTGATCAACTCGGTGCCCCCGGTCACCGGCGACCTCAGGGTTCCCGAGTCGCTGCCCGGAGGCCCGCCCAGTCTCTCCGCGCTGCCCCCCGGCTGCTCCTTCGCGCCGCGCTGCAAGCACGCCGTC
This sequence comes from Nocardiopsis sp. CNS-639, assembly GCF_000381685.1. NCBI lineage: Bacteria > Bacillati > Actinomycetota > Actinomycetes > Streptosporangiales > Nocardiopsidaceae > Nocardiopsis > Nocardiopsis sp. CNS-639. The sequence goes on from NZ_KB906854.1 coordinate 68,484, forward strand.
GAGCGGTGCGCGTCCACCCGGCCCGTGCTCGACGTGCTCACGCACCGCCCCGACGGGCTGAGCCACGCCGCGGCCTGCCTGCGTTCGAACGAACTCTCCACCGAGGGGGCCACCCGTGACTGACCGGACCGTTTCAGCAGACCCGCGGCCCGAGCCCGGTGCCGCACCCGCCGGCGACGGAGGGGACGCCCCGCCGCCGGTGCTCAGCCTGCGCGGCGCTCACCAGGTCTTCTCCACCCCGCGCGGCGACGTGCCCGCCGTGGCGGGGGTCGACCTGGACGTGCGCCCCGGACGGGTGCTGTGCCTGGTCGGGGAGTCCGGCTGCGGCAAGACCACCAGCGCCCGCATGGCCGCGGGCCTGGCCGACCCCGTCCGGGGCTCCGTGCTCTTCCGGGGCAGGGACGTCGCGGAAATGGACCGGAGCGAGCGGAGACGCTTCCGCCGCTCGGTGCAGTTCATCCACCAGGACCCCTACGCCTCGCTCAACCCCGTGCGCACCGTCTACTCGACCGTCTCCGCGGGGCTGCGCCGCCACGGGCTGGTCAAGGACAGGCACGAGGCCCGCCGGGCCACCGCCGAACTCCTGCGACGGGTCGACCTCACCCCGGCCGAGGAGTACCTCGACAAGTACCCGCACCAGATGTCCGGCGGACAGCGCCAGCGCGTGGCCGTGGCCCGCGCCCTGGCGATGGAACCCGAGGTGATCATCGCCGACGAGTCCACCTCGATGCTCGACGTGTCCATCCGGGTCAGCCTGCTCAACACCCTCGGCGCGCTGCGCGACGACCTCGGCGTGGGCTTCCTGTTCATCACGCACGACCTGGCCGTGGCCAAGTACTTCGCCTGGGAGGGCGAGATCGCCGTCATGTACCTGGGCAGGATCGTCGAGCACGGTCCCACCCCGCGCGTGGTCAACGATCCCCGCCACCCCTACACCAAGGCGCTCATCGACGCCGTCTGCGAACCGGACCCCGACCTGGCGCACGGCCGGGAACGGATCAGGCTGCGCAGCTCCGAGATCCCCTACCTGACGGACCTGCCGTCCGGGTGCGACTTCCACCCGCGCTGCCCCCTCTACGAGGAGGGCGGCTGCGACACCGTCCGGCCGCCGCTGGCCCCCGCGCACGACCGGCTGCTCGCCTGCCACGTCGTCGGCCGGGGGTGAGGCCGTGCTCGCCGCCGTCGGCCGCTTCGGACTCCTCGCCGGAGCCTTCCTCGCCCTGACCAGCGCACTCATGCTCGTCCTCACACCCCCCGGCACAGCCGAGTTCGTCATCAGCGCCCTCACCGTCGTGATCGGCCTGGTCGTGCTCTCCCTCGGTCTGCTCGCCGTCCTACTCGGAAGGAATCGCCAATGACCCCTCCCACCCCCCACCCCCTGATGCGGGACCTGAGCCGCAGGCGCCTGCTCCGGACGATCGGCCTCGGCGCGGCGGGCGCCGCCGGCGCCGGCGTGCTGTCCTCCTGCGCGGGCGGCGACAACGCCGAGAGCGGCGCCACGCAGTTCACCGGCGTCTTCGACTTCGACCTGGCCGCCCAGACGCGCAACGTCGCCGTGGAGGACGGCGCGCTGCTGATGAACTCCGTGTACGCCGACCTCTTCCTGCCCGCGGGCGCGTTCTACAACTGGGAGACCCACGAGTGGGACTACCTGCTCCTGGAGAACAGCGCCTGGGAGGGCGACGACCTCGTCGTGACCCTGCGCCCGGGCCTGAAGTGGAGCGACGGCACCGACCTGACCGCCGAGGACCTGCACCAGAACTACGCCATCCGGGTCCTGGAGGCGCCCGCGTGGTCGGTGGGCTTCCCGCAGATCACCGAACTGGAGCGGCTGGACGACCTCAGCGTCCGCGCGCGCTTCGACAACCCCTTCCCGGGCATCGAGCTCCAGGTCGTCAAGCACCGGATCTTCTCCAAGTCGACCTACGGCGACTTCGGGGAGCGCGCGATCGCGATGGTGGCCGACGGCGTCCGCCAGGGCGACGACGAGCACACCGAGTTCAACGCCGAGTTCATCGAGTTCAACCCCGAGGAGATCATCACCAGCGGGCCCTACACCTTCGACCGGGCCCAGATGTCCGACGCGCGGATCACCCTGGTGCGCGAGAGCACCGGCTACCAGGGCGAGGAGGTGAACTTCGAGGAGGTGGTCGTCCACAAGGGCGACAACCGCCAGGCCTCCCTGCTCATCCAGCAGGGCGAGGTCGACTACTCGACCCTGGCCACCTCCGCCGCCGACCAGCAGGCGTTCCGCGCCGTCGAGGGGTTCCGGTGGATCGAGCACCCCGGCTACGACGGCTGCGGACTGATGTTCAACTACGCGGCCAAGCCCGAACTCAAGGACGTGCGGGTGCGCAAGGCGCTCAAGCACCTGCTCGACAGCGACCAGATCGGCCAGGTGGCCCGGGGTGAGGCCTACGACCGGGTGCGGTACTACTCCGGGCTGGTCGACCTCCAGACCGAGCAGATCTTCACCCCCGAGGAGCTCGCGGAGTTCGCCGCCTACGACCATGATCCGGACCGGGCCACCGAACTGCTGGAGGAGGCGGGCTGGACCAAGGAGGGCGGGGTCTGGCACACCGCCGAGGGCCAGGAGGCCAGCTACGAGATCATCGGCGTCGCGGGCTGGGGCGACTTCGAGCTGACCGCCACCCAGGTGGAGGAGGCCTGGAACGCCTTCGGGATCAAGACGACCGCGCGCAACGTGCCCGCGGACAACCCCTGGGGCATCTGGGCCGCAGGTGACTTCGAGGTGGCCGTGCGCCACTGGGGCAACCCGGAGATCCCGCAGTACTGGGGCGCCTTCCAGATGAACTTCCTGGTGGAGAACGCCCGCACCGGAGAGACCCCGGGGCAGGACTTCGACCTGAAGGTGGACAGCCCCAGCCGGGGCGAGGTGGACCTGGAGGCGCTGGTCGAGGTCGCCAAGACCGCGCAGACCGAGGAGGAGCAGACCGAGGCCCTCAAGACGATGGCGATCGTCTTCAACGAGCTGCTGCCGCGCATCCCGATCTGGACCTACAAGTACCTGGCCCCGGCCCTGGAGGGCGCGCGGGTGGAGTCCTTCCCCGAGGACCACCCCGCCGCCCAGAACCAGATCTACCGGGACAACCACATCATCCTGTCGCTGATGCAGGGCGGCCTGGAGGCTGCCGGGTAGGGGCCGACGGGGCCGGGGGACCGGGCCGCACCCGGGGGCGGGGCCGTACGGCCCCGCCCCTTCTGTGCGTACTCTCTCTTTTGTGCCGGAATGATGACCCTTGATGTGCATTCGCGGCGAAGGAAGGTAGTCTCCTGTACGTCGGGGGACGGTGCTCGAACACCGTCCGTTTCCGACGCCAACGCCTTCGCGGGGGCCGCCCCGGCCTCCTCCCCGAAGGCGCGGAAAACGTTTCTGCGCTCCGCGTTCCCCCGGTCGTGCCCCGCCCCGGCGCAGGACGACCCGCGAGGCGCATCGCTCCTCGTCCGGAGCTGTTTTCGGAGTAATTCCGGGAACGGCGCGCAAACGGGGGGAAGAGGAATCGACAGGAGAGCCATGACCCCCGCTCCCCGTGGACCCGCGCACCCGGGCCGTCCGCGCGCCGGAGTCCCGTGCCCCCGTGCCGACGCGGTGTCCCGGATCGACGGGCGGACGCGGCCCCCGTGCGACGGGGCTTCCCGCCGCTGCGGCCCCAGGGGCGGTCCGGTCCGGCTGCTGGTCTCGGAGCCACGCGTTCGCGCTGTTCAGAGCGGGTGTGCGTGGTTCCGGATGACGGGTCCGCCGGTGCGGCGGACTGGTTGCTGACACCTGTCCGGAAACAGACACGGGTCCATAAATCTCACAAAAACATCTGGGGTCACATCACCCCCCGGGCGGCGTTTGCGCACGTCAGAGGTGCTGTTCCGGGTGCTTTTGTGATCCTTCCATGATTCGTCTGCCAAGGCTGTCGACCTTTGTTAGTCTGGCGAACCGAACGACGGTTCTCGGTGGAAGTACAGGAATTGTGCGGGGCATGGATACTTGTCTCCGGATGGGGTGTCGCACCCGTCTGGTCCCCGCTCGGGCGGGGGCGCCCCGGCCGAGACCTTCTTCCGGCGCACGGGGCATCCGGCTGCCACGGGGGTCCCGCGCGGGATCCCGGGGCGGCCACCTCCCCGGGCAGGGCGGTGGAGCGGCGCCGCCGCCGAGCCAGCCCCACCGACGCGAGGAGACGAGATTGTGGCAGAGGCGCCGTCGCCGCGAGACAGCCCCGCTCCGCACCCGCGCGGGGGCGGGTCGATGACGTCAGCGGAGGACGGGCAAGGAGCCAGGCGGGAGGGACGGTTCCGACGAGCCATCTCCCGTATGGTCAGAGCCCAGGAACCCCCCTCACCGGAGACCCAGCAAGGAAATCCCGTGCATCATCCCGTGCATCCGCACTCGCAGAATTCCGGCCGCACGTCGGACCGGGACAGCGTCCAGCCCACGGGCGGGTCCGCTCCCGAGTCGGGCGCGACGGAGCGCGGCGACGCCGCGCCCCCCGCGACCGGCCCCTTCTCCGGCTCCGCCGAGAACGGGTACCGACCCGCCTCCAGGACCAGCGTCCCCAACCCCTACACGACCCGGCGGGTGAACGTCGACGACGTGGACACCGGGGCCTCCCCGGTCAACCAGTGGCGCGGCGTGGGCCTGGACGAGCCCGAGCCGCGTACCCCACCCATCACCGCCACCACGGACACCATGACTGACACCTCCTCACCGACAGAGCGCGCGGAGCGGCCCCAGGCCCCCGCGGCGCAGACGCAGGCGGCGCCCGCGGACACCACGCCGCAGTCGGCCCCGCGGCCCGAGCAGGCGGGGCGGCAGCGGACCGAGGCTCCGCACGGGCGGACGCGGCTCCCCGAGGAGCAGGGCCGCTCGCCCCGGCCCGAGCAGGCGGACTCCCACCGACAGGACCCGCCGCAGGCCGCTGACGACCACCGCCGGTCCGAGCAGCCGCAGGCCGACGCGCCCCAGGCCGACGACCACCGCCAGCCGGAGCAGCCGCAGGCCGACGCGCCGCAGGCCGCCGCGCCCGCCCAGGGCCACCAGCAGCCTCCCCAGGCGTGGCCCGCGCCCCAGCCCTACCAGGTGCCGGGGGAGCGCCCCGCGCCCCCGCAGGTGCAGGGCCAGCACGGGTACGCCCAGCAGCCGGTCCCCGGTCCGGTCGGCCACGACCCCTACGCGGCCCCCGCGCCCTACCAGGCGCCCCCCGGCGCGCAGTACGGCCCCTACCACCCGGCCGGGCAGGAGCCCCACCACCCCTACCCGCCGCACCCGCAGGCCGCCCCGGCGCCCTACCCCGCCGCGCCGCCGCAGCACGGCGGCTACGCGCCCCAGCCGCAGGGCCAGCACCCCTACCCGGCGCAGCCCGCGCACTACCCGGCGCAGTACCCGCCCCAGCCGCTGGTCACCTACCAGAGCGCCTACCCGGCGCCCTTCCAGCCCCCCGGCTACGTCATGCACGGCCAGCCGATGTTCTACCCGGGCCAGTACAACCCCTACGGCCAGCCGGTCCAGCACATCATCGTGCTCAGCGCCGGACAGCAGCCGCAGGTGATCAGCGCCGAGTCGGCCGGCACGCTCTTCGCCGAGCACGCCGAGACCCGGAGCGACTCCGCCGAGCGCGAGGACCGGGCCCTGACCCGCGCGGGCTCCGGCACGGACGCGGGCAAGGAGCAGCAGGAGCGGGAACAGGAGCGGGAGGCCCCGGCCGAGGCCGCCGCGGAGCCCGCCGAAGCGGCTCCCGAGGCCCCCGCCGAGACGCTGACCGAGCGCAGGGCGGCGCTCATGGACGCGATCGCCCCCGCCGCCGCGGCCGCCCCCGCGCCCTCCGAGGGCGGCGACAGCCTCCTCAACGAGGCCCTCGCGGGTCTGGCCATGCGCGACCTGTCGCTCGTGGACGCCCTGCTGGAGATGGTCGAGGAGCTGGAGACCGACGCCCAGGACCCCGACCTGCTCGACAAGCTCTTCCAGATCGACAACTTCGCGACCCGTATGCGGCGCAACGGGGAAAACTTCCTGGTGCTCACCGGACATGACGGCGGCGAGTCCGACGCCCACGACGAGATCGTCCCCCTGCTCGACGTGGCCCGCGCCGCCACCTCCGAGATCAAGGACTACCCCCGCGTCCGGATGGGCAAGATCCCGCAGACCTCCATCACCGGTATGGCGGCCGACGACATCAGCCACCTGCTCGCCGAACTGCTGGACAACGCCACCGCCAACTCGCCCGAGCACTCCCAGGTCGTCATCAGCGCCCAGGAGATGGCCGACGGGCGCCTCATGATCGTCGTCGAGGACGAGGGCGTGGGCATCCCCGAGGGGCAGCTCGCCGAACTCAACGACCGTCTCGCCGGCGAACCCGTCCTGGACGCCGACGTGCCCCGCCACATGGGCCTGTACGTCGCCAGCCGGATCGCCAAGAAGCACGGGCTGGAAGCCAGGCTCGAACCCCGATCCTTCCGCGGGGTGAGCGCCTACGCGATCATCCCCAAGGAGCTGCTGCGCGTGGCCACGCCGCGAACCCCCGGACAGGCCCGCACCTCGACCGTCCCGACCAGCGCACCGCAGGCCAAGCCCGCCCCGGCCGCCAAGCCGGTCGCGCCCGCCCCGGCTCCCGCCCGCCCCGCCGCCAACGGCATGGGCAGGTCCTCCGCGGCGAGCGGTTCGGCGGTGACCTCCGCCGGGCTGCCCCGGCGCAGCGCCACCCCGCACGGGTCGCCCCTGCGGATGATGCCCCGCCCCGGGCAGAAGCCGGACGCCGCGCCCCAGGCCCGCGAGGACACCCCGCCCAGGCTCACCGGCGAGGCCCGGGCCGAGCAGATCCGCGACGAGCTCGGCGACTTCTTCGACGGCGAGCGCGAGGCCCGCGAGGGCGGCGACGAGCCCAAGGACGACAAGAAGTGACGGCTCCCGACCCCGTCCAGGGCGCCCCTCCCGGCGTGCGCCCGCAGACACCACAGCAGCGAACACGACCCTCGGCCCAGGCAGGTAAGGCACAGCGATGACTGAATCCGTGAACGACAGTGTTGAGAACTTCTCCTGGCTCATCGACCGCTTCGTCCGTGACGTGCGCGGTGTCGAGCACGCCGTCGTGGTCTCCTCCGACGGTCTGGTCCTGACGCACTCCAGCGACTTCCCCGAGGAGCACGCCGAGCAGCTCGCGGCCATCGCCAGCGGCCTGCACAGCCTCGCCGTCGGCGGAGCCAACCTCTTCCAGAGGGGCGAGTGCGAACAGCTGCTGGTCCGCTTCAACCACGGCCACCTGTTCATCATGGCCATCAGCGACGGCTCCTGCATGGCGGTGCTCACCGCCCCGGGCACCGAGCTCAAGATCGTCGGCTTCCAGATGACCAAGCTCGTGGAGAACGTCGCCCACGTGCTCACGCCGCAGCTGCGCTCGCAGCTGCGCGAGGTCATCCAGAACTGACGACGGTGCCCGTTCGGGAGGAGAGGTTGCCTCGGCTATGAGCTTCCGCAGGCGAAGGAGTAACCGTGTCCGTCCGTTCACCTTCACGGGTGGGCGGACACGGTCGCGGCATCCGCTGATGGTGCAGACCCTGGTCTCGACGTCCGAGCCCGGGCAGGAACCTCCTGGCACCCTCATGCCGGAGTCGATCAGTATCTACAAGCTGTGCCGGGAGACCCGGTCGCTGGCCGAGGTGTCGGCCGAGTTGAACATCCCCCTGGGCGTCACCCAGGTCCTGGTCAGCGACCTGGCCGAACAGGACCTTGTGTACATCCACCCGACCATCACCGGCAGCAGTCCATCGGAAAACCAGGTTCTGGAGAGGGCTCTTCGTGGTCTCGAACGACTTTTCCAGTGACAAGAGGTCGAATCGCAAGAAGATGTCGAGCAAGATCGTCATCGCCGGGGGCTTCGGCGCCGGCAAGACGACCTTGGTGCGCTCGGTGTCGGAGATTCCCCCTGTCACGACCGAGGCGATCATGACCGAGGCCAGCATCGGTCATGACGACACCTCGATCACACCCGACAAGACGACCACCACCGTCGCGATGGACTTCGGTCGCATCACCATCGACGACGAACTGGTCATGTACATGTTCGGCACACCGGGCCAGGCGCGTTTCTGGTTCATGTGGGACGACCTGGTCCGGGGCGCCGTGGGCGCCGTCGTCGTGGTCGACTGCCGGAGGCTCGCGGACTCCTTCGACGCGGTCGACTACTTCGAGACGACCAAGCGCATCCCCTACATCGTGGCGCTGAACAAGTTCGAGGGCCGCCTCGAGTACACCTCCGAGCAGGTCCGCGAGGCGCTGGAGGTCAGCCCCGAGGTGCCGATCATCGACTTCGACGCCCGGAACCGCCTGTCCGGGGGTGAGGTGCTCAAGACGCTGCTCCGGTACGCGTTGGAGCACAACCGCGCCAGCGAGCCCGTCGCCTGACGGACGGGGAGACCCCGGTCTTCCCACCGCCCCGCAGATTCCCCAGGAAAGTTAGCGACAATGCGCAAGATCCTTATCGTCGGCGCGGGTCATGCCGGCCTGCACCTGGCCCATGGGCTACTGACCCATGGATACGACGTCACGGTGATCACGGGGCAGTCCTCGATGGAGATCCGGACGGGAAAGCCTTCGGTCTCGCAGTTCACGCTCCCCACGGCGCTGAACTATGAGCGTGAACACGACCTCGATCTGTGGAGCGCCCTCGCCCCGCAGATCAGGGAGGAGAAGGTGCACCTGTACCCGGGCGGAGGCAAGCCGCTCGTGTCCTTCAAGGGAAGGACCGGTAAGGACAACGACTACATGGTCTCGGTCGACCGGCGAGTCAAGATGGCCGACTGGCTGGAGTACTTCGAGGACCGGGGCGGCAAGGTCGTCATCCACGGTGTCACGGTCACCGACCTCGACTACTTCTCGCGTATGTTCGACCTGATCATCGTGGCGGTCGGGCACGGAGAGCTCGGCCAGCTCTTCGACTACGACGAGAGCAGGTTCAGCGGCGCGAGGCCCCGTTCCATCGCCCAGGCCTATGTCTACGACGTCTGGCCGGACGAGCAGGGCGAGGAGAACATCGGCTGGGCCGCGTCGGCGGCCGACGCGGGCAACATCAACTTCATGCCGATCCTGGCGCAGGACGGCCCCTGCCACACGCTGATGATGGTGGACAAACGCGGCGGCCCCATGGACGCGTGGCCCGACCGTCCGGGGCCCGAGGAGCAGTTGCGTCGGATGAAGGACCTCCTGCGCAGCTACGCTCCGGAGTACTTCGAACGTGCCAAGGACGCGGTCCTGGTCGACGGCAGGAACAGCACCCTGGTGGAGGACCTGACCCCTCAGGTCAGGAACCCCGTGGGCGTTCTTCCGTCCGGCGGACGCGTTCTCGGAATGGCCGACGTGGTCGTCACGATGGACCCCTACGTGTGCCAGAGCTGGAACAACTCCACACGCTGTGCCAAGGCGTACCTGGAGAGCATCATCGAGCACGGGGACCGCGAGTTCGACGAGGAGTTCCTGGTCGGCGCGTTCGACCGCTTCTGGGAGTTCGGCCTGCACAACCAGTTGTGGTCTGAGATGAACTCCACGATGTGGGACGCGGGCGATCTCCCGCCGCACTTCTACGAACTCATCGACGCGGCCAACGCCCATCCCGAGGTGGGGGACCGGTGGATCGGGGGCTGGGACTACCCGCCGGACTTCAGCACCTGGCTCCTCGATCCTGAGCTCGCACGCCAGTACATGGCCGAGGTGCGGGCGCGGAACGGGAGCTGACGCCCGTGCCGCCTCGCGGATGCCCGATGTCCCTGGGACATCGGGCATCTCGCTGTTCGGAGGCGTTTTCGCTTCTAATTAAGTCGATGACTGAATGGCTCAGAAGAATGACCGAAAACCCTGCGTGCGTTGTCATGCCACCTGGACGACAGCTACGATCCTTCGAGTTGGTGTCCATAACATCCCTAGAGTGACGAATGAGTTTTATGTAACAAACATGACGGTGTATCGGGCGCCTACCGCATCGGGCCGCTTTTCGCAAGGACTCCCGTGTCGGCTGTGAAGGGTGTTTCATGTAGCCCCGTGCGTGACCAAACCCTTCTGGCCCCGCTCCGGACGAAGGCTCCGCCCCCTCAGGGGACGAAGACGTGTCCGTTTCCTCGGAGAATCACTCCGACCTGCGAGAAAGCGATCATATCGCGCACCTTCGCGGTACGGGTGCCGATGCGCCTTCCGTGAGGGCGCACGTCGCGAAAGTCCTCGTGTACGCACGACGAGAACGTGAAGCGTGATCGGAGGGAAAGCGTTGAGCAGTGACCATGCGGACGGCGTCCACGAAGGCGCCGATGCTCCCGTCGCCGTGGTGGGGGTGTCCTGCCGACTTCCTGGAGCTTCCACCCCCGAGGCCTTCTGGCGCCTGCTCTGCGAGGGGCGCGAGGCGATCACCGCGCCCCCCGAACGCCTCGGCGGGCACGCCGGAGAGCGCGACGGGCGCTGGGGCGGATACCTGGAACGGGTGGAGGACTTCGACGCCGCCTTCTTCGGGATCTCGCCGCGCGAGGCCATGGCCATGGACCCCCAACAACGGCTCATGCTCGAACTCAGCTGGGAGGCCGCGGAGAACGCGAGGATCGCCCCGGCGGCCCTCCGGGACGGCCGCACCGGCGTGTTCACCGGTGCGATCTCCTCCGACTACGCGCTCCTGCGGCAGGTCGGCGGCCGTTCGGCCGTCACCCACCACACACTGACCGGAACCCACCGGGGCATGATCGCCAACCGGGTGTCCTACGTGCTCGGCCTGGGCGGGCCGAGCCTGACCGTCGACTCGGGTCAGTCGTCCTCACTGGTCAGCGTGCACCTGGCGGCGGAGAGCCTGCGCAGGGGTGAGTCCGACACCGCCCTCGCCGGCGGCGTGAACCTGATCCTGGTCCCCGAGAGCACCGACAGCGTCGACGGGTTCGGCGGCCTGTCCCCGGACGGCCGGTGCTACACGCTGGACTCCCGCGCCAACGGCTACGTACGGGGCGAGGGCGGCGCGGTGCTCGTGCTCAAGCTCCTGGACCGGGCGCTGGCGGACGGCGACCGCGTCCACGCGGTGCTGCGCGGAGGGGCGGTGAACAACTCCGGCCGGACCCCCTATCTGGCCCGTCCCGACGCCGAGGGGCAGGTACGCGTCCTGCGTGAGGCCTACCGCCAGGCCGGTGCGGACCCGGCACGGGTGGGATACGTGGAGATGCACGGGACCGGAACCCCCGTCGGTGATCCGGTGGAGGCGGCCGCGCTGGGGGAGGTCTTCTCCCGGGGGCGGCGCGAACCCCTGCGTGTGGGGTCGGTGAAGACCAACATCGGTCACCTGGAGGGGGCCGCGGGCGTGGCCGGCCTGCTCAAGACCGTGCTGAGCCTGTCCCACGGTCAGCTCCCGCCCACCCTGAACTTCGAGTCCCCCCACCCCGACCTGGACCTGGACCGCTGGGGAATGGTCCCGCAGACCAGCCGAGAGGCGTGGCCAGGCCAGGCCCCGCTCGCGGGCGTGTCCTCCTTCGGGATGGGCGGGACCAACTGCCACCTCGTACTCGGGCCCCCGCCCACCCAGCGCGCGGGCGCCGGAGCGTCGGGCGGCGGCACGGGCATGGACCTGGTCCCGTGGGTGGTGTCGGCGCGGTCGGAGGCCGCCCTGCGCGCCCAGGCCTCCGCGCTGCACGCCTTCGTCTCGTCCAGGCCGGGTATCAGGGCCGAGGACGTGGGCTACTCGCTGGCCACGACCCGCTCGGTGTTCGAGCACCGGGCGGTGATACTCGCCTCCGGCGGCACCGACACGCGGGAGCTGGAGTCGGTGCACTCGGCCACGCCGCCGGACACCGACCCCAGCCGACCCGGGCCCGTCCTGGTCTTCCCGGGGCAGGGCGGACAGTGGCCGGGGATGGCGCGCGAGCTGCTGGAGGGCAAGGGCACCCTGTCCCGGGTGTTCGCGGCGCGGTTGCGCGAGTGCCAGCGGGCCCTGGACCCGTACGTCGGCTGGTCGCTGCTCCAGGTGCTGCGCAGGGAGCCCCAGGCCCCCGTGGTCGCCGGGCCCGACGCGCGCGTGGACGTGGTGCAGCCCGTGCTGTGGGCGGTGATGGTGTCGCTCGCGCGGGTGTGGGAGGAACTCGGTGTGCGGCCGTCCGCGGTGGTCGGCCACTCCCAGGGCGAGATCGCCGCGGCCTGTGTGGCCGGGGCGCTGTCCCTGGACGACGGCGCCCGGGTGGTGGCTCTGCGCAGCCAGGCCCTGACCGCGTTGGCGGGCACCGGCGCGATGGCCTCCCTCGGGCTGGACGCGGACGAGGCCGAGCGGCTGACCGAGCGTCTGGACGACCTGTACGTGGCCGTGCGCAACGGCCCGAACGCCGTGGTGGTGTCGGGCGGTCCGCGCTCGGTGCGCGAGGCCGTGCAGTGGTGCGAGGACCACGGTGTGCGGGCGACGCTGGTCGACGTCGACTACGCCTCCCACTCCGCCCATGTGGAGGGCATCCGCGACCAGGTTCTCCAAAGCCTGTACGGCCTGCGCCCCCGGGCCGCACGGGTGCCGTTCTTCTCCACGCTCACGGGCGGGGAGCTGGACACCGCCTCGACACCCCTGGACGGCGGGTACTGGTTCTCCAGCCTGCGCGGCACCGTACGGTTCGACCAGGCGGTGCGCGCCCTGGTGGCCTCTGGACGGCGGACCTTCCTGGAGGTCGGGCCGCACCCCGTGCTGGCGTTCGGGATCGAGCAGATCCTCGCCCTGTCCGGAGGCGGGGGGCACGTCGTGCCGACGCTGCGCCGCGACTCCGGGGGCGCCCAGCAGTTCCTGACCAGCGCGGCCAAGGCGTTCGCGGTCGGTGTCGACGTCGACTGGAGCGGCCTGTTCACCGGTAGCGGGGCCAGCGTCATCGACCTTCCGACCTACCAGTTCCAGCGCCGGCGCCTGTGGCCCGACACTCTGGCGGTGCCGTCCCCGGCCGCGTCCGTGGAGGCCGAGGGCCCCGTGTCCGAGCCGGACGAGGACGGCGGTGAGCCCCGGGTCCGCGCGTGGACCAGGGAGGAGCTGGAGGAGCTGGTCCGGACCCGCAGCACCGAGATCCTCGGGCTCTCCGAGCACGAGGACGGCTGGGAGCGCCGCACCTTCCGCGACCTGGGCTTCGACTCGGTGATGGCGGTCGAGCTGCGCAACGCCCTGGCCGGGGAGACGGGCCTGCGGCTGCCGCCGACCCTGCTCTTCGAGGTGCCGACGGCCGAGGGAATGGTGGACTTCCTGCTCGGCGAGCTCGCCGCGGCCCCGGCTCCCCGTCGGGCACCCGAACGCCGACCCGCGACGGCGGCCGAGCGTACGCCCGCCGAGGACGACCCGATCGCGATCACCGCGATGGCATGCCGCCTTCCGGGCGGCGCCGACTCGCCCGAGCGGCTGTGGCGGCTCGTCATGGACGGCAAGGACGCGATCGGCGGCTTCCCCGACGACCGGGGCTGGGACCTGGACGGCCTGTACTCCGCCGACCCGGGGACGCCGGGGCGCACCTACACGCGTTCGGGCGGGTTCCTCTACGACGCCGCCATGTTCGACGCCGACTTCTTCGGTATCAGCCCCCGAGAGGCCGACGCGATGGACCCCCAGCAGCGGCTCCTGCTGGAGACCTCCTGGGAGGCGGTCACGCGGGCTGGCCTGGAGCCCGGGGAGCTGCGAGGGCAGGAGGTCGGGGTGTTCGTGGGCGCCATGCCCACCGACTACGGACCCCGGCTCGCTGACCCGGGGCCGGGCACCGACGGCGGCTACCGGCTGACCGGCAGCACCCTGAGCGTGGCCTCGGGCAGGATCGCCTACGTGCTCGGACTACGCGGGCCGGCGATGACCATCGACACCGCGTGCTCCTCGTCCCTGGTGGCGCTGCACCAGGCCGTGCGTGCCATCCAGCGGGGCGAGTGCTCCATGGCACTGGCGGGCGGGGCCACGGTGATGGCCACCCCCGGTATGTTCCTGGAGTTCTCGGCCCAGCGCGGGCTGTCCCCGGACGGGAGGTGCCGGGCCTTCGGCGCCGGAGCGGACGGAACTGCCTGGGCCGAGGGCGCGGGCATGCTCCTGCTGGAACGCGCCTCGCACGCACGACGCGCGGGCCGCCCCGTCCTGGCCCTGGTGAGGGGCAGCGCCGTCAACTCCGACGGCGCGAGCAACGGCCTGACCGCGCCCAGTCGGGAGGCCCAGGAGCGGGTGATCCGACAGGCTCTGGAATCGGCCCGACTGACGCCACGGGACGTCGACGCGGTGGAGGCCCACGGGACCGGGACCCGGCTGGGGGACCCCATCGAGGCCCGGGCCCTGATCTCGGTGTACGGCGGCGACCGCCGGGGAGGGGACGAGCTCCGCCTGGGCTCGCTCAAGTCCAACATCGGCCACGCCCAGGCCGCCGCCGGCGTGGCCGGGGTGATCAAGACCGTGGAGGCGCTGCGCAACGGCCGGCTGCCCAGGACGCTGCACGTCGACCAGCCCACCGGGGAGGTGGACTGGGAGGACGCCGGGGTGCGCCTGCTCCGTGAGGAGGAGCCCTGGCCCGACACCGGCCGCCCCCGGCGCGCCGCCGTGTCCTCCTTCGGCATCAGCGGCACCAACGCGCACGTGGTACTGGAGGGAGTCGCGGACGAGGGCGCCCCCGTCGTCGTGCCCGACATCCCCTTCCGGCGCCGTCGCCACTGGACGGTGCCCGGGCCGTCCACACCCGTTCCCGCCGCCGAGCCGCTGCTGGGCGACGGGCTCGCCCTCGCGGACGGGCGGACCGTGTTCAGCGGCAGGATCAGCACGGCCGATCACCCCTGGGCGGGCGACCACGGTCTGCTGGGCCGGGTCGTCGTCCCCGGAACCGCGGTGGTGGACTTCGTCGCGCGAGCCGCCGCGGGTTGCGGAGCCGGGACGGTGAGCGACCTCGCACTGGAGGCGCCGCTGGTGCTGACCGGAGACCGGGCCGTGCTGTTCCAGGTCACCGTGGGGCCCCGCGGCGAGGACGGCCGACGCGAAGCGCTGGTCCACTCCCGGCCCGAGGGCGACGACGCCCCGTGGACGCGGCACGCATCGGGAACCGTCGGACCCAGCGGCTCCGTCGATCCGCGGGAGGCGTGGGAGTGGCCGCCCGCGGACGCGGACCCGGTGGACACCAGCGCCGACTACGGCCTCCTGGAGAAACGCGGGTACACCTACGGGCCGGTCTTCCGGGGCCTGCGCTCGGTCTGGCGGCGCGGCGGGGAACTCCTGGTCGAGGCCGTCCTTCCCGACGGGGTCTCGGTCGGCGGTCCCTTCCACGGCCCCCATCCGGCCCTGCTGGACTCCGTCCTGCACGCGGTGCTCGCGCACGGCGCGGGCCAGCGCCGCCTCCTGGTGCCCTTCGCCTGGTCGGGGGTGCGCGTCACACCGTCCGGGGCCGACGGGTCCCCCCGCACGCTCCGGGCGCGGATCACCGAACTGGGGAGGGACCGCTACCGCGTCCTGGCGGTGGACGGGCACGGCGCCCCGGTGGTGGCCGTGGACGAACTGGTGCTGCGTCCCCTCGACGCGGACTCCCTGCCCGAACAGGACCGGGCGGAGTCGTCCGGCCTCTACGAGCTCGTGTGGGAGGCGGTACCCGCCGACTCCGCGGCGAACCTGCCCGTCGGCCTGCCCGACCTCGCCTCCCTCGGCCCGGACGCCCCTGTCCCGCCGACGGTCTACACCGAACTGCCCCCCACCGCGGTCTACGCGGAGGACGCACCGGTGCCGGACGCCGTCCGAGCCGGACTCGACGCGGCGCTGGAGGCCGTCCGCTCCTGGCTCACCGACGAACGGTTCGCGCACTCCCGGCTGGTCGTGGTGACCTGGCGGGCCGTGCCCACCGACCGCGGCGCCCGGCTCGGAGGGCCGGCGGCGGCCCCGGTGTGGGGTCTGTTGCGCACGGCCCAGCGAGAGCACCCGGACCGCCTCGTGCTCGTGGACTCCGACGGCTCGGAGGACTCCCACCGCGTGCTGCCCGGCGCGGTCGCGCTCGGCGAACCGCAGATGGCTCTGCGCTCGGGCACGGTCCTGGTGCCCCGGCTGGCCGAGGTCGAGGGGGGGCGAACGGCGCCGGGGGCGCTGTGGCGCCTGGACACCCGCAGGACGGGCTCCCTGGAGCGTGTGGAGGCACTGCCCGCGCCGGAGGCGAGGAGGGAACTCGGCCCGGACGAGGTCCGCGTCGCCGTCCGCGCCGCGGGGGTGAACTTCAAGGACGTGGTGGTCGCTCTCGGCCTGGTCGAGGGCGAGACCGGGATCGGTCTCGAAGGAGCCGGAATCGTCCTCGAGACCGGTGCCGAGGTGTCGCACCTGTCCCCGGGCGACCGGGTGGCGGGTATGTTCGACGGCTCGTTCGGTCCGGTCGCGGTCGCGGACGGCCGCAAGCTCGCACGGATCCCCGAGCAGTGGACCTTCGAACAGGCCGCGGCCGTGCCGGTGGCCTTCCTGACGGCCTACTACGGACTGGTGGACCTGGCGGCGGTGCGCCCGGGGGAGAGCGTCCTAGTGCACGCGGCCGCGGGAGGCGTGGGAACGGCGGCAGTCCAGCTCGCCCGGTACATGGGCGCACGCGTGTTCGGTACGGCGAGCCGCCGCAAGTGGGCCGGGCTGGCCGAGTACGGCCTCGACGAGGAGCGGCTGTCCTCCTCCCGCGACCTGGAGTTCGAGCAGCGCCTGCGCGAGGCCAACGGCGGGCGCGGGATGGACGTGGTCCTCAACTCGCTCAGCGGTGAGTTCGTGGACGCCTCCCTGCGGCTCCTGCGCTCGCCGGGCGACGGCGAGGGGCCGGGCGGCAGGCTCGTGGAGATGGGACTGACCGACGTCCGCGACGAGAGGGACGTCACCGAGGGCTTCCCCGGACGCGGTTACGAGGCGTTCAAGCTGACGGACGTGCGGCCGGAGCGGATCGGGCAGATGCTGGGGCGGATCATGGAGCTGTTCGCCGCCGGCACGCTCAAGCCCCTGCCCCTGACCGTCTACGACCTCCGTGAGGCCGGGGACGCCTTCCGGAGCCTTCAGCGCGGGGAGACCGTCGGCAAGCTGGTCCTGTCCGTCCCGGCACCCTTCCCGCAGGAGCGCACCACCCTGGTCACGGGGGGCACCGGTTCCCTGGGCCACCGGGTGGCCCGCCACCTGGTCACCGACTACGGGGTGCGCCACCTCCTGCTCACCAGCCGGAGCGGACCCGACGCCGAGGGCCAGGACGCGCGCACCGCCGAACTGGAGGCACTCGGGGCCACCGTGGACGTGGTCGCCTGCGACGCCGCGGACCGGAGCGCGCTGGAACGGGTTCTGCGCGACGTCCCCGGAGACCGCCCCCTCGGGGCGGTGGTGCACACCGCCGGCGTCCTCGACGACGCCACCGTCACCTCGCTCACCCGTGAACAGGTGGACCGGGTGCTGCGGCCCAAGGTCGACGCCGCGTGGAACCTGCACGAACTGACCGCGGGGACCGACCTGGGCGCGTTCGTGCTGTTCTCGTCGGTGGCCGGAATCCTGGGCAACGCCGGTCAGGCCAACTACGCCGCGGCCAACGTCTTCTGCGACGTGCTGGCCCACCACCGCCGCGAACGCGGCCTGCCCGCCACCTCACTGGCGTGGGGGCTGTGGGCCGGGGCCAGCGGTATGACCGGACACCTGGACGGCACCGATCTCGGCGTCCTCAGCCGGGGCGGTCTGCTCCCCATGGCCGCCGAGGAGGCACTGCGGCACCTGGACACCGCGCTGATGTGGAACATGGCCCACTGCGTTCCCGCCCTGTTCGACACCGCCGCCACCGGTTCCGGCGTCCTGCGGGGCCTGGCCCCGCCTCCCGGACCGGACGCCCCGGCCACCACGGACTCCGGCGGGGACGCGGAAGCCGGGGAACCCGACCGCCTCCTCGCGCTGTCCGGGACCGAACGCGAACACGCGCTGCTCACAGGGGTCCGTACGCAGACCGCCCTCGTTCTCGGCCACGACCCCGACGCCGGGCACGTCCGTGTGGACCCCGACCGGCCCTTCAGCGAACTGGGCCTGGACTCGCTCACCGGTCTGGAGCTGCGCAACAGGCTCGGTGACTGGCTCGGGGTCCGGGTCCCGGCCACCGCTGTCTTCGACCATCCGACCCCCCGCGCGCTCGCGCTCCTGCTGGGGGACCTGCTGTCCCCCGGACAGCCCGAGGTCCCCCGGCAGTGGCAGGCCGACACCGGAACCGACACACCCCCCGACGGCACCGGAGCCCGGGGGGAGAGCATCGACGAGATGGGAGTCGAGGAGCTCGTGAACCTCGCCCTGAGGGATGAGGTCCCCGCATCACCACGTGGACAGGAGACGGTGGATGACTACCGATGACCACCGACTGGTCGCGGCGCTCAGGTCCGCGCTGAAGGAGAACGACCGGCTGCGCAGGGAGGTCGACCGGGTCGCCTCCCGCGAGCCCGTCGCCATCGTCGGGATGGGCTGCCGCCTGCCCGGCGGTGTCGGATCCCCGGAGGAACTGTGGGACCTGGTGGCCGGGGGGCGCGAGACCGTCGGCCCGCTGCCCGGCGACCGCGGATGGGACACGGCCTCACTGCTCGGTGAGGAGGGGGACGGACCCAGGTCGGCGATGACCCAGGGCTCCTTCATCGACGACGCGACCGCCTTCGACCCCGCCTTCTTCGGGATCTCACCCCGCGAGGCGGAGGCGATGGACCCCCAGCAGCGCCTGCTGCTGGAGGTGGCGTGGGAGTCCGTGGAACGCTCGGGGATCTCCCCCTCGGCGCTGGCGGGCACCGACACCGGTGTCTACGTCGGCGTCATCAACCAGGAGTACGGGCCGCGGCTGGCCCAGGCCCCGGCGGACGGCTACGCGATGACCGGGACCACGACGAGCGTCGCCTCCGGCCGGATCTCCTACACCCTCGGACTGACCGGCCCGGCGATGACGGTGGACACCGCCTGCTCCTCCTCCCTCGTGGCCGTCCACCTGGCGGTCCAGGCCCTGGGGCGGGGCGAGTGCTCCCTGGCCCTGGCGGGTGGGGCGACAGTCATGGCCTCGCCCGGGGCCCTGACCGAGTTCACCCATCTCCAGGGGCTCGCGCCGGACGGGCGCTGCAAGGCGTTCGGCGCCGGTGCCGACGGCGCCGGGTTCTCCGAGGGCGTCGGCGTGGTGGTGCTGGAGCGCCTCTCCGACGCCCGCCGCAACGGCCACCGGGTGCTGGCCCTGGTTCGCGGAAGCGCCGTCAACCAGGACGGGGCGTCCAACGGCCTCACCGCCCCCAACGGCCCCTCGCAGGTACGGGTGATCCGCAGGGCCCTGGCGGACGCGGGGCTCGGCCCCGGCGACGTCGACCTGGTCGAGGCGCACGGTACGGGGACCACCCTGGGTGACCCGATCGAGGCGCAGGCCCTGCTGGCCGCCTACGGCCGTGAACGGCCCGTCGACCGGCCCCTGTGGCTGGGTTCGCTCAAGTCCAACATCGGGCACTCCCAGGCCGCAGCGGGCGTCGCCGGGCTGATCAAGGCCGTGCAGGCCCTGCACCACGGGGTTCTGCCCAGGACGCTGCACGCCGACGAGCCCACGCCGCACGTGGACTGGGACTCGGGCGCCGTCCGGCTCCTGTCGCGGGAGCGGCCCTGGCCGGAGACCGAACGGCCGCGCCGCGCCGCGGTGTCCTCCTTCGGGCTCAGCGGGACCAACGCCCATGTGGTCGTGGAGCAGGCCCCGCCGGAAGAGGCGCCGACACGCGGCGCCGCCCGGCCCGCCGCCCCCCGTGCCCTGCCCTGGCCGGTCTCGGCGCGCGACACCGCGGCGCTGGAGGAGCAGGCGGCGCGCCTGGGCGCGTACCTGCGCGCCCGGCCGGACGCCGATCCGGCCGACGTCGGCTGGTCGCTGGCCACGACACGGGCCGCCCTGGAGCACCGTGCGGTCGTGGTCGCGCGGGACCGGGCCTCCTACCTCGACGGCCTGGCCGCCCTGGCCGGGGGCCGACACGCCTCCGGGGTGGTGCGCGGGCTGGCCAGGACCGTCAGGGAGCCCGTTCTCGTCTTCCCCGGCCAAGGCGGCCAGTGGGAGGGCATGGCCGCGGAGCTCCTGGACGCCTCGCCCGAGTTCGCCCGGCGCATGGCCGAATGCGAGGAGGCTCTGGCCCCGTACGTGGGCTGGTCGCTCACCTCGGTGCTGCGGGGAGAGGCCCCGGACGTCCCGCGGGACCGCGTGGACGTGGTCCAGCCGGTGCTGTGGGCCGTGATGGTCTCCCTCGCCGGACTCTGGCGCGCCCACGGCGTGCGCCCCGCGGCCGTGGTGGGCCACTCCCAGGGGGAGATCGCCGCGGCCTGTGTGGCGGGCGCGCTCTCCCTCGACGACGCCGCGAAGGTGGTGGCGCTCCGCAGCCGGGCGATCCTGGAGCTGGCGGGCACCGGTGCGATGGCCTCGGTCGCCCTGCCGGCAGACCTGGTCCGTGAGCGCCTCGCCGTACTGGACGCGGACGTGCGCGTGGCGGTCGTCAACAGCCCCGTCTCGACCGTCGTGGCCGGCGGGGCGGAGGCCGTCCGCTCCCTGGTCGGACGCTACGAGGCCGAGGGCGTCCGCGCCCGGATGGTCCCCGTGGACTACGCCTCGCACACGCCCCACATGGAGCGCCTGCGCGGGTCCGTCACCGCGGCGCTGGCCGACATCACCCCCCGGCCGCCCGAGGTCCCCGTCTACTCCGCCCTCACCGGAGGCAGGCTGGGCGAGGTGGAGACGGGCGCCGAATACTGGTACCGCAACCTCGCCGAACCGGTCGAGTTCGCGGACGCGACCAGGGCGCTCCTCGCCGACGGGTACGACACGTTCGTCGAGGTCGGACCGCACCCGGTGCTCGTCCCCGCGCTCCAGGAGACCTGTGAGGCGTCGGAGGCGCCGGGCACGGTGGTCCTGGGCACGCTCCGCCGGGGGGAGGGCGGCCTCGACCGCTTCCTCACCTCGCTGGCCGAAGTCCACGCGCACGGCGTACACGTGGACTGGGAGCCGGTGTTCGGAGGCTCCCCGCGGGTCGTGGACCTGCCCACCTACCCCTTCCAACGCCAGCGGTACTGGCGCGCGGCCCCGGACGCGACCTCCTTCGCCGCCGAGGCTGAGGGCCGCCGGACCCCCGGACGCGGATCGTCGCCGGTCTCCCCGGACGACTGGTCCTACAGGGAGGAATGGGTGCCCGCGCGGTCCGCCGGGACCTCCGTCGGCGCCGGGGGCACCTGGCTGCTGTTCGGCGCCGGTCCGACGGACCCCGCCGTCACCGACTGCGTCGCGGAACTGACGGCGCGTGGGCACGTCGTCCGCGCGGTGGACGTGCCCGAGTCCGCGGACCGCTCCGCGGTGGCGCAGCGGGCCATGGCGGCCGTCAAGGAGGTCGACTCCGTCGTCGGGGTCCTCTCGGCGTACGCCCTGACCGCCGACCCCGCGGCCACGGCCCCGTCCTCGCCCACCGCGTTCTCCGGGCACCGGCGCACGGTCCTGCTGACGCAGGCCCTCTCGGACGCCGGGATCACCGCGCCCCTGTGGTGTCTGACCCGGGGGGCGGTCACGGCGGGCGCCGAGGTCACCGACCCCGCGGCCGCGCTCGTGTGGGGCTTCGGGCGGGTCGCCGCCCAGGAGCAGTCCGAGCGTTGGGGCGGCCTGATCGACCTGCCCGCCGTCCCGGAGAAGGGGGCGGGCGAGATCCTGGCCGCGTTCCTGGTCGGCGAGCGCGCGCCCGGTGAGGACCAGCTCGCCGTCCGCGGCGGCGAGGTGCTGGTCCGCCGGATCGTCCGGGAACCGCTGACCGGCTCCCCGGCCGTGCGCCGTTGGAAACCCTCGGGAACGGTCCTGGTCACCGGTGGTACCGGGGCGCTGGGGGCCCACGTGGCCCGGTGGCTCGCCCGCAACGGCGCGGACCACCTGCTCCTGGTGAGCCGCCGGGGCGCGGACGCCCCGGGGGCCCGGGACCTGGAGGCCGACCTGCGCGCGAGCGGGGCCCGAGTCACCTTCGCCGCGTGTGACGTCGGCGACCGCGCCGAACTGGCCGGGCTCCTGGAGCGGGTGTCCTCCGAGCACGGGCTCCGTGCGGTGGTGCACACCGCCGCGGCCCTCGACGACGGCGCGATCGACGCCCTCACCCCGGACCAGCTGGTCCGCGCCCTGCGTGCCAAGGCCGACGGAGCCGTGCATCTGCACGAGCTCACCAGGGACCTGGAACTGTCGGCCTTCGTGCTGTTCTCGTCGGTTTCGGCCGTGTTCGGGGTCACCGGCCAGGGCAACTACGCGCCCGGCAACGCCTTCTGTGAGGCTCTGGCCCACCACCGCCGCGCGCTGGGGCTCCCGGCCACGTCGGTCGCGTGGGGCGCCTGGGCGGGGGGCGGCATGGCCGAGGAGGCGGACGTCGCCGAGCTCCTGCGGAGGCACGGGTTGCCCACGATGGACCCCGAGGTCGCGGTCGACGCGCTCCAGCACATCCTCGACCGGGACCTGACCGCGCTCGCGGTCGCCGACGTCGACTGGCCGCGGTTCCGCACCGCCTTCACGGTCAACCGGCCGAGCCCCCTCATCGGGGACCTGGGCCTGGAAAGGGGCGGGTACGCGGCGCCCGAGGAAGACAGGGACGGTCTGCGGGCCCGTCTGGCCGGTCTGAGCCGCGGCGAGCGTGTCCGTGAGGTGACCGGACTGGTCCGCGACCAGGTGGCCGACATCCTCGGCTACCCCTTCGGCGGAGCTCTGGACACCGACCGCGGCCTCAAGGACCTGGGGATGGACTCGGTGACCTCCATCGAGCTGCGCAACCGGATGTCCGCGCTCACCGGCCTGCGGCTGGCGTCGGGGATCGCCTTCGACCACCCCACCTGCGAAGCCCTGGGCCGCCACCTGGAGGAGCGCCTCTTCGGAAGCGCCGACCAGCTCGTGATGGCCCAGCTCGACGGGGTCGAGGCGGCCCTGGCGGGGGACGGGGGCCACGAGCTGGACCGCGGCGCCGTCGCCGACCGTCTCCGCGCCCTGCTGAGCCGTCTGTCCCCGGACGGCACCGCGGACAGGACCGACCAGGAGTTGGAGGCCGCGAGCCGCGACGAGCTCTTCGCCTACATCGACGAGACACTGCTCGACTGAACGGCACACCCGAGCCCGGCCCAGCGGCCGACGGGTCCGCTCCCGGTCCGACCGGGAGCGGACCCGACCCCGAACACGTCACCCGGCCCCTTCGTCCGAAGAGCGAACGCCGCGAACCTGTGAGGCAAGACCACATGTCGGAAGACGCGCGACTCCTCGACTACCTCAAACGGGTCACCGCCGACCTGCGCCGTACGCGTTCCGAACTGAGCGATCTGAGGGCACGCGAGTCCGAACCCGTCGCGATCGTGGGGATGGGGTGCCGGGCGCCCGGCGGCGTCGACGCCCCGGAAGCCCTGTGGCGCCTGCTCGACGGCGGCATGGACGTGATCGGCGGCATGCCGACCGACCGCGGGTGGGACCTCGAGGCCCTGGCCGCGCTCCCCGGGGGTACGCGGTCGGGCGGGTTCCTGGAGGACGCGTCCGGTTTCGACGCCGACTTCTTCGGGATCTCCCCGCGCGAGGCCGCGGCGATGGACCCCCAGCAGCGGCTGATGCTGGAGGTGTCGTGGGAGGCGGTCGAGCGAGCCGGGATCGATCCCGCCACCCTGGCGGGGACCCCGACGGGGGTGTTCACCGGCATCAGCGTGAGCGACTACGCGGGAGCCTCGGCCTCGGGCGCGCTCCCCGTCCCGGAGGAGGCGAAGGGCTATCTGCTCACCGGGACGGCCACGAGCGTGGTCTCGGGCCGAGTCGCGTACACGTTGGGCCTGTCGGGGCCGGCGCTGACCGTGGACACCGCGTGCTCGTCCTCCTTGGTGGCGCTGCACCTGGCTGTGCTGGCGCTGCGCAGGGGCGAGTGCTCCCTGGCCCTGGCGGGCGGGGCGACGGTGATGTCCGGTCCCGCGCTGTTCTCAGAGTTCGCCAGGCAGGGCGGCCTGGCGGCTGACGGCCGGTGCAAGTCGTTCGGTGAGGGCGCGGACGGCGCGGGGTTCGCCGAGGGCGCCGGCGCGCTGGTGCTGGAGCGGCTGTCGGACGCCCGGCGCCACGGGCGCCGGGTACTGGCCGTCATCCGGGGCAGCGCGGTCAACCAGGACGGTGCGTCCAACGGCCTCACAGCCCCCAGCGGACCCGCACAGGTGCGGGTGGTGCGCGCGGCGCTCGCGGACGCCGGACTGGCCCCGGACGACGTGGACGCGGTCGAGGGGCACGGGACCGGTACGGAGCTGGGCGATCCCATCGAGGCCGAGGCGCTGGCCGAGGTGTTCGGGGCGGGGCGGTCCTCCCGGCCGGTCCACCTCGGCTCGGTCAAGTCCAACATCGGCCACACCCAGGCGGCCGCGGGCGTGGTCGGGGTCATGAAGATGGTGCTGGCCCTCCAACACGAGGCCCTGCCCGCGTCCCTGCACTCCCGGACGCCCTCGCCGCTGGTGGACTGGTCCTCGGGCCGCCTCAGCGTGCTGTCGGAGCCGGTGCCGTGGCCCCGGGGAGAGCGCGTGCGCAGAGCGGGGGTGTCGGCGTTCGGTATCAGCGGCACCAACGCCCACCTGATCCTGGAAGAGGCACCGGAGGGGGCGCCGGAGGATGAGGCCGGTCCCGGACCCGAACGGCCCGAGCCCGGCGTCGTCGACGGGCCGCCGGTCTGGACCCTCTCCGCTCGCGACCCCCGGGCGCTCAGGGAACAGGCGGCCCGCCTGCGTGACCGGCTGCGGGAACTCCCCGGACCGTCGGGCGCCGCGGAGGTCGCCCGGTCCCTGTGCTCCTCGCGGACGCTCTTCGCGCACCGCGCCGCGGTGATCGGCTCCGGGACCGACCAGCTCCTGGAACGGTTGGACGCGCTGGCCGCCGGTGACCGCACGGAGGGCGTGGTCACCGGTACGGCCCCCGGGTCCGGGCGCGCCTCCGCGCCCGTGTTCGTCTTCCCCGGCCAGGGAGGCCAGTGGGAGGGGATGGCCCGTGGTCTGCTGGAGTCCTCGCCCCCCTTCGCCGAGGCCGTGGCCGAGTGTGAGCGGGCCCTGGCCCCGTTCGTGGACTGGTCCTTGACCGCCGTCCTGCGCGGCGCACCCGGAGCGCCCGCGGTGACCGGGCAGGACGCCCGCGTGGACGTGGTGCAGCCCGTGCTGTGGGCGGTGATGGTGTCGTTGGCCCGGCTGTGGCGCGCCGCGGGGGTGGAGCCCTCCGCCGTGGTCGGGCACTCCCAGGGCGAGATCGCCGCTGCCTGTGTGGCGGGGGCCCTGACCCTGGAGGACGGCGCCCGCGTCGTCGCGCTCCGCAGCCTGGCGCTCAGGGAGATCGCCGGACACGGGGGTATGGCGGCGCTGGCGCTCACTCCGGCGGAGGCCGCCGAACGGATCACCCCCTGGCGGGGGCGGATCTCCGTCGCCGCGGTCAACGGCCCCGGATCCACCGTGGTCTCGGGGGACGAGGACGCGGTGACCGAACTCGTCCGCGCCTGCGAGGCGGACGGAGTGCGAGTACGCCGTGTCGACGTCGACTACGCCTCCCACTCCGACCACGTCGAGAGGGTCGCCGACAGGCTGCGCGCCGACCTGGCCCCTGTCCGTCCGACACGGGGGAGGGTTCCGTTCCATTCCACCGTCGCCCCCGGGCCCGGGTGGGCGCCCGGGGAGCTGCCGGACACGGAGCCCGTGGACGGCGCGTCCCTCGACGCCGACTACTGGTACCGGAACCTGCGCCACCCTGTGCTGTTCACCCCGGTGGTCGACCGCCTGGCGCGGCAGAGCGCGACGTTCGTGGAGGTGGGCCCGCACCCGGTGCTCACCCTGGCGATCGAGCAGACCCTGGAGGAGCGGGGACAGGGCGACCACTCCGTCCTCGCCACCCTGCGTCGCGGTGAGGACGGGCCCCTGCGGTTCCGGACGGCACTGGCCGAGGCGCACTGCCGAGGCGTCGGCGTCGACTGGGGCCGGGTGCTCGGCGGCGCGAACGGCACCCCGCCGGTCGAACTGCCCAC
Organism: Nocardiopsis sp. CNS-639; assembly: GCF_000381685.1. Lineage (NCBI taxonomy): Bacteria > Bacillati > Actinomycetota > Actinomycetes > Streptosporangiales > Nocardiopsidaceae > Nocardiopsis > Nocardiopsis sp. CNS-639. Next base: position 94,456 of record NZ_KB906854.1, read on the forward strand.
CTACCCGTTCCAGCGCCGGCGCTACTGGCTGTCCGTGCCGCGCACCTCCGGAGACCCCGCTGAACTGGGCCTGGAACGGTCCGGCCACCCCCTCCTCGGCGCGCGCGTCCCCGTGGCCGACACCGGACAAATCCTGCTCACCGGTGTGCTCGACACCGCAGGCCACCCCTGGCTCGCCGAGCACCGGGTCGGCGGCCGCGCCCTGGTACCCGGTACGGCGGTGGTGGAGCTGCTGCTGCACGCGGGCCGCGAGTGCGGCTGCCCCGAGATCGCCGACCTCGTCGTCCTCGCCCCGATGGAGCTGCCCGGGGGGACCGACCGGGGGACCCGGGTGCAGATCACCGTGGACGCCCCGGGAGAGGGGGGACGACGCGCCGTCCGGGTGCGCTCCCTCTCCCAGGGCGAAGACTCGTGGACCCTGCACGCCCAAGGGGAGCTCGCCCCCTCCTCCGGAGGGTCCGCCGCGACACCCGTGGCGGCCCCGGGCGCCGATGCCGTACCGGTGCCGACCGAGGACGGCTACGCGTTCCTCTCCACGCACGGCTACGACTACGGGCCGGCCTTCCGCGGCCTGCGCGCCGCGTGGGCGGACGCCTCCGGAGTGTGGGCCGAGACCGAGCTCGACCCCCTGCCCGGGGACGCCACAGCCATGGCGGGGCCGCACCCCGCGCTGGCCGACGCGGGACTGCACGCTCTCCTCCTGCACGACCTCGCGCAGGGATCGGGCCGGGCCCTCCGGCTGCCGTTCTCCTGGAGCGGTGTCAGGCTCCACTCGGCGCGGACGCCCTCGCGTACGCGGGTCCGGATCACCCGGACGGGCACCGACACCTACTCCGTGGTCTACGCCGACGCCGACGGCGCCCCGGTCCTGTCCATCGACGCCCTCACCGTCCGCGAGGCCCCGGCCGCCGCCGACACCGCGCCCAACGCCCTCTTCCAGCAGGAGTGGCACGAGCTCACGGCGCCGGGCCGGGCGGAGGAACCTCCGCATCCGGACACGTGGGCGCTGGTCGGAGCCCTCGGGGAGGGCCGGGCCGGGCACCACCCCGACGCGCACGCGCTGGTCGCCTCCCTCGACCGGGGAGCGTCCGCACCCGGCCTCGTCCTGCTCCCCGCGGGCGGCGGCGAGGGACCTGCCGACGGGCGCACGAGAGCTGGGCTGCGCCGGGTGCTGGAGTCCGTGCGGACATGGCTGGACGACGAGCGCCTCGCCGCGGCCAGGATCGTGGTCGTGACCACGGGGGCCGTCGACCCCCTGGAGGCCGGATCCGGCGCCGCGCACCGCGTGGACCTGGCCGGAGCGGCGGTGTGGGGGCTGGTCGCCTCCGCCGAGACGGAGAACCCCGGCCGATTCCTCCTGTTGGACACCGACCGGTTCGACCTCCGGACCGTCGCCGACGCCGTCCGCACCGGGGAGCCGCGCGTCGCCGTGCGCGACGGTCGCCTGTACGCCCCCCGTCTGGCCGAGGCCCGCACGGACGGCGAGGGACTGGTCCCGCCTCAGCGGCGCTCCGACTGGCGTCTGGAGTCCCGCGAGCCGGGGCGGGTGGACGGGCTCGCCCTCGTCCCGTACCCCGAGCAGCTGCGCCCCCTGGAGGCGGGGGAGGTCCGTGTCGCCGTCCGCGCCGCAGGCGTCAACTTCCGCGACGTGCTGATGACCGTGGGCATGCACCCCGAGCCCGTGAGCATCGGCCACGAGGGGGCCGGCACGGTCATCGAGGTCGGCCCGGACGTGCACGACCTCGCGCCGGGGGACCGGGTGATGGGCCTGTTCCCCGGCGCCTTCGCTCCGGTCGCCGTCGCACCGCGCGGGTTCGTGGCGCCCGTGCCGGAGGGGTGGGACGACGCCTTCGCCGCCGCCGTGCCCGCCGTCTACCTGACCGTCCACATCGCGCTGGTGGAGGAGGCCGGACTCGGGCCGGGGGACCGTGTCCTGATCCACTCCGCGGCCGGGGGGGTGGGACAGGCCGCCGTCCACCTGGCCCGGCACCTGGGCGCCAGGGTCCTGGCCACCGCCAGTCCCGAGAAGTGGGACGTGCTGCGGGAGGCGGGGATCGCGGACGAGCACATCGCCCACTCCCGGAGACTCGACTTCGAGGAGCGTTTCCGCGCGGCCGGCCCCGTCGACGTCGTCCTCAACTCGCTCACGGGCGAGGCGATCGACGCCTCCCTGCGGCTCATGACCCCCGGCGGAAGCTTCGTGGAACTGGGGCACAACGAACTCCGCGACCCCGGGCGGATCGCGTCCGAGCACGGCGGCGTCCGGTACCGGACGGTCGACCTGTCGACCCTGCCCGCCGAGCGCGTCCAGCGCGCCTTCAACGCGATCCTGCCACTGCTGGAGAAGGGCGAGCTGCCCGGCGTCCCGGTCACCCGTTACCCCGTCGAACGTGCGGTCGAGGCCTTCCGGCTCATGCAGCACGGACGCAACGTCGGCAAGATCGTGCTCGACATGGCCGCGCGCTTCCGGCCCGGCGGCACCGTCCTGGTCACCGGAGGGACCGGCACGCTGGGCGCCCTGGTCGCCCGCCACCTGGTGGTCCGCCACGGGGTCACCAGCCTCGTCCTGACCGGACGGCGCGGGCGCCAGGCACCCGGAGCGGCCGACCTGGCCGCGGAGCTGGCCTCCCTCGGCGCACGGGTGGAGATCACCGCCTGCGACGTCTCCGACCCCGGCCAGGTGCGCGCCCTGGTGGACGGCATCCCAGCCGGCCACCCGCTCACCGGTGTCGTCCACGCCGCCGGGGTGGTCGACGACGCCACCGTCACGCGGCTCACCCCCGAGTCGTTGGAGCGGGTCCTGGCCCCCAAGGTCGACGGGGCGTGGAACCTGCACGAGGCCACCGCCGGTCTCGACCTCGACGCCTTCGTGCTGTTCTCCTCGGCCGCGGGCGTGCTCGGCTCGGCCGGGCAGGCGGGGTACGCGGCGGCCAACTCCTTCCTGGACGCCCTGGCCCGGCACCGGCGCTCCCTCGGCCTGCCCGCGCAGTCCCTCTCCTGGGGCAGGTGGGCCGATCGGAGCGCGATGACCGCCCACCTCGGCGACGCCGACGACGCCCGGATGAGCAGGATGTGGGGAGTGGAGGCGATCGGCGCCGAGGAGGGGTGTGCGCTCATGGACGCCGCCGCGGACACCGGCCTGGCCCACGTGCTTCCGGTGCCGATGGCCCTGTCCGCGCTGCGGGCCCGGGCCTCCTCCGCGGACGGCGTCCCCGCGCTCCTGCGCGGTCTGGTACGCCCGTCGGCTCCCGCGGAGGGCGATCGGGCACGCGACACCGCTGCCCTGCTGCGGGGGGCCGGGGAGGGGCCCGAACGCCGTGCGCTCCTGGAGGAGCTGATCGGCTCCCGGGCCGCGCGGATCCTCGGCCACCCCTCCGGTCACCGCGTCGACCCCGAACAGGACTTCCTGGAATCGGGGTTCGACTCGCTCACGGCCGTCGAGCTGCGCAACCACCTCCAGGAGGCGACGGGGCTGCGGCTTCCCGCCGGGTTGGTCTTCAACCACCGCACCCCGGCGGCCCTGTCCGCCTACCTGGACGGGCGGATGGGCACGGGACACGCGGGGACTCCCGAGGGCCGGCCGGACCCGGAGGCCCCGGAGCGGACCGTCCCGGTCGCCGAGCCCGTCGCGTCCGCGGCGCCCGCGTCCCACGGTGACCTCGTCGAGCTCTTCCGGGAGGCGTGCCGCGACGGGCGCCCCGAGGACGCGGTCACCCTCGCGCGGATCGCGGCGCGCGGACGCCCCGTCCTCGCCCCGGGGGACGCCTGGCCCGTGGCGCCGACCAGGCTCTCCTCGGGAGGGGAGGCCCCCGCTCTGGTCTGCTTCCCCTCCCTCGTCATGACCTCCGGTGCGCAGGAGTTCGCCCGCTTCGCCGCCTTCTGGCGGGGACGGCGGCGCGTCCACGCCCTGCCCGCGCCCGGCTTCCTGGCCGGGGAGGCGCTTCCCGCCGACCGGCTCGCGCTGGTCCGCGCGCAGGCCGACGCCGCGCTCCGGGCCGCGACCGGTCAGCCGTTCTTCCTGGTCGGCCGTTCGTCGGGAGGATGGTTGGCGCACGCCGTCGCCGAGGAGCTGCACGAGCGCGGTCTCACACCCGAGGGCCTGGTGCTGCTCGACACCCCGGTACCGGACGAGCCCGGCGTGCTCCCGATCGTCACGGAGTCGGTGACCGAGCGGGCCGACGAGTTCGCGTTCCTGGACGCGGACCGCGTCACCGCCATGGGCGCCTACCTCGCGATGTTCGCCGACTGGAGGCCCGGCTCCCCGGTGTGTCCGGTCACACAGGTCCGGCCGACCAGCCCCGTGCGCGGCTCCAACGGCGCGGCACTGGGCCTGGGCTGGGAGTGGCCGCGCCCGCACGGCCGGGTCGAGGTGCCCGGGGACCACCTGACGATGATGGAGGAGCACGCGGGGACCACGGCCGCGGCCGTCGAAGAGGCCCTCGCCCGGCCCGAGCCCGCGCGCGGAGGCCGGTCGATGGCGCGTCGCCTGCGCGACCGCGTCAGGGACCTCGGCTGAGCCCTCCCCTCCCGCCGCGGGACGCGGTCTCCGCGGCGGGAGGGGAGGACACGAGGCGGGTCCGGGTCCCGGGTCCGGACCGGCCCGGGACCGCCGCGGGGGAGACACGCGCGCCCCGGAACAGAACGGGCCCGCCGGGCGTTGGCCGGTACGTGCCCGCGGCGACCCTTCGCCCGCCCGCGACCGCGCGCCCACCGCGCGGACCCGGCGGCGAAAACCGGTTGCCGTCCCTCCTACCCTTGACTACTGATGAGCACCACCACGCCCGCGCCCGCCGCGGACACGCTGCGTTCCCGGCTGCGCGACCTCATGCCCTCGGACCGCCACCGGCTCCGTCGGCGTATCGACGGCCTGGCCAAGATCGGCGACGAGCGCCGCCGCGCCTCCGTCGCCGCCCAGATCTCCGGGGACGTCGACGAGGCGCTCCTGCGCGTGAACCTGCGCCGCGAGTCCGTGCCCGAGCTGAGCTACCCCGAGTCCCTGCCGGTCAGCTCCCGGCGCGACGACATCGCCGAGGCCATCCGCGACCACCAGGTCGTCATCGTCGCCGGTGAGACCGGCTCGGGCAAGACCACCCAGCTGCCCAAGATCTGCCTGGAGCTGGGGCGCGGCGTCATGGGCACCATCGGCCACACCCAGCCCCGGCGGCTGGCCGCCCGTACCGTCGCCGAGCGCATCGCCGAGGAGATCGGCACCCCGCTGGGCGAGACGGTCGGCTACAAGGTCCGCTTCACCGACTCCTCCAGCGACAGCACCCTGGTCAAGCTGATGACCGACGGCATCCTGCTCGCCGAGATCCAGCACGACCGCATGCTGCGCCAGTACGACACGCTCATCATCGACGAGGCCCACGAGCGCAGTCTCAACGTCGACTTCCTGCTGGGCTACCTCAAACAGCTGCTGCCCCGGCGCCCCGACCTCAAGGTCGTCATCACCTCGGCCACCATCGACCCCGAGCGCTTCTCCCGCCACTTCGACGACGCCCCCATCGTCGAGGTCTCCGGGCGCACCTACCCGGTCGAGGTCCGCTACCGGCCCATCTCCGAGGAGATCCTCGACCCCGAGGAGAGGAACCCGGGCGGCGGCACCGACCGCGACCAGACCCAGGCCATCCTGGACGCCGTGGACGAGCTCGGCCGCGAGGCCCCCGGCGACGTGCTGGTCTTCCTCAGCGGCGAGCGCGAGATCCGCGACACCGCCGAGGCCCTGGAGAAGAGGAAGCTTCCGGGCACCGAGATCCTGCCGCTCTACGCGCGCCTGTCCACGAGCGAGCAGAGACGCGTGTGGTCCTCGCACAGCGGACGGCGCATCGTCCTGGCCACCAACGTCGCCGAGACCTCCCTGACCGTCCCCGGCATCAAGTACGTCATCGACCCCGGCACCGCGCGCATCTCCCGCTACTCCCACCGCACCAAGGTGCAGCGCCTGCCCATCGAGGCGGTCTCCCAGGCCTCCGCCAACCAGCGCAAGGGCCGCTGCGGCCGCGTCTCGGAGGGCATCTGCATCCGGCTGTACTCGGAGGAGGACTTCCTCTCCCGCCCCGAGTACACCGACCCCGAGATCCTGCGCACCAACCTGGCCTCGGTCATCCTCCAGATGGCCGCCCTGGGGCTGGGCGACGTCGCGGCCTTCCCGTTCGTGGACGGCCCCGACCACCGCCAGATCAAGGACGGCGTCAACCTCCTCAACGAGCTGGGCGCCCTGCACCCCGACGAGTCCGGGGGCAAACGCAGGCTCACCCCGATGGGCCGCCGCCTGGCCCAGCTGCCCATCGACCCCCGCCTGGGCCGGATGGTCCTGGAGGCCGAGGAGCGCGACTGCCTGGGCGAGGTCCTGGTCATCACCGCCGCCCTGTCCATCCAGGACCCGCGCGAGCGGCCCACGGACAAGCAGCAGCAGGCCCAGCAGGCGCACGCCAGGTTCACCGACAAGGAGTCGGACTTCCTGGCCTACCTCAACCTGTGGAACCACCTGCGCGAGAAGCAGCGGGAGCTGTCGGGCAACCAGTTCCGCAGGTTGTGCCGCGATGAGTACCTCAACTACCTGCGCGTACGCGAGTGGCAGGACATCCACGGCCAGCTCAGGCAGGTCCTGCGCTCCATGGGCGTGGAGGTGCCGCACCCCCGCGAGGAGGCCGCCGACCCCCGCGGCGTGCACATGTCCCTGCTGGCCGGACTCCTGTCGCATGTGGGCCTCAAGGACCCCGAGAAGCACGAGTACCTGGGCGGACGGGGCGCCCGCTTCGCCGTCTTCCCCGGTTCGGCGCTGTTCAAGAAGCAGCCCCGCTACGTGATGGTCGCCGAACTGGTGGAGACCTCCAAGCTCTGGGGCCGCATGGTGGCCCGGATCGAACCCGAGTGGGCCGAGGAGCTGGCCGGGGACATCGTCAAGCGCAGCTACAGCGAGCCGCACTGGGAGCGCAAGCGCGGCGCCGTCATGGCCTTCGAGCGCGTCACCCTCTACGGCGTGCCCATCGTCGTGCAGCGCAAGGTCTCCTACGGAAAGATCGACCCCGAGCTGTCCCGGGAGCTGTTCATCCGCCGCGCCCTGGTCGAGGGCGACTGGGAGACCCGCCACCACTTCTTCCACGACAACCGCAAGCTCCTGGACGAGGTGGAGGACCTCGAACACCGCGTCCGGCGCCGCGACATCGTCGTGGACGACGAGACGCTGTTCCAGTTCTACGACGCCCGCCTGCCGGACTCGGTGGTCTCGGCCGCGCACTTCGACTCCTGGTGGAAGAAGGCCCGCCGCACCGAGCCCGAGCTGCTGGACTTCACCCGCGAGGAGCTCATCAACGAGGGCGCGGGGGCGATCAGCGAGGACGACTACCCGGACGTGTGGCGCCAGGGCGAGTTCACCTTCCCGCTCAGCTACCAGTTCGAGCCGGGCAGCGACTCCGACGGCGTCACCGCGCGCGTCCCGGTGAAGTTCCTCAACCAGGTGGAGGACACCGGGTTCGACTGGCAGATCCCGGGTCTGCGCGACGAACTGGTGACCGCGCTCATCCGCTCGCTGCCCAAGCCGCTGCGCCGCAACTTCGTCCCCGTCCCGGACAACGCCGCCCGCGCCCTGGCCGGGCTGGTCCCCTACGAGGGGCCGCTCACTGCGGCGCTGGCCGCCGAGCTGACCCGGATGGCGGGGGAGCGGATCGCCCCCGGCGACTTCCAGCTGGACCGGGTGCCCGACCACCTGCGCATCACCTTCCGGGCCGTGGACGACCGGGGCCGGACCCTGGCCGAGTCCAAGGACCTGGAGAAGCTGCGCGCCAAGCTCAAACCGCGCCTGCGCGAGGCGATCTCGGCCGAGGCCAAGGGCGTGGAGAAGAAGGGCCTGACCTCCTGGGACTTCGGCCCGCTGGAGCAGACCCTGGAGCGCAAGGCGCTGGGGCCCAAGGTCAAGGGCTATCCGGCGCTGGTGGACGAGGGCGACAGCGTCGCGATCCGCATCTTCGACACCCGTCCCGAACAGCGCGCCGCGATGTGGGCGGGCACCCGCCGACTGCTGCTGCTCACCGTGCCGTCCGTGGCGAACGTGGTGAGCAAGGGGCTCAACAACCCCGACAAGCTGGCCCTGGCCGACAACCCGCACGGTTCGATCCGCAGGATGCTCGACGACGCCGAGGCGGCCGCCGTCGACCACCTGCTCGCCCGCGAGGGCGGACCGGTGTGGAACGGCGAGGACTTCGCCAAGCTCGCCGACCGGGTGCGCGCCGACCTCGGCGACACCCTGGCCGAGATCCTGGACAGGTCCGCGCGCGTCCTGGTGCTGTGGCGCAAGGTGTCCAAGAAGGTCAAGGGAACCACGTCCCTGGCCGTGCTGCCCTCGCTCAACGACGTGCAGGGCCAGCTCGGCGACCTGGTGGGCGAGGGGTTCGTGACCCGCACCGGCCTGGCCCGCCTGGACGACCTGCACCGCTACCTGCGCGGGGTGGAGTACCGGCTGAACAAGCTGCCGGAGAACCCGCGCCGCGACCAGGTGAACATGTCCAAGGTGGAGCAGATGCGCCAGGCCGTGGCCAAGCTGCGCGGGAGCCTGCCGCCCGGCCGCGCGGCCGACCCGGACGTGGCGGAGCTGCGCTGGATGCTGGAGGAGTACCGGGTGAGCCTGTTCGCGCAGGAGCTGCGCACGGCCTACCCGGTCTCGGACAAGCGCATCCTGAAGGCGGTCGAGGCCGTCAAGGCCGCCGAACGCCAGTAGGGGTCGCGCCCGCCGGGGCGTCGCCAGGACCGAACCCTGGTGGCGCCGTCAAACCGTTCTCACCGCAGAGCGGTACCTGCGTACTGCTGAAGTCAGTTCCTCGATCGGCTGGTCGGGCTCGTTGAGGGATGTCACCACGGCGTCGAAGCACACGGCGGGGAGCGTCACGGTCTGCGCGCGTTCCACGACCATCCCGATGGTTCCGACGACGGTTTGGTGGTACGGACCCTCATCGGCCGTAGACGTCACCTCGGGCACCGACTTTGACGACGACCACGGTGATCTGACCGTCATCGACGGTATAGACCACCCGGTAGTCGCCGACACGGATGCGGTAGCCGTCCCTGGCCGTGAGCTTCTTGCAGCCGTCCGGGCGCGGGTTGTCAGCAAGGTTCGCTACGGCCTCGACGATGCGTTTACGCACCGGTCCGTCGAGCTTGCGCAGCTCCTTGCGGGCCGAGGCCTTGATGTCGATCGCGTAGCGGCTCACGCGTAGTCCTCGACCTGGAAGGGGACGGTCTCCTCATCGGCGCGGGCGCTGATCACCGCACTGTCAGCGGTGTCCTCCAACTCCTCCAGATACGCGGCGCTCACCAGGACCAGGCCGCGGTCGGCCAACGCCTCGGCCAACTCAGCCGCCATCTGACTCGGGTCGACCGGTTCAGCTGTCATTCGCTCCTCCTCGGGGCGCCCGACCGCCCGGACACGAACGGTCGCGGACCGTGCGTTCGTACGCGATCCATGAACTCAGGTCCTGACCAGCCTAGCCTCAGGGAGCGGGGGAAGGGAGCGTTCGACAACCCGAGCCGATGCCAGGTCACCAGGGCCAAGGCGGAACAGGCGCACCGGGCGGTAGCATGCCGCTGGTGGTGTAGACCACTTTCGGTACACGCACAATGAGAACGGGGTTCCCGGTGGGCGACTCGGTGGACGGCAAACGGCTCCTGCTGGTGGGCACCTACACCCCCGACTCCGACCCGCCCGGGGAGGGCGAGGGGATCTACCGCGTCTGGTTCGACCCCATGACCGGCGAGATGACCGACGGCGGCGCCGCCGCCCGCACCCCCGGCCCGTCCTTCCTCGCCTTCCGCGAGGACCCGCCCACGGTGTACGCGGTCAACGAGCGCGAGAAGGGCACCGTCACCGCTTTCCGGATCGACGGCGGCGCCGGGCTCACCGAACTGGGCCAGTCCCCGACCGGCGGCGGATCGCCCTGCCACGTGCTCGCGCGCGGCTCCGAACTGGCGGTGACCAACTACGCCAACGGCGTGGCCACGCTGTACGCCCTGGCCGAGGACGGCTCCCTCGACGGAACGGTGGCGGAGTTCGCGCACTCCGGAAGCGGCCCGGTCACCGACCGCCAGGAGGGGCCGCACGCGCACAGCACCGCCGCCCCCGACGACCGCCACCTGCTGGTGGCCGACCTGGGCACCGACGAGCTGCGTATCCTGCACGGCGGCGAGGAGGTCGGCGCCGTCTCCCTGCCCCCGGGCACCGGCCCCCGGCACACGGCCGTCCTCGGCGAGTACCTCTACGTGGCGGGCGAGCTGGACTCGCGCGTGCACGTCCTGCGCTGGAACCCCGACGAAGGCACCGCCGAGCACCTGGGCTCCGTCGAGGCCACCGGTGAGGAGGCCGCGGGCGCGAACTTCCCCGCCGAGATCCTCACCAACGGCGACCACGTGTACGTGTCCAACCGGGGCGCGGACACGATCGCCACCTTCGCCGTCCGCGACGGCGGCGCCCGCCTGGAGCACGTCGCCGACACCCCGGCCGGAGGGCCGTGGCCGCGCAACTTCGCCGTCGTGCGCGGCCACCGCGAGGAGCCCGACCACCTGGTCGTGGCCGCCCAGAACGGCGACTCGCTGGCCTCGCTTCTCCTGGACCCCGACACGGGCGTCCCGGCCGACACCGGCCACCGGCTGCGCCTGCCCGTCCCCGTGTGCGTGCTCCCGGTCCCGATCACCCGTATCCGCCGCGCCGGGGGGACCCGGGGCTGACACCGCGTCCCCCGCGCCGTGAGCGGGGCGCTGCGCCCACTCCCTCGCGTCGGCCGTGGCCCGGGAACACCCCTTCCCGGGCCACGGCCGTCACCGCTTACCGCCTTCCGCCGGCCGTGGTGTCCGCCCGTTCCGGGGAGACACACGGCCGGGGTTTCAACAGCAGCACCAGCTCCGTGTGCCGTCGCAGCGCCTGAGTCGGAACCGCCTCCACCGGCCTGCCCGGCTGTGTCCTCTCGATCTCCGCCGCCAGCTCCTGGGCGGTGTCACCGCTCAGCATCACCATGCGGCCGGTGTGCGCCGCCCAGTACTGGCCGGTCGCGTTGCCGTGCCACACCGTCCACCCCCGCTTGCGGTAGGTGGCGTGTAGGCGCGCCACCTCCTGGGGGACGGAGGCCTCCACGGTCTCCAGGGTCATGACCGCGCCCATCCTGCACCGCCTTCCAGAACCCGTAGTGCCTTCCGCAGCTCCCCGGCTCCCGCGCACACGACCAGTCCGGGCACGTTCCATCGCAGTGCGAAGAACATCCCAGGTCCATGCGGGGATTGGAAGTTCCCCCACCGAGAGGCGGGGGCGTTCACCAGAAGCGGGCCGTGCCCGCTCCCGGAGCGGCTGCCGGGGGTGACGCCCCGGAGGGGCGGCCCCCTACCCGCTGATGGGGAACCGTTGACGTTTTCCCCTCGATCCCGCCGTGCCTTCCCACTTACGGACCACGGCATGGTCACAATGTGTGCATGATTGATAACACAAAGCGTACGCGCCGGTCGCTCCCGAGGAGGACCGGCCGGACCTTCCTGGTCACAGCCGCCACCCTGGCCCTGGCGGCGGGCACCCTGTCGACCGCCCCGGGGTTCCGGGGCTGGTGGGCCCCGGCCCCCGCCTCCGCTGCCGTCACGGTCAACCCCGTCGCCCCCGCACTCGGATTCAACGCCATCTCCGAGGGTGACACCTACCTGGCCGGGACCGAGTCCGAGGGTCCGATCGCGGTCGGCGGCGACCTGTCCTTCGGCCGCGACTACCGGGTGCGGATCCACAACGACGGCACCTTCACCGACACGGGGGAGAGCAACCCCGTGGCGCTGCTGGTCCAGGGTGAGGTGGACTTCGAGGACAGCGATCCGCAGGGCGTGCTCAGCATCCCCACGGGCGCCTACGTCAAGATCGGCGACCTCGACGACGCCGACGTCTACACCACCGACCTCAACAACGCCTCGGCCAACACCCGGATCGTCCCCCAGGGCGCCGGTTACGAGGGCTATCCGCGGGTCCAGCTCAGCACCATGCAGCCCGCCGACTCGGTGGGACCGGAGCCGGACCTGATCGACTTCGAGGAGGCCTTCTCCGCCTTCCGCTCCTACTCGTCCGGGTTCGCGCTCTGCTCCACCACGGCCACGCTGACCACCCCCAACGGCGACCCGATCGACCCGGACGCCATCCCCGAGGGCGCGGACCTGCACGTCAGCCTCACCCCCGGAGAGCAGAACGTCCTCAACCTCACCGCCGAGGAACTGAACTCGCTCTCCCAGCTGACCTTCGACGACCCGCCGAGCCAGGACACCCCGCTGATCATCAACGTCGACACCTCGGGCGTCGGCGGCGACTTCACGTGGGAGGGACCCACCGGCGCCGGGTTGAGCTCCTCCACGGCCCCCTACACCCTGTGGAACTTCTCCGACGCCCGGACGGTCACCATCCCCGTGGGCACCGACACCATCGAGGGCACCGTCTACGCCCCGAACGCCGCGGTCAACCACTACTCCTCGGCCAACATCGAGGGGACGGTGGTCGCCCGCGAGTTCACCCAGGACGTGGGCGGCCCGCGTGAGAGCCAGCGCGACACGCGTGTCATCCGGCCCTTCGAACTGCACTACCACCCGTTCGACGCCGAGCTGACCACGTGTGACGCGGACGAGCCCACCGATCCGGATGAGCCGACCGATCCGGATGAGCCCACCGACCCGGATGAGCCGACCGATCCGGATGAGCCCACCGACCCGGATGAGCCGACCGATCCGGATGAGCCCACCGACCCGGACGAGCCCACGGATCCGGACGAGCCGACCGATCCGGACGAGCCCACCGACCCCGACGAGACGGACGACCCCGACGAGCCCGGGGACCCGGACGAGCCCGGCCGTCCGGACGAGACGGACGACCCCGACGACCCGGCCCCGGGCTACCGGTAGGGGACACCGGGCGACCGGGGACACCGGTCGCCCGGGCCCTACCCCTCCGGGGAGGCCGCGCGGGTCCGCGGGGCGGGGAGAACCCCGCCCTGTGACCCGCGTCTCAGGCGACCCCCTACAACCCCGGGGCCCGCAGAACTGTGCGCCCCGGCCTTCGTCCTGGTCACCGCCATAACGGACAATGGGCAAAGATCCGCCTCCGCGACCTCCCGAGGGAACCGCCCATGCCCACGACCAGGACCAACATCCGCCACAGGGGCCTGACCGCCCGCGACCTCGCGCTCATCGCCGTGTTCGCCGGGCTCATCGCCGCCCTCAGCGTCACGGTCGCCATCCCGCTGCCGTTCTCGCCGGTGCCCATCACCCTCCAGACCCTGGGCATCATGCTCGCCCCCAGCCTCCTGGGCTGGAAGCGCGGCCCCCTCGCCGTGGCGGCCTTCATCGTGCTCGGCCTGGCCGGGCTCCCGCTCTTCGCGGGCGGCATGGGCGGCGTCGGCGTCCTGGCCCGGCCCTCGGCCGGGTTCATCGTCAGCTGGGTCTTCGCCGCCCTGGTCATCGGCCTGCTCACCGACCTCATGGTCCGCGGCTCCCGGGGGCGCTACCGGTTCTGGGCGGGCCTGGGGATCAACGTCGTCGGCGGCATCCTCGTCATCTACGCCATCGGCGTCCCCTGGATGGCCGTCGTCATGGGCGACGGGGTCCTGGCCGCCGCCTACTCCATGGTGGCCTTCCTGCCGGGCGACCTGGTGAAGGCCGTGGTCACCGCGCTCATCGCCAGCGCCGTCTACCGCGCCTACCCCATCCCGCCCGCGGGCCGCTCCGTCGTGGAGGCCGGTACCGGCCGCGGGGAATCCTGATGCTGCGCCTGGAGGGCGTCTCCCACTCCTACGACGACCGCGCCGTGCTGCGCGACGTCACCCTCGACCTCGCCGAGCACCGCATCGGCGTGATCGGGGCGAACGGATCGGGCAAGTCCACGCTCGCCCGCACCCTCAACGGCCTCGTCGTCCCCGACGAGGGCCGTGTGACGCTGGGGGAGTGGGACACCCGGCGCCACGCCAAGCAGATCCGGCGCAGGGTCGGCTTCGTCTTCTCCGACGCCGCCAACCAGATCATCATGCCCACCGTTGCCGAGGACGTGGAGATCGGCCTGCGCTCCCTGCGTCTGGGCCGCGAGGAGACCGCCCGCCGGGTGGAGGCGGCCCTGGTCCGCTACGGGCTCGACGGCCACCGCGACCACCCCGGCCACCTGCTCTCGGGCGGGCAGAAGCAGCTCCTGGCCCTGGCCTCGGTACTGGTCACCGAGCCCGAGGTGCTGGTCTGCGACGAACCCACCACCCTGCTCGACCTGCGCAACACCCGCATGGTGCACCGGACCCTGGACGGCCTGGACCAGCAGGTCGTCCTGTTCACCCACGACCTCGACCTCCTCGACGGCTTCGACCGGGTCCTGGTCATGGACGCGGGCCGGGTGGTCTTCGACGGTGTTCCCGGCGACGCCGTGCCCCACTACACCAAGCTCATGGACGAGCGGTGAGCACGGTCGGCCTCTACGTCCCCGGCACCGGGTTCCTGTACCGGGTCCCGGCCGGGGCCAAGCTCCTCGCGCTGCTGCTGGTCGGCGTCGGCCTCGTCGTCTGGGGCGATCCCCGGGTCGCCGTCGGCGCCCTGGCCGCCGCGCTCGCCGTGTACCCGCTGGCCGGTCTCCCACTGGGGCGGGCCTGGTCGGCGCTGCGCGCGCTGTCGCCGTTCCTGCTGGCCATCGGCCTGTTCCAGGTCCTGTTCGCGGACTGGCAGACGGCCCTGCGCCTGTGCGCGCAGCTGGCCGCGCTCGTCCTGTTCGCCAACCTCGTCACGCTCACCACCCGCGTGCGCGCGATGCTGGACCTCTTCGAACGCATGGCCCGCCCGCTCAGGCACGTCGGCGCCAACCCCGACCGCGTCGCCCTCGTCCTGGCGCTCACCGTCCGCTCCATCCCGATGGCCGCCTCCGCCTGGCAGGCCGCACGCGAGGCCTACCGCGCGCGGGGCCTGTCCGGCCGCCCCCACCTGCTCGTGGTCCCGGTCATCGTCCAACTGCTGCGGATGGCCGACGCGACGGGGGAGGCCCTGGTGGCCCGGGGTATCGACGAGGACACCCGCCGCTGAGGATTCGCCCGCGGAAGCGGACGAAAAGAGGGGCCCGGGTACCGATTCGGTATCGAGATGTTCGTATTCGCGACATTTCATTGAATAATGGCGGTACTCCAGCCCATCCGCGTGTCAGCGAACCGGTGATAGCGTGCCCCGGCATCCCCTCGCCGACACCCGAGCCCGGTCCGTCGCCGTCGTGGCGGCCGTCCTCGCGGTGCTCATGGCCTTCACCCTGCCCGGCGCCACCTCGGCCTCCGGGGCCGTCCCGCCCGGCCCGGACCCCGCGCTGTTCCGGTCGCCGGTCTCCAGGGACGCGTTCCCTCTGGCGCCCTTCGAGTCCGTCGACGCGCCCGCCACCGGAGGGAGGGGCCTCACACCGGTCCAGCGCGAGGAACTCACCGAGCGCATCGGGGCGATCGGGGAGGAGCACCCGGCCGACTTCGCGGTCGCCGTGCAGGACCTGCGCACCGGTGCCACCTTCAGCCACGGCGCCCACCGGCAGTTCCCCACCGCGAGCGTGGCCAAGCTGACCATCCTCACCATGCTGCTGCTGCGCGCCGAGGAGGAGGGCCGCGACCTCACCGGGGCCGAGCGCTCACAGGTCTCGGCCATGATCCGCCACAGCGACAACGGGGTCACCGACGGCCTGTACTCGCGGATCGGGTTCACCGACGGCTTCGTCGAGGGCGCCCGGACGCTGGGCTTCACCAACACCGATCCCCACCCCCGAGGCAGGTGGGGCGCCACCATGACCACCGCCGCCGACCAGGTGCGGCTGCTGCGCGCCCTGTACTGCGACGGGAGCCCGCTGGCGGAGGAGGACCGGGCCTACGTGCGCGGGCTGATGGAGTCCGTCGCCGCCGAGCAGTCCTGGGGGATCTCGGCCAGCGCGGGCTCCGCCGACACCGTCGGGCTCAAGAACGGGTGGACCCCGCGCGAGGCCAACGGCGACCTGTGGAACGTCAACAGCGTCGGCTACGTGGCCGGACCCGGGCGCGAGTACCTGATCGCGGTCCTGACCGACGGCAGCCCCGACTACACCGCAGGCGTCGCCCTGGTGGAGGAGCTGGCGGCCACGGTCACGGCGGCGATGGAGGAGGCCCGCGCCGCTGGATCCCCGGACGAGTGACCGCCCCGGGCTCCGGCCCACGTGCATGTGTGCGCCCCGCCCGGAGGGCTCCGGACGGGGCGCACGGGGTGTCCCGGGCGGCTGGGCCCTTTGCGAACCCGCCCCACCCACGGGGGCCGGTGCGGGCGCCCAAGCAGGGGACGAGGCGGAGCGCGGGCCCGAAGAGTACCGCCTAGTCCAGCGGCCCGCCGGCGACGTAGAGGACCTGGCCCGACACGAACCCGGCCTCCTCACCGGTGAGGAAGGCGACGGCGTTGGCGATGTCCTCGGGCACGCCCACCCGGCGCACCGGGATCTCGGCCTCCTTGAAGGCCTTCATGTCCTCGTACTTGACGCCGATGCGCTCCGCGGTCGCCCTGGTCATGGCGGTCTCGATGAAGCCGGGCGCGACCGCGTTGCAGGTCACGCCGAACTTGCCCAGCTCGATCGCCAGGGTCTTGGTGAACCCCTGGAGTCCGGCCTTGGCCGCCGAGTAGTTGGCCTGGCCCCGGTTCCCCAGCGCGGAGGAGCTGGATAGGTTGACGATCCGGCCCCAGCCGCCCGCGGTCATGTGGGCCTGGGCGGCCCTGCTCATCAGGAACGAGCCCCGCAGGTGCACGTTCATCACGGTGTCCCAGTCCTCCACGGACATCTTGAACAGCAGGTTGTCGCGCAGGACGCCCGCGTTGTTCACCAGGATCGCGGGCGGGCCCAGGCGCTCGGCCACGGTGTCGACGGCGGCGGTCACCTGGTCGGGGTCGGACACGTCGCAGCCCACGGCCAGGGCGGTGCCGCCCGCGGCCGTGACGCGGTCGACGACCTCCTGGGCGTCGGACTCCCTCAGGTCCAGCACGGCGACGGACCGGCCCTCGCGCGCCAGGCGCTCAGCGACGGCGGCACCGATCCCACGGGCCGCACCGGTCACGATGGCCACACGGGGCGTTGGTGACATGGGGTTACCTCCAAGAGTTCGCGTGGTGGGCGCGAGGAGATCCTATCCACATGCCAACCGGTCGGTAGGTGGACGGGGTGCGCCCGGGACGGGGCCGCCCGCGGGTGGGGAGGTCCGCGACGACCCGCTTCACGGGTCGGACGAAGTCGTCTCCCCGTTTGCCTGCACATCGTCGGGGCTTGGCCTACGATTGCCTGCAAGACGAAGATGCACGTGCATTCGAGTCGTGCAGCGGCACGCGCCCGACCTGCACGCGGACACGGTCCGTCCCCGGCCGTGTCACCGACGCCCACACAGCGGTGCGTCAGGGAGGAGTGGAAGGCATGGAGTGCGCTGAGGCGGTGGCCGACCCGGCTGGTGGCTGGTGGCTCAGGGTCCTGACGCACGGTTCCCGCCGCTGGAACACCCCCGTCTGCGGAGACCGGCACGACGCCGTCACGTGGAGCTTCGAGCCGCGCCCCCACTCGGTGGGGGCCGCACGCGAGATTTCCGAGGCGCTTCTCCACGAATGGGAGATGCACTACTTGTCCAGCGATGTCGCGGTGGTCGTTTCGGAATTGGTCACCAATGCGCTCCGGCATGGTGGCCCTCTGCCCTTGACAGGGCAGAGCGAGGGCGGTATTCAGCTCTCGCTCATGCGCAGCGGCAGTGAATTCATCTGTGCGGTTCGCGACGGTGGAGACCGGCTGCCGGAGAGAAGGGAAACCGATCTCGACCTGGAGGGCGGTCGGGGGCTTGCCCTGGTGAGTGCTTTCGCGCGAGAGTGGGGTGTGATTCCCACGCCGCCCGGTGGAAAGTTCGTTTGGGCGCAATTCGTGTGAGTGCCGGGGTTCCCGCCGGGCGCCGCGCCGGATCACTCCCGGCGGCGGGCCCTCCCCGGTGGTGCCGGGGGATCCGCCAGCGAGGCGAAGGCACCACTGCTCTATCGTTCTATCGTGTACCTGTAGTGTCTTGTCCGCACGGCAAAGGTGTCCCTTCACACGGATACCCTTGTGCGAGGAATGAGGGAGAGGCGGCGAACGTGGATATCGCTCGATTGCGCCAGGGGAGCGGCCCTACTGTGCGCCGCATGCTGATCGGGCACGAGCTGCGCCAGCTTCGCGAAGCGCGTGGTATCAGCCGAGAGGACGCCGGGAACAAGATTCGGGCATCGGCGTCGAAGATCAGCCGTATGGAACTCGGCCGGGTCGGTTTCAAGCTGCGCGATATCGAGGACCTCCTCAAGATGTACGGGGTCTCCGACCGCAAGAGGATCAAGGAAATCCTCGAAGTCGCGCGCGAATCCAACAAGCCCGGTTGGTGGAAGGAGTACGGGGAGTCACTGCACAAGTGGTTCATCCGCTACGTCGGCTTCGAGGAGGCCGCCGACCACATCCGCATCTACGAGTCCCAGTTCGTCCCCGGGCTGCTCCAGACCGAGGAGTACGCGCGGGCGGTCATCTCCGGCGGAGTGGAGACCGACGAGGTCACCGAGCAGCGCGTCGACGCCAGACTCAAGAGACAGCGACGCCTGCGCACCGACACGAGCATGCGCATGTGGGTGATCCTCGACGAGGCGGCGGTCCGCAGGCCCATCGGCGGACCGGAGGCCGGGCGCGAGATCATGCGCGGTCAGCTGGAGTGGCTCATCCAGCTCAGCAAGGAGTACGACAACATCACCCTCCAGATCGTCCCCTTCGCGGTGGGCGCGCACGCGGCCGAGGCGGGGTCGTTCACGCTCCTGCGCTACTCGGAGTTCGAGCTCGCGGACATGGTCTACCTGGAGCAGCTCACCGACGGCGAGATCATCGACCGCAGGCCGGTGGTGGAGGCCTACACCAAGGCCATGACCCGGCTCAGCGTCGCCGCGGCCACGCCGGACGAGACGCTGGAACTGCTGGAGCAGATGCTGGAGGACCTGGACAAGGAAGTCGGCTGAGCAACGGCGTGGGACGGGAGAGGGGATCCCGAACACGCTCCCAGGGATACGAGAGGCTCGCCGAGGCGGGCCTTTCCGGGTTTCGGGGCAGGTGCGCACGGGTGGGCGGCCGCGGACCGGTCGGGGCGACCGGGGAAGGGGTCACCGCCGAGCGGTAACCCCTCCTGTATGTCTCGGGGCGGAACGCGCCCGATGGGACGAAAGGTCCTAGCTGAGCAGGTTGTCGAAGTCCCCGTCCTTGGCGCCCAGAATGAGGCAGTCGATCTCCTCCTGGGTGTAGACCAGCGCCGGTCCGGACGGGAACCGCGAATTGCGTACGGCGATGGAACCGTCGCCGAGGCGGGCCATCTCGACGCAGGCGCCCTGGGAGTTGCTGCGCCGGGCCTTCTGCCAGGCCGCCTCGGTGAGCTGGGTCGCGGGGATGCCGTTGTGTGCGGTCATGCTGCTCCTTTTTTCGTCGAGGGGAACGTCCGTGCTTATGCACCGCCACATGCACGTGCATCAGCACCGACATGTTCACAAGCATAGCGTGACCCTCGCCACTTGTCCGAGGGTTTGGTGGTATGTAAGCGCCATGTAACCCATGGCCTCCCCATGTGTCGTTCCCATGCATGCCGGAGGCTGTTTCGGCCGGGAGGTAAAGGTGCGTGAGAACACGCGGCTTTCTCCGACCGGGGAACAGGGGTGCGAGAACGCGCGGGCACCCCGGACCGCGGGTGCGCGGGGCGCGAAAGCGGAGACCCCGCCCGCCGGGAGGACTGCCCGCCGGGAGAGCGGCGCGGGAGGGCGCGGGCACGCGTCGGCCCCGTCGGCCGGGGCGGGAGCCCGGGGCCGGCGGGGCCGGTGCGGTGGGACGCGGTGAGGGTCAGGAGCAGGACAGCGCGGTGGTCAGCGCCTCCAGGTTGCCCCGCATGATCGACGGGTAGTCGTCGCCGGGGGAGTCCTCGGTGACACCCTCCAGCGGGTCGAGCACCTCCACCTGTGCGCCGGTCTCGGCGGCGATGGTCTCGGCGGTCGCCGCGGGCATCAGCGGCTCGGTGAAGATCGTCTCGATGCCGCGCTCGTTGACGACGTCGGTGATGGCCGCGATCTGCGAGGGGGAGGGCTCGGTCTCGGGGTCCACCCCGCTGACCCCGATCTGCTCCAGGCCGTAGGCCTCGGTCAGGTAGGTGAAGGCGGTGTGCCCCACGACCACCTCGTCGTGCTCGCAGGAGGACAGCCCCTCCTCGTACTCCTGGCCGATCGCCTCCAGTTCGGCGGTCACCGCCTCCACGCCCTGCGCGTAGCCGTCGGCGCCCTCGGGGTTGACCTCGGCCATCCGGTCGCCGAGCGCCTGGGCGGTCTGGGCCATCAGGTCCACGTCCAGCCAGAAGTGGGGGTCGTACTCGCCGTGGTCGTGCTCCTCCTCGGCGGCGGCCTCCTCCTCCGCGTGCGCCTCGTCCTCGGCGTGGTCGTGGCCCTCCTCGCCGTGGCCGTGCTCCTCCTCGGCGTGCTCGTCACCTTCCGCGTGGTCGTGGCCGCCCTCTCCGGCCGGGTGGAGCTCCACGACGTCGGCGACGTTGAACGCGCTCTCGGAGGCCTCCTGCGCGATCGCCTCGTCCACGGCGGGCTGGAGGCCCTCCACGTAGAAGGCGATGTCGGACTCGCTGACCTCGGCGACCTGTCGGCCCGTCAGCTCCAGGTCGTGGGGCTCGGTGCCGGGCTCGGTGAGCTGGACGACCGCCACCCGGTCGCCGCCGATCTGCTCGGCCAGCCACTCCAGGGGGTAGACGCCGGTGACCACGGTCAGGTCCGCGTCGGCGGGTGAGACACCCGAGTCGTCCGCCCCCTCACCGCCGCTTCCGCAGGCGGTGATCGTCAAAAGTGTGGCGGCGCCGAGGGCGGCGGCCCGCACGGTTGTCCCAGTTCGCATGGGTCAATTGTCGGAAGAATGAAAACGGTTGTCAATTTGTCTGTTTGGATCGGAACGCTCACGCGCCCCGGAACCGCCGTCCGCGGGCGCGCGGAGCGGACGGCCGGACGCGGAACAGGAGGCGCCGCGCGGCTCCCCGTCGCCCTCCCCGTTTGACCGCTTTCCACCGCCCCGCAACGGTTGCGGACCCCTCCCGCCGCCGTGCGGCCCGGCTCAGGTGGACTCGGAGAAGCGCTCCACGTCGTCGGTGCGTCCTGCGACCACGATCACGTCGCCCTTGTTCAACACCGTCTCCTGGGTGGCGTAGGTGAACTCCTCGCCCATCCGCTTCACCGACACCACCGTGATCCCGTAGTGCTGGCGGACCCGCGTCTCGCGCAGCGTCTTGCCGATGAGCTCCTTGGGCGCCTTGGTCTTGCCCAGCGAGAAGCCCTCCTCCAGTTCCACGTAGTCGAGCATCCTGCCCGACAGCAGGTGCGCCACGCGCTCGCCCATGTCGTGCTCGGGCAGCACCACGTGGGTGGCGCCGACCTGTTCCAGGATGCGGCCGTGGCGGCGGCTCGTCGCCTTCGCCCAGATGTTGGACACCCCCATGTCCACCAGCAGCGAGGTGGCCAGGATGCTCTCCTCCAGGTGGGTGCCGATGGCCACCACCGCGCTGTGGAACTGGCCCGCTCCCACCTGGCGCAGCGCCTCCTCGTCGGTGGCGTCGGCGATCACCGTGTGCGTGAGCGCGTCGGCGAAGGACTGCACCAGCCGCGGGCTGGAGTCCACGCCCAGGACCTCCCACCCCCGGCTGACCAGCTCCAGGCCGAGCGAACTGCCGAACCGGCCCAGGCCGATGACCAGGACCCGCTTGTCGGTGAGTCTCCTGTGCTGCTGCACGGTGTCCCTTCCTTCCCTCGGAGTGCCCTCAGCCGATGATCGGCCGCGCCTCGGCGAGATCGTAGCGCCGACGGTGGTCGCGGAAGGCCAGCGCCGTCACGAAGGTGATGGGGCCGATCCGGCCCGCCACCATCAGCAGGGCCAGCAGGAACTGGGCCCACGGCGCCAGTTCCGCGGTGATGCCCATGGACAGGCCGACCACGCCGACGGCCGAGACCACCTCGAACATCACCGGGAGCAGGTCGAACGGGGTGGTGCGCACCAGCACGACGGTGGTGAAGGCCACGACCGTCGCGGACAGGAACACCAGGCTCAGCGACTGCCGGATCGCCTCGGGCGACAGCTGGCGTCCGTAGACGTGCACCTTGTCGTTGCCGCGGACCTCGGCCGCCACCACCAGGAAGATCACCGCCAGGGTGGCCACCTTGATGCCCCCGGCCGTTCCGGCGCTGCCGTTGCCGACGAACATCAGCATGATCGTCACCAGCAGCGTGGCGTCCTCCATCTCCCCGGTGTCGACGGAGTTGAGGCCGCCGCTGCGCGGCATCACGCCGTGGAAGAAGCCGTCGACCAGCCGGGACCACCAGTGCATCTGCCCCAGGGTCTGGGGGTTGTTCCACTCCATCAGGGTGACCAGCAGGGCCCCGCCCACGAAGAGGATCGAGGTGGTGGTGACGGTGAGCTTGGTGTGCAGGCTCCACAGACGCGGGGTGCGCAGTTCGCGCCGCAGCTCCAGCAGGACCGGGAAGCCGATGCCGCCGAGGATCACCGCCAGGGCGATCGGCACCAGGATGAACGCGTCGCCGGAGAACCGCATCATGCTGTCCCCGTACAGGGAGAGCCCGGCGTTGTTGAAGGCCGAGATCGAGTGGAAGAAGCCCGAGTAGGCGGCCTCCCCGAGCGGCATGCCGTAGCCCAGCCACATCCTCGGGGTGATCAGCAGGAACGTCAGGCCCTGGCAGATGAGGAAGATCAGGGCCACCCGACTGACCAGGCCGCGCACGTCGCCCACCCACATGCTCCGGGTCTCGGCCTGCACGGTCAGCTGCATGCGCAGCCCGAACCGGCGGATCATCGCGGTGCCCAGCAGGGAGGCCAGGGTCATGATGCCCATCCCGCCCACCTGCATGAGCGCCAGGACCACCCCCTGGCCGAAGGCGTTGAGGTCGTTGCCGATGCTGACCACGCTCAGTCCGCACACCGAGAGCGCCGAGGTCGCGGTGAAGAAGGCCTCGACGAACCCCAGTCCCCGGTGGTCGGGCGTGGTCAGCGGGGTCATCAGCAGCGCCGTGCCCATCAGGTCCACGACCACGTAGGCCATGAGGAACACGCGCGCGGGCTGGCGCCACGTGCTGGCCTCACGGGTGGTGCTCAGTTCCCGGCGCAGTTTGTACGACAGCCTCGCCGCCCTGAGCGGCAGGAGCGAGCCGCGCAGCCTGAGCAGGGAGCGCAGCCCCGCTCGCAGCCGGTTCTCACTCACCGCTGACCTCGGTCGGGAAGGGTGCCACGGTGTCTCCTTAGACGTTCCTGGACGAGGGGAGGTGTGCCGGAGGGTTCCGATCGTGGCACGCCGACGGCCCGTCCAGCATCGTAACCGCGCGGGGGGTGTGCCGGTGGCGCCCGCGGTGGTCCGCACCAGCGGGGACGCGGGCTCCGCGCGGGCCCGGCGGCGGTGCCCCGGCGCGGCTCGGCCGCGGTGCCCGGGTGCGCCCCGTCACAGGTCAGGCGTGTCGTGCGCCCTCGTGGTCGGCGTGGCCGGGCGGCTCCAGCTGCAGCGTGGAGTGCTCGACGTCGAAGTGGCCGGTCAGGCACGCGTGGAGTTCGTCCAGCATGCGACCGCTGTCGCGCAGGTGCTCCTCGGCGACCACCACGTGCGCCGACATCACGGGCACCCCGGAGGTGATGGTCCAGGCGTGCAGGTCGTGGACGTCCAGGACGGCGGGGTGTCCGAGCAGGTGGTCGCGGACCTCGCTCAGGTCCATACCCTGCGGTGTGGCCTCCAGGAGGATGTGCACGGCCTCGCGCAGCAGCGCCCACGCGCGGGGCACGATGATCGCCGCGATGCCCAGCGAGACGAGGGTGTCCACCCGGTCCCATCCGGTCAGCCAGACGACGACGCCGCCCGCGATCACCCCGACCGAGGCCAGGGCGTCGCTCAGGACCTCCAGGTAGGCGCCCTTGACGTTGAGGCTCTCGCGGGCGCCCGAGCGCAGGACGAGCAGCGCGCCGATGTTCATGACCAGGCCGAAGGCTGCCACGGCGATCATGCCCGGCCCGGACACGTCGGCGGGCTCCCGGAGCCGTTCGACCGCCTCCACCACGATGAACCCGCACAGGACGAACAGCACCAGCGCGTTGACGGCGGCGGCGAGGATCTCCGCGCGCTGGTAGCCGAAGGTGCGCCTGCTGGTGGCGGGCCGGGCGGCGATCCACACGGCCACCAGGGCCAAAGCCACCCCGAAGGAGTCGGTGACGGTGTGCCCGGCGTCGGCGAGCAGGGCCAGGCTGTCGCTGAGCGCGGCGCCGACCACCTGGACCACGGCGACGGCGAGCATCATCCCCAGGACCACCGCCAGCCGCCTGCTGTTGGCGGCCCCGGCGGTGACGCCGTGCCCGTGCCCGTGGTCGTGTCCCAGGCCCATCAGCCCTCCCGTCGCGACGTCCTCTCCCGGGGCCGCCGTCCGCGGCACCCATGGTTCAGTCTCCACTGTTTATACAGCCTGCGCTGTCTATACAGCAAGCCATGTACAATGGTTTTCATGTTGACCTCCGAGCAGCGCCTGTCCGCCATCCAGCGGCTCGGACGCGCCCTGTCCGACCCCACCCGCTGTCGCCTCCTGCTGGCGCTCCTCGACGGTCCCCACTACCCCGCCGGACTCGCCGACCAACTGGGGCTCACCCGCCAGAACGTCTCCAACCACCTCGCCTGTCTGCGCGACTGCGGCCTGGTGAGCACCTCCGCGCGCGGGCGCCAGGTCAGCTACGCGCTCGTGGACGACTCCCTGGCCCACGCCCTGGAGGACCTCCTGCGCGTGGTGTGGGGGACCGCCCAGCCGCACGAGGCCCCCGGGGAGCCCCGGTCCGCCTGAGCGCCGCCGCCACGGGGGCACCCGGCGATGGCCGGCCCGATGCGAGTGTGCCCGGTGCGCGCGGGCTTCCCGCCGTCGCGGGCCGGGCGTCCGGCTCCCCGCCGCTCCCGCCTCGTCACCCCCGGTGTCCCCGCGTTCCGCGTGCCCGGGGCCGTTTTCCGGTTGGCCGGAAGTTGCCACCGTGATGTCCGTTACAGGGCGCGCCCCCTGCGCGGTCGCAGGAAGCCGCATTTCATCCCATCCGACTCCGACTTACGGATGAGGACACCTACTTTGGTCAGAAACGGACCCTGACAGAAGGCTGACGCTTCCCTGAGACTTCCCTGAATCGTGCGGGAGAAGCCCCGAGTCCCGATATAACGCGACGTATGGTGAGTAGTGCGCCCGGCAGGTGCACGAGGCCCGGGAGAGGCGGCCGACACGGCCGCCCCGCACCCGGCAGCCAGACACCGGCACCCCTGTCACCACACCTTCGATCCCGGTCCCAGCACCGGCGGACGACCGTGTGCTGCCCCGGCGCGTACACGCGCTCGACGACCCACACATCACGGCCCGCCCCGTGTCCGCAGTGAACTAGGAGCGAGAACCTCTCATGTCCAGATCGGCCGCAAGGGCCCGCGCCGCGGGTCTCCCCCGGACGGGGACCGCTGCCACCAGCGTGGAAGGGACCCAGGTATGAACCGCGCCGCGGTCATGTCGCTCGGCAACCGGGCACTGGTCCTGCTCATCACCCTGGCAGTCCTCTTCTTCGGAGTCCTCGCAGCGGCGTCGGCCAAACGCGAGCTCTTCCCCGACATGTCCCTGCCGATGGTGATGGTCTCCGGCACCTACCAGGGGGCCGCCCCCCAGGTGGTGGAGAGCCAGGTCACCGAGCCGCTGGAACAGGCCGTCCAGAGCGTCCCGGGCGTCACCACGGTCACCTCGACCTCCAGCACCGGCTCCTCCCAGGTCACGGTCGAGTTCGACTACGGCCAGGACCAGGACGACCTCGTCCGCCAGACCCAGATCGCCGTCGACCAGGTCGCGGGCATGCTCCCCGAGGGCGTCGACACCAGCGTCATGTCCTTCAGCACGGACATGATGCCGGTCGTGATGCTCGCGGCGGGCGCCGGGGACGGCGACGACCAGGCCATGGTCGACCCGCTGGAGACCCACCTCATCCCCGAGCTGGAGTCCGTCGAGGGCGTGCGCTCGGCGACGATCACCGGCGCGGTGGAGTCCGACGTGGTCGTCACGCCGGACGAGGACGAACTCGCCGCCAACGGCCTGTCCCCGCAGAGCCTCGTGGACGCCCTGCAGTCCAGCGGCCTGCTCCAGCCGGGCGGGGACGTCGAGTCCGACGGCCGCAGCCTGAGCGTGACCACCGGTGACCAGTTCACCTCGATCGAGCAGGTCGAGGAGGTCTGGCTCCAGCCCGCCGCCGCGGGCGCGGACATGTCCGCCGCGGCGCCCGGCGCGCCCCCGGCCGCTCCGGCCGACCCGGTCCGGCTCTCCGAGGTCGCCGACGTCGAACTCGTCCAGGACGAGGCCGCCAGTCTGGCGCGCGTCAACGGCGACCCGAGCATCGGCGTCATGGTCATGAAGACCCCCGACGGCAACACCGTCGAGGTCTCCGAGGGAGTCCAGACGGTCCTGGACGAGCAGGCCGACGTCCTGGGCGAGGACATCGACATCAGCGTGGTCTTCGACCAGGCCCCCTACATCAACGAGTCCATCCTCGCGATGCTCGAAGAGGGCGGCATGGGCCTGCTCGCCGCCGTGATCGTCATCCTGGTCTTCCTGTTCTCGATCCGCTCCACCCTGGTGATCGCGGTGTCGATCCCGGTCTCGGTGCTGATCGGGTTCCTGGGCATGCAGGCGTTCGACTTCTCGCTGAACATGCTCACCCTCGCCGCCATCACCATCTCCATCGGACGCGTGGTGGACGACTCCATCGTTGTCCTGGAGAACATCCGCAGGCACCTGGACTACGGCAAGGAGCGGATGGCCGCGGTCAAGCAGGGCGTGCGCGAGGTCGCCGCCGCCGTGGTCTCCTCCACGCTCGCGACCATCGCCGTGTTCCTGCCGCTGGCCTTCGTCGGCGGCCAGGTCGGCGAGCTGTTCCTGCCGTTCGCGGTCACCGCCAGCCTGGCCCTGGCCGCCTCCCTGATCGTCTCCATCACCCTCATCCCGGTGCTGTGCTACTGGTTCATGCGCCCCAAGGAGATCGGGGACGCCACCCAGGAGGAGATCGAGCGCGAGGAGTACGAGCGGGAGATGCGCAGCCCGCTCCAGCGCGCCTACCTGCCGATCATCCGCTGGATCACCACCAAGCGCAGGACCGCCACGATCACCACTCTCCTCGCCAGCGTCGCGATCTTCGCCGGCACGGTCTTCATGGCCGGCGGTATCGAGACCGACTGGATGGGCCAGTCCGAGGAGAACACCTACCAGGTCGTCCAGGAGCTGCCCCCGGGCACGTCCCTGGAGGTCGCCGACGAGGAGGCGGCCAAGGTCGAGGACCTCCTCGCCGGCTACGCCTGGGTGGAGTCCTACCAGACCAACGTCGGCGGCGGCGGCGGTATGGCCGCCATGTTGGGCGGCGGCGGTGCCGCCCAGGTGGACTACAGCATCACCGCGGACCCCGACACCGACCAGGCCCGCAACCGCGAGGTGCTGCGCACGGCCCTGGAGGACCTGGACACCGAGTACGAGCCGCGCCTGAGCGCCATGGCCGCCATGGGCGGTTCGGGCATCGAGGTGCGGGTCAGCGCCGACGACCAGGACACCCTGGCCGAGGCGGCCGGGATGGTCGAGGAGGAGCTGCGCGGCATCGACGGCGCCGACGACGTCGCCAACAGCATCTCCGAGTCCCAGCCCGCGCTGGAGGTCCGCGTCGACGGCGAGGAGGCCGCCGAGCGGGGCATGACCGAGGCCATGATCGGCCAGCAGGTCACCGCCGCCTTCAACGGGCAGAACGTCGGAACCGTCACCCTCGACGACACGCGCCGCGACATGGTGGTCCGCGTCGACGAGGCGCCCCGGACCGTGGCCGAGCTGGAGGACCTGCCCGTCACGGGCCCGAGCGGCCAGGCGGTCCCGCTGTCCGACGTCGCCGAGGTGGCGGAGGTGCAGCAGCCGCCGGAGCTCACCCGGATCGACGGCATCACCAGCGCCACCGTGTCGGCGAGCGCCACCGGTTCCGACCTGGGCGCGGTCAGCGCCGAGATCACGCAGGCCCTGGACACCATGGACCTGCCCGAGGGCGCCACCGCGACCCTGGGCGGCGTCAGCCAGGACCAGAGCGAGGGCTTCGCGCAGCTGATGCTGGCGATGGTCGCCGCGATCGTCATCTGCTACCTGATCATGGTGGCGACCTTCAAGAGCCTGCTCCAGCCGCTGATGCTCCTGATCTCGGTGCCGTTCGCGATCACCGGTTCGCTGGGCCTGCTGCTGGTCACCGGCACCCCGCTGGGTGTGGCGGGCATGGTCGGCATGCTGATGCTCATCGGTGTGGTGATCACCAACGCCATCGTCCTGATGGACCTGATCAACCAGAACCAGAACAACGGGATGCCGCTCAGGGAGGCGATCGTGGAGGGTGCCCGGCACCGTCTGCGGCCCATCCTGATGACGGCGCTCGCGACCGTCGCGGCGCTGACCCCGATGGCCCTGGGCATCACCGGCGGCGGGGCGTTCATCTCCGCGCCGCTGGCGATCGTGGTGATCGGCGGTCTGCTGTCCTCCACCGTGCTCACGCTGATCCTGGTCCCCGTCCTCTACCAGCTGGTGGAGTGGGGTAAGCAGCGCGGCGCGGCCCGCAGGCAGGCGCGCCGCGAGCTGCGCAGGGAGCGTAAGGCCGCGGTCGCCGGGACCGAGCGCACCAAGGAGCCGGTCGGCTGATCCCAGGCCGTTCCCGGTTCGGGGGCGCTCCGCGCACGGCGCGGGGCGCCCCTCGCCGTTGTCCGGGCGGCTGGCCTCACACCGGCGGGGTGTTGACCGGCTACGACGGTACGAACCTGAGTTCGATCATGAAAAATTCGGCAAAGGTGTTTTATAGGGCGACTTGGCGGTAGTGGCGTGGTATCCGCGCCCGGCCCGCCGGGCGGGAAGGGTGCGGTCGCCGTGTCCCGTGGGCCCGCGGGGGTGGAAGGGCGGAGTGCAGCGCCCGCCTCCGTGTGCGCACAGTGACCACGCGGGGATCGAAAGATATTTGTCGCGCGACAACTTTTTTCGCCCCGTCGCTTTTGAAGGCGTTTCTGAGGGAACGTACTCCCCGCACGGCGACCGTCCCCCGCCCGACGAGAGCCCCCGACAGCGCGTCAGGAGCGAGGGCCGCGCCGCAGGTGCTGACAGGCGACACAAGCACAGAAGGACAGAGCACCGGGGGGTCCTCTCTTGTCCGAGAACACCGCACCGAAGTCCCAGGCCGCCGCAGACCACACGACCGTCATCCCCAGGCCGCGCAGGCCGATGCCCGGCGAGGACGCCACGGCGGAGGAGCTGCTGTCCGTACTCGTGAGGCTGGGGGAGGGGGACCCGCAGGCCAACGGGCTGCGGGAACGGGTCATGGTCCTCTACCAGCCGTTGATCAACAAGATCGCGCGCCGCTACGGGGGGCGGGGCGAGCCGCTGGAGGACCTGAAGCAGACCGCGATGGTGGGACTGGCCAAGGCCGTGCGCGGCTACGACCCGGACCGCGGCAAGCCCTTCATCTCCTACCTGCTGCCCACGGTGACCGGGGAGATCAAGCGGCACTTCCGCGACCACACCTGGGCGGTGCGGGTGCCGCGCCGCCACCAGGAGAACCGGGTGAAGCTGCGCCGGGTGACGAGCGAGTTCCAGCAGCGGCACGCGCGCACGCCCACGATCGCGGAGCTGGCCCACGAGATGGGGCTGCCCGAGGCGGAGGTCAGCGAGCTCACCCAGGTCTCGGAGTCCTACCGGTCGCTGTCCCTGGACGCGCCCGACTCCTCCGACTCCGAGGGGCAGGAGGGCACGCGCCTGGAGGACCACCTGGGCTGTGAGGACGCGGCGCTGGACCGGGTGGTGGAGCGCGAGTCGCTCAAGCCCGCGCTGGCGCGCCTACCCGCCCGCGAGCGGGAGATCCTGCGGCTGCGGTTCTTCGGGGACCACACCCAGTCCGAGATCGCGGACCGGTTGGGGTACTCGCAGATGCACGTGTCCCGGCTGCTGTCGGGGGTGCTGGAGCAGCTGCGCGAGGAGGTCGGCACGGCCGGACCGGACCGCTCCTGAGGCCTTCCGGAGGGGGCCGCGGGGGCCCTCCTCCGGATGGCGGGGGACCCACCCCTGCCGGGCCGCGGGCCCCTGTCAGGGGTCCCGGTAACAGCGGCCTCGGCTCCGTTTCTCGTGCTTCCAGCCCAGCAGCCCTTCCTCGCGGATCCTGCGCACGGCGTTCGGTACCGGATCTCGCTCCGGTACCCGTGTCGGACGCGGCGCCCCTCAGCGGCGGACGCCCCGGTACCTCATACGCGTGCGCAGCGGCAGCGCCGAGACGTAGCGGTCCAGGCGGTCGGCGTAGCCTGCGGTGGTGATCTGCGCATAAGCGCTCCTGGCTGTCTCGCGGGTGTCCCTGTCACCGCTGACCAGCAAGGGGAACAGCAGATCGCCGCGACGCAGCGCCGACGCCGCGTCCTCGCGGACGCCGCTGTCGGAATGGGACAGCAGCCTGTGGAGCATGCGCATCGCCCGCTCCGGGTTGCGCGTGTCGGCGCCCAACGGGGGCAGCATGTCCAGGGCCGCCCGGAGGACGTCGGCCGGCGGACGGAGCCCGATCAGCCCCCGGACGGCCTGGAGGCCGTCGGGGCGGGCCGAGACCAGATTCGCCAGCCGCGCGCCCAGCTGTCCGCCGAACGCCCCCGGTGAGCGAAGAGCCAGCCCGATCACCGACGCCAGAAGCGGAGGCGTGAGAACGCGGGTGGCGAGGTCGGGGTGCGTGTCAGGTTCCGCCTGCTGGCCCCGCTCCATCTGCTCCAGGGCGTCGACGGCCCGCCAGCCGACGGACTTCTCCCCGTCGACCGCCAGAAAGAGCAGGACCTCGGTCCAGGCCGGGTCGGGATCGTGGCCGTCGGCCCGCCACACACGGAGCACGCCCTCGATCGCGGCCCACCGCACCTCGTGGAACGGGTCCTGGGCGGCTTCGAGGAAAACCGACACCGGGACGTCGCCGTGCCTGGCCAGCAGCCTCATCAGGTTGGCGCGCCCCCGCGGGCTGGGCTCGGTGCGCCAGCGCGCTCGGACGTGTTCGGGTGAGACGCCGTGGACCATGAGCGTGTCGATGAGGTCGTCGACCATCGTCCCGTTGGGCAGCATGCGGGCCAGGGCGTCCAGCAGGGGCTCCACCGCCTGGTCATCGGGCGTCTGACGCAGAGCGGCCGCGGCGTAGGGGACGCAGGCGTCGTCGTCCAGCGCGGCGATGAGCACGGCGGTGGCGCGTTCGTCGCCGATCCGCGCCAGAGCTTGGAGCAGCCCCTGGCGCAGATCGAGGGACTCCCGGTCATACCTCGCGCGGTCGGGAACACCCTGGTGGTCACGGGGGCGGCGCGAGGACGTGAGCAGCGCCTGCAACCGCTCGACGAGCGCGGGAACGACGTGCGGGCTTCTCCGCTGGAGTTCGGCGATCGCCGTGTCCCGGTGGCTGGGCCGGCCTTCGGGGGTCCGCCACAGTTCCAGGTCTGCGATCAGGCTGTCGACATCCTCGGTCATGTCGTCAGTACACCATGGGTCGTCGGACCCTTCCACGGGGTGGGGAAGCCGGTGATCCCCTGTGGTGCTGCGCGGGGTCGAAGCCGGATCCTCAACCCCGGGGATTCTGCCATCACCCCGCCATCACGGGGGTCGCGAAACGACCGGAGCCGACGGGTTCCTCTTCGGGCGTTATGCGCGGCTCGGGTTGGGTTTCGCTCCGCAAACCCCCACAGTTGGGGTGTTCGGGCCCTTGGCGCTGCGTCACCGGAGCGGCGATTTGTGCTATCCGCGCACTCCAGGCAGGCTGCGTCACATGGACGAAACGAACAAGAGCCTCGACGACCTGGTCCGCGACGAGCTGGGCGAGGAACCGTCGCAGGAGGCCAAGGACTACGCGCGCGAACTCTACGAGCGCTACCGACTGCCCGCGCCCGGCCAGGACGGCGGTGCGGCGGCGCCCCCGAGGGCCGGCGCCGAGGAGTAGGCGCGCTCTCCCGGACGCGGCGGCGTACCGGCGCGGCTCCGAGCGGCCCGTGCTCCGGGGCTCCGCTCCGCTTCGCTCCGTGTCCGGGGGTGGGCCCGCCCACGGGGCGGGCGGTGACCCGCGTACCGGGTCAGTCGGAGAGGACGGCCTCGTCGGCGTCCTGCGCCGAGGTGTCGTGGTCCCACACCAGCTCGAACCAGACCTTGCGCCCCATCCCGTCACCGCGGGGCTCGGTGCCCCACTTGCTGGAGAGCGCCTCGACCAGGTCCAGGCCCCGACCGTGCTCGGTGGTGTCGTAGGGGTCCCGGTGCTGGGGCTGGGGCGTCTCGGCCACGTTGCCCAGGTCCCGCACCTCCACCCGCGCCCACCCGGGCGCCAGGTGGACACAGACCTCGAACTTGCCGGTGGCCCGGCCCGAGGCGCTGTGCGTGATGGCGTTGGTGGCCAACTCGCTGGTGAGCAGCGTCGCCGTGGTCAGCTCCGGTGAGGCGACCAGCTGGCGGGCGACGAACCTCCTCGCGTAGGCGATCTGGCTCGGCAGGCCGGGGAAGCGCCGCCGCGCCGGTCTGGAGGCGGTCTCTGTGCTGTACGGGGTGCGCTCTTCCATGGAACTCGCCGGACGTTGAAAGGGACGGGACGAAGACACCGGGACCTGGAGTGTGTCCGGCTGCGGGGAGGCGGCCCCGGGGGTGGGGTCGTGCGTGTGGAGCGCGACGGGGGGACTGTGGGGTGCTGCGGTGTCACACATGAGGGTTCACTCCCCGAGGACGTGTGTTCGCGGCGGGCATGGCAACGGGAGTGCCGGGCCCTCGAAGGCGTCCGTGCCCGTGGAACGGGTCACGGCGCGGGGTGGTCACACGGGCCCGGACCCCCTGGGACAGGGAGGGGTGCGTCGGTATGCCACGCGTCACGCGCAAGGGCGGCGACAGGAGGGAGGAGGGAAGCCGCGAGACTTCCTCCGAGGCGGTGGTGGGGCCTGGGAGCGGGCCGGGACGGTGGGTCATGTCGGGTGGCGGATGTGCCCTACGACACTGAAGGGCGTATTCGCGCTTAGCATACGCTCCGTGCCTCCCCGGAAACCCAGCTGACCTGGCTTGGCCAGGATAACCCCGGCTGAGCTGGAAAAAGGGTCCGTTCGGTCGGATCACGGGGGCGGTCGGGGACGGATATGGGCCGCGTTTCGGAACTGGTGGGGCCTGTGAGCATGGATAACGATTAGGTCAAGCTCTCGGAAACTTTGTGCCTCCCACGGTCTTGCGCGCTTGTGTTCGACCGGTCAGGGTGTGGACATGCCCTCCCGCACGCCCCTGCCTCCCGGTCTCGGCATCGAGATCGACCGCGCGGCGCGCCTGGCCGACGAGGGGCACGTGCTCCTCGGCGGTAGTCCGCCGCGGGCGGTACGCCTCGGCCCGGAGCGGGTCAGCGCGCTGATCCGCTGGCTGAGCCGGGCGGTGCCGCGGGACGCGGACGAGGGCCTGTTCGCACGCGGCCTCATCAGGGCGGGCCTCGCCCACCCCCGCCCCCTGCCCCTCGCCCCGGGGGACACCGTCGAGGTGGCCGTCGTCGGGCGAGCCGACTCCGCCGCGCTGCACGCCACCCTGGACCACCTCGACGAGCACAGCCACGGGACACGGACCGTGGTCGTGGGCGCCATCGGGCCCGAAGCCCGGGCGGCCCGCCGCCGGGGCGCCCGCGTCGTCCCCGGCCCGGTCGGGGGAGCCGGGGCGCGGGCGGCGGCGCTGCGCGCGTGCTCCGCCGAGTTCGTGGCCCTGGTCGAGGCGGACACCCGTCCCGGCCCCGGGTGGCTGGAGACCGCGCTCGGCCACTTCGCCGACCCGGACGTGGCGGCCGTGGTGCCCCGGGTCCTGACCGACCGCTCCGCCTGCCTGGGCCACACGCGGATGACCGTGGCCTCCGTCGCCGCCCGCCGGACGGGCGCGGACCGGGGCGCCGACCCCGCCCCCGTCCTGCCCTGGGGGCACGCTCTGCCCTGGCAGGAGCGCCCGGGCCCCGCCAACGGGCACACCGACCCGCTGCGGCCGGTCCCCGTCCTGGTGCTGCGCCGCGGTGCCGCCGACCTCGACCCCGGCCTCGGCGCCGCCGCCGGGCTCGACCTGTTGTGGCGGCTCGCCGAACAGGGCTGGTCGGTGCGCTACGAGCCCCGTTCCAGGGTGTGGGCACCGCCGACCACCGACCTGGGCGCGTACCTGCGCGCCTGCTTCACCTCCGGGGCGGTCGCCGGTCCCCTGGCCCGCCGCCGCGGCGCGCACGCCGCCGGGCCCGCGCTGTCCTGGCCGGGCGCGGTCGGACTCGCGCTGTTGCTCGCGGGACGGCCCGGCGCCGCCCTGGCGGCCGGTGCGCTGGGATGCGCGGCGGTGACGGGCGCACTCGTGGCGGGAGCGGGCACCCCGCTGCCCGAGGCGGTGCGACTCGCCGGGCTGGACCTCGCGCACACCGTGCGCACGGGCACGCGCGCGGTCCGCACGGCCTGGTGGCCGCTGGCCGCGGCTGCGGTGGGCGCGGCGGTGCTCGGACGGCGCGGCCGTGGGGCGCCGGGCGTGTCCGGTCCGACCGCCTCGGACCCGCTCGCGGGTCGAGGCCGGTCAGCGCGGCGAGGCGGTGCCGGGGGACGCACGGGCCGCGCTGCCGCCCTGGCCGCGGGCGCGGCCCTGGTCGTGCCGCACGTGGCGGCATGGCATCGGGGCAGGGGCGCCGCCCTGGCCGGTCCGGTGACCTGGACGGCCCTGGGGATGGCGGGCGACGCGGCGCGTTCCCTGGGCACCTGGTGGGGGATCGCGCGGTCGGGTTCGCCCGCGCCCCTGGTGCCCCGGCTCGTGCCCCTGGCCGCGACCGGCACAGTTCCGCCGGAGCGCTCCGGCGGGACGCGTCGTGCGCGGGGAGCCAAGGACGGCTCAACGGCGGCCGTGAGCCGGGCTTAACACCTCCGGGGCGGGGAGGGACGACCCTTCCGGGCGGACCACGGGTGTTCTCCGAGCACTTCCGTGCCTTTCGTGAAACCGTCCTGTGGTGGTACCCGGGCCCAGGGGAGGGGGGTTTCGACCATGCTGCGTTAGATTACCGTTGAGCGACATTTCTGGGGTCGTATGTCCGAATCTGAGGCCGTCGGAGGCGTGCTCGCAAGGCTCGTGGAGTGTGTTTCCCCAGCTCGCGCCAGTTGTCGATTACTGTACAGAGTTATTTCATTGCAGAACGTGTGAAACTTGACAAATCGACCGTAATCGGGTGCTTAATTGGGCACTGTTGTCTTTTCTTGATGCAGTGTTTACTGTCGAGTGTCTAGCTCACCGCAGACTCTTGACATTCCGGTCACGGATCGTGAACCGGATGCAAGTGTGTTTCGGCAGTCACCGGGAGCAACCCCCCGCCGGTGGTCGCGGGATCGCGAAGGCTTAACGATGCCATCCACCGATGGCATCGTCCTGGTGCTTCGGACCCCCGGCCACGGGTGCCCCCAGTAACGACCGCGCACAACAGGACGAGTGCCGGGCTCGGCTGTGAGGTTCGGAGATAGTTTTGGGCAAGTTCCTGGCCAGGCGGCTGCTGAACTACGTCGTGCTGATCTTTCTCGCGACGAGTTTCGCCTACCTGCTCGCCGCGACGAACCTCTATCCGCGCGGCTACTTCGAGCAGATGCAGCCGCCGCCGACGCCGGAGGCGGTCAACGCCCAACTGGACGCGCTCAACCTCAACGACCAGGCGCCGCTCGCCGAGCGGTACGTCACCTGGCTCGGCGGGGTGGTCCAGGGCGACTTCGGCAAGACCATCCAGGGCGGCGACGTCACCCCCCAGATCTGGCTGAAGGCGGGCGTGACCCTGCGCCTGATCACGGTCGCCACCATCCTCGGCAGCGTGATCGGCATCGCGGTCGGCGCCTACGCCGCCGTGCGCCAGTACCGGCGCTTCGACAAGGCCTCCACGGCCGTCGCCTTCTTCGTGCTCTCGGTGCCCACCGTGGTCATCGCGCTCAGCGTGCAGGTCGGCGCCACCGCCGTCAACGACGTACTCGGCTTCCAGCTGCTGCGGTTCTCGGGCGAGTACACGGCGGGCTTCAGGGGGGAGTGGTGGGAACTGCTGCTCAACCGGATCCACCACGCGATCCTGCCCACGCTCGTGCTGGCCCTGGCCCTGTTCGCCGCCTTCGCCCGCTACCAGCGGAACATGATGCTGGACGTGCTCAACGCGGACTTCGTGCGCACCGCCATGGCCAAGGGTCTCACCCGCAGGAAGGCCCTGTTCAAACACGCCCTGCGCACCGCGCTGATCCCCACCATCACCTACTTCACCTTCACGTTCGGCGTGATGGTCTCCGGCGCCACCTTCACCGAGAAGATCTACGGCTGGCACGGCATGGGCGCCTGGCTGATCGACTCCATCTCCCAGAACGACGTGCACGTGGTCGCGGCGGTCTCCTTCTTCATGGCGGTGACCATCATGGCCGCGTCCTTCCTCTCGGACATCCTCTACGCCTGGCTCGACCCCCGGGTGCGGGTGTGAGCGCCGCCGCCCTCCGCGCCGTCCCCGGCGCGTTCCCGAGCCACGTCCCGCCCCTTCCGCGCCCCGCCGCGGCAGCCCAGTTGGAGATCCCGGCATGAGCACGACCGAAGTGAGCAAGGAGCCCGAGCGGACGCCCGCCCTGCCCCCGGCTCCCAACCGGCTCAAGGACATCGGGCGCCAGCTCCTGGGCACCCCGCGCGTCGTCACGGGGCTGGTCCTGCTGGTGCTGCTGGCCGCCTTCGCCTTCGTCGGCCCCCTCCTGAGCGGCTGGGAGGTGGGCGAGCGCGACTACACCTCCCTGATCCAGGGGCCCTCGCCCGAACACTGGATGGGCACGAACCGCACCGGCCAGGACATCTTCACCCAGAGCACCGCCGGACTGCAGAAGTCGCTGCTCATCGGACTGCTGGTCGCCCTGATCTCGACGGCCGCCGCCGCCCTGGTCGGCTCCTTCGCCGGCTACTTCGGCAAGGTCACCGACCGCGCCCTGATGTGGATCGCCGACCTGGCCCTGGTCCTGCCCAGCTTCGTGGTCCTGGCCATCCTGTCCAAGCACTTCGTGGGCCAGGGCGGCTGGTTCGTCCTGGTCATCCTGCTGGCGGCGTTCAGCTGGATGGTGACCTCCAAGATGGTGCGCGGTCTGACCATCTCCCTGCGCGAACGCGAGTACATCCACGCGGCCCGGTTCATGGGCGTGCCCCCGTACAAGATCATCCTGCGCCACATCCTGCCCAACATGTCGTCCCTGCTCATCGCGGACGCCACCATCGCGGTCAGCACGGCGATCATCGGCGAGACGGCGCTGAGCTACTTCGGCCTGGGCGTGCAGTCGCCCGACATCAGCCTGGGCGTGGTCATCGCCGACGGCTCCCGGTTCGCCAACACCGCCTGGTGGATGTTCGCGTTCCCCACCGCCCTGCTGGTGGTCCTGGTACTCGCCGTCAACATGATCGGGGACGGGCTGCGCGACGCCCTCGACCCGCAGTCCAAGTCGCGCCGGTCCTAGGGGGAGGCACACACATGAGCACCGACACCGTCGCGACCACCGAGGCCGCCAGCGCGGCACCCCTCGACGACACCCCGGTCCTGGAGGTCACCGACCTCACCGTCACCTTCGGCGGACTCAACGGCAACCCCGACGTGCGCGCCGTGCGCGGGGTCAGTTACTCCGTCCGCCGCGGCGAGGTCCTGGGCATCGTGGGCGAGTCCGGCTCCGGCAAGTCCGTCTCCTCGATGGCCGCCATGGGGCTGCTGCCCGACCACGCCCGGATCACCGGCTCCGTGCGCCTGCACGGCGAGGAGATCCTGGGCCTGGACGACCGCGCCATGGCCCGCAAGCGCGGCAAGGTCATCTCCATGGTCTTCCAGGACCCGCTGTCCGGGCTCACCCCCGTGTACACGGTCGGCGACCAGCTCGCCGAGGCCGTCCTGGTCCACGACCCCTCCACCCCCAAGGCCAGGGCCCGCGCCCGCGCGGTGGAGCTGCTCGAACTCGTCGGCATCCCCAACGCCGAGCAGCGCTACCGCTCCTTCCCGCACGAGTTCTCCGGCGGCATGCGCCAGCGCGTCATGATCGCCATGGCGATGGCCAACAACCCCGACGTCATCATCTGCGACGAGCCCACCACCGCCCTGGACGTCACCATCCAGGCGCAGATCCTCGACCTGCTGCGCACCGCCCGCGAGGAGACCGGCGCGGCCATCGTGATGATCACCCACGACCTCGGCGTCGTCGCCGGGTTCGTCGACCGGGTCCTGGTCATGTACGCGGGCCGGCCGGTGGAGACCGGCCGCGTGGACGACATCTACTACCGCAGCAGGATGCCCTACACCATGGGCCTGCTCGGCGCCGTCCCCCGCATGGACCTGGAGCACCAGGGCGCCCTCGTGCCCATCAAGGGCACCCCGCCGTCGCTGTCGGACCTGCCGCCCGGATGCCCCTTCGCGCCGCGCTGCCCCCTGGCCCGGCCCGAGTGCGACGCGGCCGAGCCCGAGCTCCTCACGATCGGCGCCCAGCCCTCGGGCGAGGGGATCCGTGCGGGCGGGGCCGCGGCGCGACCCGACGCGGGAGAGGCCGACACCGACGCCCAGCGGGTGGCGTGCGTCCGCTCCGGGGAGATCACCGACCGGGGGTGGACCGCCCAGGACATCTACCCGGTGCCGGAGATCCCCGACTCCCCCGCCTCCGCGGTGGACCGCGCGGACCGCGCCGAGATGCTGCGGGTACGGGACCTGGTCAAGCACCACCCGCTCACCAAGGGCGCGGTGTTCAAGCGCCGGGTGGGCTCGGTGTACGCGGTCGACGGCATCGACTTCGACATCCGCGAGGGGGAGACCCTCGCCCTGGTCGGCGAGTCCGGCTGCGGCAAGTCCTCCACCCTCATGGAGATCATGGACCTGGCCAGGCCCCAGCGCGGCTCCATCTCCGTCATGGGCCGCGACGTCGCCACCCTGGGCCGGGCCGACCGGTTCGCGCTGCGCCGGGACATGCAGATCGTCTTCCAGGACCCGATGAGCTCGCTCGACCCGCGTATGACGGTGTTCGACATCATCGCCGAGCCCCTGCGCACCCACGGCAGGAGCGTGGACGAGGTCACCCGCCGGGTGTACGAGCTGATCGACCTGGTGGGCCTCAACACCGAGCACGTCACCCGCTTCCCCGCCGAGTTCTCCGGCGGTCAGCGCCAGCGCATCGGCATCGCCCGGGCCCTGGCCCTGGAGCCCCGGCTGCTGGTGCTGGACGAGCCGGTCTCGGCCCTGGACGTGTCCATCCAGGCGGGCGTGGTCAACCTCCTCCAGGAGCTCCAGGCCCGGCTGGGCCTGTCCTACCTGTTCGTGGCGCACGACCTGTCCGTGGTCCGGCACATCGCCGACCGCGTCGCGGTCATGTACCTGGGCCGGATCGTGGAGATCGGCGACACCCGCTCGGTCTACTCCAGACCCTCCCACCCCTACACCCAGGCGCTGCTGTCCGCCATCCCGATCCCCGACCCGGAGAAGGAACGCGCGCGCACGCACATCGTCCTGGACGGCGACCTGCCCAGCCCGGCCGATCCCCCCTCGGGATGCCGGTTCCGGACCAGGTGCCAGAAGTTCGCCCTGCTCCCCGAGGCCGACCGGGAGCAGTGCAGGACCGTCGAGCCCCAGGTCCTCGCCGTGAACGACGGTGACCAGGCGGCAGCCTGCCACTTCGCGGAGCGCTAGGAGGTCGTCCGACCCCCGACGACCGGCTCGTCACGGGCCAGCGCCACCCCGCGCGCTGGCCGCATCACCCCAGAGAGGAAATCCCCATGCGAATCGGGAAGGTGCGCTACCTCGCCCCGGTCGCGGCGCTGGTGATGGTCGCCAGCGCCTGCGGCGGCGGAGACGAAGGCAACAACGAGGAGGCGGCGCAGGAGGAGGTCGCGGCCCTCCCCGCGAGTGACCTCAACCCCGCGCCCCGCGAGGACCTCCAGGAGGGCGGCACCTTCGTGTGGGCCCTCAGCGAGTACGAGCAGCAGTACAACATGGCCCACGTCCAGGGCAACAAGGGCGACGTGCGCCGCGTCACGGGCGCCGTGATGCCCAGCGCGACCCGGTTCGACGCCGAGGGCGGCTTCGAACCGCGCGAGGAGTACGTCCTGGAGTACGGCGTCAGCGACGACGGCCTCTCGGTCGAGTACACGCTGAACCCGGACGCCGTGTGGTCCAACGGGGAGCCCATCACCTGGGAGGACTACGAGGCCCAGGTCCTCACCTACAAGGGCGAGCGCGAGGGCGACTTCGAGGTCGGCTCCGACGCCGGCTACCAGTGGATCGAGGAGGTCGTCCAGGGCGACGACGAGTTCTCCTTCACCCTGGAGTTCTCCCAGCCCTACGCGGACTGGCCCACCCTCTTCGACCCCCTGTACCCCAAGGAGTACATGGAGGACGAGGAGCTCTTCGCCGAGGGCTACGTCAAGGACTTCCCCGTCACCGCGGGCCCCTTCGGCGACGTGGAGTTCGACGACGTCGCCCAGCGCGTCACGGTGACCCGGGACGAGGACTGGTGGGGCGAGCCCGCCATGCTCGACGAGATCGTCTTCACCAACGTCGCGATCGACGGCCAGGCCACCGCGTTCGACAACGGTGAGATCGACGGCTTCTACCTCGGCTACGACGCCGCCGCCTGGGAGCTGCTGAAGGAGCGCGAGGGCACCTACTTCACCCGCGCCGTCAACCACGGTCACCGGTTCATCTCCCTCAACGCGGGCAGCGAGAACCTGTCCGACGTCCGGGTCCGCCAGGCCATCTCCATGGCGGTCAACCGCGACACCATGGCCGAGGTCGCGCTCGGTCCGGTGGAGTGGCCCATCACCGGCCAGGTCAACCGCCTGCTCCGGTCCAGCCAGAACGGCTACCAGGACAACAGCGGCGAGGTCGGCACGTTCAACCCCGAGCGCGCCGGTGAGCTGCTCGACGAGGCGGGCTGGACCCTGGAGGAGGGCGCCGAGTTCCGCACGAACGCCGAGGGCGAGACGCTGACCCTGGGCTGGGTGGCCTCCGAGGACATGCAGCTGGCCAAGGACGAGGGCGACATCGTCCGCGACATGCTCTCCCAGGTGGGCATCGAGGTCGACGTCCAGCACGTGCCGGGCAACGCCCTGTTCTCGGACTACATCGTTCCGGGCAACTACGAGATGTCCACGTTCGTGCTGGTCGGCAGCAACCCCTACCCGACCGACTCCGCGGAGAACTACAGCGGTCCCTTCGACGAGGCGGGCGAGGACTGGGGCAACAACACCAGCTTCCACTCCACCCAGGAGATCAACGACCTCTACGACCAACTGGGCCAGGAGACCGACCCCGCGCGCTACGCCGAGATCGCCAACGAGATCGACGCCGCGATCTGGCAGGAGGTCCTCACCATCCCGATGTTCGAGCGTCCCGGCCTCTACGCCATGGACGGGAACCTGCGCAACTGGGGCGAGTACGGCCTCGCGGGCAGCTACGTCTACGAGGACATCGGCTGGGTCGCCGAGTAGTCCCGTGACGTCACCGCCCGCCGCGTGAGCGGGAGTGCCAGGGCGCCGGTCCCCGCGCGGGACCGGCGCCCTTCGCCGTGTACCGCCCGGGCCGTCGCGCTTCCCGCGCGGCTCGGCGTCGTGAGCGCCGTTCGCCGTGTGGCTCAGGGCGGAGCGGGGCCGTGCGCCACTTCCCAGGCCGTCCGGGGCCGACCCGGCCCCGTGCGGTGTGTCATCCCCCACACACCGCGCGTGCACCGCTCCCGGGCGGGGGTTGGGGTTGGGGCCGCGGACCCGGCTGTGGCAAGGTCTAGGCATCGTTTCCGGCCCGCCCCGCCCGTCTGCCCGGGCAGGCGGACGATCGGGAACACCGGGGCCGTCCGCCGGGAGGCCCGTGCTCCCCCGTGGCCGTGCGGTACCGCCACGGGTCCACGCCGCCGCCCGGCATCGCCCCCGCCCCCACACCCCCTGTCCCGCTGCGTTGGAAAGCCCTTGATGAGACCTCACCCGATCGCCGCCGCGTCCGCGGCGGCGCTGTTGTGCGCTGCCCTCACCTCGTGTTCCCCGGAAGGGGAGGAGGCCGCGACGCAGCCGCAGACCGGTGCCGCCGCCGAACCGGACACGGAGGCCGACGAGTCCGGGTCCCCGGCGGAGCAGGCCCCGGGACAGACCCCGGACGAGACTCCGTCGGAGACACCGGAGGGGGAGCGGGGCGGGCCGGTCGGCTGGGCGGGCGAGCCGCTGGAGCGCGACGGCGAGGAGTACCCGGGCGCGGTCGGCGGGGCGGAGGGGGAGACCGTCACCGCCTCCGACGCCGGGGAGTTGGCCGACCACCTGTCCGCCGAGGAGCCGCTCACCGTCGAGGTCACCGGAGCGATCGACCTGGACGGGACGGTGGAGGTCGGTTCGGACAAGACCCTCGTGGGTGTCGAGGGCGGCGCCGAGCTCACCGGCGGGCGGCTGGTGGTCGACGGGGCCAGCAACGTCATCCTGTCCAACCTGCGGGTGGAGGCCGACGGGACCGCGGTGTCCGTGCGCGGCGGCGCCCACCACGTGTGGGTGGACGGCTCCACGTTCTCCGGCGGCGGGGACGACCCCCTCGTCTCGGTGACCGGCGGCGCCGACCACGTCACCCTGTCCTGGAACCACTTCGCCGACGCCGAGTCGGCGCTCGCCGTCGGCGGCGGGGAGGAGGAGCCGGGGGCGCTGCGGGTCACCGTGCACCACAACTACTTCGACGGGACGGCGGGACGCCACCCCAGGGCGCGGTTCGCCGAGCACGTGCACGTGTTC
This sequence comes from Nocardiopsis sp. CNS-639, assembly GCF_000381685.1. NCBI lineage: Bacteria > Bacillati > Actinomycetota > Actinomycetes > Streptosporangiales > Nocardiopsidaceae > Nocardiopsis > Nocardiopsis sp. CNS-639. Next base: position 137,317 of record NZ_KB906854.1, read on the forward strand.
AACAACTACTTCCGGGCCAACGAGGAGTACGGGGTGGAGTCGGCCGACGACTCCAACGTCCTGGTGGAGGGCAACTACTTCGAGGGCACCCGGCTCTCGGTGGCCACCTCGGAGGAGGAGCCCGGCAACGTGGTCACCCGTGACAACCTGCTCGTGGACTCCGCGCAGCCCGACCTGCTCGGCGAGGTGGCCGACCCTCCCTACGCCTACGAGATGGACGACACCGCCCGCGTCCCCGACGTGGTCTCGGCGGAGGCCGGGGTCAGCTGAACGAGTGGTACTCGTAGCTCTCCCCTACACCGCTCTCGGTGCGGTAGTCCAGCCTGCGGGGGTACCCCTGTTCGTCGATCCACAGCTCGAACTCGGCGTCCCTGACGGTGGTGAGGGTGTTGCGCCCGCTCCCGGGGTCGTAGCCGCCCAGCAGCGCCGTGAACGTGCCCGTGTAGTGGTAGGCGCTGTGCGTGCTGTGCAGCTCCGGCCACTCCAGGCTCACCTCCTCCCGTCCCTCCAGCGCGAGGTCGGTGGAGGTGGCGAGCACCTCGCGCAGCTTGACCGACCCGTACGCGCGTGAGCACAGGTACCGGTCGGCGTGGCTGGGCGGGTCCAGCAGCTCCAGGCCCCGGTCGGCGGTCATCATGAGCTGGCCGCCGCCCACGTCGTAGCGGTACACGCTCAACCCGTCCGTGGTGGAGAAGTAGTGGTCGAACTCCGGCTCGGCCCCCGCGTCGTACATGGCCTGCCCGCGGCCCGAGGTGATCGGGCCGGCGGCGGTCGTGGGGTGGGGCGCGGGCGGATCGGGAAGGGCGTCGGCCGATCCGGTGCCGGGATCCGGTGCGTCCCGCGGGTCGCTCTCCCCGTCGTGCACGGTGAAGGTGAGGTGGAAGGCCGAGGAGTCCTCCACGAGTTCGACGGCGGCCTCCAGGTAGGCCTCGGCGTCCTCGGGGTCGGCCGCGGTACGGGCGGAGCCGCTGCGCGGCGGACGGGACTCCGGGCCCTCCGCGACGTCCAGCGGGGGAAGGGGGTCGCCCACGACGAGCCGGGCCACAGCCCATCCGCTGGCGACCACGGCCAGGCAGACCAGCACCATGAGGAGGGAGACGAGCCAGTTGGGCCGCCCTCCAGGGGAGGAGGGCTGCTCGTCGGGGTCGGAGGGGTGCGGCATCGACGGAATCGACACGGCCTGGGCCTCGTTTCTGCGGATCTTCGCGCGACCGCCGGGGGACGCGGGGGGTTTGCTGATCGTTCTCGTCCGGCACCGGAGGGTGACGGTTGCTACGACGCGGTGACGCAGTGTTCCGTTCGATGGTCCCACGCATGTGATCGCCTCCGACATCCACGAAAGTGAGCACCCAGTCGCGGTGGGGTGACTCCAGGAACGGTGCGAGGAAGCCGAAGGTGTCGGTCCGCGACAGCCGCCGCAGGGTCTCCTCGGCGGCGTGCTCCCACAGCAGCCGGACCGCGGTCCGGGCCGCGGCGGAGGCGGCGAAGGTCGGACTGCGGAAGAGTTCGTGCAGATCCTCGCCCTCCAACCGCAGGACGGTGGCCTCCAGCACCCGCGCGTCCAGCAGGCCCAGGAGGGACAGCGCGCAGTCCGTCCGGGCCACCGGATCGGGGAGGGCTCCGGCCCGCGCGCAGCGCAGGACCGCCTCCGCGGCGGCGGCGGAGTCCAGCCTCCAGTCCCCGTCCGGTGCGGGTTCGTGGCCGGTTGTGGCCGTGCCGTCACCGGTGTCGGTTCCGTCCTCGGGACGGGAACCGGACGCGTCGCCCAGTGCCCGGTGCACGGCTCCCCGCAGCTCCGCGGGGAGCCGTCCCAGCGCGCCGTGCGCGGCGGCCGCGACGAGCAGGGACAGCACGACCAGCAACAGGGCGGCGTACTCCAGCAGGGTGTTGCCCCGGTCCACGTGCCCACCTCCTGTCGCTTCGTGCCCGCCCACGGTCCGGACCGTGTCGATGGAGCCGTCGGCTCGTACGCGCCCCGTGCCGTTCGTAGTTCGGGCTGTGCGTGCCCTGTGCCGTACATGCCCTGTGCCGCGCGTGGTTCGGGCTGTGCGTGCGCTGTTCCGTACGTGCGCTGTTCCGTACGTGTTCTGTTGCGCGCGCCCTGAGCGGTGCCGGGAACCGGGCTGTGCGCGTCCCGTGCGGCGGCCCGGCACCCGGCGGGCCTCCGGTCGGGGGAGCTGGCACCGGAGACCCTCTAGGGCTGCCGGGGTGTGAAGAGCTGGGGCGGCTCCCTCTCGTAGGCGCGCACGCGGCCGCGGATGAGCTCCAGGTGCTCGGGAGGGCACGACCAGCCCTGGCGGATGAGCGTGTGCAGGATGCGGCGCAGCAGCCGTCCCGGCCGCAGCTGGAGGTCGTACACGCTCGCCGAGACCACCTCCCAGTCCTGCGCCCGCATCGCCGCGTACCGGACCCGGTCGCTCGCCCTGGCCACCGTCGAGGAGTGGAACTCCAGGCTGTCGTACTCCAGCGCCACCCGTTGGTCGGGCCAGCCGAGGTCGGCGTGGAACACGCCCTCGTCGGTGGGGACCGGGCACTGCGGGACGGGAGGGGGTAGGAGCGCCTCCAGGACCAGCACACGCGTCCACGACTCGGCGGGCGACTGGCTCAGCGCGGAGGAGTAGCGCAGGGCGGTGCGCAGCTGCCTCAGCTGCCGCTGGGAGCGGGCCCGCTGGGCGGCGCGGAGCAGGTCGCCCTTGGCGACCAGCCCCCGGGAGAGGAAGGCGTCGAGGCGGGCCGTGGCCATGAAGACCGAGGGCGCGCGGGCGGCGACGTCGACGGCCGCGCGCACCGCGGTGGTGACGCGCACGCCCTCCACCACGTCGCGGTCCGCGGCGGGCACGTGCTCCCGGTGGGCGACCACCGGCATGCCGCTGGTGCGTACGCCCCGGGGGACCGCCACGTGCGGGCGGGTGCGTGTGGCGCGGGTGCCCGCCGGGTGCAGGTCCACGCCCCAGACGTAGGAGGCGGTGATGTCGCAGACCACCGCGTCGGGGGAGATCGGACCGACGATCGGCGCGAGCGTGCGCAGGAGGAGGGAACGGTCGGGAAGGGTGTGCTCACGGACTGTCATACCCTCCAGGTTCGGGGGCGGGCACCGCCCCGGCAAGCCCCTTCCGCCGCCTGTGGACAACTCCCGGGACCCCCGCGCGGGGTCCGGTCACTGCATCGAACCGTCACCTGCAGCCAGGTGGATGTGGTCGATGTGGTTCTGGGTGTTGCTGTGTCTGTTCTCCATGGGGCGGCTCACGCTCGCCCAGGGGCCCACCGGGTCCGGGGTCCCGCCGGTCACGTTCCAGATGCGCTGCTCGTAGATGATGCCCTTGACCCCGAGCTGGTGGGAGTTCTGGATCACCCAGTCGATCACCGTGATGGCGGTCGCGTGCATCTGCGGGGTGGGGACGCCGCCCAGTTCCGCCATCATGTAGTCCACCGCCTCGCCGGTGTGGTGGTCGCTGCCCGGCTCGTTGCGCTGGCCGCCCGCGGAGAGGTAGAAGCCCGGGAACTCCTGCTGGAGGCGCTGGTGCGCCGCGCACATGACGGGGTGCAGCGACCCCAGCGCGGCGCAGTCCACGACGGGCCCGCCCCCTCCGATGAAGTTGGGGTTGAAGCTGTAGCGGCCCTCCTGGTCGACCAGGTGCACGTCGATCAGCCGTTTGGCGGAGGCGAGGTCGTCGACGGTGCCGCCGTCGCAGACCAGCTCGCCCCCGTCGCGCCCGCACTGGTGGGGGATGCGGACGATGGCGATGGCCGAGGCGTTGCCGACCACGGTGTTGGTCTCCTCCTCGCTGCCGTCGCAGACCACGTCGTTCCAGTGCCGGGACCCGTCCTCCTCCAGTTCGCGCTGGCACACGGCGCCGCGCACCTCCACCCGCACGATGTTGCCGCTGCGTCCCATGACGTTGTCGCTGGCGCGGATGTCGGTGAGGACAGCCCCGTTGCTGCGCGCGTACTCCTCGGCGCGCGCCTCGGCGGCCTCCTCGTCGAACCAGGGCATGGGGTAGGCGCCGTCGACGATGTCCTGCGCGGCCCGGTCCTGGAGGGCGCCCACCGCCGCCAGCGCGGCGGCGTCGGCCGCGGTCTGGGTCTGCGAGCGCTGGTCGTTGGCGGCGCCCACCCGTACGAACAGCAGGGTCAGCGAGAGCAGGGCCAGGGTGAGCCCGAACAGGAGCAGGACGTTGGCCTGTCCGTCGTCGCCTCTGCCCGGCGCGCGCCGCCGGGACGGAGGGGCGGTGTGGGGGAGGATCCGTCGCAGTCCCATGCCTTTTCCATCAGGGGAGGGGGTGCTCCCGGGAGGAGGGGAGCGGAGGAAGGGGGGAGGGCCGATCCGCGTCGCGCGTGGTGAGCACGCGAACACGCCCGGACAACGTCCCGACCAGCGCAGCTTATCCGGGCATGTCGGGAAGCGGTAGGGCCTGTGGACGACCGCGGCCGCCTGTGGGACCGGTGTGACGGGTGTTCGCCCTGTTGGGACGCGAGATGGCGGAGCGGCGACCGGGGGGCCACGCGCGACGGGCCCCGGGGCCGCGCGACTTCGTAGGAATTGTCCGGCGGGTTTCTGGCGAGTGTGGGGCCCATGACGGGTTCCGCACAGGGAGGATGGACCCTGTCCGACGCGTGTCGAGTCGTGGTGCGTGGTCGGATTCGCACCCATTCCACCGCAGAAGAAGCGAAGGCGAGGACATGAGCGCCCGTAAAGCGATGACCCCCGTCGAACAGGACGAGCTCCTCCGCAGGATCGGGACGGACCTGCTCCGGGCGGCCCCCGACGACTGGGTCAAGCTCCGGCTCGTGTACTCCGGACTGGGCGCCTGCGAGACGGCCCTCTTCGAGGTGATGTTCGAGGGCGGGCGCAGCAGCGGCTGGGTTCCGCCGCTGTCCACCCTGGAGCGGCTGCGGGAGATCCGCACGGGGATGTACGCCGAGGGGACGGGTACCTGGTACACCGCCTACTACGAGATCGACCGGCCCGCGAGCTACCGCGTCCGCTACGACTACGAGAACGAGCCGCACTTCGACGAACCGCGGGAGGACGCCAGCTACCTGCTCGACCTGGAGCACTTCCCCCGCGACGACGAGCACGTCCCCGCCTGGCTGCGGGACCGGCTGGAGGGGGACCGCGTACCCGAGGCGCAGGACGGCGGGTCTCCCTGGAGCCTGCTCATCGCCTCTCGTCCCGAGCCGCGGACGCGGATGTCCCCGGGGGACATGACCCCCGAGGAGATGATGGACACCGTCCAGGAGATCGTGGACCGCACCCTCGACGCCGTCCACGGCCCCTGGACGGAGGTGGTCGTCGACTACCGGGGCGTGTTCGGGATCTCCTCGTCACGGGTGAGCGTGCGCAGACCCGACGGCGGCACGGAGTGGGACCTGCTCCTCCCCGAGGTCGGACGGCTGCTGGACCGGCTGCGCACCGGCATGTACCAGCCGGGCAAGGGCACGTGGTTCACCGCCCGTTTCACGGTGCAGGAGTCGCGGGAGATCGGGGCTCACTTCGACCACGACGCCCCGCCCGAGTTCGACGTCGAACCCGACCCCCGCAACTTCCACCAGGACATCCAGCACTTTCCCCGCGGCGCCGACCACCTGCCCGACTGGCTGCTGGACCGGCTGAGCTTGGCCCAGCGCATGATCCGCACCGGGCAGGCCTGAGGGCGTTCCCCGGTCAGGGCATCCGTCGCCGGACGGCCTCCCACGCGTGGACGTCGGCGACGGTGACCTGGAGGTCACCGGACCCCAGGGGCGTCACGGTCGCCGAGCGCACGTACGGGCCGTGGCTCCAGCGGCGCGAGGTGCTGTCCGGGACCGCCGTGGCGCCCAGGCGCCCCAGAGCCCCCGGCGGCCCCGCCAGCAGCCGCAGCCGCCACGTGGCCCGGATCGCGCCGGAGCCGCCGTACCCCGACCCCGTCAGCAGCGGCAGGGAGCCCACCAGACGGCCGCCGGAGGCGGAGCCGCCCTCGGCCCGCAGCGGGAAGCGCCGGCCCACGTCGGTGCCGCGCACCACCTCCACGGCGTACTCCGCGCCCTCCGGGAGCGGGGAGGCCAGACGCACCTCGAACCGCAGGCGACCCGCGCCACGCCCCGCGGGGCTCGCCCGCACGGCATCCACCTCCAGGGTGGGAGCCAGCGGCGACGTCACGAGTCCCAGCCGGTCGTTGACCGTGTAGTAGGGGCGTACCCGCGAACCGGACCCCTCGCCCCGCTCCACCTTCTGGTCCGGGTACCGGATGATCTTCCGGTAGCCCGCCACACCGGACAGGTGACGTCCCACGGTGCACTCGGTCCCGTCGGAGAGCACCAGGCGCAGCTCCCACTTCTCCGATTCGCCGTACCGGCCGTGCACCACGACCTCGGGGTCCACCACCGCCGTGAAACGGCCGTCACCGGCCACCGGCGCGGAGAACTCCCGCAGGGCTCCGGGAGACGTGCGCAGCCGCACCGCTAGGCGCGCGTGGGCGTCGGGTGCGTCGCGGCCCAGCACCCGGCCCTGCACGGTGATCAGCCCGTCGGCCGACTCCACGTGCTCCACCTCGGCGTGGTGCGCCGAGCGCCGCACGTGCAGCACCAGGCGGCCCTTCGCCGAACGGGAGGGCAGCACCAGGGACAGGCGCCCGACCCGTTCCGGGTCCAACGGGAAGCCGTGCTGGCGGATCTCCACGTCGTGGACCGGGGTCTCCCGGTCGCCGTCGAGCCGCAGCACCTCCCACGTGCGCGCGGCCAGCCGACCGCGCGCGGCGTCCACCACCACGTCGCCGCCGTCCGGCTCCAGCTCCACCCGCTTGCCCTCCAGGGTCAGCACCACCCGGTCGGGCGGATCGGTGAACGACAGCACCGCGGCCCCGTCCCCGTCCACGCGCACCCGGCAGGCGGCGGCCGGTTCGGGGCGCGGCGCGGGCACCGACACCGGCGGCGGAGGCAGCTCGTGGCCGGAGAGGTCGGAGAACAGCTCCTCGTGCATCAGCATGACGTTGGCCGGGTCGAAGCGTTCAGACCCGGTCAGCGCGGCGGAGGACATCCGCCGGCGCAGCTCGTCGTCGGCCATCAGCTGGGCCAGCCCGTCGGCGATCCCCGGGGCGGACCGGTTGGGCACCAGCAGCCCGTCCTCGCGGTCGCGGATGATCGACGCCGGGCCGTGCGGGCAGTCGGTGCTCACCACCGGCAGCCCCGAGCGCATGGCCTCCACGATCGTCATCCCGAACGGCTCCTCACTGGAGGTCACCGCCGCGAACGAACCCTGGGCCCAGGCCTCCTCCACGCGCGGGTGCGCGCCCATCAGCCACACGCGGTCCTGGAGCCCGAGCGAGTTGACCAGCCGGGCCAGCGCCGCACGCCGGTTGCCGCGCCCGTAGATCCGCAGCGTCCACTCGGGGAAGTCCTCGCTGACCATGGAGAAGGCCTGCACCAGGAGGTCGTGCCGCTTGCTGGGGGCCAGCCGACCGGCGGACACGATCGTGCGGCTGTTGTGCCCGTTGGCGGTGAACGCGGGCGCGGGCACCGAGTTCGGGATGGACAGCACCCGCACCCGCGGCATCGGCATCCGCTCCCGGTACGTGCGCGCGTCGGCCTCGGTCACCGTCACGAAGGCGTCCAGGTGGGGGTAGGTCTCCTCCATCACCCGGCGCAGCGGCTCGGAGTGCTGGTCGTAGGTCAGGTGCTCCTGGCCTATCTTGACCACCCGGCTCGGAGCGGCCCGGGCGATCACCACGTTCAGCCCAGGCCGGGTGCCCACCACCACGTCGGCGTCGGTGGTGGCCAGGTACTCCTCCAGCCGGTCGTCGGTCAGACGGCTGTGTGTGGGACCGCGCGCGTCCTCCGGCGGGAAGAGCAGCGGCGGTACACCGGCCCGTTCCGATCCCTCGTACAGCGGGCGGCCGTCCGTCCCAGTGCCCTGGTCGCCGTCGTACCCGCGCACGTCCACGAGCGGACGCAGGCGCACCTGCGCGGGTACGGGCAGAACGGGCTCGGCGCGGTGCCGGAACACCGAGACGATCTCGACCTCGTGCCGGGCGGACAGCGCCGCCGCCTGGTTGGCGACGGTGCGCACGGTTCCGCCGATGCCGTACATGTCGTTGATCAGATAGGCGATCTTCACCGAACCCCCGTGTGGTCAGTGCCGACCCGTGCCCCCACGAGACGGCAGCGATGCCCGTCTTCCACACCAGAGCCCCCGCAGAGGCGGCGTGGGAACGTCCAGGGTACGAACGCTCCGCAGAGAGAAATGCCCCTTATGTCTGATAAGACCCTGGTATTTACTAATTTCTGTGGGTGTTTTGCGGAACCTTAACAAGCCGCGAAGACGCCTCACCCGGCTCCGTGAGCGGCGCTCGTGTAAGGGGGCGCGAGCGCGAGGCGGTCGGGGAAGGCGGGTCGGGAAGGGGATGGGCGGCATCCTCAGTAGGTGCCGGTGTCCTCCCAGTAGGCCCAGGCGGCGCAGGGTGACCCGTAGGCGTCGTCGATGTGGCTGATCCCCCAGGAGATCTGCGTGGACGGGCTCTCCCGGAAACCCTCGGGCATGGAGCCGTGCCTGGCCGGGTTGAACCCGGAGATGCCGTGGTCACCGGTCTCGGTGTTGACGAACGTGTGGTCCCAGTGGGAGACGACGCTCCACAGGTTGCTCAGGCACTCCCACTCGTTCTCGGTCCAGCCGCGGTCCGCGGCCATGCCCATCGCGAGCGTCTCGTTCTCCAGGGCGTTGGAGTTGCCCTGGCCCCACTCGTACTCCTCGGGTTCCTCCGGCCGGTCGGCGTCCACCCAGGTCTCGTCGCCGCAGCCCGGGCCCTCGACCAGGCACACCATCTGCCGGACCCCGCTGTTGAAGGTCTGGCTGAGTTCGAGCTGGTAGACCGCGACCATGATCGCCGCGGCCAGCACGGTGACCGCCGCCAGCTCGACCAGCGCCGCGCCCCGGTCGTCCGCCGCCCTCCGGGCGGGGCGCAACCGTTGCAGGAACCGGCCGTCCCGGTGCCGCCGCGGCGGCCCGTTGCGCTCACCGGACCGCCCGGGCGGCCCGGTGGGGGAGGGTCGTCGGTTGTCTCCGAGCTCGGGGCGGTGGGGAGTGGGCAACGCCGCCTCCTGGGTGGTCTGGGTGGTGGGGGACTTCAGGAGACGGGGACGTCCTCGATGGGATCGAAACCGGGGATCTCCACGGAGATGGTCTCAAGGTCGCTCGGAACCGAGTACATGGACCAGTAGCTGACGGTCTCTCCCGGCAGCGCCGTCTCCTGAAGCTGCACCGAATACTCCCCCGAGCACAGACAGTAGTTCTCACTGTCCATGATCGGGTGGAACCTGGTCCCGGTCTCGGGGTCGAACGCCGTGATCCCGGCGAAGTTCGGCCCTGAGTACATGTAGGAGTACTGGTTGAACCAGGACAGCACCACACGTTCGTCTCCGGGGTTGCGGATGCTCCAGGTGACGGACAGGAGGTTCCCGCTCTCGTTCCTGCTCGCCTCGTTGACCTCGGCTCGCAGTTGGCCCGACAGTTCGTCTGTTCCGCTTGCGCTGCCAAGTACCTCCAGATCGCTGCTCTGTGGCGCTGACGCGGCAGTACCTGTTCCCGCGGACGTGACGAACAGGATCGACGCGAATGCGACAGCGAGTGTGGATGACCGGTGAATCTTGTTCATGGCGCTGCTCGCTTATTTTTCGAATGTGACGCTGACTCGTCGGTTGCGCTCTCGTCCTTCTTCGGTGTTGTTGTCGGCTATGGGATCGCTGGCTCCGTGGCCCTCGACGTCGAAGGTCACCCCGTCCCTCGTGACCAGTTCGGACAGGACGGACTCGACCGCCTCGGCCCGTTCGAGGGACAGCGGAACGTTGATCGACTCACTGCCTGTGTTGTCGGCGTGACCGTCGACCTGAACGACATCGGAACTCGCGTCGTTGATTTCACTGGCGACCTGTTCGAGGATCTCTTGGGCCTCGGGGCTGAGAACTGCGCTGTTGGTCTCGAAAAGCACATCTGAGGAGAGGAGGATGCTGATCTCCTCGCTGTCCTCGGTCCGTCCTGTCTGGTCTTCGGTGTTGTCCGAAATGAAAGTCAGGTCCAGGATCTCCGGTGAGGCCAGGTCCTCACTCTCGAGGGTCTCCGGCGACTGGCTGATGGGAATGTCCATCAGGGGCGGAGTGAGCGGTGTGGTGACAGTCAGGGATTCCACGTCGTCTGTGACGGGAAGCGGGAAGGCAACCCACATCTCCTCGGTTTGCCCGCTGGCTATGTTTCCGTTCCAGGTGGAGCAGAAACAGGAGCCGTCGCTCCTCTCGTAGCTGAGGAGCCTCTTCTGGTTCCGTGCGTCGATGAGACTGATCCGGCTGGCGCTGTTCGGCTTTTCGTCCACAGTGAGGCCGAAGTTGAGGAGGAAATCGGAGTCGGACTTGTTGGTCACCCCGAAGCGAAGCCTTAATAAGCCGGGGGAGATGTTCTCGAGCGCGTACACATCGATTTGGAGGTCATCGCCGATCGCCGTTGACGAAGACGTGCTGCTGGCCAGTATCTCCTGCCCGTTGTGTTCGCTGCTGTTTTCCGGCTGTGAAGAAGATGGCGGTTCGGCATCGCTGTTCTGCCCTGCGGAGGGGTTGCCGTCCGAACTGACCACACACCCTGAAATAAGAAAGGGGAGAGCCACAAGGAGCGAAGCGGGGCGAAGTGCTCCCCGTCTCGTTTTTCTTGGAGGATGAGGGGGTGCGGCTGACATCTCTTCTCGCCTGATAGTTCTGATGGGAGCGATTACTCGTACGGAGCGAGGATCTCCGTTATCGCAGTGGTGATCGACTGGCCGATTCTGCTGGGGATGCCGATGGCCAGGATCGCTGCGACGATGCCCGCGATGAGGATGACTATCGCTGCGTACTCGATGAGGGTCGCGCCCTTGTCCTTCTCCTTGGAGGTCGGCACGAGGAAGGTGCTCAGCGTCACCCAGAGTTTGGTCAGGCTGTTCACGGGGCTTAACTCCTTGAGGAGGGGGTCTTACGGCACCACATCTTCGCGGTCTGCGAGCAGGTGGGGTCCTGCCCGCGGCCACCGGGGGGAGTACGTGGGCGACGCGTGCTCACGGAGTCCCACTATCCGGCATGAACACCGACGCCATCCCGCCTTCTGACCGGATGTGGCCATCTTCCTTCAGGATGCCCCATGGATCCCGGAACCACACGTTGTCCACAGGGCTGGATGAACGCCCAGGCGAAAGCCGGTGGTCGGGTCGATGCGCGGTCACAGTTCCTCGCCGAGACGGGGTCACGTTTGGTGGTCGGCGGGTCACCATGATGGCACGTGTGCTGCGGGGGCGCCATGGCCGGACGGCGAATACCAGGTCACCGTTGGGCTCTCCGGAGCACCCGGTGCCGGACGGGACCCGTACTTGCGCGAGAAGGCGCCACGGTGACCGGGTACGGAGCGGGGGACAGGGGGAAACGAGGGTGCCTGTGGGACACACCGCTTCCTCTCCCCGGGCGCGATCACCCGGCCTGCCGGGCCCTCCCCCCGGTTTCCGACGGCTTCGGACAGAACCAGGTGCCTTCGGACGGCATCCCCCAGTCAGGACTCCGATCCTCGCAAACCCCCCTCCTCCACGACCGCTCATCCCCCGCTCCCACACCCCCACGACCCCGACCCCCCCGAGACCGAAGACAAGAGGTGGCGTCTTGGACCCCAGCTTGGCCCTTCCCCTGGTGGCAGCTCTGAGCGTGGGACTGGTGGTCGGAGGCGTTCCGCTCTCCGCGGTCCTGAGGGGCGCCTCCGCCCTCGGATCGGCGCTCCGCCGTCCCGCACTCACCCGCCAGTCCCCGCCCGACCCGGACGAACTCGAACCGAACGAACTGGCCCTGCTCGCGGGAGGACCGGTCCGCGTCGGGGAGACCGCGGTCATGGACGCCTTCCTGCACGGGCGCATCCGCCAGCAGCCCGCCGGCGGGCTCTTCACCCTCGTGGGCCCCTCCCGTCCCTACACGCACGAGAAGGACGCCGTTCGCCGGGAGCTGGTGAGGGTCTTCCGCAAACGCGTCGGTGTCAGCGCCCTGGAGATGCTGCGACGGGTCGTCGCGGGCCAGGGTGTGGAGAAGCTGCGCACCGGCCTGGCCGGGTCCGACCTGATCGTCGACTCCCCGCAGCTGCGCCGGGCGCTGCGGCGCCGCGAAAGGGCCCCGAGGACGATCCGGCGCCTGCGCTCCGTCGCGATCCTGGCCGCCGCCGCGGGCGCGGCCCTGCTCTTCCTGGTGGAGCCGGGCGCCGTCGCGCTCGGCCTCCTCGTCGCGGGGCTCGGCGCACTGGCCTCCCTGGTCGCCGCCCAGGTGGTCATGGCAGCGACCGGAGGCCCCACGCTCAGCCCCAACACCCCCAGGGGGAACGCGGTGCTGGAGTCGGCCCGCCGGAGGTACGGCGCCTTGGAGACCGGGTCCACCGGGACGGCCTCCATCGGTACGCATCCCGCCGACGCGATGACCCGTGACCACGCGGTCCGGCGCACGGCGCTGACGGGCTTTCGTTCGCTGCGCGCGTCCGCGTCCCGCCGACAGGTCGGCAGGGCCCGCTCGGACCAGGAGTCCGCGCAGGCCCAGCAGGACCCGGTCCCCGTCGCCGCCCACGCGGGCGGCGACGGCCCGAGCGACACCGCGGGCACGGGCGGTGCGGACTCCGAATCCGTCACTCTGGAAAGCCTGTGCCTGTTCGCCGAGCTGTGCCAGGGGCCGGGTGGTTCCGACGACCGTTCGGGCGGCAGCGAGGGCTGGGGCGGTGACTTCGGTCACTACGGTGACGGCGGCGGCTGGGGCGGAGGAGACGGCGGATCCGGCGGCAGCGGCTGGGGAGGCGGCGACGGCGGCGGTGGCTGGGGAGGCGGCGGCGACGGCGGTGGTGGCGGGGGCGGTGGAGGGGGCGACTGAACCCCTCCACCCGAACGTCCTGGCCCGCCCCGGAGCCTCACCGCGCTCCGGAGCCAGGTGCCGGGCGGAGTTCTACGCGAACCCCGCCCGGCACTCCCGCACGGGGAAGGCGGCGCCACTGCCTGCCCACAGATTCGGCGCCGCCACCCTTGACCGTCTCCCCGTGCGGGGAGGTGGGGTCAGCCCTGGTCCGGACGCTTGAGGTCGGCCAGTTCCGCCAGCAGCTCGAACGAGCGCAGGCGAGCCTTCTGGTCGTAGATCATCGACGACACCATCAGCTCGTCCACACCCGTGTCAGCGACGAACAGATCGAGCTTGCGACGGACTGTTTCCGGGGAACCCACGAACGAGTAACGAAGCATGTGGTCCAGTCGTTCCTTCTCCCCCGGACGCCATGCGGTGTCCAGGTTCTCCACCGGCGGGCGCAGTCGTCCCCGCGCACCGCGCAGGGTGCCGAGGAACGCCTGCTGCATCGTCGTGAACAGCTGCTGGGCCTCCTCGTCGGTGTCGGCGACGAAGGCGTTCACCCCCGCCATGGCGTACGGCTCCTCCGACTGCTGTGAGGGGCGGAAGGCCTCCCGGTAGGCCTTCAACGCCTCGTACAGCGCGTCCGGAGCGAAGTGCGAGGCGAACGCGTAGGGCAGGCCGAGCTGCGCGGCCAGCTGGGCTCCGAAGAGGCTGGACCCCAGGATCCACAGCGGCACCCGCAGTCCCTCGCCGGGGATGGCGCGTACGGGCTGGCCGGGCTCGGCGGGCTCGAAGTAGGCCTGGAGCTCCTGCACGTCGTTGGGGAACGTCGCCGAGGCGCTGTGGTCGCGGCGCAGTGCCATCATCGTGCGGGGGTCGGTGCCCGGCGCGCGGCCCAGGCCGAGGTCCACCCGTCCCGGGTAGAGCGACTCCAGCGTGCCGAACTGCTCGGCGATCACCAGGGGCGAGTGGTTGGGCAGCATGACACCGCCCGCCCCGATCCGGATGGTCGAGGTCCCCTCGGCGATGAAGCCCAGGGAGACGGAGGTGGCAGCGCTCGCGATGGCCTGCATGTTGTGGTGCTCGGAGAGCCAGAAACGCTTGTAGCCCAGCCGCTCCGCGTGCTGGGCGAGTTCCCTGGCGGAACGCAGCGCGTCACCGGGCGTGGACCCCTCGGCGATGCTGGCGTGGTCGAGCACCGACAGCGCGACGTCGGACATGGTGGCTCTTCCCCCTGTTGCGTGGCGGGTCCGGCTGCGAGGCCGTGACGGGAGGATCCGCTTCCCCGGCCGACCTGCGCGTTCGATATTCGACGAACATCGAATTACGAAGGTACACTTCCGACTGTCCATGAGCCAAATCTCGCCTGGTCCCGGCCGGGCGCCGCATGAGGAGGACCGCCTTGGCTCCCAGGGAGCACGCGCACCCCGCCCTCCACGAGGTGGAACTGGTCACGGTTCTCGCCGCGCTGGCCGAGCCGACCCGGCTGCGGCTCGTGCGGATGCTCGCCGACATGGACGGGGAGCACGCCTGGAAGGACATCGACCTGCCCATCGCCCAGTCGACGCTGAGCCACCACCTGAAGATCCTGCGCAACGCCGGCCTGGTGCAGAACCGCACCGAGGGGACGCGGTGCTTCATCTCGCTGCGCGACGAGGAGCTCGAGGGACGCTTCCCCGGTCTGCTGGAGTCGGTGCTGGCGTGCCGCGACGCCACGGCCCCGCGTCCCGATGAGGAGAGCGCTTCGGCCCGGTAGCGGTGGGATGATCGGCGGAGCCCGTGCCGTCACCGACCACGGAGCGTTGTCCGGCTCCCGGTCCCCCCTCGCTGGGTGCCGGTGCCACACGCGTGACCCGCGTCCCGGAAGGCTCGTGGGCCGACCCGGCACGGGGTACGTCCGGGAATGTACGGTCGGTACAGGTCTACGCAACCATGGGTCGGCGGTCCAGGCAGTGCGCGTTCCCCCGGCCCAGGAGAGTGGAAGGCGCCCCCCATGGCTCCGAACCCGCCAGCCTCCCTTCCGGCGCACGTGCGCCCGCTCACCGCGGGCGATCCCGCCGAGATCAGCGGCCACCGGCTGATCGGCCGCCTCGGCGGCAGCACCATGGGCGTGGTCTACGCCGCCGTGGCCCCGGACGGTGAGGCGGTCGCCCTCAGGGTCGCCCACGCCGAGTGGGTTCCGGCCGCTGACCCCGACCGCAGGATCACGCTCCTGCGCCGGTCCGTCGGGGTGTGCGCCGTGGGCGTCAACGCCAGCGGAACCTTCCACGGACGGCCGTGGGCCTCGGTCCAGTACCTTCCCGGCCCCGACCTGGCCCGCCGCGTGCGCGAGGACGGACCCCTCCCCGAGCCCGCCCTCCTGGTGCTGGCCGCCGGAACCGCCGAGGCGCTGACCTCGGTCCACGCCGCGGGCGTACCGCACGGGGACGTCAAACCCGGAAACGTCGTCCTGACCCCCGAGGGCCCCCGGCTCGTGGACCACGGGATCGCCCGCCGGGTGGACGACGCGGACTCCCTGACCACCGCGGGCAGCGTCGGCTGGCTGGCTCCGGAGCGCTACGCGGGCGCGCGGCCCGACACCGCCTCCGACGTCTTCTCCTGGGCCTGCCTGGTGGTGTTCGCCGCGACCGGGCATGCCCCGTTCGGTACGGACGCCGCACCGCCGGAGGCGGCCCGCCGGGCCGGGGAGGACACCGTCGACCTCGCCGACGTTCCCGAGGGGCTGCGTCCCCTGCTGGCCCGGGCGCTGTCGACGGACCCCGGGCGGCGCCCCGCGGCGGAGGAGGTCTACCTGGAGTGCCTGC
Source organism: Nocardiopsis sp. CNS-639 (assembly GCF_000381685.1). Classification (NCBI taxonomy): domain Bacteria; kingdom Bacillati; phylum Actinomycetota; class Actinomycetes; order Streptosporangiales; family Nocardiopsidaceae; genus Nocardiopsis; species Nocardiopsis sp. CNS-639. Next base: position 152,964 of record NZ_KB906854.1, read on the forward strand.
TGCTGGCGGGCGTGGAGGACAGCGCCACCCCCGACGTGTGGGCGGATCGGCTGCGCGCGCTCGTCCGCGCCCACTGGCCGCGCGTGGACGCGGACCGCGGCCAGCCCGCGGAGTGGATCAGCTCCGCCCTGCACATGGCGGAGCGCGAGGCCGAGGCCGCGAAATCGGATGCCTCCCCCCGGTGGAGTCTGCGCGCCCGGGGCCGGGCGGCCGGTGTCGTCAGCGACGGTGGGACCGGCGAGCACGCGACCGGTCGGCGGGCGACCGGAGGGCGCTCGCGTGGGCGCCGCCGCGCGGAAGCCCGGCGCCGGCTTCCCGTTCTGGCGGTCGCCGCGGCCGTGCTCCTGGCCGTGTCCGTCGGCGGCGGTTACCTGCTTCTGAACGCCCTGTCCGGGGAGGCCGGCACCACCACGGCCGACTCCGGCTCCGGGACGGACTGGGCCACCGCGGGGGATCCGCCGACCGGGCCCCTCAGCGGAACGGAGCTGGTGGCGGCCTCGCTCGACACCCTCCTGGCCGCGGACTCCTTCGAGCTCACCCTGCTCACCCACGCCGGAAACGGGGAGGGCCACGGCCAGCCGCTTCCCACCGGTACCGACCCCACCCTCTTCGACCGGGTGCTCTACCAGGCGGGACCGCCGGAGGCGCTGCGCTGGACCAGTACCGTCAGCGGCGCACGCACCAGCGACCTGCTGATGGCCGACGGCGACCTGCTGCGCGCGGAGAACTCCGCCTGGAACGCGACGCCGACCTGGTACGCGGCCGAGCCGGGGCTGACGGAGGAGGTGTTCTCGCCCGCGGAGGTGGTCGCACCGCTCGTCCGCGCGGCGGAGGAGGGGACCGTCACCGTGGAGGAGGAGGTGGTCCTCGCCGCGCCCCCGCCGGCCCAGGACGCCTTCGGACACCTGGGCGGCGAGGCCCCCGACGGCGTGCCCGCGATCCGGGTGGAGGGCACGTTCCCCGCCGAGGGAGGGCCGGGGGAGGCGGACACGGTGTTCGCCCTGGTCGCGACCGAGGACGGGGTCCCGTTGAGCTTCGCCACGGAGGGCTCCGGCGGAGGGGCGCTCAACGGACGCCCGGTGTCGGAGGGGGTCCCGGTCTCGTTCCTGGACCCCGCCGCCCCCGAACCGGAGCGGTGGTACACGCGGTACACGTTCGTGGAACTCGACGGAGCCCCCGACCTGGGCATCCCCGACCCCGGGCAGGTCCGTCCCGCCGCTCCCGCGCCCGTCGGCGACTGAGCACGGGGGCCGGCCGGGCGGCCTCCCCGCGTACCTGTGGCGCTCCTCCCTCCCGATGGTGTAGGTTCACCCCCGTGTCGCGTACCACCGACCACAGAGCAGTGGGCCGGTCGGTAGGTATGGAGGCACCTTGACATCCGGGAGCGCACTGTGAGCACACACACCGCGGACCGCGTCTAGCCGTTCCGACGGCGCTGGCCCCAGCCGCGCCCGAACGCGCCCAGACCCCTCGCGACCTTCCCGGAGTCCTCTTCCGGCCCGGCCACGCCCGGGCTCCCTGTCACGTCCACCCGCCACCCGTGCGCCTGCGCGCCCGGGCCGCCGCGGGTGCCTTCGGGGACGGTCGCGCCCATGACCACCATCCCGAAGGAGACCTGTGACCGAAAACCCGCACGTCCGGACCGCCGAACCCCACGTCAGCGACTTCAACGTCCCCGTCGTGGAGGAGTTCCGCGCCAACGGGGGCCGCGTCGGCGGCATGTTCGAGGGCGGCGACCTTCTGCTGCTCACCACCGTCGGGGCCCGCTCCGGCCGCGAGCACACCACCCCGCTCGGCTTCGTCCGTGTCGACGGCCGCGTACTGGTCGTCGGTTCCGCGGGCGGCTCGGACCGCCACCCCGACTGGTACCGCAACGTCCTCGCCCACCCCATGGTGCGCGTGGAACTGGGCACCGAGACGTTCGACGCCGTCGCCGTCCCCGCCGAGGGCGCCGAACGCGACCGCCTGTTCGCCGAGTTCGTCCGCGCGGACTTCGGATACGCCGACTACCAGGCCGGAACCGAGCGGGTCCTGCCGGTGGTCGCCCTGGACCGCGTCCACGCGGACGGACCAGCCGAGGTCGCCAACCTCGCCGACAAGCTCGTGGAGATACACACCTGGCTGCGCGGTCAGCTCGCGCACGTGCGCACCGAGGCCGAGGCCCACCTCGCCGAGCGCGTCGCCGTGGCGCACGGGGACGGCCCGCCACCGCTGGGGCTCAGCCTCCAGCTGCGCCAGCACTGCCTGGCCTTCTGCGAGTCCCTGCACTTCCACCACTCCAGTGAGGAGTCCGGCCTCTTCCCGGCACTGGGACGGCAGGCCCCTCACCTGGAGGAGGCGCTGCGGCGGCTGTCGGAGGAGCACCGCACCGTGGACCGCGTCCGCGGTGAGCTGGAGGCGCTCATCTCCGACCTGTCCACGGCCGATCCCGAGCGCTTCCGCGCGGAGCTGGACCGGATGACCCGGGAACTGGAGGCCCACCTGGACTACGAGGAGGCCCAGCTGATCCCGACCCTGGCCGAGATCCCGTTCCCGCCCACCGGTCCGGCCTAGAGCCCTGCCGGCGGCCCCTTCCCCCGTCCCCCGGGGAAGGGGCCGCCCCCGTCAACCGCCCAGGATGAGCCCGAGGTTGACCTCGGTGCCCAGGAACATCGACCCCACGATGAGGATGAGCAGGCCCGGAAGCAGGGTCACCGCGGTCACCATCGTCACCCGGGGGTTCATCCGCTGCGCCTTGCGGCGCATGTACTGCGCGTCGGCGCGCCGCATGTCCTGGCTGATGGCGACCAGGGTGTCGCTGAGCGGGGCGCCCAGCTCCTCCGCCTGCTGGATCGCGGTCACGAACTTGCTCAACGACTCGTTGCGGTTGCGTCGGCGCAGCATCTCGAACGCCTCCCGCCGCGAGGTGCCCAGCTCCATCTGCTGCAGGGCCAGCGCGAACTCGTCGGCGAGCACGCCCGGCATCGACTCCGCCACCCGGGCCACCGCGGCCCGGAACGACATCCCGGCGCTCACCGTCACCGCCAGCACGTCCAGGAAGTCCGGCAGCTGCGACTGCACCTTGTCGCCGCGCTCCTGGCCCTGCACGTACAGGCTCAGGTCGGTCAGCCCCATGAAGGCCAGCACCACCAGCCCGACCAGCGGGTTCCCCGAGGCGAACATCAGCAGTCCCAGGGTGCCGTACAGCGCCACCTCGCCGACCTTGCGCCGCAGGTAGCGCTCCAGGGTCAGCCCCTCCGGCCTCCCCGCCGCCTCGATGCGCTCGGCGATGGAGATCAGGCGGCGCTGGCTCAGCGACGCGTGCAGCGATCGGGCGAACGGCCGTCCGATCGCCTCGGTGATCCGGTGCAGCACGAACGTGTCGTCGGACCGGATCCGCGTCGGACGCGCGGCCGGGTCGGCCACCCGCACCCGGGTCTGCGACATCATCAGGTACAGGCCGTAGCACGCGACCAGCGCGACCAACGCGCTGGCCAGAGCGGCGGTCAGCGGCACCAGCAGGGAGAGGGGGGCGTTCATCGGGGAGCGGTCCTCACAGGTCGAACTTGGTGATGCGGGACACCAGCACGAAGCCGATGGCGAACAGCGCGGCCACCACCAGCAGCACCGTCACCCCCGCCACGGACGTGGTCATGACGCGCATGATGCCCGGCTCGATGGCGTTGATCAGGAACAGGGCGCCCACCGACATGAACCCCAGCGCCCACACGGTGCTCGTGGTCTCGCTGAGGATGGTCTGCACCTCGCGCCGGGTCTCCTTGCGGTTCTCCAGGGTGGTGGAGATGTTGCGCAGCGCCGTGACCAGGGAGCCGCCCGAGCGCGAGGCCACCACCAGCGTGGACAGCAGGACCCCCAGCTCGCGGGAGGGCATGCGCTCGCGAAGCTCCGCGACGGCCTCCTCGAAGCTGGCGCCCAGCTTCATGGACTCGGCCATGCGGCTCAGCTCCTCGCCCGCGGGCCCGTCCAGCTCGTCGGCGGCCATCGCCACGGCCGTGGGCAGGGCCAGGCCCGCCGAGGTCGCGTTGCCCAGCACCCGGGCCAGGTCCGGCAGCTGGGAGGTGAACTCCTCGCGCCGCTTGGCCTCGGCGCGGTTGAGGTAGGAGAAGAACAGGAACGCCACCCCGGCCGCCGCCAGCAGGCCGAAGAAGGGCGCCAGCACCTGCCAGACCACGACCACCGCCAGCAGCGACCCGCCCAGCAGCGCGAGCACGAACGTGGACAGGCGCACCTCCGCGCCCGACCGGGCGATCCTGCGGTACAGCCGCCCGCCCCACTGGGTGCGGTAGATCGCCGCGTCCAGCCGCGCCATGGGCGTGGACGCCTCGTATTCGGCCTGGTCCAGGGCACTGCGGGCGGCGATCATCCGCCGGTGCTGCGCGCTGGCCACGAACTCCCACAGCGCCCACAGCGCCAGGGCCAGCACCACGGCCAGGCCGCCGAGGATCGCCACGAACTGCCAGGTCACCGGAGCTCCATTCCGATCGGGGGACGCGCCCGCCGGGGCGCGGGGGAGGGCCTCACCAGCCGCTGCGGGGGCGCTCGTCGGTGACCACCCCGAAGGCCGCCGGGATGGCCTCGCCCACGTGGTAGATCCGCCCGGCGATGTGCCGGGGCAGCGGGAAGTGCCGGAACTCGCCCTCCACGGCCCGGTTGGGGCCCATGGGCAGGGCGGAGAACTGCATCACCGGGTCCAGCCGGAACTCCTCGCGCCGCCGTGAGGAGACCACCGCGATCTCGTTGACCCGCCGCGACCCGTCCGGCCACCGGCCCAGGTGCACGATGGCGTCCACCGCGTTGTTGATCTGGTCGCGGATCGCCTCGTAGGGCACGTTGACGTCGCTCAGCGTGGCCAGGGTCTGCAACCGGTGGATGGCGTCGTCGGCCGAGTTGGCGTGCACGGTCACCAGCGACCCGTCGTGGCCGGTGTTCATGGCCTGGAGCATGTCGATGGTCTCCGAACCGCGCACCTCGCCGACGATGATGCGGTCCGGGCGCATCCGCAGCGCGTTGCGCACCAGGTCGCGGATGGCGATCTCACCCCGGCCCTCGATGTTGGGCGGTCTGGACTCCAGGCGCACCACGTGGTCCTGCATCAGCTGGAGCTCGGCCGAGTCCTCGATGGTGACGATGCGCTCGTCGGAGGGCACGAACGCCGACATCGCGTTGAGGAAGGTCGTCTTTCCCGTACCGGTGCCGCCGGACACCACGATGTTGAAACGGGCCCGCACCATCGCCGCCAGCAGGATGCCGGTGGGCGAGTCCAGGCTCCCCATCCGCACCAGTTCGTCGATGGGATAGGGCTTGGGGAAGCGCCGGATGGTCAGCACCGGGCCCGACAGCGACAGGGGCGGGATGATCACGTTGACGCGCTCGCCGGTGGGCAGTCGCGCGTCCACCATCGGCGAGGACTCGTCCACGCGGCGGTTGACCATCGACACGATGCGGTCGATGGTCTGGTAGAGCTGCTCCTCGCCGTTGAAGGTGGCGTCCACCCGCTGCATCCGGCCTCCGCGCTCGATGAACACGTTGTCGGGGCCGTTCACCATGATCTCGGTGACGGTCTCGTCGGCCAGCAGCGGCTCCAGGACGCCCAGTCCCAGGGCCTCGTCCACGACCCGGCGGATGAGCGCCGAACGCTCCCGGTCGGAGAGCACCGGGCCCTCGCGGGTGAGGATGTGCCCCACGACCTTCTCCAGGCGGACCCGGCGCTGGGCCAGGGTCAGCCTGGTGAGGTCCTCCAGGTTGATCTCCTCCAGCAGGCGCCTGCGCCAGTGCGTGACGCTGCTGCGCTCGGAGCGCCCCTCGACGGCGCGGTCCTCCTCCAGACGGTCCTTCAGACCCATGGCCCCGCTCTCCTTCCCCCGGGGGCCGGCGCGGCGGGGACACACCCCGCCGCGCGGTGCCCCGACACGACTTCCACTGCGTTCTCCCCGGGCGCCGGGGCGGTGCCCCGGCGCCCGCGGCGCACCGCCCCGACCTCACACATCGGGCATCTCCACGCGCCGGGTCAGCGTCAGGTCGAAGCCCGCCGCGGAGAACACGATCGGCAGCGGGTGCGAGACCTCCACGTAGAAGCCCTCGTGCTCGTTGACGCCGCTGGTGACGGTCGCCTCGTCCAGCCACGGCGGCAGCGCCGCGCGGGCGGCGGCCTCCGCGCCCTCCAACCGTTCGGCTCCGGCCACCCGCGCACCGGCGCGGGCCGCGGACTCCAGCCGCTCGACCGCGACGAAGGCCAGGAAGGCCTCGATCGCGATGACCGCGACCAGGAGCAGGATCGGGAAGATCGCGGCGAACTCCAGCAGCGGGCCGCCCCGGTCGCCGTCCCGGCGCGGTCGGCCTCCGAGCAGGAGGCGCCGCGCTCCGCGGTGCCCTGCGCTCACGGCGTGGCCCCCCGCGGCTCGACCTCGGTGACCACGCGGGCCTCGCCGGTGACGTCCCAGGGCCCGGAGGCCCCGGGCAGGAAGATGGGCATGGCCATGGTCACCCGGGCGTAGCGCACGCCGTCGCGCTCCACGATCTCCACGGACATCACGTCCGCCCCGTCCCACGGCGGCCGGACGCGCTTGCGGGCCTCCTCGTCCACACGCGCCATGTCGTCGGGGGTCACGGCGGCCTGACGGGCGGCCTCGGCGGCGCCGTGCGAGGCGTACATGGCGGTGATGCCGAGCAGCAGCACCTGCCACACCAGGGCCAGCGCCAGCATCATGAACGGCACCGCCGCGGCGAACTCCACGATGACCCCGCCGCGGTCGCCGCGCCGCCCCCGTCGGAGGCCGGGCTCAGCTCCCGAAGCCACCGCGTCCCCCTCCGCCGCCGTGCGGCCCGGAACCCGTGCGCCCGCCGAAGGGCTGGCCCAGCGGCGGCACGGAGGCCTGCCCGTTGGCCGCCGCGCGCGAGGGGTTGGCCCCCGACGCGTTGAGGAAGCCGGACACGTCACGGGTGGAGGGTCCGCCGCCGCGTCGCTCGGACAGGGAGGCGAACCCGCCCAGCCCCGCGGGCGGGGTGGCCGAACCCCCGCCGCCACCGGGCTGCGCGGGCGGGTTCAGCAGGTCCAGCTCCGCGGCCAGCCGCGAGAACGCCCTGCGCAGCCCCTCGTCGGTCACCTTGGTCGGGTCGCCGTTGTTCTCCCCGGGCTCCAGGGCGCGGTAGGCGGCGGGGACCGGTGTGCGCAGCACCCGGGTGCCCAGCAGCTGCTGGAGGAAGTCCGGCTGGATCTCGTTCTTGCGGCTGTGCCGGGTGACCAGCGAGTACACGTCCGTGTGCGAACGCACCTGCAACCGCTCCCACATGCTCATCAGCCGCTGGGCGCCGCGCATCGCGGGCACGTCCGGGGTGACGGTGACGACCGCGCTGTCGGCCAGCTCGACCGCCATGGCGGTGGCCTCGTTCATGGTGGACCCGCAGTCCACCACCACCAGTTCGTACCGGGACCGGAGCGCGCTCAGCACCCGCCGGGCGGCGCTGGCGCCGACGTCCTCGCCGCGTTCGCCGTGTTCGGGGGCGAGGAGCACGTGCGGACCCCGCGGGTCCACGTACAGGGTCTCCGCGAGCATGCCGGGGGTGATGTTGTCCCCGGCCTCGACCAGGTCGCTGATGGAGCGGCGGTGGCGCAGGTTGAGGAACGCGGGCAGGTCGCCGGTCTGCAGGTCCAGGTCGACCAGGCACACCACCCGCTCGGCGGCGGCCGCGGCCATCGCCAGGTGCACGGCGCACGTGGTCGTACCCACGCCGCCCTTGGCGCCGCTGATCGCCACGATCCGGCCCCGCACGCCCGACGCGGGCAGGTCCATCGACGCCGACTCCAGGTGGCGGCGCAGCGTGCGCGACCACTCGGCGGCCTTGGTGACCCGGCTCTCCAGCTCGGCGATCCCGCAGTCGTCGGGCATCACCCCGCGCGCCCCGGCCTCCATGGCCCCGGTGAACGTGTCGGGGTCCATCGTGGGCGACACCAGCAGGATCGCCACCTGCGGATGGCGGTGGGACAGGTCGCGTACGGCCTCGAACACCGGCGCCGGGCCCAGATCCTGGTGGATGAGGACCACGTCGATCTCCGGGAACTCCCCGGCGGCGTCGATCAGCGCCGTCGTGGTGGACCTGGAGGCCACCAGGGAGGCGCTGCCCAGCTCCTCGAAACGCGCGGCGAGCACCATCTCCGACTCCGAGGTCGGCATACCCGCCAGGACACGGAAGTTCAACGCTTACCCCCCATGCGGCGCGCGCCGCTCGTCGGCCGCCCCGCCCTCGTCCGGTGTCGTGCTCTCGTCGGCCGTTCCCCCGGCGACGAGGTCGTCGAAGTCCCCGCTGCAGAACTCGGACTCCTCCGGGGTGCCGCCGCCGTCGGCGCTCACCAGGGCCAGCCTGAGCCCGCTGGAGAAGTCCTCGGCGTAGGCGAGCCGGAGCGCCGCCTGCGGGTCCAGGCGGAAGGTCACCGGGACCACCCCGGCCACGCCGCCGCCCTCCTCCTCCTGGGTGCGCAGCTCACCGATGTCGAGGACCTCCACCTCGGTGATGACCCGCACCGCGCACGCCTCGCCGTGGTCGCGCGCCGGGAAGGTGCCGTAGATGTCCACGAACGACCCGCGCCGCACCTTGCCCGCCACACCGGTCTCGGCGTTGACCATGATGGCGATCTCCCGCTCCCCGGCGGTGAGGGTGGGCTGGGGCTGCACCATGCCCCGCTGGAGGTAGACGCCCGCCTCCAGGTGGGAGGCGGCGACGAGCTGCTGGTCGGCCGGGGTCTCCACCTGGGACAGGTCGGTGAGGAAGACCTCCGGGTCGAAGTACATGCTGGGCACCTCGACCCGCTCCACGGACTCCTCGCCGATGGGCTGGTAGGCGTCCACGGCCTCGGTCAGCCGCAGGACGGTCGCGAACTCGCCGAGGCGCTCCTGCTGGCTGTTGAGGTAGGTGAACACGGAGGCGAACACGGCGACGGCGCCGATAGCGGCAACGACCATGAGCAGGACGCCGCGTCGCTGACGGGGGTTCATAGGGGTGGCTTTTCCGTTTCCAGTGTCGTCGCGGGCCGTCCGCTCGCCTCGGGGGCGCGGTGCCGCTCCCTAACGGGAGTAGGTCCGGGGCGCGTCGGGGCGCGGGGCGCGGCCCGCGAACGGCGGACCCTGCGGTCGGTCGGTGGAGGGCGGGGGAGGCGGACCTGGCACGCGCCCCCCTTCCACGGGGGGAGGGGCCTGGCCGGGTCCGGCGGTGCTGCCGGGGGAGGAGGTGTCGGTTCTGCCCGAGGCGCCGGGCGAACCCGGAGCGCCGTGTGCGCCGGGCGGGCGGGCGGCGCCGCCGGAGAGGGGTCCGGCGGCTCCTGCGGAGGAGCCCGGGGCCGCCGGGGGGCCCTGCCCGCCGGACGGCCGGGGGCCGGACCGCTGCGCGGTGGTCCGTGCGGCGGTGGCCGAGCAGAAGGGGCAGGTGCGTGCCGACATGGGCTCGCCGCACCAGGAGCAGGAGGCGGCGCGGATGGAACTGGCGGCGTAGGCCAGGGCCTGTGGGTGGGCGCTCAGCGCCACGAACTCCACGTACTTGGCGGTTCCCCAGTACAGGGGGCCGAGCGGCTGGGCGGGCAGGGTGCGGGTCGCCACGGGCTGGATGGCCTGCGGGAGGTGGTCGTCGAAGACCCCGGTGATGCCGGGGTCGGGGGTGGAGCACAGCAGCTGGACCGGTTGCACGGGCCGGAAGGGCAGCGTGCGGGAGACGTCGGACGCGCGCATGCGCCCCACCTGGCGGGTGGGCGCGCAGTAGGCGAGGAAGGACACGGACGGGGCGTAGGAGCCCATGTGCTGGCGCATCGAGGTCGGGATGGTGGTCAGGCCGGAGACGGTCCTGAGCCAGGCACCCGCCAGCAGGTGCCGGGGCAGTTCGTCGCACAGCGCGGCGACCATCCCCGGCGGCAGGTAGGGGGCGAGGTAGGCGAGCTGGTCGGCGACCAGGGACAGGGCCAGGGGCGACAGATCGACGCCGATCCCGGCGATGTGGTCGGTACGCATCGCGCCGCGGGCGAAGTTGACCGCGCGTTCGGCGTCCGCGGAGTGCCACGCGGGGTAGAGCGCCACGACCTTGCGGCCCGCCTCGACCTGCTCCCTGGCGAAGGCGACGAACGCTGCGCTGCGCTCGCCGATGCCCTCACCGCGCATCGCGAACCGGTGGGCCCCGGCCTCACCCACATGACCCGTGCTGGGGATGTCCGCCAACAGGGTGACGGTCGTCGCCGACCGAGGTAGGGCTCTGGACACTGGGCAAGCTCCATCGGTTCTGCGCGCTGGGGCGAGATGGCTGAGCGGCCTTGCGAAGGGTGGCACTCGGACGCATCGTAACGAATGTGTGGCTGAGCGCGGGAGGCCTCGCGTTTGTCGCCCCGGAACGCGGGGTGTGCGGTGGTGGAGTGGTCGGGGTGCGGGGGGTCGGCGGGGGTGACACGGGTGGCGCGGACTCCGCGCTGGCCGAAGGGGATCGGATCGTGTCCGTGTGCACCGCCTCCTTCCTGGGCAGACGTGTTTCGTGCTGGCCGCATGTGGCCAACGCGTGGACAGATCGGTATGCGACCGTTTTCGGGTCGTATGGGTTCTGTGTCGGTCTGTGGGGGTTGGGATGCCTCCCGGTGACGTTTGGTGTCTCTCATCCTTTCTTCTCCAAGGATGCCCTTCCTCTCCCTGCCCCACCAGTCCCCTCCGCGGCCTGTGGACAACCCTCTCGGCGTACGGACGCTCCGTCCGGGGGCGAGGAGGCGGCCGGGGTGTCGCGCCGGTCACGTACGGGATTGGACCCGCGCCACGCGGGAACGAAACAGGAAGGCTTCGCGTCATATCTTGAGAAGCCACGTCCTCACCGAGGAGACCGAACGATGCGCAAGGCAAACCGCGCCGCGGCGGGAGCCGCCGCCTGGCAGGTCGTCCGCAACACTGACAGCGACATGTCCGTCTGGCAGCGGGCCGGAGCCGTCCCGCGGATGATCGGCGCCAAGGTGCGTGGACGCTACCCCGAGCTGAGCAGCGGCAAACTGCTCGGGATGCTCGTGCTGGCGGCCTACATCCTCTCTCCTGTCGACTTCGTCCCCGAACTGTTCGTTCCGTTGCTCGGCCTGGCCGACGACGTCGCCGTCGCCGTGTGGCTGACCACCATGGCGCTCGGCGAGAGCGAGCGCTTCGTGCTCTGGGAGCGCCAGAACCAGGCGCAGCAGGCCTTCCACGAGGCCAATCAGCCGGGCGGACACGACCACGGCATGCGCGGCGGCCAGGCGGGACCGGAACGGGGACACGGCGTCTCCGGCCACGACGGCCACCGCTCCTCCACCGACGGCGCACGCCCCTGACCGGAACCGTCCCGGCCAGCGCCGCCGCTGACCGGGACCGCCGCCGTCCGTTGACGGCCCCGGATCGCACCCGAACCGCACACGGGCCCCGCGCGCACCGCGCGGGGCCCGTGGTGTCGGATCCGGTCGAGCCGCAGGGCGTCGGGGGTCACACCGCCGAGCGCGCGACCGGATCCCGCTTCCGTCACCAGCTGGACTTGGTCACCCCGGGCAGCTCGCCCCGGTGGGCCATCTCCCGGAAGCGGATCCGCGAGAGCCCGAACTTGCGCAGGTGCCCCCGTGGCCGCCCGTCCACGGCGTCGCGGTTGCGCAGCCGGGTGGCGCTGGCGTCGCGGGGCTGCCGGTTCAGCTCGGCCACCGCCTCCGCGCGCTCCCGCTCACCGGTGTGCGGGCTGCGGATGATCCGCTTGAGTTCGGCCCTGCGCTCGGCGTAGCGGGCCACCACGCGCCTGCGCTGCTGGTCGCGGGCGATCTTGCTCTTCTTGGCCATCAGACCCTCCCGCCGCGGGCGCGGATCTGGGCGACCACCCGCTCGATGCCGCGGGCGTCGATCACCTTCATGCCCTTGGTGCTCACGCGTAGCTTCACATAGCGCCCCTCACTGGGCAGCCAGTACTTCTTCGTCTGGATGTTGGGGTCGAACCGGCGCCTGGTGCGCCGGTGGGAGTGCGAGACTGAGTTTCCGAAGGCCGGAGCCTTTCCGGTCACCTGACAGACACGGGACACGGCGGTCCCTCCTCTCGTTCGCGGCCCGCGGACTCGCGGACCGTTCGGGCTCCCCGGTGTCCGGGGCCCTCCCGTCGTGGCGCCGTCCCTCTACAGGGCGTCGGCGAAGGGGTCGGACCGCAGCGGCTGTCCCGCCTCGTCCTCGGTCATCAGGCACGAGTCCAGCAGGGCCACCAGGCGTCGGGCGTCCAGGTCCACACCCGTGAACGCCAGGTGCTGGCCGCGGTCGCCGAGCACCGGGTCCCAGTCCAGGAGCGCCGAGACCCGGCGGGTCTCGGAGACCATCTCCACCGCGGCCTCGGGCAGCGCGTCCAGCCAGGGTCCGCCGCTCTCCAGCAGCAGGGCGTCGTTGTAGGCGTCCCACACCAGCAGCGTGTCCGGGCGGCTGGCCAGCCAGATCCGGCCCCGGCCGCGCAGGCCCGCGGACACGATCCGCTCCAGCGCCTCGTGCAGCCGCACGGGATGCAGGGGGCGCCTGCGGTTCCAGGTCACCGTGCGCACCCGCCCGTCCGCGCGGTCGGCGTAGTGCGCCCAGGCCGGGTTGAGCCGGTGCGCCGCCGCCTCGGGGTCGAACCGGCCGTGCGTCAGGTCCGCGAGCCCGCCTCCCGAGGGGACGACCACGGCGGCCGGGTTGAGGTGCTCCACCAGGGCGCGGGCCTCGTCGAGGTGGCGGGTTCCGTGCACGGCGACCGCCGTCGGGTACTCGACCTGGTGGGCGAGCACCTCGGCGACCGTGCGCTCGTCCTCCACCGCGATGTCCAGGTCCCGGTCGCTCAGGTCGTCGTGCCCGGACAGGTCCGGCAGCAGGCGGTCGGCGTCCACCGCCGCGATGACCGCGGCCAGCCTCAGCTCCTCCCGGGCCGCGACGACCTCGGCCACCTGCCGGGGTTCGACCCCGTCCCAGGTCTCCACCACGCACAGGGTGTGCTCACCCCGCTCGGCCAGCCGCAGCAGCGTGGGCACGAGGTCCTCGCGCAGTGTGCAGGACGCGCACAGGTGGTCCAGGTCAACACGGCTGTGGTCCACAGGACCCCAGCGGTCACGGGTGACGCGGTGGACGATCCCCTCGGCGATCCCGTCGAGGTCGTGGTGCACGGCCACGGACCCCGGGACCTCCGCCAGCAGGTCGTCCACGCTCCGTCCGCGCGCGTGGCGGTGCAGGCCGCAGACCACGGCCACGCGCATGGGGGTTGTCGGCTCCATCGGGGGACACCCTCCTTTCAAAGAAAACGATAATCATTATCGTATAGCACCCGCGTGGCGCCTGGGCGGGAAAAGTCGGTTGCCATAACCACGATGTGTGTAGTACTTTGACTGAAGTGGTTGGAAGCGATCCCCTGGAGGCACCGTGAATATCGATCTCGTCGGACTGGCCGTGCTCTGCGACGACCCGCGCGCCAGCGCCGCGTGGTTCTCCGAGCACTTCGGCTTCAACGTCAACATCGACCTCGGCTGGTACCTGAACACCCAGCACGAGGACCACCCCAAGCTGTCGATCGACTTCGTGCTGCGCGACCATCCGTCCACGCACGAGGTGCTGCGCTCGGGGAGGGCGGAGTCGCTGGTCGCCTTCCTGGTCCCGGACGTGGACGCCGAGGAGAAGCGGCTGCGGGAGGCGGGGGTGGAGGTGATCATGCCGCTGGTCAGCGAGCCCTGGGGGCAGCGCCGCTTCCAGGTCTCGGGTCCGGAGGGCCTCTACATCGAGATCCTCCAGATGGTGGCCCCCGACCCGCAGTGGATGAGGGACAACGGCTTCGCCGAGGAGTGACGCCGGGGGCGGCGGGGCGGGTCCAGGGGGTTCGGCGGCCCGGTCGTGCCGGAGGAGGCGCGGGGCCGCCGCACACGACGCCGGCCGGGACGGAAGGGGTTCCGTCCCGGTCGGCGTCGCCTGCTCTCCGGAGGGTCGTGCCCTCCGGCGGGCTCAGAAGTGCTCGGCGAGCGGGCCCAGCACCGGGAGCCACTCCCTGACGTCCACCTCGGAGACGAGCCCCTGGATGCGGAAGGGGTCCTTCTCGGTCAGCGCGAGGGCCTCCTCGCGGGAGCCGGCGCGAAAGAGCAGGAGGGCGCCGGGCGCGTCCTCGGCGCCGAAGGGGCCCGAGCAGAGGTTGGCGTCCTGCGCGGCCAGGTACTCGCGGTGCGTGGAGCGGTGCTCGTCGCGCGCCGCGGCGCTGTCGGGGGCGTAGGTGTAGGTGACGGCGAAGATCGCCATGGTTTCCCTCCCGGGGTGTGTGGCGGCTGGTGCCGCGATCGCCGTCACTGTGCCACAGGCGCAGGTGGGAGGGTGCGGCCGGGTCGGGCACCCCTGCCGTCACGGGGATGTCCTCGGGACTGGTCCGAGGGGCCTACCGAGGTTCGGGGGCGGCTCAGGGGCCCTCGGTGACGCGGGACAGGGCGTGGGCCCACACCCCCTGGACGGTGACCACTCCCAGCCAGACCGCCGCCGCGAGCACGGCCGCGGTCACCGCGCCCGCGAGCGCGTACGTCACCACGGCCACGGTCCGGCGCGTGCCCCGGTGCCCGGCTCCCCGGTAGGTCATCGGCTCTCCTCCGCGTACTCGGGGCGGTCCGGCCCGGTCCGCTCCGGCCGCGCGTGCCGGGGGCTGCGGCCCACGGGCCGCAGCTCCTGTGACGCCCCGCGATCCCCCGCCGCTTCCGGCGCGCCCGTTCCGCCCGGGGTCCCGGGTTCCTCCCGCGACGCGGCGAGCATCGCGGTGAAAGCGTCGTGCTCCCCGGCCAGCGTCCACCGCAGCAGGGCGTTCAGGCTGGGGTCGGCCCGCCCCTCCCGGTCGGTGACGGCCGAGGTCAGGAACACCCGCGCCTCCCCGAAGTCGGCCTCGGCGTCCCGCAGCAGGTTCCCCAGTCCCAGGGTCCGTTCCGCCCACACGCGCGGGTCGGTCTCCCTGGGCGCGATGGCCGTGCCCCGCACCAGGTCGCCGCGCGTGACCACCACCGCGAGGCGGGCCTGGCGCAGTCCCCGCCCGCCCCGGCGCCGGGCCAGCATCCGGTACTGGCGCCGGATCTCGTCGCGCACCGCCCCGTAGGCCAGTTCCGGGTCGCGGGTGTGCGACCGGTCCCCGGCCAGCCGGGCCCTCTCCCGCGTGGTCAGCGAACGCCACACCGACTCGATCCCCAACGGGTCCACCGCCAGCACGAACGTCGTCGCCCGGCCCAGGTAGGCCAGCTCCTCGACGGTCGCCGACCGGTTGAACCGCTCGCCCGCCGCGTCGAACAGCTGCATGAGCAGGGTCCTGCCGCTCGCGCCCACCCGCACGGTCAGACCCCGCACCTCGCGGCCCGGGGGAGTGGGCGCGGTCCGGGACCCGGCCGCGAGCACCCGCTCGCCCTCCCGCAGCCGCCGCACCGTCTCCTCGCCCACCGGCTCCACGTACGCCTCCGGCGCCCGGCGCGCGGCCTGGGCCAGCGCCAGGTTCATGCCGGTCACCAGTCGCGTCTTGCCCGCGCCCGTGCCCCCGAACAGCGGCAGCACGAACTCCCTGGCCTCGCCCGGACGGTGCTCCAGCCCCCGGTCGCAGTGCGGACACCGCGCCTCCAGGTCGGCCGAACCCAGCAGGAGCAGCGTGGGCAGGCGCGCTCCGCACAGGCACTCCCGGCGCCACAGCCCCCGCCCGCCGGGGCGGATGGCGCCGTGCCGCCGACCGCAGCGCGCGCACAGGTAGGCCGGGTAACCCAGCCGCAGGAAGCACCCCGGGCACACCATGCGGATCCGTCGCACCAGCAGCAGTCCCGAGTCCGCGAGCCGCAGCGCTCCGACGGCGGTCCACGCCGCGGCCAGGTAGAGGCCCACCACCAGGGCGTGGACCAGGAACTGCGGCAGCAGCAACACGCTCCAGGGTGCCGCGGCCCCCCAGCTGCGCGCCACCACCGCGCGCAGGTCCCACCAGGCCGGACCGCCGTGGTAGGCCAGGTGCGCGGGGTCGTCGCGGGTGCCGGGCAGCGGCTCGTCCGGGTGGTCGCCCGCCCACATCACCTCGCGCACGCGGCGCAGGTAGGAGAGCACCAGCACGCACCACCCGGCGAGGAGGGCGGCGCCTCCCCCGAGCACCACGGCGCTCACCAGTCCCGCGAGCAGCCACCACCGCAGCAGGTAGACGACCACCAGGCCCAAGCCCGCACCGGCGGCGACCAGGAGGGCCACCCCGATCTGCGCGCCGCCGTCGTCGCGCCGCGACCGCGCCGCACGCCTCGTGGCCGCCGCCCGCCTGAGCGCCGACCACCCCGTGAGCGCGCTCCGCCCTCCGGAGGCCGCCCGCCTCGGCGCAGACCGCCCCGCGGACGCCGCCCCCCTCATGACCGCCGCTCGCCCGACCGCGGACCCAGCCCCAGGAACCCGCGCCCGCGCGGTTCGCGCGAGCGCTGCGCCCACTCGTCGAAACCGGCCGCCGACTCGCGCGGCAGCTGTCTGCGCATCCTCGCCAGGTGGCGCCGCCGCCACCCGCCCACGGCCGGTGCGAGCACCGACACGTCCAGGTGCCCGGCCCGCCCGTGCCCGGCCAGGATCCGGTGCCTCGTCGCCCGGTAGACCAGGGCTGCCGTGGCCGTGTCCGGCCGGTCGTCGGCCAGCCGGGCCGACACCGCCTCGCCGTAGGCCTCGAACACCTGCGCCGGGCAGTCCCGCAGGGCCTCGGCCAGCAGCGAGCACTGACACCACCCCAACAGCACGCGTACCACCAGCCGCCAGGCCACCTCCTCCACCGCCGGATGGGCTCCCCGCACGGCCGCGTACACGGCGGCGAGCCGGTCGTGCGCACGGTCCTCCCCGGCCGCGCGCAGTGCGACCAGGGACGGGCGGACCTCCGACCACTCCACGACGACCCGTCGGCCGGAATCGGGAAGCCGGGTCCGCAACCAGTGCCGGGACACCTCGTCCACCAGCTCCCGCCACGTCCGCTCCTGGCCCGCTTCGGGGGGCGCCGCCATCGCCTCGGCCACCCAGCCGCCCACCCCCGGCGCCACCAGGACCCCGGGACGCAGCACCCTCAGGACCAGCAGGGCGGCCCGCGGCCCGTGCCCGGGGCCCCACACATCGGTGAGCAGGTCCTCGTCCAGGTCGTGCGCGGCGAGCCCGGCGGCGCCCGCCGCCCGGCCCTCCCTGCGTACGGACACCAGATACGACAGCAGCCCCGGAAGGTCGCCTCGGGGATCGGTGGCCAGCAGCCTCAGTTCGCGCAGCACGGCGCTGGACCCGTCGCGGTCGTTGGCGAACAGGGCGCCCACCGGCCCGGCCGCGAGGGCCGCCAACCTCTCGCGGGGCAGCGCGGCCAGGTGCGAGGCCGCGCCCCGGCGCACCCCGGGGTGGGCGGCGACCAGGGCGCGCGCCTCCGGGGAGGGCAGGTGCGAGGCGGCCAGCAGCGGGGCGAGTACCCCGCCGCCGTACCGCTCCATGCTCTCCTCGGAGGGCAGCAGACCACTGGCCCGGGCCCAGCGCAGCAGCACCACAGCCCGGTCGGGGGCGAGTTCGCCGCACTCGCCCCCCAGCAGGGCGGCGACCCGTTCCCGCGCCGCGCAGCGCACCGACTCCGTGCGCATCGGCGTCACCGCGGGGGCGCCCCCGCCAGCGGCGATGTCGTCCAGGGAGCGGCGGACCATCACGTGTTCGAGCCGCTCGGTGGTCCCGTCCGCGCCGCCCAGCCGGTGCGCCACCCGCTGCAAACCGGCCAGGTCGGCCGGGTCGAGGACTCCCGACGACGGCTCCGTGAGCAGGGCGGAGCCCCCGGACGCTCCGTCGCGGTTCCTGCCGGAGAGCCCGCCCCGCCCCCCGCCGGGCGCCTCGTTCCGGTCACCGCCGGGCACCCCGCCGCGGCTTCCCGCGGACGTTCCGCCCGCACCGCCGACGAACGCCCGGTCCAGCACGCCGCCGACCGGCCCGCGAGCGGCCCCGCCCGAGGACCGGCCGGACCCCGCGCCCACCAGGTTCCGGTCCGGCCCCCGGTCGCTGGCCTCCATCCCCACGCGGCCCTCCTCCGACCCCGCGGCGTCGGCGTCCAGGATCCGGTGGACCAGCGCCGCCGCGTCCTCGGGGGCGAGCCACTCCACCGCCTCGGACAGCCACTCGCGCACCTCCCGCAGGTCCTCGCGCGCGGGAGCGTCCGCGTCCAGCAGGGACGCCGCGGCCAGCACCGGGAGCCAGTCCGCCAGCGCGCCCTCGCGGCCCGAGGCGTACGGCCGCGCCCTGTGCCACAACACGGCCGCCCGGCGCGTGCCCAGCCGGACCAGGCGGTCGGCCACGGCCCGTGCACGGGGGTCGGGTTCGGGGAGCGCGTCCGGCGGGTCCTCCTCCGGGTCGTACACCGTGAACCTGTCGCGCCACAGCGCGGTGTCGGAGTCGGGCGCGACGCCGACGACCTGCACGAGCGCCTCGTCGGGGTCGCCGCAGTAGGTCGCGAACGACAGCAGCCGCGCCCGCCGCGGCGGAAGCAGGTGGCTCAGGGCCGCCACCCAGTGCGCCACGGACGTGCTGTCGGCCACCAGCACCAGCGGGCGGGAGTCGTCCACGGCGTCGTCGACGGCGAGCAGCAACCGCGTCACCACCTCCGCCGAGCGGCCCCGCACCCACGCGTCGGTGCGCGGGCGGTCCAGCGGGCCGGGGCCGATCTCCGGCTCCGACAGCTCCGGCAGCTCGGACAGGCCGGGGTCGCCGACCGGCTCCTCCGCCCAGAAGTCGGCCTCCCACAGCTCCGCGGGCAGCGGGCCGGATTCCTCGGGCCCCGCGGCCACCAGGCTGTGCGCGAAGTAGTTGCCCGGCCTCCCGGACGGGTCGTCGCCGCTGGAGACCACGCGGCTCACCACCGGCACCCCGCCCACGTCGGGGGAGTAGCACAGGTTGACCGGGTGCTCGTCGACGCGATCGCGGGACCGCGGCGGCTCGTACACGGTGAACCGCTCGACCTCCCTGAGCACCCGGGGGTCCACCCCGGGGGTCGCCGCGTTGAACTGGTACCCGGCGTAACCGGACAGGCCGTGCTCGCACGAGGTGTAGTACAGCTGCGCGAAGCCCATCGGCGCACCCCTTCGGTCTGGTCGTCGCGGGGGGTCTGGTTCTGGATCGGTGGTGGTTCACAGGGGCCCGGACACCCCGGCCCGGCGGGTCCGCCGGGCCGGACTCAGGACCGGGACGCCTCGCGCGAGGGGATGACCCCGAACTCGCTGAGCATCCACAGGAACGGGTCGGCGACCCGGTAGGGGCGCACCCCGCCGCGCACGCGGTTGCCCGCGTCGGGGACGCCGCCCAGGGCCGACACCCCGAAGTAGCGGGCGTTGCGGTAGTGGTTGCGCACGTGGCCGTCCACCCCGCCGCCGTCCCACCGGTGCAGCAGCTGCTGGATCTGGGCGTGCACGTCCTGGCTGTCGGACTCGTCGAAGAACGGCGCGGTGGGCTGCGGCCGGTGCAGGGGCGAGCCCTCGTCCAGTTCGCCGTGCAGCGCGTCGATCTTGGTCAGGCACACCGCCATGGGCACCTGGATCAGCCTGTTGACGGCTCCGGGGCGGCTCATCAGCAGGTCGGTGACGCGCCCCAGCATGTCCAGCGGTCGGCTCCGCGCCCTGTCCGGGGCGGGCGGTCGCCCGCCCGCGGCGGCCAGCTGCCGGGTGCCCTCCATCCGGAGCGGATCCAGCAGGAGGATGATCCCGTCGGCGCTGTTGAGGTAGCGCAGGTTCGCCTCCACGCTCGCCTCGGAGGTCAGGTCCTCCCCTGCGGTGTCGAAGAACGACAGCAGCGTGTGCTGCGGCCGCCTGCCGCCCAGCCCCCGGCGCTGGGTCGTGAACCGGAACACCAGCGGTTCGCGGGTGACCCCGGTGCGCCGGGTGGCGCCGAGCAGCCGCGCCTCCTCGTAGAGCGGGGTCTCGTAGTCGGCGTGGAACCGGTACCGGGTCTGGTCGTCCGAACCCCCCACCGACGCGTCGAACCGGGAGCCCACGCGGTTCATCAGCTCGTGGATGAGCACCGTCATGAACACCGTCTTGCCCGCGTCGCGCGCTCCGACCAGGGCGATCATCCGGCTGCGGATCCGTCCGAAGTTCACGGGGAGCTGGGCGTGGCAGGTGGCGCACACCTGTCTGCCGGTGGTCGACGCGCACTCCGGGCACACCGCCCGGGCACTGCGCCCGTCGGCCTCGAAGACCGGCGGCAACCGTTCGCGCCGCCCCAACTGGGCGCGGATCGCGGCGTCCTCCACCGGCGCGCACACCCGCCCGTCCGGTCCCGGGCGCCCCGTGCACCGGAAGCGGATGCGGCGCTCGGCGAACCGCGAGTAGCAGTAGGGGCACACCAGGAGGCGGCCCTCGACGGGGATCAGCGAGCGCACGGCGTCCAGGCTTCTCAACACCTCAACTCCCTCACCGGGGGCTGGCGCAGCCGCACCCCCGTCCCGTCGTCGTCCGCCGGGAAGCACATCAGCCAGCCCTGGCCGGTGCCCCGCGGAGGCCGTACGCGCACCGAGACCCACTCGCCCGCCGACAGGTACTGGGCGGGCAGGACCGCCAGCACCGTCCCCTGGTCGGCGGTGTGCGGCTGGACGGGGCCGTCGGCGTACACCACGACCACCTCGGGCATGGTGCAGTCCTCCTCCGCGACCAGGTGCACCACCCGGTCCCGGCGCAGCAGGCCCGCCGACTCCACGCGGTAGTCGAGCACGGCCCTGCCGGGAACGGTGACGGTCGCGGCGGAGCTCACCGCCTCCCCGCCCTCGAAGGGGACGACGGCGCGCACGTCCACCCGCACCGACTCGGGGCCCATGAGCGTCTCGAAGCCCCCGTCGGAGGAGTACTGGCGGCGGGTGCAGCGCAGTTGGCCGCCGGTCCAGGTCTCCGTGCCGCGCTCCTCGGGGCGCCAGGAGATGATCGCCGCGCAGGCGTCCTCGGGCCAGGTCCACCCGAGCCGGACCGAGGTGTCGAACCGTTCCGCGCGCAGCCCTTCCACGGGCGGGGCCGCGGTCACCCGCACGGAGACGCCCACGACCGCCTGGTCGCCCGCCACCGTCACCGCCAGGACGTGGTTGGTGCCCGACTCCAGGGTGAACGCCACCCGTTCCCGTTCCTCCCGAGGGGCCTGTGCCTGGTGCGCGCCCTGTTCCTCGGCCGCGCTCATGCGGTTCCCCGGTACCGCCGTGGCGGCCGACCCGCGGTTCCACGGGGCCGCTCCGGCCGCTGGCGTCCCGGGAACCCCCTGAGTACCAGCGTGCGCGGTTGGCCCACGGTTCCCGGCTGTTCCGGGGGTTCCCGGCACACCGGTGGGCGCTGCCGTTCCGGGGGCGTGGTGTGTGACGCCGGTGGTCGCCGCCGGCTCGGGGTTTCCGGTTGTTCCTCTTCCGAGGCTCCCCGGTGTGCTGGTGACCGTTTCCGCGTCAGGAGCCCCCGCGGTGTCAGGAGTCGCTGACGCACCTCGGTTCCCAGCTGCCTCGGGAGCCCCGGCCTTCGCATGTCCTTCGTGCGTGCCGCCGGGCGCGTCCGGGCCTCCCGCCACCCGGCCGCCGGAAGCCCCCGGACCTTCCGGTCTCCCGGGTCCGGAGTACGTGGCCGTACCGCCGTGCCCGGCCCCGGGGGACGCCGCGTCCGTGAGCAGGCCCGTGGCGGCGCGCCCCTCGGCGCGGTCGTGGAGGGCGACGCCCTGCGGGGGCACCACCGGTCCGCCCCCCGGCCGGTCGCCCGCGGCCGCGCGGTGCGACGGCGGGTTCGCCGTGCGGGTCTCGTCGTCGTGGAGGTCGGCGCCGGTCCGCCCCGCGGAGCCGAACACGCGGGCGCCCTCGCCCTCCCCGCCCGCGGGCGGGGAGGGCAGCACCACGCGCGGCAGGTCGGCGCCGTCGGCCGCGGGCACCGCCCGGGCGTTCACGGAGTGCTCGCGCCCGTCGCGGGCGTCCGCCCCGGTGCGCGCGGGAGTGCCGAGGGCACCGTCCCCCGCCCCGGTGGCCGCCGGTGCCGGGGACTCCGCGGCGGGGGAGAGCCTGGCGTGCCTTCCGACACTGCGGATGCGCTCACCGGGCCCCTCGGCAGGGGCGGGAGCACGGTCCCCCGCGGCACCTCCGGGCGCCGCGGAACCGCTGGAGGGCGCGTGCGGGGTGCGGGCGTCCTGGCCGGGAACGGTCCGGGTCTGCCCCGAGGGCCGCTCACCGGGGGCCAGGATCCGGACTCCCTCTCCCTCCTCGTCCGCGAAGCCTTCGCGTCGGGCGCCCGCGCCGTGGTCGGCGCCCCGGCTCCGGGCGGGGCTCCTCTCGCCCGGCCCCAGGACGCGGATGCCCTCGGTCCCCCCGTGCCCGTCCTCCTCGAAGGGCGCGGTGCGCGGGTGGCCCGCGGCGTGGAACGCCCCCTCGGGGGAGCGGATCCCGCCCTCCTCGGAGGGCACTGTGTTCGGGTGACCCGTTACGTGGGGCGCACCCTCACGAGGGCTGGCCCCTGTCTCCTCGGGTGGCATGGTGTGCGAGTGGCCCGTGTCGCGGAACGCGCCCTCACGGGGACGGGCCCTGCCCTCCTCGGGAGCCGCGGCGCCGGTGCGCGGCGCGTGCGGGGTGCGGGCGTCCTGGACGGGGGCGGTGCGGGTGTGGCCCGTACTTCTCTCCCCGGGCCCGAGCACGCGCACGCCCTCCCTCTCCTCGCCGGGCATCCCCCCGCGCGCGGGGTCCGCGTGACCGTTCGCCGACCCCGGGGGCGGCCCCGAGGCACGGCCCGCGCCTGCGCGAACACCCGTTCCGCTGTTCCAATCGGCCCCACTGCCCTCGGGGGACCCCCCGTCGTCGGCCACCGGGGTCTGGGCCACCTCACGGCCGTAGGACTCCAGGTCGTCGGGGCCGAGCACCGTGCCCAGAGGCCACTCGGGCGGTTCCTCCCCGACCCGCAGCACGACCCTCCCCCGGGAGGGCCGTGTCCACGAGGCCCGGAAGTCCGCGCCGCCGTCCGGCACCACGGACAGGTCCCGCACCGCTTCCGGGCACGGGCCGGGGCTGGCCCGGCGCACGAGCCCCGCCGATCCCCGCGCGTGCCCGTTCGAGGTCACGTAGACCGCGCGGATCCGGTAGTGGTACTCCACGTCCATCTCGACGTCGGTGTCGCAGAACCCCGACCCGTCCGTCTCCACGCGCACGCCGTCGCCCGCGCCGCGCGGCGGCGCCCCCACACCGCGCAGCACCTCCACGCGCACCGCCTCCGCCGGGGCCTGCCAGGAGCCGGACACCGACCGCTCCCCGGCGCGCACCCGCAGCGAGGAGACCTCCGGCGCGATCATCACCGGCGCGGACGACGCCTCCTCCGACACCCCGAGGCCGTCGCGCACCGCCACCACCGCGTAGCGCGCCTCCGCTCCCACGGGCGCTCCGGTGTCGGTGACCTCGTTTCCCGACGACTCGCCCACCAGCGCCTCGCGGGCGCTCCCGTCCCGCCCGGTGCGCCGTGTCACCCGGTAGGTGACCGACTCGTCCGGAGCGGGGCCGGGCTGCCAGGAGACCACCACGTTCCGGCCGTCGACCCTGGCCTCCACGCCGCGCGGCGGCGGCGTCGCCACCTCGCCGAGCCGGGCGGCGAGCGCCTCGTCGTCGGCCGCGGCGTCCGCCGCCGCGGCCAGGGCCCGGGCGGCCTCCTCCCGGTCGCCCGCGCGCAGCGCCCGCTCCGCCTGCGCGGTCAGCTCCTCCACCTGCTGCATCCGCGCGCGCAGGCGCTCGTGCAGGTCGTGGTCCTCGGGCAGGTCCTCGGCGGCCTCCTGCGCCTGGCGCAGCCGGTTGTCCGCGAGCAGGTCGTGCACGTCGCGCTCCGCCCGTGCGGGCGCGTCGGCGCCGGGGGCGGACCGCCGCACGGCCGCGGACAGCAGCAGTGCCTCCTCCTCGGCCAGCCCCCGGCTGACCCAGTGCCGGGCCAGCCCGGACTCGTTCAGGGCCTCCGGGCGCTCCCGCAGGTCGCCGACGATCTCCCCCAGCACGAGGGCGTCGGCCCGGTCTCCCTCGGCGCGCAGGATCTCCAGCACGTTCTCGGCCGCAGCCCTGCCCTCGGACTCCGGTTCCAGCCGTACGCGCTGGACCGCCTCGTCGAGGGCGGCCTTGTCCAGGGCGGTGCCGTCGTGGAGCCGGAAGCCGTCCAGCACGGTGAACCCCTCGGCCAGGCGCTGCTCCCCGAAGACCTCCATGGGGGAGAAGGGCACGCCCCGGGTGCGCAGGTGCCCGCGCAGGGCGCGCAGGGTGTCCTCGGACGGGGCGTCGTCCAGTTCGGGAAGCCGGTCCACGACGCGCACGCCGTGTTCGAGCAGGACGCGCTCGGCGTCGGCCTCGGTGACGCCCACCGGCGCGATCATCGACCGGAGGGTGTCGCGGTCCAGGAGGGAGGTGGTCAGACCCCCGGCGATCTCGGACCACGTGTTCAGGACCCGTCGGGCCTCGTCGGCGCGGACCTGCCGGAAGTGGGCGTGCGTCAGCGCGCCCTCGCCCTCCAGCCGCTCGTGCTCGGCGATGAGGTCGTCCAGCACCTCCCTCAGGGAGCGGCGGCTGCTCCGGAGCGCGCGCCAGTGGGCGCACACCTCGTTGACGTGCTCGGTGAACGCGGCCGGATCGGCGCACAGCCGCAGCTCCAGGCGGGGTTCGACACCGTAGCGCGTGAACAGGTCCGCGGGCAGCCCGTGGGCGCGCGCGGCCACCAGCACCTCGTCCTCGTAGCGTGTGCGTTCCTGTGCGTCCCAGGGCATCGTGCGATCCCGCTCCCCTCGTGTGGTCGTGGTCGTACGGTCCGGTGAGGGGGGTGGGCGGCGGGCCCCGGAGGCGGTGCCGGTCAGTTCACGCGGCTCCTCTGGGGCCGGAGGCGGTGATCGCTACCGCCCCGCCGGTCCCGGTCGCTTCGCGTCCCTGCATCGGCTCCGCCTTTCACGGCCGGGGATTTCCCGTGTTCTCCCTGTGCGGCCGTTTCGGGTCACGAGCATACCCCTCATGCGTGCGTTGACGGGGAGAACACGGGCCTTTTGGTTTCGCGCGTGTCCGTGGGTGTTCCCCGTGCGCGCAGAACCGGTTCGAACTGCTCATACTGCGACATCAACCAAGAAAAACACCCCTTTTCTCGTTTCATGAGAAAAGGGGTATTTCATGCGGGGAAACGCGCCATCGCGGGATATCCCGCGCCGCTTCGCGCTTTTCCCGCGCTGCCCACGCGGGGCGCGCTCAGGACTCCAGCGCCTCGTCCATTCTCGCGGCCAGGTCATCGGTGAGCAGGTCGATGTAGGTGCTGGTGATGTGCCCGGAGTCGCGGTAGACCATCACGTTGCCGATCACCGCCGGGCACCCGCCGTCCACGCAGAACCGGTCGGTGAGGTCGACCCAGTGCACCTCGCCCCCGGACTCGCGGGCCGCGATCTCCTGCGGGTCGGCGTCCTGGAGCGCGTCCCGCTCGGACCGCTCGCACGGTGAGGGGTCCTCCAGGTTGGCCGCCACGCACTCCACCACGTCCCGGCGGGCGCGCGGGGTGTCGCGCAGCGCCACGACCTCGCCGCTGACCCGCGCCACCTCCTCCCACAGACGACCCATGCCCTCGGCCACCACGACCAGGTCCTCCTCCGGGGTGGTCTCCTCGGCCGGGTCGCTGGCGGTGGAGGAGCTGGTGAACACCAGGTCCGGCCGCAGCTCCTCCAGTTCGCCGATCACCGCGCGGTTCCAGTCGCTGCACGCCGTGTACGGGCCACCGTCGGGGCCCTTCATCACCGTGTCGGTGAAGGCGCACGAGGACTTGGTGTACAGGTGCAGCCGCCAGCCCCGCTCCTCGGCCATCCCCTCCAGCGCGGTGACCCACTGGGCGCTGTGCGAGTCCCCGAGCACGGCCACGTCCTGGGTGGCGTCCTCGGGGCCGTACACGCACGGGTCGGAGGGGTCGGTCTCGGAGTGGGAGGCCTGGCAGTCGTCGTCGTACAGTGTGGGCACGTCGTCCTCCGCGTTGACGGGGGAGGGGTAGAGCGGACCCGCGTCAGCGGTCCGGCCGAGGGCGGCGGGACCGGTGTGCACCGCCGGGTTGAAGGTCACCGACCGCTCCTGGTCGGCCCGCACGTACACCGCGCCGCTCACCGCGGCCACCGTCACCACGCCCGCCGTGGCCACGGCCAGGGCGGAGCGGCCGCGGCGGACCAGGCCACGGTCGCGCACGGGGTCCTCCACCCACACCTTGGTCGCCCACGCCAGCAGCACGGACGCGGCCGCGACCGCCAGTGCCTCCACCGCGCCCAGGCTCTCCTGCCCCAGCAGCACCAGCGCGAAGACGATCAGCGGCCAGTGCCACAGGTACAGCGAGTACGACACGTCGCCGATCCACCGGGCGGGCGCGGTGCTCAGCAGCCGGGACGCCGACAGCCTCGCGGGGGAGTCCTCGGCGGCGATCACCGCCGCGCCGCCCAGGACCGGCAGGATCGCCGCCCAGCCGGGGAAGGGCGTGGCGTCGTCATAGGCCACCGCGGAACCGGCGATGGCGACCAGGCCGAGCCAGCCCAGGGGCGCGCGCCAGCGCTGGGGCAGGCCGCCGTGCGCCAGCCCGATCGCGAGCAGGCCGCCGACGGCCAGCTCCCAGGCGCGGGTCGTCGGCAGGAAGTACGCCGAGGCCGCCTCCCGCGAGGTCAGCAGCACCGAGCAGGCCAGGGACAGCACCAGCACCGCGCCCAACAGGACGGTGAGGGTCCCGGCGGAGGCCCGCCAGCGTCGCCGGGCCAGGGACCACACCACGAACAGGAGCGGCCACACCAGGTAGAACTGCTCCTCCACCGACAGCGACCAGAAGTGCTGGACGGGGCTGGGCGGGTCGTCCGCGGCCAGGTAATCCACCGCCTGCTGGGCCAGGTAGAGGTTCTCCACGTAGGCGGCCGACGCCACCAGCTGCCAGGCGGTGTCCACCAGGCGGGTGACGGGCAGCAGGAAGAGCGCGACCGCGCCGGTGACCAGGAGCACGGTCGTCGCGGCGGGCAGGAGGCGCCGGATGCGGCGCACGTAGAAGCCGCCGATCGACACCTTGCCGTGCTCGGTGGCCTCGCGGTACAGCAGCGACGTGATGAGGAAGCCGGAGATCACGAAGAACACGTCGACGCCGACGTAACCGCCCGGTAGCAGGGCGGGGTTGAGGTGGTAGACGAGGACCAGGAGGACGGCGACGGCGCGCAGACCCTGGACCTCGGGCCGGAAACGGCGTCCGGTCCGGGCGGGTGCTGAGAACATGGGCTGGCTCCGAGAGCGGGCTCGGCGACGAGGGTGGGTCCGGGGGGTGAGTCGCGGGGGATGATCGCATTCTGTGCCGTTTCGAAGACCCGAGGCGACCCCGGAGCCGACACGGTGGCAGGTGTTCGTCCAACAGGGGTGCGGGGGACACGTTCCCTTGGTCGGGTGTTCGCCTGGCGGGTTCGGGAACCGTCGGCGGGGCGGTGGTTCTCCGGGGGCTCGCGGGGCCGTGGTCCCCGGTGGTGTGAGCGCCTCGTAGGCGTGCCGGGAGGGTGAGCCGGGGGCTCACACGGGGTGTCGTGGCTCGTGGTTCGCGGTGGTGCGGCGCGTCCCGCCGGGGTGCCGGGGGACGCTCGCAAGGGCGGGGCTCACGGGGCGCGTGGGATGCGTGGGAACGCGCGGCTCGGGGCCCGGATCACGGGGCCCGTCCGGTGGATGCGACGTGCTCGTAAGGCGTGTGCACCGGTTCGTGACGCGTCCGCTCCGGATCTGGGGCAGACTGTCGGATGTCGCCGGAAGGGATCGCGCCGGTTCGCCCAGGACCGTGCCGCGTCGCGGAGCCCCGTTCGCCCGAGCGGGTCCGTCCGGTGCGACCGCGCCGCGAGAGGAGGCACACCGTCACCCCCGTCACCCCCCTGAGCCGCGCGCACCTCGTGGCGGCCGCCACGGTCGTGGTCGTGGTGCCCTGTGTCCTGTACCCCCTGATCGGTCTGTGGACCCTGCTGTGGATCCCGGCCGTGCTGGTGCTGGGCGCCCTCGCCCCGTACCTCGGTGACGCCGCGGCCGCCGTGGCGGCTCCGGACGCCGCCGACGCGACCGCCCACACCTCTTCCGCGCAGGCCCACGGCGGACAGGACGAAACGCTCCGAGCCTTCGGTGAACGCGGCGGCACCCGGATCCGCCCGGTCGCGCTGCCCAGCGCCGCGCGGGACTACGACCTGGTGTTCTCCGCCGTGGTCCACTGGCGGTGGGAGGGCCACGTTGACCTGAGCCTGCGCAACCCGGTCGCCCCCGCCGTCCTGGCGGTGGTCACCCGCGCGTCCGGGCTGACCCGCGGCGTCCGACCCGGCGACCACGGGACGGCCGAGTGCGAGCTGGCCGCCCGGCTCGCGGTGGAGACGGCGGTCACCGGAGCCGGGGTCGTGGTGTGGGCGGAGGAGGTGAGCCTGCGCCTGCCGGAGGAGGACGCCGAACGGCTGCGCCGCATGGCCGCCCTCCGCAAGGACCGCGAGCTGCGCGAGGCCGTCCGCGACGCCGAGGAGGAGCTGGAGGATCTCCCGCCCTCCCGGGTCGGTCAGGCGCCTCCCCCGCATCTGGCCGCCTCGCCCTCCCCGCGCCCGAAGGTCCCCTCGGCGCCGGCCGTGAACGGGGGCCTCGACGCCTTCGGCGGTCCCGACCCGCTGGACGACCCGCTCGACCTCGGTGGGGACGACGGGCCCGAGCCGTCCCCGGGCCCGGGCAGCGACGTCGACGAAGAGGGGTACGAGAGCTACTGGTGGCCCGCCGAGGAAGGCCCCGAGTCGGCTGAACGCGACGTGCAGGTGGCCATCCTGCGCGGGCTGGCCGACTCCTTCGAGGACGCCGGGGAACGCGCGAAGTTCGTCCACGAACAGGTGATCGTCCTGGAGCGGGGCGGCTTCAGCGAGCTGGCGCTGCGCATCCGCGAGGAGTACCCCGAGCCGGACGGGCGGGAGGCGCCGGACACCGAGGAGCCCCGGTGAACGCCTGGGGCTCCGATCACCCGGATCGGAGCCCCCGTGCGGAACTCAGGCGGACGGTACCGGTGCCGACCGCCGCCGAGGCCCCCGCAGTCAGCGTCCCGGTCACCGGACCGGCGGCCGGTCCCGTGCCGCCTTTCCCGCGGACCTCCCTCAGACGGAGGACCCGGACTTCCTGCGCCTGGTGAACACGAAGGCCGCCACACCGGCCCCGATCGCCACCACCGCCGCGCCGACCAGTCCCCACAGGCTCGCGCCGGTCACGGCCAGACCGCCGTCCGATCCGGCAGCCTGCTCGGGTGAGGGGGACGCGGAGGGCTCCTCACGGGGCGTCTCCTCCGCGACGGGAGCCTCGGTCGGCTCCTCCTCGGGGGCCTCGGGCTCCTCACCGTCCGGAGTCGGCTCGGGCTCTCCCGGCTCCTCGGGGGTCTCGCCCCCGCCGGGCCCGCACGGGGTCAGCTCCGCGGAGAAGTCGCCGTTGTGCAGCTCACCGTTGCCGACGACGCCCGCGGACAGGGAGCCGTGCTCGAAGGAGGCGGCCACGACGTTGCCCTCGATGTTGCTCGGCGACAGCCAGCTCACCTTCGCGTCGGGGGCGAAGACGGTGCCCTCCAGGGTCCGGCTGTCGGGGGTGAAGGTGACGGAGGCGGCGTCCCCGAAGTTGAACAGCACGTAGCGGGCCTCCTCCAGCCCGATCCCGGCCATGTTGGGGGTGCGCCACTCGAACCGTCCGCCCACACCCGAGGTGTCGACGTTGACCAGGAGCGGCGCGTCCGGTCCGGGCTTGTCCTCGAAGGTGATGACCTCCAGGGCGGCCAGGTCCTCGGCGGCGACGTTCCACACGTTCTGGGCGCCTTGGGCCAGCGGCAGGGTGACGTTGGCGCCCCGCTCGAAGGGCGGCAGGGCCTCGGAGCCCTCGCCCGTCCGCAGCGGGACCACCCCGCCCTCGCACGCGGCGAGTCCGGCCGAGCGCTCGCGGTAGGCGGGGAACAGCCCCGCGACGTCGAGGGCCGGGCCGGTGACGGACTCCTGCGGCTGGCGGACGGTGAGCGAGATCCGCGGTGTGCTCTCACGGCCCTCGGGACCGGCGACCACGGTGTTGACCTGGGCGCCGTTGTGGTCCGTCGTGCTGATGTCGGCGTCCGCGGCCGCGCCGACCTTGACGTATCCGCTCTGGAGCACCTTGAGGTCGCCCTCGCTGGCGCCGAAGTCCACCCGGCCGTTCACCAGGAGGGCGGTGGGGTGCTCGTCCCCCTCGGCGGTGTGGGAACCGGCTGTGTGGGCGGCCACGTTGTAGTCGCCGAACACGAGGTCGCCGCCGACCGCGATGGCTCCCTCGGACTCGTTGCCCGCCAGGACCGCGTCGCCTTCGGTGACCACGAGGAAGCCCTGGTTGCCGGACACGGGGTTGACGGCGGTCTCGGCCAGCGCGGGGGCGGCGGGCAGCAGCCCGAAGGCCAGGAGGGCGGAGGTGGAGGCGCAGGCCCCTCTCAGGAGCAGTGAGGGGGTCTGGGGACTTCTCGGCATCTCGGATGTTCCGTTCCGGAGTCTTCGTACTGGTGGGGAATGCGGACTGGTGGGGAAGGGGCCGACGGGCGGGGCGCGGGAGAACGGGGAAGCGTTCCTCCGGGGTGCGCCGGACGGGGACGTCAGCGGTCGTCCCGGCCGCGGGCCCGTCGTGCCCTCCGCTCCCGGGCGGGAGCCGGGAACGCGTCCCGTGGTCACGGAGCGTGTTGGGAGCGCTCCCGAATGTGGCTCGCGCGGTGTCCTCCTCTTCCACGCGCGACACGTGCCGCCGGTTGCCATGCCGTCGCCGTTGTTCCGCTTCCGTGTCCTGTGCGGTGCCGCCGCCGGCGGCTGAGGGGGCGGGCGGGTCAGAGGTCGCGGGACCCCGGTTCCGCGTCGGCCAGGCGGGTGAGGAGTTCGCCCAGCAGGATGCGCTCGCCGTGGCTGAGCTCCGCCCGCGACCGGTCCAGGACCGAGCGCAGGGCGATCGCCCGACGAGCGGGTTCGCGGTCCAGGTCGGCTCCGGGACCGGTGCCGGCCGCCACGCCGGTGTCGGCGCCGGGGGCGGAGGTGATCGCCGTGAGGACCGCCTCGCGCGTCCTGACGGACAGCGACAGGTCGGGCCGGTCGGAGCCCGCCCTGATCAGGCTGAGGGTGACGCCCATGCCCGCGGCGTGCACCATGTCCGCCGCCTGTTCGACACCGACGACGAGCCGGCCGGCCTCCGCGACCCGGTGCACCAGCGTGAGCAGGACGCGCCGGGCCTCCCGTGTGGTCTCACCGCTTCCGCCCGGCGCGGGGTCGCCGTACATCAGCAGGTAGTGGGCCGGGTTCTCCACACCGAACCCGACGTGCAGGTCCCAGCCGCCCCGCAGGTCCTCCACCGGGTCGGACGAGGCGGGCTGGGCCGTCTTGCGCGCCAGGTAACGGGTGAAACCGTCCGCGGCCACGGCGTTGAGCAGGCCGTCCATGTCACCGAACAGGCGGTAGATCGTCGGGGGCTGCACCTCGGCCGCGGTGCTGACGGCTCGCGTGGTGACCGCGGTGCGCCCGTGGTTCCTGAGAAGGTCTGCGGCGGCCTCGATGACCTTCTGCCGGTTGTCGCTGCGGGAAGCCATGTATCGATGATAACGGAATTCTGATATCGCCTTTGTGTTATCGTCGATCAAGTACTAGTGTTATCAGCGTTATCAAGGGTGGGCGGAAGGCCGCCCCGACGGGAGGACGATCATGGGCAGCACCGAACAGCGTGTGGCGCTGGTGACCGGCGGGTCGCGCGGTATCGGACGGGCGATGGCCGAACGCCTCGCCGCCGACGGCCAGGACGTCGCGATCGTGTACGCGGGCAACACCGCCGCGGCGGAGGCCGCCGTCGCCGCGGTCACCGACGCGGGCGGCGGCGCCGTCGCGATCCGGGCCGACGTCGCCGACGAGGACGCCGTGCGCGCGGCCTTCGACTCGGTCGAGGAGCGGTTCGGCGGCGTGGACGTCGTGGTCAACTCCGCCGGGATCATGCTCCTGGACACCGTGGCCGACTTCGACCTCGCCGACCTCGACCGCATGCACCGGACCAACATCCGGGGCACCTTCGTGGTCAACCAGCAGGCGGCCAGGAGGGTTCGCCGGGGCGGGGCGATCATCAACGTCTCCACCTCGGTCGGCAAGCTCGCCCTGCCGACCTACGCGGCCTACGCCGCCTCCAAGGGCGCCGTGGACGCGATCAGCCCGGTACTGGCCAAGGAGCTGCGGGGCCGGGACGTGACGGTGAACGCCGTCGCCCCCGGGCCCACCGCCACGGACCTGTTCCTGGCGGACAAGAGCGAGGAGCAGGTGGAGCGGCTGGCCGGGATGAACCCCTTCGGGCGCCTCGGCGCCCCCGAGGACATCGCCGAGGTGGTCTCCTTCCTCGCCGGGCCCGGCCGCTGGGTCAACGGCCAGACCCTCTACGCCAACGGCGGCATGGTCTGAGCCCGACGAACCGGGGGAGCGGGGCGCGGCGTTAACCCCGGTGAGGACAGGCCGCCCTGTCCGTGGCGAGCACGCGACGACGGAACGGAACAGACCCCATGGCCGCAGACACGGAGAAGCCCGCGACCGAGCCCGTACCCGCTTCCCCGAGCGCGCTGCTGACCCCTCTGGGCGCGGCCGTCGGCGCGGGACTCCTCACGGGGTTCCTGACGTCCTACGCGCAGGGACTGCTTCCCCACGGCCTGGCCCCGCTGGCGAACTCGGCCGGGAGCTGGAGCCTGGTCGCCTTCCTTCTCGGCATGCTCTCCCCGCGCCCGTGGGTCTCGGCGATCGCGGGCGCGCTGTCGCTGGCGGCGATGGTCCTCGGCTACGACATCGCTTCCGTCCTGCGCGGATTCTCCGCCTCGCCAGGGGGGACGTTCTTCTGGCTGACGGCCGCCGCCCTGGTGGGGCCGGTCCTGGGCTGGGGCGGTAACGCGCTGCGCACGCGGTCCCGCCTCGCCCCGCCGGCTGCGGGCGCCATGAGCGGCGTGCTCGTCGGCGAGGGGGCGTACGGACTCCTCTACATCGCGGACACCACGTCCCCGGTCTACTGGTCCTGCTCCATCGCCGCGGGTGCCGCGTTCCTCGGATGGGCCGCGGTCCGACGGTGCCCCGCCCCGCGCCCGCGCTCCCTCGCGCTCGCCGCGGGAACCGCGGCCGTGGTGGCTACGGCCTTCGTCCTGGTCTACTCCCGCAACCTCATCATGTGGTTCCCCAACTGACGCGCTCGCGCGCTCCCCGCGGCCCCACACCTTCCACACCGGCCCCGGGCCCGGACGTCCCGGCGCTCGGGCCGGTGCCCGACCGGCCGCTGGTACGGCGGAGACGTCTTCCGCCTCGGCCCGCCCGGCGCACCGGTTCCGGCCGCCCGGGCCCCTACCCCGGCTCAGCGGTCCGCGACCCCGGGCTCCCGGCCGGGCCCCCGGACTGGCGTACCGGGTCGGTGCCGGGGGCCGAGTCCGAACCGTGCTCGATGACGCGCAGCATGTCCCGGATCTCCCCGAGCAGCGACAACGGCACCGTTCCGAGCCGGACACCCTGTTCCGCGAGCCCCTCGGCCTCGTTGAGCGTGCGCCAGGCCTCCAGGAGGTCGCGGCGGGTCATGATCCCCGCCAGCAGCTTCATCGCCCGCAGCTGCCCCGAACGGTGCTGGAGGCCCCGGTAGCCGTCCACCGCGACCCTGGCCAGCTCCTCGGCCTCGGGCAGCCGCTCGGCCTGTTGCAGCGACTCCGCCGCCATGCGGTGCGCGCGGGCGTGCCACCACTTGTCCCCCAGTTCCCGGAAGCCCTCGGCGGCCCGCAGCATCTCCTCCTTGCCCCGATCCCGGTCCACGGCCATCCGGGCCTGTCCCAGGACCAGGCACGTGCGCCAGCGCCCCCAGTCGTCACCGATCTCGACGAAGGCCCGCTCGGCGTCGCGCAGCCGCGCGATCTGGTCCGCGACCTGCCAGGTGTCGCGCAGCCTCTCCCGTCGGCGCAGCAGCCCGCGCGCGGGCCGCACCTCGGCGCAGCGTTCGGCGTACTCCATCCCCCCGTCGGCGAACAGGCCGGCCACCCTGGCCCGCTGCCTGCCCGGCCACCCGGGGTCGCGCGCGGTCAGGCGGCGGCGGTCGCGCTCCCGCGCGGGGCTGAGCAGCAGCTCGCACTCCCAGGCCTCCCGGTTGAGCTCGTTGGTCGGCAACCGGCCCAGCGAACGCAGGTAGCGGGCGTGGTACCAGTCCCCGTTCGGCGCACGGGAGAGCCGTTCCCTCTCGTCCTCCAGCAGGAACCAGGCGTTGAGCGTGAACCCGCGCAGCCGCAGCACCTCCCCCTTCTGCAACCGGACCCTGGCCCACTGCTCCTGGGAGTCCTGGGAGCCCACCAGCAGGTCCTGCGCGCGGGTGAGCGCCTCGTAGGCCCGTTCCAGGTAGCCCTGGAAGCGGTCCACCTCGGCCAGGTTGCACAGGGCGCGCACCTGCCACCAGCGGTCACCGTGCTCGGAGAAGATCCGCACGGCCTCCTCGATCTCGGCCCGGCCGTCGTCCAGGTCGCCCCGGCGGTACAGGTTCACCCCGACCGCCCGGTGCGCCCGCGCCTTCCAGCGCGGATCGGCTTCCGCCCCCAGCTGCTCCAGGATGTAGAGCGCGGTCAGGGCGCGCTCGTAGCCGGTGTCGTGGTCGCCGTGGCCGCTGGCCACCTCGGCCCGGTCGAGCAGGGCGACCCCGTAGGCGAGCGGTTCGCCCATCTCCAGGGCCAGCGCGGTCGCCTGCTGGGTGGCCTCGCGCACCGCCTCCCACTGCGTGCGCCCGGTCCGGCACAGCACGGCGAAGGCCCGGCGCAGCCGCCACCCGTACCCGATGGCCCGCTCGCGCTGCCGCTCCCGTTCGGTGGCCCGCCCGCGCGGCGGGTCGTCCTCGGCGGTCGCGCGCGGCTGCGTCCAGTGGAAGCAGACCTCGAAGCCCCGCAGTTCGGTCTCCAGCCACGCCATGGGGTCGGCCGGGCCCCTCGGTCCGATCGGGGCCGGGTCGCCCCCGCCGTGTCGCTCGGCGTCGCCGCCGGGCAGCGACGCCCCGAAGCTCCACTCGTGCGGCGCGGCCCGGCTCGCCGCAGCCTCCGCGATCCGGTCGAAGGCGCGCAGCAGCCGTTCCACCGCGAACCCCAGCTCCTCCCGCGACCAGTCCGGCAGCTCCTCCTCCGGCACGCCCAGGACCCGGGGACCCGCCGTCAGCAGGGTCTCGCGGACGTGGTCGTGCAGCTGGAACCGGTCGAACCCTCCCGCCTCGTACAGGTACGTCACCAGGTACCGGTGGCTCATCCGCAGCAGCAGCGGCTTGGCCTCGTCCTCGGAGACGTCGAGCAGGGCGGCGGCCGCCCACGCGGTGAAGGTGGTCAGACCGGCTCCGGCCAGGCGGCTCAGCAGCAGCCGCTCCCGCGGCTCGCACTGCTGGAGGCTGAACGCGAGGGACTGGGCGATGGCCTGTGGCCCGGGCACGGTCAGCCGCAGGGCCGGGTCGCTCATATGGCGCAACAGATCGGCGGCGCCGGGTCCCCGCTCCTGGGTGACCTGCGTGCTCACCAGGCAGATGGCCAGCGGGAACCCGTGGCACGCGGAGACGAGGCCGGGCAGCGCGGCGCGGTCGGCCTCCGACAGGGGGCGGGGCGAGTCGCGCACCAGCCGGTTGAGCAGCTCCGTGCCCTCCTCGTGCGGAAGGGGGTCCAGGTGCCTGCGCAGCATGGGCTGCGCCGCGTCGGGGAAGTCGTTGCGGCTGGTGATCAGGACCGCGCACCCCCGGCCGCCGGGCAGCAGCGGTTCCACCTGGGCGTAGTCCTTGGCGTTGTCGAGGACGACCAGCAGTCGGCGCTGCTCGGTCGCGGTCCGCCACAGCACGCACAGCTCCTCCAGGGAGGCCCCGTCGGGCGGGCGGCCCCCGACCTCGGTGATCATCTGGACGAGGACGTCCTCGGGCCGACGGGGTTCGCGGCGCGCCGGGGCGATCGGGTCGGGGCCCTCGGATCCGCCCTTGCGGGAGCGGTGGCCCGGAACGGAGCGGCCGAGCACGGAGGAGCGCGTCTCGGGCGGGGCCTCGTGCGCCGCGCCGCCGTAGAGCTCGAACTCCAGCTTGCCGTCGGGGAAGCGGTCGGCCACCCTGTCGACGACCTGCGCGGCGAGCTGGCTCTTGCCGGTGCCGCCCTCGCCGGTGATCGCGATGGCCAGCGGGCCCCGGGAGCCGCGCCTCCCCGCCCTCCACGCGGGTCGGCCGACCAGGCGGCGCGCGCCCCGGCGGGGGAAGCGGGCGAACTCGTCCAGCAGCTCGGCCATGAGGGCGGCGTGGCCGGTGAAGTGGTCCACCGGCGGAGGCAGCCGTCGGCGCAGCGCGGGTTTCTCCTCGGGCCGCTGGGACTGGTCGAGCCGGTCGAGCAGCGCCTGCGCGGAGGCGGTGACCCCCATGCCCAGGAGGGCGAGCACCACGACCAGCAGGCCGCCGTTCTCCGGCACGAGGTCCGGGAGCCCCTGGAGGGCCGTGCCCAGGCCGACGAAGATCACCAGACCCGTGGCCAGCCCGCTCTGGATCGGGCGCCGTCTGCGTGAGGGCGCGGTGACGACCTCCTCGCGGGAACCCTCGTCCACGCTGTCCCTGCCCTTCCCGAAGGCGCCGGACGAAAGACGTCGAACCTCCGTGTGCGCCGGGCCCGAGGGCCCGGCTCGGTAGGAGACCGATCCTCGCGGTGTCCGGAGTCCGGTGTCCAGACGGGTACGGGCGTCCCCGCCCGCGTTCACCCGTCCGTCGCCGTCCCGCCATGCGCGGTCCACCCGGCGCCGTCGCGTCCGGGTGCGCGCGTCCGTGCCCCGCCCCGGGGTGCGGCCGTGGCCGGTTCCGCCGGCAGGGCGGGCGGCGGGGGCGGGGCGGGTGTCCGCTCGGGATGGCGCGAAGGTGCTCTGAGCAGGGGGAACCGTTTCGGGGCGGTGGCCGGGGGTACATGGGGCGAACATGCACGCATAACTCCCAAACGGCAATAAATCGGACAGGCAGTCGGGGTGTCCGCGACACGGCCGACGGCGCGGGCCGTCGCCGGGAGGCGGGGCCCCGGGGCCTGGCCGGACCGTTCAGAAGGGTGCGCAGAAGGTGAAACGGAGTACTCAGGACAGCGGAGGAAGCACGGGCCGGTCCGCCAAGGGCGGAGGCGGCAAGGCCCGGGGGGACGTCGCGCCCACCGAACGGGAGGCCGTGGCGGGGCCCGCTCGGGCCAGGCGGTCGACGGCCGCACCCAAGGCCCCCGAACCCGAAGCCACCGAGCCTCAGGTCCCCGAACCCGAAGCCGCTGAGCCCCGGGCCCCCGGGGCGGACGTCGCACACACCGGCCGCGTCCCAGGTGCCGAGCGCCCGGTCCGCGCCCCCGGGGTCGAGGACCCGGACGTGCTCCTCGACGTCCCGGTGGTCAAGGTCGACGAGATCGGACTGGAGGTCGAGAACCTGCGGGCCTCCGTCTCCCTCCAGGCCGAGGTGCTGGACCTGCTCAAGCTCAAGGTGGGCGCGGACGTCGAACTCGGCCGCGTCAGCCTCACCCTCAAGGGGGTCGAGGCCCAGGCCCTGCTCAAGGTCCAGCTCGACAACGTCCGGGAGATCATCACGCGGGTCCTGCAGACCATCGACACCAACCCGCAGATCCTGGAGCACGTGACCCGGGGGGTGGGGACCTCGCTCGACCAGGTGGCGGGCGGTGCGGGGCAGGCCGTGGGAGCCCTGGGCCGGGGCGCGGGCGGCGCGGTGGAAGACGTGGGCCGGGGTGCCGGGAGCGCCGTGGAGGGTGTGGCCCGCGAAGCCGGGAACGCGGTGGAGGGTGTGGCCCGGGGCGCCGGGGAGGCCGCGCGGGGCGTCGGCCGGGGAGCGGGGAAGGCCGTGGAGGACGTCGGGGACGTCGCGGAGGTCGTGGAGGACTCCGACGACACGGCGGAGAAGTAGGACGGTGGAGAAACCGGGCAGTGGAGGAGCCGGGCGCCGGGGGAGCCGAGCACCGGGGACCGTGGCCGCTGTGCTTGGGGCGGCCTGGAGCAGCCTGGAGCGCACCGTTCGGAGATCGGGAGGTGGGAGGCCATGGACGACCGGACCGGGCCCGAGTACGACGTGGAGATCAGCGCCTCCGTGTCCGCGGACGAACTGACCTTCGGCGAGGTGCCGGAGGTCAGGTCCCGGACCCAGGGGGAGCCGGAGCACGAGGGCACCTCCGGCAGCGAACGCTCGGGGCTTCCCCACGGCGTCCGCTCCGGAGTGGTGTACACGGACATCCGCGTCGACTACCGGCTCGCGAGCCGGATCCGGCTCACCGAGGAAGCGCCGCCGGACCCCGACGCCGAACGGGAGTGACCGTCCTCAAGGGCCGGTTCTCCACGATCCCGCCGGGTACGGGCGCGGGGGTGTTCCCGCGCCCTGCGGCTGGGACCCGAACCTGTCCGGCCCGGGCGGCGGGCCGGACAGGTTCGGGGCCCGGTGAGCGCGTGTCCGTCCCCGGAAGCGCCTGGTTTCCGGTCTGACGTGAATGGGTTTTTCCTGGCTGTCAAATAAAGGGCGCCGGCGTGTTCGCGTGCTTCTTTTCGGGCGGGCTGGGTTTGCGCGGTGCCGGTGTTTCTTCGGGTGATAACCAGAGTTTTGGTCCGTGTTTATACCCCTGGGGTTTGTGGGGTGCTGTGGAAATTTGGTAAATTCCTCGTGGCTGAAGCGGGATGTGAACGTTTCTCCTGAATTCTTTTTCGGTCATAGCTGGAATGTGTAGGCACCACCCGTAATGCGTCGTTCCCTGACCCGTGCGACGGCGGTCTGTGCGGCTTACGCCCTGGTTCTCGTGCTGGGGGCGGCCGCTCCCGCCACAGCTGACGAGGGCGTTCCCACCACCGCCGACGGCGCCGCCGTCCCCGGAGGGCCCGGTGCCCCGGGGGAGCGGAGCGGTGGACCGCGCGGGAGCGACCCGGACGTGGAGGGGACCAGCGGCCCGGCCGGACCCGGGGCCGCGTCCGCCACCGGCGGTCCCTTCGCCCCGGCGCGCCCCCACGGTGAACGGACCGAGGTCGAGAGCTCCTCGTGGACCTACGTGGACCGTGCCTTCCCCGACCGGCCCCACGACGGCGCCGAAACCGCGAGCGTGGGCACCGGACGCCTCGAATGGGACCGGAACTACACCCGCAGGGCCCTGTTCGGGTTCCCCGTCGCGCCCGGCCCCGGCTTCGTCGTCGAATCCGCGGTGCTGCGCACCGAGGTGGCGTGGTCCTACGACTGCGGCAGCGACTCCTTCGTGCAGCTGCACCGGGTCGACCCCTTCGATGAGGGGGTCACCTGGAACGACCAGCCGCGGGCACGCGCCCTGCTCGACACCCGAAGGATCAGGGGCGGGCGGTCCGCCTGCCCCGTGCCCGGCGGCGTGGAGTTCGACCTGACCGAGGCCTACCAGCAGGCCGTGGACAATGGAGAACCCCACCTCCACCTCCGGCTCGCCGAACGCGACGAGTCCGGGACCACGGCCTGGCGCCGCTTCGACGTCGAGGACCACCCGCCGGTGCTGGTGGTCGACCACAGCACACCGCCGTCTCCGGACGCGAACGCCGATCCGAACGTCCTGCGCGACGACCCCGAGGAGGACGCGG
The DNA here is from genome assembly GCF_000381685.1 of Nocardiopsis sp. CNS-639. Lineage (NCBI taxonomy): Bacteria > Bacillati > Actinomycetota > Actinomycetes > Streptosporangiales > Nocardiopsidaceae > Nocardiopsis > Nocardiopsis sp. CNS-639. The sequence continues at coordinate 192,518 of NZ_KB906854.1, forward strand.
CCGACGACAGGGCGCTCGACGGGCGCACCGCCGTCCATGGGGAGGGCTTCCCGGACCCCGCGCCGACCCGGTTCGCCGAGGGACTCGACCTCTTCGGCGTCACCGCTCCCGGGACCCGCAGAGACCACGACGCCCGTGTTCCAGACCTTGTCGCCGCTGACCGCCTGCCGGGCGGGGGTGAGCGCATCCGTCCCCGGCGGGGGAGACGGACCGGCCACCCCACCGCTGCGGACGGCCACCGGCGACGGGACGGGGACACGCCGCCCCGGGTTCGAGGGCCTCCAGCCGCCACCCGGTCGGAGACCGTTTCGGTCCACCGATCATGAATGAGGAACCGGTTGACGGGCGACGATACCCGCCTTTTCCGGTGCGTCATCCAGTTGGGTGCGAGGACGCACCGGCGGCAGCCCGAGGGGGTCGGGCTGGCCGCTCCCGGAGCACCGTGAGGTGGGCGGAGCTCGGAAGCGGCCACGGAGCCACGCCACCGCCGCACCGGCCACAGGGCACGGTGGCCGTCTGCGGCGAGGGCACGGTTCCGTGCCGGTGGAAGAGGGGTGTCCGTCGCCGGTACCGGACGCGTCTGCGGCAGGGCCCGGCAGGGGGCTCTGCCGCCGGAGGCCGCAGCGGCCCGGAACCTCCTGTGTGCGTGGGCACCACCCAGGAGGACACCGGGCCGCCGTCCGGCCTGGCCGAAGCGAAGGGGATCAGCGAAGAAACTCCGAATGACTTCGACGTGGAGCACCAGACGAGCCCCTGCATATTTTTTGGAGACGGAAATAACGCGTTATCGGGCGGCGGCCGAATTCACGCCCACGGATCGTGATCCCGTAGATCCCGCGTGTTCTCGCCGAGCACCTGCCGCGCATGCGCGCCGAGCATCTGGGTCAGGCAGTGGTGGATCCCGGTGTCGTCGGTGTCGACGTACCGTATCCACGGCACCCGCGATATGGCGTCGGCCACCACCGTCGTGAGTACCTGGGGCAGGACCCCGAGAAGCTGGTCGGGCACCGGCTCCTCCGTCAGGCACAGCCACGCGAGCGCCGCGCCCAGTCGTGTCCCGGCGTCCTGCTCCGAGGACGACCACAGCCCACGGGCCCAGACGGTGGCATCACCGCTCGTATGGTGCTCGCGGGCCAGTTGTGCGATGGCCGGGACCAGGCTGACCCGCACCTCGGGCACTTCCTCTACCCTCAGTCGGCCGTGCAAGGCGGCTAGGGCCCGCTCGACCTCGCCGGTGACCGCCGCGAGGGCGTGGAACGCGCTGCGGAGGGTCGGGACAAAGCGGTGAACCGCTACGACGCCTACCCGCCCGAAGAACTGCTGAGCCGGGCATATGCGGCGCACACCCTCGAGGTTTCCGATGCCTTCCAGGTCCGTGCCGACCTGGCTGGGTGAGCCGGGGTCACGGGTGCGGGGTTTCCTGTTTCCCTTTCGTCGGGCCCCGGGAAAACGTGTCCCTCGGCCTTTTCCGGTGGCTGCGGGGACTCCAGGATCAGTCACTGGGCACATGATCCGCTTGCCCGACCGTGACTGACAAGAAGGGGTTTCCATGCCGGGATGCTTCATCAACTACAGGACGGGCGACGGCGAGCACGTCGCCACACTGATCGACCGCGAGCTCAAGCAACGCTTCGGTCCGGACGAGGTGTTCCGCGCCAGTCGTTCGATCGACGCCGGGCAGGACTACGTACATGCCCTGGACGCGGCCGTGCGCCGCTGCGAGGTCCTCGTCGCGATCATCGGTCCCGCATGGCTCGACAGCCCTCACCGGTCCGGCGGCGACGGACGAGCCCTCGACGATCCCGACGACTGGACCCGTCGGGAGATCGCCACCGCCCTGTCCCTGGGCACCCCGGTCATCCCCGTCCTGTTCGACGGGGCGGCCCGGCTGCGCCCCGCCGACCTTCCCGAGGACATGCGGGGCCTGGCCCGCTGCCAGAACCGCCGTCTCCACCACCGCTCCGCCGAGTCCGACCTCGTGGACATCATCGAGGCCGTGGAGGTGGCCGTCCCCCGGCTCGGGGAAGCTGACGAGACCTCCGAGGACGCCTCCCGCCAGCCAGCGGGGAGTGGAGTGTTCAACACCGCGCACGATGTGAGCGGCGGAACGGTGTCGCAGGCCGGAGAGTTCCACGGGATCAACGGGATCAGCGGACGGACCGGGGACGTGGCGTTCGGCAACTCCGGTCCGGTCAACACGGGCGCGGGTTCCCAGTACAACGGTTCCACCGTGCACAACGGCACCGGTGACCAGATCGGGGTCCATCGGTTCCTCGGACACCGCGACCGTGGGGAGAGCCGGTGAAGCCACCAGGAGCGGCACCGGAGACGGTCGTCGCAGGCAACGACGGTGCGGTGAACGCGGGGGAGGGCACCCAGTACAACGATTCCTCCGTGCACCACGGCACCGGTGATCAGAACATCAGCACGATCTTCGTGGGTGCCGAGTACGCCAGGTTCGCCATGGACGAGCGGGGGCGGCTGCGTCACCTCCGCACCGTGGTCACCTCCCGGCGCCTTGAGGACCTACGTGCCCGGTACGTGGTTCCACCCGGATACGACGAGGAGGAACGGCGCCGGGAGTTGGCCGCGCACGGGATCCTCGTCATGTCAGGCCCGGAGGGCGTGGGCAGGCGTACCACCGCGCAACTGACCCTCGTCCCCAAGGGGTGGGAGCGCGAGGTCGATCTGCGTGAGATCCAGGTGGAGGCCGACCCCCGGCCCGTGCTCGACGCTGGGGATGTCCAGCGTGGTGAGCGGATCCTGGTGGACCTGACCGGACCGGTATCCGACGTCGCCGAGCTGCGCCGGGACATCGTCGTCCTGGCGTCGCAGGTCCGGGAGGCCGAGGCACGGCTGGTGCTCGTCGTGGACGAGGACGATGTCCGCCAGCTTCCCGACGACCTACGCGAACGGTCGGTCGCCCTGCGCCGTCCCGATGGCGCGGCGGTCCTGGACTCACACCTGCGCCAGTACCGGACCATGCCCGCCGTGACGGAGTCACCCGGGGACGGCGTTTCCGGTGCCGGATCCTCCGTGCCGCTCTCCGAGGCGGTGACCGCCTGGCTCGGTCACGCGTCGATGTCGGAGATCGAGGAGTTGGCACGCCGCACCCGCGACGAACACCGTACGGCCTCCGGCCCGGGAGGCGTCCGGGAGTTGCTCGACCGGGTCCTGGGCCACGGCCACCCGGACGCGGACCAAGCCTTGGACGAGGCGAGTGGCCGTGACCGTGCGCTCCTGCTGGCTGCGGCCTTCTTCGAAGGAGCAAGGCTCGACCACCACTCCGCCGCCGTCGAACGCCTCCTTCCGACGGTCCGCGCCCCAGAGGACGAGACCCCGCCCCTGGAACGGAAACGGTTCGTCACCCAGCTCGAGAGGGTGGGGGCCGGCCTCGGCGAGGATCGGCGCATCGGTTTCACCTCCCCCGGTTACGGACGCGCCCTACGCACGGCGTTCTGGGACGCCTGCCCCCACCTGCAAGCCGAGTTCGCGTCCTGGATCGACGCGTGTGTGGCCGACCCGGAGCTGCCCCCGGCCGACCGGGACGCCGTGGCCGAACGGTGGGCCGAGCAGGCGTTGCGCACCCACCGCCTGTCGGAGCTCCTCGGCCGGGTGGACTCGTGGGCCGCCGGACTCGGTCCGCAGGCGGCCCTCCTGCTCTCCTCGGCGCTGGCGGACGCCCGACACGGCACGGCGACCCGCCAGCAGGTCTACGTGTGGGCGCGCAACCGCACGATCCCAAGGGCGCTGGCCTACGTGCTGGTGGCCGTGTGCGCGAAGGAGCTCGCCACCACCCACCCCGATCAGGCGTTGGTTCGGCTGCACCATCTGGCTGACAACGCCGATCGCAAGGCGGCCGAGGCCGCCCGGTCCACGCTGTCCCGGCTGGCCGACGACCCCGCCCTGTACCGGCGTCTGCTGCGCAGGGTCAGCAACAAGCTCGCCGGGCCCGACCGGAGAAACCGCGAGATCGACCGGGTCCTGTTCTGGGACCTGACCGCACCGGCCATGATCGTCGGCGGCCGTCGGCCCCACACCGCGCGTCGTGATGTCACCGCGTGGATGGCCACGGGACTGCCCGTCGCGCTTTCCCTCGGCCCCCACACGGCAGCCCACTACGCCGAACGGCTCCTCAGCCATCCGGGATCCCTGCCCGACCTCCTCGTGGACCAGCTGGTCACAGCTGCAATGGACACCGGCTGCCTCTCCTCTCTCTACACCACCGCCCTGCGATGGTCTGGCGGAGGTGGAACCGCGTCCGGTACGCCCACTCCCCGTCCAGCCCGGGTCGACCGTCTTCTGCGCCGTATCGACGCCGCGCAGGGGCTCGACCTGTCCTCTCCGACAGATCCGTCACGGAAGGACCCCACCCCGTGAACTCTCCCGTGCGCAACCGTGTTCTGATCATGGGTTCCGCCCTCGTCGTCGTCCCCGCCGTCCTCTACCCCCTGGCGGGAACGTGGACATGGTTGTGGGCGCCGCTGCTGCTCATGGTCCTCGCCCTGCTGCTGCTGTTGAGCTCGATCACGGGCGGCCAGCCTCCGCTGCCCGCCACGACCACAGTCACCATGCGCCACGAGCCGGGGTCGGCCCGGGTCCGCGACACCCGGATGGCGAGCCTGACCGAGGACTACGAGTTCGTGTTCTCCGCCGACGTTCGGTGGAGGTGGACCGACGGGCCCGACGCGAGACTGCGCAACCCCGCGAGGGCCGCGGAGAACGCGATCGTGACGGCGGCGCGCGTCGAAGCGGGCAAGTACCGGGCGGTTGAGGCCGACGTGGCGCACCACGCCCTGGCAGCCCGGCTCGGCGAGGCGGTGCCGGTCCATGACGGTCTCCTGGAGGTGTGGGCCGACGACGTGCTGCTCAGGCTTCCGGAGGAGGACGCCGACCGCCTGCGGCAGCTCGCCGACCTGCGTAAGGAGAACAACAGGTGGGAGGTGGAGCGTTCCGTCGAACGGACCAAGCGCGCCTACTTCGCCGACGACGTCTTCGCCACTCCGGGCAACGCGGTCATCTGGGACCTGGTGCGCAACGGCGCCAACGTCGAGACCACGGTGGGGCGGGTGGGTTCGCTCGCCCGACTCTCGGAGGCCGGCAAGGGCAAGGACCTGACCGATCTGCGCGAGCGGCTGCGGGAGTGGGAGCCGGCCCCGGCGACGGAGGGGCTGGAAGCCGAGGACGGCGTGGGTTTCGGGACCTTCCACACGGACGTCGGATCGGGGTGGAACGCGCAGAGCCCCGCCGACGACCGCGGGCAGACCCCCGCCGATTGGGGTGATGCCTTGGCGGAGATGATCGCCTCCGTCGAGGACGAGGACCAACGCACGATGTTCGCTGACCGGCTCGTCCAGGTACTGGAGAGGAGTCCCCGCGCTTATCTGGCACCGCGGCTTCGCGAGCGTTTCGACCTGCCCGGAACCACCTCGAGTGAGCCCAACGCCGATCCCCGCGAAGACGGTGGCGCCCCGGACGAAGGAGAACCCGACCACGGGGCGTAGAACCAGCGCCCGCCCGCCGTAACGGGCGGGCGCCCACTCACGGCTGGTGCAGTGCGGCCACGAGCTGAGGGCCCAGGTCACGTACCTCCTCATGCCCGTGATGGCGGGCCAGAGCCTGGGACAGGCGGCGCAGATCGGCCACGATCGTCGCCGAACCGGACATCGCCGCACCGTCCAGCAGGTCCCGCGTCAGGGTGCACGCGTGCTCGACCTCTCCTGCCAGGGCGTGTGCCAGGGCCCTTCGTGTTCCAAATCTGGTCCGGGCCCGTACCGCGGACTCCGGAAGCCGGGTCACCTCCTCGTCCAGGATCCGAGCCCCCTCCTCGAACCGGCCCAGATCCACCAGACACCACCCTCGGGCGACGCCCACGGGATCGGTCACATGCGAGGAACCCAGGACTTCCGGGGAGAGCGGGCCGTCCGGATCCGGCAGTAGCTCGCGGGCGCGGTCCAGGGAACGCTCGCACGACACCAGATCCCCCATCAGGGCATGCCCCTGAGCCTCACGTTTGGCCGCCAACCCGAGTACCCTCGGCGAGGCTCCGGGCTTCGAGAGCACACGTCTGGCCAGTGCGACCGTCCGGGCTCCGTCGTGGGCGTACATCGCGACCAGGGCTTGGCGTACGTGCGCATACGCGCCCATCTCCCGGTCTCCGGCCGCGGCGGCCATCGTCACGGCGGTGTCGGTCCACCACAGGGCAGCCGTGTCGTCGCCCGCCTCCTGCGCCATCCAGCCCGCGTACTCGGCGAAGCGGGAAGCCAGGGAGAGGGCCGTCGACGCTGAGCGTCCGTCCGTACCCGTCGCGAGGTGGCGCAACGCGTTGGCCTGAGCCACCGCCAGTGGCAGGACGACGCGGGGTGGAGCCTGCTGACCGAGTACGCGAAACGCCGCGAACTGTCCACGGAACCATCCCAAGGTCTCCGGAGCAGCGGGGGCGGGACCGGCGGCCAGCGTCATCAGAGAGGCGGCCCCGGCGGACAGCACCGTACGGCGGTCGATTCCGGTGAATTCGGTTCTGCCGTCATCCTCCATGCGAAGAATCCACACCTCCTGGCTGCGGGAGGGCACCTTCGGCGCTGGATCCCCGGACAGGTTCCGGGCGGGAGCGAAAACGAGGAGCGCGCCGTCCGCGCCGAGCGCGGTGTCACAGGCGACGGCGGCCTCGGGGGTCGGTGGCTTGGCTCCGGTCTCCAGCTTGCTCAGGTACCCCTTGCTGTAGTGGGTCGTCCGGGCCAGATCGGCCAGGGACATTCGGGCTTCCTGCCGGCGTCGGCGGAGCTCGGCACCGAACATTCTCGTCGCCTTCCCGTACGGAGGAGGAGTGCTTGCCAGGTGCCCAGGAAGAGGGAAACGGGCGACGGTGGGAATGCCCGGGAGGCCGTCCGGCAAACGGGCCACGAGTCCCTGTGCTCGGTGGGTTCATGGCTGACACCCACGGAGAACCGCCCCCGGGTGAAGCTCTGTCATCGTGCCTCGTGTATCCCTGGAGCGCGCCGGTGGGAGACGGAACTGGGGATGGTCACATGGGACTGGACGCCTTCGTGCCCTGCCGCTGCTGGAGGGACGGGCGGCTTAGCACGCCGCCGCCCGTGGACCCGTCCCTCATTCGCGTGGACGAGGAAGAAGGGTTCGTCGATCTCGTCGTGCCCTACGAGGGTCACGAGGACCTCCACCATCGAATGGACGACTGGAGGGCGAACGCCGCCTGCCCGCACGAGGAGATGGAGCTGGTTTCCGGGCGGATCTCCAACTGGTCGGGAGTGGAGTGGTTCCGTAAGGCGATCGACGAGGCCGGGGAGCATCGTTTTCCGGTACTGGCGAGCCGCCTTCCCCGCGCGAACGGAGGGTTTCTCGAGACCGAGGAGGCCGCGGCGATGCTGTCGGAGCTGCGCGACCTCGCCGGAAGCAAGGACCTCGGCAGGCGGATGCTGCTTGTTGGTGAGGGGTCGGATCAACCGATCCTCCAGCACCCCGGATCAGGCCGATACGTGTTCGGACTCGGTGTGCGCTCCCGTTTCCGAATGGGGCTGGGCCCTGACGGGTTCTTCGTGGAGGACAAGGAAACCGATCCCCTGATGGAGCTCTTCCGGTCATCGAGGTTCGCCCAGGAGGAAGTGGGGGAGGGCGAAGTGCGCTTCACGGCGCTCGACCATGACGGACACCTCACCGTGTCCTGGCCGTATCTCCTGGGACGGAGCGGGAGACGCCCTCCCCAGGTCCTCCTGGTCCGTGAAGCCGCGCTGACGGCGGAGGACGTGCGTTACATCGTCGATCCGCTCATCACCGTCTGCCAAACGGCGGTCGACACCGACGCCCGCGTCCACTGGTGCTGAGCGCTCCACCGCACCGGAGTGGCTCCACTCATTCGGGTTCGTGTCCAACCGATGATCGTCATGGAGTACGCGGAGACAGGGGAGAGAGACACGGACCGATGCGCGTCTCGATACACCCCTGGACGCGCGAAAGCCCCTGACCGTTGCGCTTTCGCGCTGGTCAGGGGCTTTCGCCTCTGGGGTGAGTGACGGGACTTGAACCCGCGACTTCTTGGACCACAACCAAGTGCTCTACCGGCTGAGCTACACCCACCACGTGCGCCGGGCCTCTCGGCCCCGCGTACGTATGAAAGCTTAGCGGACTCCGGGGAGTGCTTCGATCAGTTTTCCGTCGCGTCGTTCCCGAGAGCCGCCTCGCGCGCCTCCGCGCCGGTGCCCCCGGCCACCACCTCGGCGGCGATGGCGCGGGCGGTGGCCGAGTTCGGGCCGGGCTCGGGCACGAAGGCCGCGGCGCGGTAGTAGCGCAGCTCGTGGATGCTCTCGGTGATGTCGGCGAGCGCCCGGTGCCCGCCGTTCTTCTCCGGGCTCGCGTAGTACACGCGCGGGTACCAGCGGCGCAGCAGCTCCTTGATCGAGGACACGTCGACCATCCGGTAGTGCAGGAACTCGTCGATGCGCTTCATGTCGCGGGCCAGGAAGGTGCGGTCGGTAGCGATCGAGTTGCCGCACAGCGGAGCCTTGCGCGGCTCGGTCACGTACTGGCGGATGTGCTCCAGGACGAGGTCCTCCGCCTCCTGGAGGCTCACGCCCTTGTCCAGCTCCTCCAGCAGGCCGGAGGTCGTGTGCATGTCGCGGACGAAGTCCCCCATGCGGTCCAGTGCGGCCTGCGGCGGTCTGATCACGACGTCCACGCCCTCGTCGAGGATGTTGAGCTCGCCGTCGGTGATCAGGCAGGCCACCTCGATCAGCGCGTCGCGCTCGAAGTCCAGGCCCGTCATCTCGCAGTCAATCCACACCAAACTGTCATTCATACCGGTCAGCTTAGGGGTTGTGGGGAGTCGCGGGGGATGACGAAGGGGGCGGCCGGACCGTGTCCGACCGCCCCCTTGAGCCTGGGTCAGTCCCAGATCCAGGGGTCCGAGACGCCGGGCGGCTCACCGACGCCGAAGATGGCGTACATCCAGTCCCACACGCCCCAGAACTGGAGGTAGCCCAGGACCAGGAGGACGAGCAGGATGAGCAGGAAGGTGAAGCAGCCGCAGCCGCATCCCCTGCACCCTCCCCGCTTCTTCTTGGGCTTTTGCGGGCGGTGCTGCTGGTAGGGCTGTCCCGGTCCGGGGGGCTGCCCCGGACCCGGCTGGCCCCACTGCGGGCCCCCGGGGTGTCCGCCCATCGGCGGCTGTCCGCCCGGGGTGTTGGCCATGGGGCCGACGGTCGGCGGGTACCCGGGCGGCGGGCCCGACCGCTTGTTCCGCTGGCCGGGCGGCGGACCGACGGGGGGCATGCCCTGCGGCGGACGCCCCGGAGTGTTCGGGCCGCCCATGTGCTGCGGGGGCGGGTATCCGGGCGGACCGAAACCACCCTGTTGGGGCGGCGGGGGCTGGCGGTAACCGGCTTGGGGCCCCGACGGCGGGTGCTGCGGTCCCGACTGGTGCTGGGGCGAGAACATGCCCTGCTGCGGTCCGGACGGGGCCGCGGGCGGAGCGGAGTGCCCCTGCTGGGGGCCCGAGGGCGGCTGCTGCGCGGCGGGCGGGAAGCCCGGGGGCTGCTGGGCACCGGGGAACGGCTGGGCGGAGGACTGCGGCCCCGAGGGCTGCTGGCCCGGGGCCTGCTGCTCGGAGGAGTGCTGACCGGGCTGGCCGGGCTGCTCGGGCTGACCGGTCGGGGACCACGGGGCTCCCGGCTGCGCACCGACCGCCGAACCGGCGGCGGCAGCGGCGCTCGGCCCCTGCGCGCCCGGGGGCTGCTCCTCGGCGCGGCGCCGGGCCTCCTCCTCGCGGCGCTTGGCCTCCTCCTGGAGTTCGGCCTCCCTGCGGACCCGCTCCTCCTCGCGCCGCTTGGCCGCCTCCTCCTCGGAGTGGCGGCGCTGCTCCTTGCGCTCCTCGGACAGGTCGGACCAGCCCTCCTTGAGGCTGCCCAGGAACTTGTTGAACTTGCCGCCCTTCTTGTTCCCCTCGTCCGCGCCTCCCGAGAAGGCGGGGTCGCCCGGGTTGAACACGGCCGTACCGGAGGGTTCGCCACCCGAGGGGTTGAACACCGCGGTACCGGCGGCCCCGCCCCCTGCGGCCCCGCCTCCGGAGAAGGCCGGGTCGCCCGGGTCGAACACGGCAGTACCGGAGGTCCCGCCACCCGGGAGTGCGGGGTCGCCCGGGTCGAACACGGCGGTGCGCGGTGCCTCACCGCCCAGGTCGTCGTCGGTCAGGTTGGACGTGGGGATCTCGTCGTCGGTGAGGTCGGCGGTGGGCAGTTCGTCCTCGTCGCGCCGGGGAAGGTCGCCCGGGTTGACCCGCACGGTCGCTCCGTCGCCCGACCCGTACCCGCCGTCCGTTCCGGGGCCGCCGCGGCCCGGGAGGTCGGCCGGGTTGACGCGCATCGTGGAGTTCGTGCCGCTCAGGTCGGCGGTGGGCTCCTCGTCATCGTCGCCGCCCCGCGCCCAGGAGGGGTTGATGCGCATGGTGCTGGGCTCGTCGTCGATGGGTGCGCCGGGGGGCGGTGAGGCGGGGGAGGAAGAAGAGGGGGAAGAGGGAGAGGAGGAACCCTGTGCCCACGACGGGTTGATCCGCATCGTGCTGGGCTCGTCGTCGATCGGGGGCTGGGGGGACGGCGGGGTGGTGCCCTGCTGGGGGGATCCCTGCGCCCAGGAGGGGTTGATGCGCATGGTGCTGGGCTCGTCGTCGATCGGTGCCGCCGACTGCGTCTGGGAGGGGCCCAGCCGCACCGTTCCGGGATCCTCCTCGTCGGAGGCGGGGGCGCCCTGTCCGGACCCACCCTGTCCGGGTCCGCCCAGGTGGGTGGTCGCGGCCTCCTCGTCTCCCGGATCGCCACCGCCCTGGAGCTCGCTCAGGGAACGGGTATGCCGTGTCCACTCGCTGCCGTTCCACCATCTGAGCGTCTGCGCGTCGCCCTGCGGGTCCGCGTACCAACCCGGCTCGATAGATCCACCCATGGGCGACAGACTAAAGGGTTGCGGAACGGCGATGAACCAGTGGTGTCCGATTACCGGTGGTCAGGACACCCGGACCATTTTTCTCCTGCCGTGCTGTACTCACCTCATCGCGGAGGGTCGCGGGCCGGCGGGAGCGCGCGGACCGCTCGGCGGCGGGACGAGGCCGGTGGCCAGCAGCCGTGCGGTGTCCAGTCCTCCAGGTCCCTTGGCGCAGGAGCCGGGGACCTGGTCGTGGCCGAAGTGCCCTCCCCTGGCCCACGCGCGCGCCACCCGCGCCGCGCGCGTGGCCTCGGCGGAGTGCGGCGCCGTCGCACTGTGCGCCGCCGCGCTACCCGTCGCCGCGACGCCCGCCGCCACAGTGTCCGACACCGCGCTCCTCATGCCCGGCGTCCGCGCTTCCCCGCTCCTCTTCTCCTGGCTCCCCGCGTCCACGGCCCCCGCCACCGACCCCGCGGGGTCCGCGCACCAGACCCGCTCCACCCCCCAGGAGTCCAACCACGTCAGGATCGGGGACAGTCCGCGCATCGGGCCGTTGGTGAAGGGGGTCTCCCACGAGAACACCACCGCCACCACCAGACACACCCGCCCCTCGTGGCCGTGGTCGTGGTACAGCCCGTACTGGCGCGTGCCGCCCAAGGGCAGGCGTCCGCGGCAGGTCGCGGCCAGGGTCTGGACCACGTCGCCGGTCAGCGGGTTCCACACCAGGTGCGCCTCGCGCTCCTCGTTCACCAGCCGCCGAGCCTCCTCGCGCGCGGACCAGGCCCCGGGGTCGGACCCCGTCACCGTCCACACGGCGCGCGGAGCGCCGATCCCGGGGGGCGTCCGGTTGCTCGTCCCACCGCCGAGCCTCTCGGCGCCGGGCATCCACGCCTCCGTCATGGCCTTCCCCCAACCGGTCGTCGTGTGCCGGGCCTCCGGTGCCGCGGGGCACCCCCCGACTCCTCTCTGAGTACGCCAACGCAACGGAGAAGTCCAGAGCCCCTCACTTAGAGGACAGGGACTTGTCACCGCCCGTCGGCGTCCCGGGGGAAGGGGCCGTATCCGCGTGTGGGGGAGAGTGGGGAGGGGGAGGCGTCCGGGCCCGCGGCCCGGACGCCGTTCTGGCTACTCCGTGGTCTCCTCGGAGTCCTCGGAGATGCGCAGGGAGAACGCCTGGAGGAAGATCTCACCGATCTCGGTCGGGTCCTCGGTCATGTAGGCGGCGCCGCCGGTGGCGGCGGCGATCTCCTGGAGCGGCTCCAGGTTCTGCACGTCGGGCCCGAACGCGATCGTGATGATCGGGATCGGCCGTGACGGGCTCGCCAGGGACTCGATCTGGGACATCAGCTCGTCCAGCCCCAGGCCGCCGGGGTTGTCGTTGTCGCCGTCGGTCAGCATGAGGATGACGTTGGTCCGGTCCGGCTGGTAGGTGCGCGACATCTCCTGGTAGGCCGCCAGGTAGGTCTCGTACAGCGCCGTGTCCCCCTGCGGCAGGGGCTGGAGCGAGGCCAGCGCGCCCGCCAGGACGTCCCGGTGCGCGGTGCCGTCGTCGGCGGCCGCCTGGAGCTCGCGGATCGGCGCGATCTCCTGGTAGTGCAGTTCGTTGTTGACGTTGGTGGAGAACTCCCACAGGCCCAGCTCGGAACTGGGCGTGAACATCTCCAGGCCCTGCGTGGCGGCGGCGCTGGTCACCTGCATGCGGGTCATCCCGGTCCCGGGCACCTCGGCCAGCATCGAGCCGGAGACGTCCACGATCGCGAGCACCCGGGAGTCCATCTTGAGCTGGTTCCAGGTGCGGATCAGCCCGGTGATCGAGTCCGCCGCGGGCGTGGGCAGCTCGGTGGGAGGCTCGGCGGCGAAGCCGACCTCCTCGGTGAGCACGGAGGTGTCGATCTGCCCCTCGGGGCCGCGGAACCCCTCCGCGAGCAGCCGGGTCCGCGCCTCCTCCCCGCGCACCGCCTCGCGGAACTCCTCCGCGGCGCGGGTGACGGCGCTCTCCTCGCTGCGCACGACGTAGGGGTAGTCGAGGTAGTAGGTGCCGCCCTCCATGTAGCCGACCTGGGCGGGGGTGTCCCCGTGCGCGGCGTTGTAGCGCCACACGGCCTGCTCCGACATCACCATCATGGGCGGGGCCTCGGCGGCGCCGCCGCTGAGGGCGAGGAAGGCGGCCTCCTCGTCCGAGGACGCGCCCCGGTGCAGGCCCTGCAGGACCGCGGTCATCCGCGCGTTGAACGTGGCGGTGTCCGGGCTGGCCTCCTCCAGCGCTCCGTGCAGGAGGTAGAGGGTGCCCAGCCCCGTGGCGTTGCGGGCGGGGTCGACCACGCGGACGGTGCGCTCCGCCTCCTGGCCCGGGGCGGTGGTGGGCACGACCTCCGCCCAGCTGCTCGGGGAGTTCTCGTCGGCGAACTCGGTGAGTTCGGCGAGGACCAGCGGCGAACGGGCCACGGAGGTGCCGGTCTCGGTGATGACGGCGTCGCCCGCCTGGCTCTGGACCAGGCGCGGCCACAGGGAGGAGTCCGGGATCCACACGTCGGAGTCGGTGTCGCCCATGGTGGCTCCCGCGCCGGTGATGCCGAAGGCGACGTTGGCGGAGTCGACCTGGCGCACCTGCACCTGTACGCAGCTCCCGTCCACCTGGTGCTCCTCCGCGTTGAAGTCGGAGGCGACGTCGGTCAGGGCCGGGGCGAGTTCGGGGCTGACCGCGACGTCCAGCGCGATGTCGGAACCGCGGCAGCCGTCGGACCGGCCGAACACGTAGACGCCCACCGCGGCGAGGCCGACCACGATCACCAGCGCGGCGGCCAGGGCGGCGAAGGCGCCGCCGCGGCCGCGACGGCGCCTGGACCGGCCGGAGGTCTCTTCTGCGTATCTTCCGCGGTGACGTCCCACAGCTTTCCTCACGGGTGGTGTACGGACGGGGGTGCAGGGGGGGTGTTACTGGTGGGAAACGGTACTCAACAGTCCAGACCGGGTGAATGCCGACCGTGCCGCTCTCACGTTGGCGCTGTCGGGAGCCCGCCGGTGTGAACCCGGGCACAGCACCGGTCATCTCAGGGATTCCGTCCGTTGCCCTCGTGTTCTCCTCTCCGTGCGAGACGGAACGAAATTCGATTCCGATACCCAATCGAGACCGCGTTGGCCGGGAAACGGCTCCGGTCGTCAGCTGTCGCAGTCGGGCACGCAAAGACGCCGTGAGATGGAGCTGAGGAAGATGTCGCCGATCTCGTCGGGGTCGTCGGTGACGAACAGCGAACCGCTGGTGGCGGCCGCGATCTGCCGCAGCTCCTCCTCCGCGACCTGCTGCTCACGCGACCCGAAGGCGATGATGAACATGCTGACCGGCCGCTCGGGGTCGAAGCGGTCCTGGAGCGCCGCCACCAGGTCCGCGTGCGTGATGTCGCTGGACCCCTCGTCCTGACCGGCGGTGAGCAGGATGACGCTGTTGATCTTGTCCTCGTCGTAGTCCTCCTGCACCCGGTCGTAGGCGGCCAGGATGTTGTCGTACAGGCGCGAACCGCCGCCGCGGACCGCGATCTCCTCGGCCACCCCTATGAGTTCCCGGCGACGGGTGGCGGTGTCGCCCTGCTCCGTCCCGCCCAGGGGGTGCATGTCCGCGGCCTCGACGCGGCCGCTCGCGTTCTCGTCCGACATCAGCCACAGACCCATGTCGGTCTCGTCGGGGAACAGCGACAGGCCCATGAGCGCCGCCTGCTGCGCCACCTCCATCCGGGTCGGGCCCCCGTCGAGGTCCTCCGCCATGTTCGCGGAGGTGTCGGCGAGCACCAGGGTGCGGCTGGGCATCGACAGCCGGTTCCAGTCGGTGACCGAGGCCAGCAGGGCGTCCCCGGTCAGGTCGTCGTGGGTGGGCGGCTCCTCCGCGGTCACACCGAACCCGTCGGGGTCCGCACCGGCCGTACCGGACAGGGTGCCGTCGGGGTCGCGGAAGCCGAGCTCCCGGAGCCGGGCGCGGTAGGAGTCCCGGCGCAGCACCTCGTGCAGGTCGGCGGCCGCGGACCGCAGCGAGGACGTGTCGGTGGTGGTGACGTAGGGGTAGTCGAGGCTGACGGTGCCCTCGGTGGGGTAGTGGGCCTCCAGCGGCGGCGCGGACTCGGCGCGGCCGGCGTTGTAGGACACCACGGCCTGTTCGGGGACGGCGATCAGCGGGTCGACACGCTCTCCGCCGCCTTCGCCGCTCCCGCCGCCGGTGTGGCCGGAGCTGTAGAAGGTGGCGAGGTCGATCTCGCCGAACGCGCTGTCGAGCTGCACGTCGCGCACGAAGTCGGTCATGGCGGTGTCGGCTCCGTCACCGGTGCCCAGGTGTCGGCGGACCGCGTGCATGACGGCCATACCGTCCGCTCCCCGGTTGGGGTCCACCATCACCAGGGGGCGTTCGCGTTCGTCGGGCAGGACCAGGGGCCACCCGGCCTCGTCGGGCTCGGGCAGGCCCCCGCCGCCTCGCGGCGCGGCCAGGACCACCGGTGAGCTGGCCAGCGAGGGCGGTTCGGTGTCGATGCGGTGCGTGCCGCTCCCGGATACGCGGGTCAGTTCGACCCAGGCCGAGGACTCGGGCACCCACACGTGCGGGGCGATGGTGGAGTCGCCCGCCTGGCCGCCGGACAGGGCGGTCATGATGCGGTGCGGCGCGATCTCGTCCACCTGCGCGTACACGCACTCCCCGTCGTAGCTGGGGCGCTCGTCGTTGAACTCGCCTGCGGCCTCGCGGAGCACGGGCGCGATGCTCTGGGTCGCCGACACGCGCAGGTAGCGGGTGTCGCCGCAGCCGAGCATGTCGAGTCCGACCGGGACCGCGACCGCGGCCACCGCGATCAGGGCGACGGCGATCGCGGTGATCCCCAACGGCGACGCGACCACCCTGCGGGTGTTCGCGGCGGTCGGTGAGGCCTGTCGGTGGCGTCCACTGGGCACGGGCACTCCGGGGGGTCAATGCGGGGTCAACGCGGGCACGCGGGGGCAGGGGTGGAGCAGGGCCCCCGCGGTGCCACGGCGACGGCCCCGCGGAAGAGAGGTGCGAACCCCCGCGCACCCGACGGCGTCACACGGTAGGGAGGACGAACAACCACACCATGAGGCGCGAACGACACTTTTCCAGGACCTTACTCGTTGGTAACGCACGAGAGGAAGCCCCTACCGACCCGACCAGGGTGATCGCTTTGTTACCGTGCCCGTCAAGGGTCACTCGGCGCTCCCCGCTAGGCTTAGGCCCCGCGTCCACACCCAGCCCACACTCCCCAGTGGACGTCCCGTGACACCGACCCCCGAGGGTTTTTGGCATGTCCCCATCGCATCGTGAACACCGGAGCCGAGGCACTCTCGGCACCGCCATGCTCGCCGGAGCGTGCTGCCTCGGCGCGGTCGCCTACGGGGCGATCGTCGGTCCGTCGATGCTGCCGCCGGACCAGCGGGACGTGCAGGCCACCACCGCGATGACCCCGGACCTGGCCCCCGACGCGGACGAGCCCGAGGAGGTCGTGGCGGAGGGACCGAGCGGCCGGCTTCAGGTGCAGGTGAGCGACCGCGGACGCGCCTGGGTGCAGACGCTGATGTGCACCGGGAACCTGGAGGAGGACCCCGCCGCCTGCGCCGAGCTGGCCCGGGTCGCGGAGGAGTTCCACGCCGACACCGGCGAGCCGGTCACCGTCCAGGAGGAGTCGGTCGACGCCGAGGGCGGCGGTGAGAGCGGTGATGAGGCCGGGGCCGCGGAGGACGCCGAGGGCGCGGAGGGCGGGGCCCAGCCGTCGGAGGCCGTCAACACGGGCAGCGCGCTGCTGTTCACCGAGGTCCGCGAGGGAACCGTGTGCACCGACAAGGTGTACGGGCCCCAGGAGGCCACCATCGTGGGCGTCTGGGAGGGGCAGGAGATCGAGACCACGCTCACCCGCAAGGGCTCCTGCGAGGAGGCGCGCTGGCAGCGCCTGCGCGCCCTCACCGAACAGATCAGCTGACGGACGCGCGGCCGGGCCTCGGGCGCGGTGGGACCCGCCGCGTGGTCGGACCCGTGCTGTGGCCCGATCCGTGGCATGCCGGGGCCCGCGGCGCGGCCGGATCCGTGTCCACGGTCGGACCCGCGGCGCGGCCGGGCCCGTGTCGCGGGACGCTTGTCCACAGGCCGCGATCGGGACTTCCGGGCGCGTTGGCGCGGACGTAGGCTCGATGACGGGGGCGCCACGCGCCGCCGACAGCAGGGGGTGGTCCCCCGTTCTCCAGTGTCCCGCGCCGCCGACCGCGCCACCAGTCCTCCATGGCCCCTGTGGACGGCCTCGGCTCGGATCTCCCGTCGACCGTGTGGACGGCCCCGGGCCGGATCTCCCGTCGACCGTGGCGACGGCCTTGGGCCGCATCTCCCCTCGACCGTGAGGACGGCCTCGGGCCGGGACCCCGGCGGACCCGGCGGGCAGCCTTGGACCGCAACCCTCGCGGACCGGCGATAATCGACCCCCATGGACGTCATCAAGGTCAGTGACCCCGCGGACCCGCGCCTGGCCGACTACACTCGCCTGCGCGACGTGAACCTGCGCCGCCACCTGGAGGCCGAGCACGGGCTGTTCATGGCCGAGGGCGACAAGGTCATCCGCCGGGCCGCCGCGGCCGGTTTCGAACCCCGCAGCTTCCTGCTCACCGAACGCCGGGCCGAAGCGCTCGACGACGTGGTCGCCGCCTCCTCCGCGCCGCTGTACGTGGTCGAGGAGGACACCGCCGAGAAGCTCGTCGGCTTCGACCTGCACCGCGGCGCGCTGGCCGCCTTCCACCGCCGCGCCCTGCCCCCACTCGCCGACGTCCTGGCCGGGGCGCGCACCATCGTGGTCCTGGAGGACCTGGTGGACCACACCAACGTGGGCGCCATCTTCCGCAGCGCCGCCGGTCTGGGCGTGGACGCGATCGTGCTCGCGCCCCGCTGCGCCGACCCCCTGTACCGGCGCGCGGTCAAGGTGTCCATGGGCGCGGTCTTCACCCTGCCCCACACCCGCCTGGACGACTGGTACGGCGGTCTGGACACCCTGCGCGCGGCCGGGTTCCACCTCATGGCGCTCACCCCGGGGGAGGGCTCCCTGCCCCTGCGCGACGCCATGGCCGCCCTCGCGCCGGGCGACCGGGTCGGACTCCTGCTCGGCACCGAGGGAGACGGGCTCTCCTCCCGCTGGCTGGAGCGGGCCACCGCCCGGGTGCACATCCCCATGGCCGACCGCGACGTCGACTCCCTCAACGTCACCGCCGCGGCCGCCATCGCCTGCTACGAGCTCACCCGCGCCACCGGCTGAGCCGGTCGTGCCCCCGGGCGGACCGGTCCGCTCCCCAGACCGAGACGGCCCCTCAAGCCGAGACGGCCCCCAGACCGGGCAGATCCCGCCCCACCGGCCGGGCCGACCCGCCTTCCGTTCCGTGCGGGTCAGGACCCGCGCCGGCGGCCTCCGCGGCCGTCCCGCTAGGGTGGCGCCTGAGACGGACCGAGGGGAAGGGCGGCGCGACATGGGCGGCCGAACGCTGGTGCAGTGGGAGCAGAACAGGGACAACGCCCCGGACTCCCTGACCGTGGATCTCTACGCGGGTGGAGCGGCGCCCGAAAGCGGACTGGACGAGGTCACCTTCTACCAGGTGCCCTACACCCCCTCCACCCAGGGCGTCGACGCGCGGCTCGACATGATCGCGCGGATGCCGTCGCTGGAGGTCGTCCAACTCCTCTCCGCCGGGTACGATCACGTGCTCCCGCTGCTGCCGGACCACGTGACCCTGTGCAACGGGCGCGGCCTCCACGACGCCAGCACCGCCGAGCACGCCCTCGCGCTCATCCTGGCCGCCCAGCGGGACCTGCCCCGGTGGGCGCTCGCGCAGAGGGAGCACCAGTGGGACCCCGCCCAGCTGCGCTCCCTGGCCGACTCGCGTGTGGTGATCGTCGGCTACGGCAGCATCGGCCAGGCCGTCGAGAGCCGCCTGCTGCCCTTCGAGGCCGAGGTCGTGCGCGTGGCCAGCCGCGCCCGTCCCGACGAGGGCGTGCACGGCGTGGACGAGCTGCACGCCCTGCTGCCCGGGGCCGACATCGTCGTCCTGGTCACCCCGCTCACCGAGGCCACCCGCGGCCTGTTCGGCGCCCGCGAGTTCGCCCTGCTGCGCGACGACGCCCTCGTGGTCAACGTGGGCCGCGGCCCCGTCCTGGACACTGGTGCCCTGCTGGAGCAGAAGGGCCGGGTGCGGGCCGCCCTCGACGTCACCGACCCCGAGCCCCCGCCCGCGGACCACCCGCTGTGGAGCGCGCCCGGCGTGTTCCTCACCCCGCACGTCGCGGGGGGCTCGGCCGCGTTCTACCCGCGTGCCCGCGCCTTCGTGGACGCCCAGCTCGCCCGCTGGGCCGCCGGTGAACCGCTGGCCAACGTGGTCCGCACCGGATCCGCCCGCGACCGCTGACACCGCGTCGGTGCGCCCGGCCCGGGCAGGGCGCCACCCGCCCGGGCCCGCACCGCGAGCCCCGGAGAGCAGGACCCGGCCACCCGCTCCCGCCCTGACGGAACCGGACGGGGTCCCCCGCGCGGCGCGTCCGCGAAACTGTCGCGGGCAGGCGGCACACTGGGGAGGATGCGGATCGCGGTGGTCGCCGACGGCGAGGGCGGCGGCTGGCTCCAGGAACTGGACGAGGCCCCCGGCCCGATCCGCCGCGTCGGCGACCTCGCCGCCGCCGTGCGCGAGGCCGAGCACGCCCGCCCCCAGCCGCCCCGCTGGGTGTGGTCGGCCGGTGAGGACGTCTACCCCGACCTGGTCCGCGCCGGGGTGCGGGTCTCGCGCTGCCACGACGCCGCGCTCACCGAGGCCCTGCTCCTGGGCTACCACGCCCGCCACGGCGAGGCCTCCTCGCTGGGCGCCGCCTGGGCCCGTCTGCACCGGCTGCCCGTCCCCGACGACCCCGTGCGCCCCCTCGGAGAGGGCGGCACCGCCCACGCCCAGCCCGCGCTCTTCGAAGCCGACCGCTCCACCCTGCCCCCGGGCACCGACCGCCTCGCCGCCCTGGTCGAGGTGCACGCCGACCAGCTGCGGCGCCTCGCGCAGCTCCCCGACCCCGCGCCCGGCCGCATGCGCCTGCTCGCCGCCGTGGAGTCGGCCGGGGGGCTGGCCGCCGCGGAGATGAGCCACGACGGCCTGCCCTGGCGGCCCGATGTCCACGACGAGATCCTCACCGGCCTCCTCGGACAGCGGCCCCCCTCCGGGCAGCGCCCGCCCGTCCTCGCCGACCTCGCCGCCCGCATCGGCGAGGCCGTCGGCCGCGAGGTCAACCCCGACTCCCCGGCGCAGGTCCTGCGGGCCATGGCGTGGATCGGCCATCCCGTCGACTCCACCCGCTCCTGGGTCCTGGAGAGGATCGACCACCCCGTCGTCCCGCTCCTGCTGCGCTACAAGGAGCTCTCCCGCCTGCACTCCGCCAACGGCTGGGCGTGGCTGGACACCTGGGTGCGCAGGCGCCCCGGCCCGGACGGAACCACCCTCGGACGCTTCCACCCCGACTACGTGGTCGGCGGCGTGGTGTCGGGCCGCTGGGCCACCCGGGGCGGCGGCGCACTCCAGATCCCCCGGTCGCTGCGCGGGGCGGTCCGCGCCGACCCCGGCTGGGTCCTCGTCCGCGCCGACGCCGGACAGCTCGAACCCCGCGTGCTCGCCGCCGTCTCCGGCGACGACGCCCTGGCCGCCGCGGCCGCGGAGGAGGACCTGTACGCGCGCCTGGCCGTGCACGTGGGCGGCGACCGCGACCGCGCCAAGATCGGCATGCTCTCGGCCATGTACGGCCAGACCTCCGGCGACGCCGCGCCCCTGCTGGCCACCATGCGCCGCCTCTATCCGCGGGCCCTGGAGTACGTGGACTCCGCCGCGCGCACCGGCGAGGGCGGCGGCATCGTCCGCTCCTGGCTGGGGCGCACCTCGCCCGCCCCCGCGGGGTGGGACGCCGCCGTCTCCGGGCCCGGCGGGGAACGCCGCCGCCGGGCCCAGGGCCGGTTCACCCGCAACTTCGTCGTCCAGGCCACCGCCGCCGAGTGGGCCCTGGTCCTGCTCGCCTCGCTGCGCCAGCGCCTGCCGGACATGCCCGAGGGGGCGGGGATCGTCTTCTTCGTCCACGACGAGGTCGTGCTGCACGTGCCCGCCGACCTGGCCGGGGAGGCGGTGCGCGCGGTGGCCGAGGCCGAGGCCACGACCCGCGCCACCCTCTTCGGGGACACCCCGGTGCGCTTCCCGCTGACCCCCGTGGTGACGAGGAACATCGGGTGAGCACCGGGTGGCGGTCCGGTATCGGACGGCGTGGGCTTCTTGAAAACTCGTCCCGGTACGCCCATTCTTGGATCCGGAAAGTGTAAAACCGGCAACAGGCCGTACGCCGCAGGGGTCCCCCACCCCCCGGTCGGCTCACTCGCAGAAAGGTGAGATCCCCCCGTGCGGAGCCGCTTGAGAACGTGTGCGGGAACCACTGCCGCCTTCGCCGTCGCCTTCACCGCCTTCGGGACCACCCCGGCCTGGGCGGAGCCGGTGGTCGAGGACCGTCCCCCCATCAGCGAACAGCTCTCCTCCGAGGCCTCCGGCGTCACCGACCCCCGGCAGGAGGCGTCCGAGCACTCCCCCGAGGTCTCCGACTCCCAGCTGCGGCGCGACGCCTACGTCGCCCCCTTCCGCGAGGCCCGCAGCACCGAGTACTTCGCGGTCGCCCCCCGCGCCCTGCCGCGCGAGGCCGTCGAGGCGGTCCGCGGGATCGAGGGCGTCGAGAGCGTCCTGGCGGTGGACGCCGCCCGTGTCGAGATCGATGGCGAACCCACCTCGGTGCTCGGCGTCAGCCCCTCCAGCTTCCGCAACCACGCCCCCGAGCCCTCGGCCGAGTCCGACGAGATCTGGCAGGGCGTCGCCGAGGGCCACGTCGCCCTGTCCAAGGACGTCGGCACCGAGCGCGGACTGGAGGTCGGCCGCGAGGTCACCGTCGCGGGCGGGCGCGGAGAGGTCCCCCTGGAGGTGTGGACGCACGCCACCTCCGGCATCGCCGGGATCGACGCGCTGGTCTCCCGCGAGCGTGCCGCCGAGCTGGGCATGCCCAGGGGCAACGCCCTGGTGGTCTCGGCGCCCGAGGCCGACCTGGCCGAGCTGCACGAGGCCCTGGCCGAGGCCCTCGGCGAGGACGTCTCCCTCCAGCTCGTCGCCGACTCGCCCGAACCGCTCGTCGAGGGCGAGGCCGTGGCCCCCTCGGTCATCGAGCAGGTCATCGACCACGCCGAGAGCCAGCTGGGGGTCCCCTACGTCTGGGGCGGTGAGACCCCGGAGGGCGGTTTCGACTGCTCGGGCCTGCTCCAGTGGGCCTTCGCCCAGGCGGGCGTGTCCATCCCGCGGGTCACCCACGACCAGTGGAACGCCGGACAGCGCGTGGAGTTCGACGACCTCCAGCGCGGCGACCTGCTGTTCTGGCGCACGGACCCCACCGCGCCCGACTACATCTCGCACGTGGCCATCTACCTGGGCGAGGGCATGATGCTGGAGGCGCCGCGCACCGGACTGGACGTGCGCGTCACCCCGGTGCGCACCGCCAACTACGCCGGAGCCGTGCGCGTCAACACCTGACGCCGCGCGGCCCGAACGCACACACGAAGCGGGCCTTGGCACCACCGCGCCGGTGGTGCCAAGGCCCGCTCGTTCTCCTTGTCCGAAAAACCCAGCCGGGAGGGGAGGGCAGGCCTCGGTCAGGAGGGGGAACAGGGCCGTCACTGAGGGAGGGGGAGACAGCGCACGAACCCTGATGCGGTGGTATTGAGTTCTGACGGAACGCGGTCGGGAGCTTTCCCGGAGTGCCGTCGCACAAGGTCTACATAAGCAGTGACCGGGCGATTTGGCAAGAGCCCAGATCAATGCAGGTAAGCGCTGTCAACCCCCCTGTGCCGCGCATCCCGGGCAAGGCCGCACCGCGTTGCGTGCCGTTTCGTCTTCCTCCGGTCCCGTGCGGTTCAGAACCGGTTCAGCGGCCGACCGCGTACCCCTGCGAGGCCCTCGCGTCGGCGGCGGCGCGCAGCTCGCCGGTCTCCGGGTCGCGGGCCACGGCGGCCAGGCGCCCCAGCGTCCACTCCTGGGCGACCTGCACCTGGTGGCCGCGCCGACGGAGCTCCTCGACGGTCCGTGCCCCCACGCCCGGTTCCACGACCAGGCCGCCCGGAACCGTCTCGCGTGGGTGGAAGGAGCTGGGGAAGGCGGTGGTGTGGAACATCGGGGTGTCCAGGACCTCCTGGAGGTTCTCTACCCCGTTGAGGATCCGCAGCAGGGCGGTGAACGTCCACTGGTCCTGCTGGTCGCCGCCCGGCGTGCCGATCGCCAGCACGGCCTGGCC
The DNA here is from genome assembly GCF_000381685.1 of Nocardiopsis sp. CNS-639. Lineage (NCBI taxonomy): Bacteria > Bacillati > Actinomycetota > Actinomycetes > Streptosporangiales > Nocardiopsidaceae > Nocardiopsis > Nocardiopsis sp. CNS-639. The sequence continues at coordinate 215,790 of NZ_KB906854.1, forward strand.
GTCCTCCCTGGTCACCAGGGTGGGGGACAGGGTGGTGCGGGGGCGCTTGCGGGGCGCCAGGGCGTTGGGGGAGGCCGGGTCGAGCCAGAACATCTGCGCCCGGGTTCCCAGCGGGAATCCCAGGGCGGGGATGACCGGTGAACTGCTGAGCCAACCCCCGCTGGGGGTGGCCGAGACCATGTTGCCCCACGCGTCCACGACGTCCACGTGGCAGGTGTCCCCGCGCAGGTCGGCGGGGTTGGCGACGGCGTCCTGGCGTACCGTGGGCTCGCCCGTGGTGCGGTCACCGGGGGTGCGGCCCGGCACGTACAGCGGCGGTTCGAAGGGTGTACGGCCGCCGACGGTGCCGGGGCGCTGCTCCGTGCTGGCGCGCGCACCGTCGACCAGTGCCGCGCGGCGCGCGGTGTAGTCGGCGCCCAGCAGCTCCTTGAGGGGCACGTCCGTGAAGTCGGGGTCGCCGTACCAGGCCTCGCGGTCGGCGAAGGCGAGCTTGGCCGCCTCGGTCACCCCGTGCACGAAGTCGGCGCTGACCCCGTCGAGCACGTCGCGGCCGGTGCCCAGGGCCTCGGCCAGGCGCAGCTGCTGGAGCATGACGGGCCCCTGCCCCCACGGGCCGGTCTTGTGCACGGTGTGGGTGCCGTAGGCCGCGCTGGCGGGCTCCTCGTAGGAGGCGCTCCAGTCGGCCATGTCCTGCGCGGTGAGCAGGGCCCGCTGGGGCTCGCCCGTGCCGCTGGGGACGGGCGAGGACAGAAAGTCCCCGACCGCCTCCGCGACGAAGCCCTGCGACCAGGACCGCCGGGCCGCCTCGATCTGCGCCTCGCGGTCGCCTCCCGAAGCCTCGGCCTCGGCGACGATCCGCCGGTAGGCGGCGGCCAGGGCCGGGTTGCGCAGCCGGGAGCCGGGGCGGGGAGCGGCGCCGTGCGGGAGGTAGACGGCCGCCGAACCGGCCCAGTGGCGGGAGAAGACGGGGGTGAGCGCCTCGACGGCGGCGGCGATGCGGTCCAGGACGGGGTAGCCGCGCTCGGCCAGCCCGATCGCGTGGTCGAGGACGTCGCGGACGGTCATGGTGCCGTGGTCGCGCAGCAGCAGCATCCAGGCGTCGAAGGACCCGGGGACGGTGGCGGCGAGCACGCCGCTGCCGGGGATGCGGTCCATGCCCGCGAAGGCGTCGACGGTCGCCGCGGCGGGGGAGACGCCCTGGCCGCACAGGACGCGGGGGGAGCTTCCGGCGGCCTGGAAGATGACGGGGACCTCCCCGCCGGGGCCGTTGAGGTGGGGCTCGACCACCTGGAGGGTGAACCCCGCGCCGACGGCCGCGTCGAAGGCGTTGCCGCCGCGTTCGAGCAGGGACATGCCGGTGGCGCTGGCCAGCCAGTGGGTGGAGGCGACCATGCCGAAGTCGCCGCGGAGCTGGGGGCGGGTGGTGAAACCGAGGGGCATCTGAGCGGGTCCTCCTCAGGGGGCGGTGGTGGCGGGGTCGCCACCGCGGACCGGTCCGGGCCTGCCCCCGGTGGGGGACGCGGAGGCCGGGAGGGTGACCACGGTCACCCGGACGCGGACTTGAGGTGACGTTACATCATGGGTTGTCCATATGAATGGGTTGATGTCTGGTTTGTGGGAGCGGTGTCCTGTGCCCTGGGAGGGGCAGCCGAGCGGGACGCCGGTGGGACGGGCGTCCGCCCTGAGGGCGGCTGTGCGCGAGTGGTCCGTGGGACCGCCGCCGGGTCTCCGGCGGGAGGGACGGGCGTCCGGCCGGGGCGGGTGCCGCGGCGTCGTCCACAGGGAGAACCCGGGGCTGGTGCGTGCTCCCGGCCCCGGGTTGACTGGATATAGGGGGCCCTCAGGGCCCGCCCGCATCGTGCTGCCCGCCGACCGCCGCCTGGCGGCCGGCGGGCGCGGTGCTCAGGAGGTCCCGGTCGGGAAGCTCCACGGCAGGGCCTGCGCCAGCTCGGCCCACTCCTGGGCGCCGATCGGGTCCAGGACCTCGGTGGCGTCCACCTCCACGGGCAGGGTGGCGTTCACCTCCTCCAGCGTGCGCGCCACGTTCTCCTCGTGCGTGGCGTCGTGCTTCTCGGCCTCCTCCACGAGCACGGCGATCATCTCGCCGAGGTCGGAGATGAGCCCCTCCAGTTCGGTGCGCGACATCTGGACGTCCTCGGCGCAGTGCTCGACGGCGCCGGTCTTGACGCCCTCGTCGCCGTAGTACCAGACGGTGGCCAGCAGGCGGTCGAGGTCCCCGTCGCCGAGCCGCTCCGCGGCCACGGCCCGCTCCACGAACTCCGTGCTGGCCGGGGTCATCTCGCCCAGGCGGGTCTCACCGGTCTCGAAGCTCACGAACCGGCTGACGACGCACTCCTTGGCCATCCGGACGCGGGTCGCCCCGGGCTGCTCGGAGTCCGCGGTCCCTCCGGTCTCCGCCGGCGCCTCCTGCGCGCCGTCCCCGGCGGCGGGCTGCCCCTGCGCTGCCTCTCCGCCCTGCTCGGACGGGCTCTCGGGGGTCTGCGAGGTCTCGGAGGTTTGGGCGGCCTCGGGGGCCTCCGGAGTCTCGGGCCGTCCGACGGGGGCGGTGCCCACCGGAGTCCCGTCTGCGGAGGACGTGCTTCCGTCCGCACCGGCGGGCTCCTGCGGCTCCTTCTCCCCGGTCGTCCCGGACGCCGACCCCTCGGGCTCCTGCGGGCTTTCCTCCTCGGCGGGCTCGTCCTGCGCCGCCTCGGCACCGGCGTCGCCGTCGGAGCCCCCGTCCGACGCGGCGCCGCCCGACTCGCCGCCGGACCCCTCCTGCGCGGGCTCCTGCGCGTTCGGCTCGTCCTGCGCGGGCTCCTCGGCCGTCGGCTCCTCCGACCCGGGCCCCTCCGATCCGGACCCCTCAGGGGCGGGCTCCTCGGTCCCCTCCGCGGGCGCCTCCTCCTTCCTGGTCAGCGACTCCGCCATCCTGACCAGTTCACCGCTGCCCCACTTGTCCGGCTGGAGGTACAGGGCCACGGCCACGCCCGGCTCGTCGAGCCAGAACAGGTCGCCGGTCTCCGGCGACAGGTAGGCCTCACTGCGCAGCGCCTCGCCCGAGTCCAGGCGCTCCAGCGTCCTCTCAGGAAGGTGGCCGTACCGGCGCTCGCGCAGGTCGTCGAGCTGCTCCATGCTGTCCGAGCGCAGGATCGAGACCCTGCCGAGCAGCTGGTCGGGTCCGCGCATCCAGGACAGCTGCGACTGTCTGTTGCCCAGCCGGTCGGTCGTGGTCGAGGCGTGCATCCCGTGCCGCTCCAGCTCGGCGGGCAGGTAACCGATCTCGTAGCCGTCCAGGCTGTACGAGGAGACGCTCTGGCTGATCTCCGGCCACGCCAGCGTCCGCATGTCCTTCTCGTCGGCCGCCACCGCCCCCGGGAGGCCGACCAGTCCCGACGACGCGATCGCGGCGGCGCCGAGCAGCGCGACCCACCTCTTGTGGTGCTTGCGCATCAGTGTTCCTTCCCATCGACTACTCATAGTGATGTTCGCAGCCTCTGAGTAATCGCTCACGGGCGCGGGGGTCAAAAATCGTACATGAAGTAATCAAATGGATGCATTAAGTGAGAATGTCGTCGAACTGTCGGACACATCACCAGATGATGGGCGGCGGATCACCGGCTGCTCCGCAGGCGGTAACCGCGAGGTCACTATCCGCGCCCAACCTGAGGAAGCAGTCGGCAAGTTCACGCGCACTTGGGAGGTCCGGTGCAGCGCATCGGCATCGTCGTCGCAGCCGTGTCGTTCTTCGTCGTCACCGGCGCGAGCGCATCGTCCGCGACACAGGACGCCGACCCCCGGTGGTCGGACGTCACCAGATCCGCAGTCATCGAGTACACGACGACATCCGAGCGCCCGCTGATCGCCGTCTCCCACCGCGGAGCCTCCGGTCACGCGCCCGAGAACACCCTGGCCGCCCTCGACGCGGCCGACCGGCTCGGAGCCGAGACCGTGGAGGTCGACGTCCAGCGCACGAAGGACGACGTCCTCGTGCTCATGCACGACACCACCCTCGAACGCACCACCGACGTCGAGGAGGTCTTCCCCGACCGCGGCTCCTACGAGGTCGGCGACTTCACCATGGAGGAGGTCCGCAGGCTCGACGCGGGTGCGTGGTTCGACTCCTCCTTCGACGGTGAGCCCGTCCCCACCTTCGCGGAGGGGCTCGACCGCATGGAGCAGCTGGACCTCAACCTCTTCCTGGAGCTCAAGGAGCCCGGACTCTACCCCGGCATCGAGCAGGAGATCGCCGACGAGCTGACCGAGCGCGGAACCTGGCTGGAACCCAACCCGGACGGTGAGCCCCGACGCCTCGTCCTGCAGAGCTTCGACTGGGAGTCGGTGCGGCGCTCCAAGGACCTGCTCCCGTCCGTGCCGCACGCCCTGCTCGGGCGGGTCCCCGAGAGCAGCATCGACGAGCACGACTGGGCGCAGATGATCAACCCCAACCACACCACCATCGACGCCGCCTACGTTGAGCGGGTCCACGAGGCGGGGATGGAGATCATGCCCTACACCATCAACGAGCGCTCCCGGATGGACACCGTCCTGGGCTGGAAGGTCGACGGCTTCATCACCGACTACCCCGACGTCGGCCAGGAGGCCATCGCCGCCCGGACCAAACGGTCCCAGCCGGTGGTCAGGATCCCTACGCTGCCCCTGCCCCGCTGACCCGCGTCGGCCCGGGAACCGCGTCCGCCCCGCAGGGGGGGCGCGATCCCCGGACCGCGCCCGGAGCGCTCCCTGGCCCCGGGCGGTGTCAGGTGGGATGATCGGTCCGACCCACACGAGGACCCCGCTTCCGGGGAGGCCGCGCCGCGGCCTCCCCGGAAGCGGGGCGTTCGGACCAGGAGGCGGACACCACGTGAGCGATCGGCTGACCATCCCCCGGGAACACGTCGACTGGCGCACCAAGGGCCTGTGGTGGACGGATGCCCCGATTCCCCTGGAGGAGTTCGCGGACCGCCGCGACCACCTGTTCACCGGCCCCTTCACCTGGCCGCTGATGGTCCTGCGCGCCTCCGCGCTGGACCGCAACATCGCCGCGCTCGCCGACTTCGCCGAGCGCCACCGGCTGCTGTTCGCCCCGCACGGCAAGACCTCCATGGCTCCGGCCCTCATCCAGCGCCAGCTGGACGCGGGCGCCTGGGGGGTCTCCGCCGCCAGCGCCAACCAGGTCCTGGACTTCCGGCGGTTCGGCGTGCGCCGGATCCTGCTCGCCAACGAGCTGCTCGACGGCCGGGTGCTGCGCTGGGCGGCCGGTGAGCTGGACGAGGACCCCGACTTCGAGTTCCTCTTCTACGCCGACTCCGCCGAGGGGGTGTCGGTCGCCGCGGAGGCGGCCGCCGACCGGCCCGGGGGAGGCCCCGCCGGGCGGCCCCTGCGGGTGCTGGTCGAGCGGGGGGTCCCCGGCGGGCGCACCGGCTGCCGCACCCGGGAGGAACTGCTCGCGGTGGCCGAGGCCGTCGCCGGGGCGCCGGGCCTGGAACTGGCCGGGGTGGCGGGCTACGAGGGGTCGCTCGGCGACGCCGACGGCGTGCGCGGTTTCCTGCGCGACCTGGTCGGCGACGCCGCGGCGCTGGCCGCCCGGCACGGCCTGGAGAGGCCGGTGCTGTCGGTGGGCGGCAGCGCGTGGTTCGACCTGGTCGCCGAGGAGCTCGGCGGACGCGGGGACGTCCTGCCGATCCTGCGCAGCGGTGCCTACGTGGTCCACGACGACGGCCTGTACCGGCGCACCACGCCCTACCGCCGCCTGCCGGAGGGCCCCGACGCGCTGGCCGGGGCCCTGGAGCTGTGGGCCCAGGTGACCTCCGTCCCGGAGGAGGGGTTGGCGATCGTCGGCATGGGGCGACGCGACGCCAACCACGACCAGGGGTTCCCCGTGCCGCGCCGCCTGCGCCGCGCGGACGGCGCCACCGTGGAGGCCGGGGGCATGGAGGTGACCGACCTCAACGACCACCACGCCTACCTGAGGATCGCGCCGGGACTGCGGGTCAGCCCCGGCGACCTGGTCTCCTTCGGGATCTCGCACCCGTGCACGGCCTTCGACCGCTGGCGGGTCCTGCCGGTGGTGGACGACGCCGACACCGTCGTGGAGATGGCGGCCACCTACTTCTGATGCCTGGGGACGGCGCCGGGCCCGGGCCTCCCCGACCGTGCTTTCCGGGCTCCGACGCCCCGGGAGCGCCTCCGGCTCCCGGGGCCGCGGGGTCACCCCCAGCCCACCACCCCCGGGCGGGTGTGCCACGGGCGCGGCCCGTCCAGCGGCCGGTACTCCACCCCGGCCGCGTCGAGCCGCTCCAGGTGCCGCCTCAGCCGGGGCTCGAACTCGGCGTAGTCGCGCTCACCGGACGACCACACCTGCTCGGAGAAGGCCGACAGCCTGGGGAAGACCATGTAGTCCAGCCTGCGCGGCGAGTCGATGTGCTCGGTCCACACGTTCACCTGCGCGCCCAGCACGTGCCGGGCCTCCTGCTCGGTCAGCCCCGGGGGAACCGGCTCGGCCAGGTACACGTCCTCGGTCCGCAGCAGCGTGCCCACCGGGACGGGCTCGTCCCCGGACTCCGACTGCCGGTAGTCCAGGTAGGAGGTGCGGGTGGGGCTCATGACCACGTCGTGACCGGCCCGCGCGGCCGCGACACCCCCCTCCTCGCCGCGCCACGACATCACGGTCGCCCCCGGCGCGAGCCCTCCCTCCAGGATCTCGTCCCAGCCGACCAGGCGGCGGCCGCGCGAGGTCAGGTGCTCGTCCAGCTGGCGGATGAACCAGCTCTGCAACTCGTCCTCGTCGGCCAGCCCCTCCTCCTTGATCCGCCGCTGCGCGGACGCGCTCGCCCGCCACTGGGTCTTGGGGCACTCGTCGCCGCCCACGTGCACGTACGTGCTCGGGAACAGCTCGATCAGCTCGTCCAGGACGTTGCGGTAGAACTCCAGGACGTTGTCGGTGACCGCGAGCACCTCCTCGAAGACGCCCCACTGGTCGCCGACCGGGATCCGTCCGCACTCGCCCAGCTCGGGGTAGGCGTGGATGGCGGCCTGAGAGTGGCCGGGCACGTCGATCTCGGGGACGACGGCCACGTGCCGGGCGTCGGCGTAGGCGACGATCTCGCGGATGTCGTCCTGGGTGAAGAAGCCGCCGTGCGGGCGCTCGTCGAACACCGGCGGCTTCGCGGCGCCCACCTGGCTCCGGGTCCGCCAGGAGCCCACCTCGGTCAGCTTCGGGTAGCGGCGGATCTCCACGCGCCACCCCTGGTCGTCGGTCAGGTGCAGGTGCAGGACGTTGAGCTTGTGCATGGCCAGCAGGTCGATGAACCGCAGTACCTCGCGCTTGGGCACGAAGTGGCGGGCCACGTCCAGCATCACGCCCCGCCAGCGGAAACGCGGCGCGTCGGTGACGCTCACGGCGGGCAGGGCCCACTCGGCGCCGCCCAGCGGGGCGTCCCGGTAGGCGTCGGCGGGCAGCAGCTGCCGCAGGGTCTGCGCACCGTAGAACACCCCGGCGGGGTCGTTGCCCACGATGATGGCTCCCTCGGCGTCCACGATCAGCCGGTAGCCCTCGCGGCCCAGGCCCGCCTCGGGGTCCACGCTCAGCCGGATCTGCGCGCTGGCCTCGTCACCGGTGGCCAGGGGGAGGCCGGTGGCCGCCCCGAGTTCACGCTGGAGCCACGCGAGCGTGCCCCGGGCGTCGGGGTCGGCGGACACCCTGGTCGAGGCGGTCAGCGTGAGGCCCCCGGCGTCTCCCGGAGTCGAGGTGTGGGGGCGGGGGACGAGGGAGGGGGAAGTATCGGGCACGGTGAACCGCTCCTATCCGGTCTAGACCAATACCGGCCATAGTGTCACGTGGCTCCTCCCGGGCACACCCCCCACGGACAAACGGTCACCCGTACCCCGAGACGACGTGGTACCGAAACCGGGACCGGGTAGGTGCGGACGTGGTGGGGTTACCACCACGACGGATGGGGGGCTGGCGTTATCGCCGTGACGCGGGGCCCGTCCGTACCGTTGCCGAGACGGCGGGACACAGGGGGTTCGGCGATGTTCAGGAGACGGGGGACACCCGTGGGGCGGTGGCGCTGATGCTGGTGCCGATCCTCATCGCCGTGGCCGGGGCGTTCACCCTGGCGCTGGGTTCCGCCCTCCAGGAGCGCGACGCCGTCCGCGCCCCCGGCGGCCGGGTGGCGAAGGCGGGGTTCCTGCTGCACCTGCTGCGGCAGCCCCGCTGGATGATCGGCAGCTTGGCCGCCGTCCTCGGCGCGGGACTGCACCTGCTGGCCCTCAGCGGCGCACCGCTGACCATCATCCAGCCGATCGGCGTGACCGGCCTGCTGTTCGCCATCGTGCTGTCGGCCCTGTTCAACCGCCGCCGGGTCAGTCCCTCCCAGATCATCGCCGGAATCGCCGTCATGGTGGGCCTCACCGGGGTGATCTCCCTGTTCCCGCACACCGCCGACAGCCCCGTCATGAGCACCGGCACGGCGCTGGCGCTCACCGGGGTCGTCCTCGGCGCGGGAGCCGTCGTCCACTTCACGGCGCACCGGATGAACAACGGGGCCCGGGCCCTCCTGCTCGCCCTGGCGGGCGGGGCGGCCATGGGCACCACGTCCGGCCTGGCCCGCGTCCTGGCCGCCAACGCCGTCGGGGACTGGACCAGCCTGATCAGCTGGCTGACCCCGCTCGCGGTGGCCGCGGCGGTCTTCGGCGCCCTCCTGATGCAGAACGCCTACCGCACCGGGCACTTCACCGCCGCCTACGCGACCCTCCTGATCACCGACCCCGTGGTCGGCGTGGCCATCGGCGCCCTCCTCCTGGGCGAGGGCGCGCCGCGGACCCTTCCCGCCCAGATCGGCGCGCTGGTCTTCGCCTGCCTCGCCGTCGCCGGGACCATCGCCCTCGCCCAGGCGCGCCACCGCAACCCCGAGGTCGTCGCCGCCGACACCGAACGCTGAGGAGAGAACCACCATGGCCGAACGCCCGCTGCGCGCCCTGATCGCCAGCGACACCTATCCCCCCGACGTCAACGGGGCCGGATACTTCACCCACCGCCTGGCCGAGGGGCTGGCCGGGCGGGGGCACCGGGTCCACGTGGTGTGCCCCTCCGAGCGGGGCGAACCCCACGTCACGGTCAACGGCGCGGTGACCGAGCACCGCCTGCGCTCGGCCCCCATCCCCTTCATGCGCGCCGCCGTCCCGCTGGGGATGGGCGGGCACATCGCCAGGGTCATCGAGCGCCTGGGCCCCGACGTCGTGCACGCGCAGAGCCACTTCCCGCTCAGCCGCTCGGCGATGCGCAGGGGCCGTGCCGCAGGCGTCCCCGTCGTGCTCACCAACCACTTCATGCCGGACAACTTGTACGCGCACGCCCGGATCCCCGCGCCGATGCAGGAACTCGCGGGCCTCCTGGCCTGGAGGGACATGGTCCGGGTGGCGGGGGAGGCAGACCACGTGACCACGCCGACCCCGCGGGCGGCCCGGCTCCTGCGGGAGAAGGGGTTCACGCGGGAGGTCGAGGCCATCTCGTGCGGGATCGACCTGGAGCGGTTCCGCCCCCACGAGGACCCCGCCGCGGCGCGGCGCCGGTTCGGTCTGCCCGACCGGGACACGATCGTGTTCGTGGGCAGGCTGGACGCGGAGAAGAGGATCGACGACACCATCCGGGCACTCGCGCGGATCGTTCCCGAACACGACGCCCAGTTGGCCCTGGCCGGGACCGGTCAGCGCGAGGAGGAGCTGCGCGCGCTGGCCGCGGAGCTGGGGGTGGCGGACCGGGTGTTCTTCCTGGGGTTCGTCCCGGACGAGGACCTGCCCCTGGTCTACGCGGCGGGGGACGCCTTCGCCATCGCGGGTGTGGCCGAGTTGCAGAGCATCGCCACCCTGGAGGCGATGTCCACCGGTCTGCCGGTGGTCGCCGCGGACGCGATGGCGCTGCCGCACCTGGTGGAGGAGGGGCGCAACGGGTTCCTCTTCCCGCCGGGCGACCCCGTGCGCCTGGCGGACCGGCTGCTCCTCGTGCTCGGCCCCCGTCGGCGCGCGCTGGGCGCGGCCAGCCGTGAGCTCGCGCGGCGGCACGACCACCACCGGTCCCTGGAGCGGTTCGAGGAGGTCTACACCCGTCTGCGGGGCACGGCTCCCGCGCGGGTGGAGAGGCTGGTCGCCGCCTGAGGTGTCCGAAAGAGCCGTTTGGTTGATGTTTCGATTCTTCTACCACTTTCCGTATTCTTTGCGTAGCGACCGGTGATGTTGTCCCCGTGCGGGATACACAAGATGTTGTGTGGTTCGAAGGGATCAGTGCACAGACCGGCCGGGGCAACCCCACCGAGGGCCTCACCGATCGGCTCGTCAGCGCCGAGCGGGAGGCGGGGTTCCACGAGCGCGACATGTCGGTGTTCGAACGCGAGCGCATCGACCTGGAGCACCGGGTGAACCGGATGGAGGCCGAGCTGGAGGCACTGCGCAAAAGAAGACTGGAAGCCTACGCCCGATGGTGGAACGCCCGCGACGACCGTGACCGGGCACTCCACGTCTGCCGCAGACTGCGCCGCCGGATCGACCGGACACGCGGCAGGGAGAAAGAGTGAACGACGACGAACGTGGTCCGACCCCGGGGGGTTCGGGCCACGCGTCGTTCCACGGCGGCCCCTCCCGGAGGGTTCGCACCGGGGCCGGAAGGGACCGTCGTGCCCCGCCGAAGGGAACCGGGCCCTCGGCGGGTCCGGCCTCGTGCCCGCGGAGCACGGACCGACGGGGGTCGGCGGGGCCGGCGCCAGCGGCCGGACACCCGTGGAGCGCGTGCTGACGCAGGACCCGGTCGCGACGGTACGGGGCGGTCCGGCACCGATGGTCAGGCCACCATGATCCCGGCGATCTCCCTGTTCACCTGCTGCGCGGCGTCCCTCAACGCCGCCAACGTCACCTGCACCGCCGGCCGCCTCGCCGCCACCGACCGCACCACCGCGTACACGTGCCGCTCGGGCGCGGACGCGGGCAGCTTCCGGTAGACGAGCCCCGCCGGGGCCCCCACCATCGCCAGGGCCGGAACCGCGGCGATCCCGATCCCGCGCGAGACCAGGCTCAGCACCGTTCCCAGCCCCTCGAACTCCCAGGTCGCGGAGGGCAGCCCGCCCACCTCGGACAGGAGCCGGTCCGTTCCGTAGCGCGAACGCTCGCTCTCGGGCGTCACGATCCACGACTCGTTCAGCAGTCCCTCCAGCACCACCGGCGTCGAGGGATCGGCCAGCGCGTGCCCCCGGGGCACCGCCAGCACCATCGGGTCGCGCATCAGGTTGATGTGCCGCAGGCCGCCCTCCGGCCCGTGCCCGGGGTGCTGTCCGGACCAGTCGTCGACCAGGGCGATGTCCACCTCCCGTGAGCGCACCTGCTGGGTCCCCGTCGCCAGCAGGGTCTGGCGCAGCAGCAGCTGCATCCCCTCGTGCCGGCGCAGCGGCGGCACCAACAGGGGCGCGAACGCCACGGCGGCGGTCGGGAACGCCGTGACGGTGACCACGCCCAGCGCCAGGTCGGACTGCTCGGCGAGCACCGACTCGGTCGCCTCCACCAGCGCCAGGATGTCCTCGGCCTGGGTCACCAGCAGCCGTCCGGCGTCCGTGAGCTCGGCGCCCCGCGCGGAGCGGTCCAGCAGCGCGACGCCCGTCTCCCGCTCCAGGGTGGCCAGTTGCTGGGACACGGCCGAGGGCGTGTAACCGAGGGCGGCGGCGGTGGCGGTGATGGTCCCCCGGACGCTGAACTCGCGGAGGACGTGCAGGCGACGCAGATCGAGCATAAGGAAAGCTTACGCTCAGCATCGAAAAGACGCGCTTGTACTGATGCCCGAACCTGGGCAGTGTGTGGGGTGACGGGCCGTCTTCCCAGGTGGAGCGGCAGTCCACGCATCACCCGCATTCACGACAAACCGGAGATGAGTCCTCGATGACCGTCACTGTGTCCGCGACCCTCGCCGTCAACGAAGCGCTCGCCGAGAAGCGCCGCCAGGGAGTCCGCGTGCTCCCCCTGGGCTTCGGCGAGGCCGGACTCCCGGTCCACCCCGTCATGCGCGACCGGCTCACCGCGGGGAACGGCGCCAACGCCTACGGGCCCGTCGCCGGGTCCGCGGCCCTGCGCGAGGCCGCCGCCGGGTACTGGGAGCGCCGCGGGCTGCCCACCGACCCCGGGCTGGTCATCGCCGGGCCCGGCAGCAAGCCGCTCCTGTACAGCCTCCTGCTGGAGATCGGCGGCGACACCGCGATCGCCGCGCCCAGCTGGGTCAGCTACGCCGCGCAGAGCCGCCTGGTGGGGCAGCGGCCCGTCATGGTCCCCACCGCCACCGGTGAGGGGGGCGTACCCCAGCCGGACCTGCTGCACGCCGCCGTCACCGCCGCCCGCGAGCAGGGGCGCACGGTCAACGCCGTCATCGTCACCGTTCCCGACAACCCGACCGGCACCGTGGCCGGCGCCGACACCGTCCGGCGCCTGTGCGAGGTGGCCCGCGAACTCGACCTGATCGTCATCTCCGACGAGATCTACCGCGACCTCCTCCACCCCGCGGCCCCCGGCGAGGAGCCCGCCGAGGTGCACAGCCCCGCCGAGTACGCGCCCGAGCGCACCGTCATCTCCACCGGGCTGAGCAAGAACCTGGCCCTGGGCGGCTGGCGCATCGGCGTCGTACGCCTGCCCGACTCCGAGATCGGCCACCGCCTGCGCGGCGGGCTGCTCGGGGTGGCCAGCGAGATCTGGTCGAGCCCGGCCGCCCCCGTCCAGGAGGCCGCGGCGCACGCCTTCACCGAACCCGCCGAACTCCTCGACCACGTCGACCGCAGCCGCCGTCTGCACGGCATCGTCGCCGGAGCGGTCACCGGGGCCTTCGTCCGCGCGGGCGCGACCGTGGCCGCACCCCGGGCGGCCTTCTACCTCTACCCCGACTTCGAGCCGGTCCGGGAACGGTTGGCCGCCCTCCACGGTGTGGCCACCGGCCCGGACCTGACCGGGCTGCTGCTGGACCGCTTCGGGATGGGCGTGCTCCCCGCCGCGGAGTTCGGGGAGGGCACGGAGGCCCTGCGCATGCGGGTCGCCACCAGCCTGCTCTACGGCGACACCGAGGAACGCCGCTACGCCGCCCTCGCCGCCACGGACCCGCTGGCGCTGCCCTGGATCCGCGCGCACCTGGACCGCCTCGACGAGGTCCTGGGCACGCTGCTCCCCACGGGCGCCGACGCCGGGGCCGTCCTGCCCCGGTCCGCCGAACCACAGGCGGTCAGCTGACCGCTCCCCGCGTCCGCCCCGTTGTAAGGGGGCGGGGCGGACGCACCGTCATCCGGCCTCCCCCGGCCGCTCCTTCCGGGGGAGGCCGGATCCCTGTCCGGCTCCGTGCGGCGGGATGGCGCGGTCCCTCCGCGGCACACCGCCCCCGCTCCGGCGGCACGTTCGCGCCCCGGCGCCGAGGGTCCGGTACGGTCACCGCGTGGGCGCCGCCGCCCCGGCGCTCACCTCGGACCCGACGGTGCGCCTTCCACCCCCGCCTCGCGTGCGGCCAGTTCCGCGCTGGAGGCGATCACCGCCCGATAGTGGTCGAGCAGCTGCTCACCGACCGCCTCCCACGTACGGTGCTCCACCGAGGGCCGTGCGCCCCGCGCCATCCGCTCCCGCACCTGGCGGTTGTGGGCCAGCCGTCCCACCGCCACCCGCAGTTCGCGCACCGAGTCCGGGGCGTACAGCAGTCCGTTGTGTTCGGGCACCACCAGGTCCAGCGGCCCGCCCGAGGCGGGGGCCACCACCGGCACCCCCGAGGCCAGCGCCTCCTGGACGGCCTGGCAGAACGTCTCGTCCGCCCCGGTGTGCACGAACACGTCCATGGACGCGTACAGGCGCGACAGGTCGCCGCCGGTGCGCTGCCCGGTGAACACCGCGTCGGGCAGGCGCCTGCGCAGGCGCGCACGCTCGGGGCCGTCCCCCACCACGACCAGCCTGATCCCGCGCAGGCGGGACACGTGTTCGAGCATCTCCACCCGCTTGTCCCTGGCCAGCCGCCCCACGTAGCCCACGATCGTCTCCCCGTTGGGAGCGAGCCCGCGCCGCAGTTCCTCGTCGCGGTGCGCGGGGGAGAAGCGCTGGGCGTCGACCCCGCGGCGCCACAGGTCCAGGCGGGGGAACCCCCGCGCGGACAGCGCCTCCATGGTGGCCGAGGAGGGCGCCAGCGTGCGGTCCACCGCGGCGTGCGTGCGCCGCAGCAGCGACCACAGGGCGTCCCCGCCGGGCAGGCGGTAGCGCCCGGCGAAGCCGGGGAGGTCGGTCTGGAACACCGCCACGGTCGGCAGCGCCCACCGCCGCGCGGTCTCCACGGCCGCCGCCCCGAGCAGGGCGGGCGAGGCCAGGTGCAGCACGTCGGGGGCGAAGGCGCGGATCGCCGCGGTCATCACGCGCCGCGCGGGCAGCCCCACGGAGAAGTCGCGGTAGAACGGCAGGGGCACGGAGGGGAGCCGGACCACCGGGAAACCCGCGTAGGAGGAGGGGCCGGGCCCGGGGGCCAGCACCAGGGCCTCGTGGCCGCGCGCGGCCAGCAGGTCGGCGACCCGGCACACGGAGTTGGTCACCCCGTTGACCTGGGGGAGGAAGGACTCCGTCACGATCGCCACCCTCAGCGGACTCCGGGCGTCGGCCGGGAGCACGCGGTCGAGCGCGGGCGTGTGGGCGGCCGGAGTCCGGTGACCGGCATCGGGAACGCGAGCGGACGCGTGGTCGGCCGCCGTTCGGGGAGCGGCCGAAGGCACGGAGGGTACACGTGTGGCCGGGGACGGGTGAGCGGCCGGGGACATGCGCGTGGCCGGAGACGTACGGTCGGTCGGGGACATGCGGGTGGCTCCCAACGCCGGGGGACGGCTGCCTACGCCGGGGACGGCTGTCTCCGACGCTAGGCTCGTGGGATGAACCTCGGTTTGGGTGCGGGGGAACCCCGCCCGAAGACCAGGCGTGGGCAGTCCGAGCGGTCGGTGACCGTGCCCGTGTGCCCGTGTGTCCACCGGGTGACCCCCCGGTGGATATGATTGCTGAATGTAGCCAATATATTGCTCTAAGGAGTCATGCGGTGACCCTCGTGGAATGGGCCGAAGCAGTCCGAAGCGAACTGGGCCTGACCGGCACCGAACCGCTCCGCAAGGAGGACGTCGACCGGGTGCTCGACCTCGCCCGGGACGCCGCCCACTCCGTGGCCCGGCCCGCCGCGCCCCTCACCACCTACCTCCTGGGCGTGGCGGTGGGTCAGGGCGCGGACCCCGACGAGGCCGCGGCGGCCCTCAGCAGGCTCGCCCTGGCCCAGGCCGACGAGGAGGACCGCGCCTAGGACCCCGTCGCGGTCCATGCCGGTCGGGGCCGCCCCGTCCGTGCTGACGGGCTTTCTCGTCCGCCCCGGCCGCGTCCGTC
Organism: Nocardiopsis sp. CNS-639; assembly: GCF_000381685.1. Classification (NCBI taxonomy): domain Bacteria; kingdom Bacillati; phylum Actinomycetota; class Actinomycetes; order Streptosporangiales; family Nocardiopsidaceae; genus Nocardiopsis; species Nocardiopsis sp. CNS-639. The sequence continues at coordinate 231,195 of NZ_KB906854.1, forward strand.
CGGGCCGTCCCGGCCGCGTTCGCGGGGAACACGGCGCCCGGAGCCCGCCGAGGTCGTACCGGCCCGTACCGGTCGCGCCGGAACGCCGTTCCGCTCCGGGCCGTGTCGCGTGCGGGCCGCACCGGTCACCGGTGCCGTCGGGTGCGCCGCCGTCCGGGCGGAGCCCCGGCTCCAGTCCCCGACCAGCGCGGAGGCCTCCGGAGGACACCGCCCCACCCGCGCGGTACGCGGAAATGGAACCGGAAGTTCCCGAAGAAACAGGCATGTGGAACACATGTGATGTGTTCGTTACGCGTCGATGCGATTCTTTGCCGATATCGCGGGCCTCCACCAGTGCCGAAGCGATCGCGAGGGCGTCGGATCCCCCGTACTTCGGTACCGGCGGCCTTCGTCCCCACACACTCACCGATAGGGAGATCCCCTGTGGACCAACTGCTCGAAATGGCGAGCCTCGCCAGCAGCATCATCTGGGGGCCCTTCGTCCTCATTCCGCTGCTGTTCGGTGTCGGCCTGTTCCTCACCGTCCGCCTCCGGTTGCTCCAGCTCTTCCGCCTGCCGCACGCGCTGTGGCTCGCCATCGTCCGGCGCAAGGAGGATGACTCCGTCGAGGGCGACATCTCCCACTACCAGGCGCTGAGCACGGCCCTGGCCGCCACCGTCGGCGTCGGCAACATCGCCGGCGCCGCGCTCGCCATCGGCGTCGGCGGCCCCGGCGCGCTGTTCTGGATGTGGGTCGTCGGCTTCCTCGGTATGGCCACCAAGTACAGCGAGGCCCTCCTTGGCGTGAAGTTCCGCCGCACCGACGCCAAGGGCGAACAGAGCGGCGGCCCGATGTACTACCTCAAGTACGGGATCCCCGGCGGCCTGGGAACCACCCTGGGCGTGGCCTTCGCGGTCTTCGGCGCCATCGCCGCCTTCGGCATCGGCAACGGCACCCAGGCCAACGCCGTCTCGCAGCAGATCACCAGCATCACGCCGCTGGAGCCGTGGATGGTGGGCCTGGCGCTCGTGGTGCTGGCGGGCGCCGTCATCCTCGGCGGCATCAAGAGCATCGGCCGCGTCGCCTCCGGCCTCGTGCCGATCATGATCGTCGGCTACGTGGGCATCTGCCTGGTCATCCTGGCCGTCAACTGGGCCGCGATCCTCCCCGCGCTCCAGCTCGTGGTGACCGACGCCTTCACCGGCACCGCGGCCACGGGCGGCTTCGCCGGTGCGAGCGTCATGCTCGCCATCCAGCTGGGCTTCGCCCGCGGCATCTTCTCCAACGAGTCGGGCCTGGGCACCGGGGCCATCGCCGCCGCCGCGGCCAAGACCAAGCAGCCGGTCCGCCAGGCCATGGTCTCGATGACCCAGACCTTCATCGACACCATCATCGTGGTCACCATGACCTGCCTGGTCATCATCACCACCGGCGTCTGGGACGACGGCGAGGCGGACGGCTCCCTGATGACCAGCAACGCGGTCTCCGAGGGCCTGGGGGCGATCAGCCCCGCGCTCGCCCCGGCCGGCGCCGTCATCGTGGCCGTCGCGGTGGCCGTGTTCGCCTTCACCACCCTGCTCGGGTGGTCCTACTACGGCGAGCGCTGCATGGTGTTCCTGGGCGGACGCCGCCTGGTCCTGCCCTACCGCCTGGTGTTCATCGCCGTCATCTACGTGGGCTCGGTCGCCAGCCTGGACTCGGTCTGGCTGTTCAGCGACATCGCCAACGGCCTGATGGCCCTGCCCAACCTCATCGGGCTCCTGCTGCTGTCCCCGGTCATCGTGGCTGAGACGCGCAAGTTCTTCGCCCACCCCGACTGGAGGGACCCGGACAAGGTCATGGAGGACGTGACCAAGGTCTGACCCGGTAGGGGCCGCGCCTCCAGCAGAGGGCGGAACGAGGAGGGGGGACCGGCGCGGAGCCGGTCCCCCCCTCGGCGTTCCCTCCTCCGGACGCCGCTGCTACCACCAGGCGTGGAAGTGAACCGGGGGAGTGGCCTACCAGGGGCCTTCGGTTCGTTGAACCGGTGAGCTGGGCTTTCGCCTGCTCGCCGGTTCTCGCTGTTTCTCGGCTCTGCCCGCCCCCGTGTGCGCCGGATGTGCGCCCTCTCGGGGCCCTCGCTCGGACCCTGCCGACAGAAGGTTGGATTCCACTGCCCCCGATCTGCTGACCTCGACCGATACCCCCAGAAGCCGCGTCACCTGCGATGACAGGTCTCGCGGCTTCTCGCTGTTCCTCGGTGCTCCCCAACCTTCGAGCAAGCACAGAGCAAACACGGGCAGCACCACCAAGCATGGAGATACCTCGGGGAGGCGACCCACGTCAGATCTTCGTTTGGATAAAGCTTCAAACGAGTTCCTGCACACCACATAATCACAAGAACAATTTAGTTACAATCATACCGGCCAAAGCGGCAAGAATTGCTACCCAGAAATTGTTAGCACTGGAAGGAATGAAATCTCTTTTCACCTTGTAGCCCATGCTATGGAAAAGATCGCGATTTATTTTTTCTGGCCATACCCTCAGCCCTCCCGACATGAAACGCAAAGCAAAAACCAGCACTCCCGCAAGCATTAAAAAGGGTGTAACAAGGAATATTGCGCGCCGAGTTAAATCTTCGGGAAACGTCACAGGAGGCGTCACATCTCCCTCTCCAAAAAAGAAGCCCCTCCTGACCTCTTGGTCGACAATAAGACCAACAAAGAGATCCAGAGATAAAACAGCAAAAGCGAAGGTGAAGTAGCCCGCAAGGAGCGTGACACCCCATCCCGCAGACAGAAACTTCGAGACAACGGCCCCCTTGAGCTTATTCTTCAACTCCAATATTTCAGAGTCAACCGCTTGACTCCTGTCTATCACCTCCCAGGACCTATTGGAAAAATCCACAGAGAGCAGCCCGCCATCTGGATACCTACAGACCACCAGAAAGCTCTTGGAACGCACGGCCTCCTCCAGCTGAGATTCTGAATCAGAGAGCCACTCGCTGCGCCCCAGGAGAAAATCCGTTTCTTTTACATGCTCCCCAGTTGACCAATCGAACGGGGGCTTCTTGTAGGAGATCCAGGCGTCCTCCGTATTATTGATGAAATCACGAATTGCATCAACCGTCTCTTTCTTTGAAGTGAGCGCAGAAGAAAAACTTCCCCTGAGAGGCATTTTCTTTTTCCGCGTCATTGAAGCATCCTTTTTTCAATTCACCAAAGGAGGAAAGCGATCCAACACTAGGATGCCACAGGAAGAGAGCCTAAGTGAACGGTTTCAACAAGATCGCAGGCCCGCCCGCCTCCCCGGCCAGAAGATAGAAAACCCTCTGGTTTGTCATCGCACCTTTTGAAGCCTCATGCTCCTAGGTGCCTTCCTGCACCTCTCACCTCTAGTTTCCCGCCTCCCCCTCTTCTCTGCCTTCTGCGCTTCCCTGAGGTCCCACCTTCCGTGTGCTGCCTGGCTCCCTGGTGACTGACCTGGCCTGGTTGTCTGGAGCCTGACGCCTGCTGGCCTGTGTCCCCTGGACTGCTTGCTGCCCTTGGTTCGCTCACCCCGTGACGAACGCCGTGCCCGATCTCCTTGGGTACGGCGGGGCGCGCGAGGACGCGCCGCGCGGGACGCAGGCGAGCGCGGACGCGGCGCGCCTACCGCCGGACACCCGTCAGGGTGTCCAGCAACCGCGCTTGCGCACTCTTGGTTGCTCGGTACATCAACACGCTCGCACTCGCCCTTTCGAGGAGAACGACCGCCTTCACCCCGCGCCCTCGTCTCCCTCGAACACCACCCTCGCCGCCGGCCCCCGCACCTCGTTGAGCGCTTCGCTCTCCGCACATCCGGCCGGGCCTGCCTCATCCGCTTCGCGCTTCGACCCGTCTGGGTCGAACCAGCAAAGGAACCAGGCCCACCCCCTGCCCCCTCTTCCTCCACCACGCTCCCGCCCCGCCCCTCTTCCCGTCACCCTTCGTCCACGCGCAGCGCAACCGCGCCACCCAGGGGCCACAAGGTGGAGCGCCCCACTGTCCGAACGACCTTGTGGCCCCTGGGTGGTGTGGTAGGTCCTTGACTGGACGACGGGTGAAAGGGGAGAGGGGCGCACCACCACAGCAGACCTGCACCGTGCGCAGCTACCCCCGCTTCCTGGAGCCCGGAGTCCCCGCCGGAGGCAATGTTCTCGCCGTGGCGACCGCGGGGCCGCAGCCGCCAGCAACGCGCCCGGCCACCCGTCCTCCTGACCGCGTCCCCCACCCGAGCACCCAGCTCAGCCGAAGGCTGCCCCGCACCGCAGGTGCGGGCTTGAAGACGTAAGGAAACTTCTCATCACCCGGCTCCGGGCATGAAGAAACCCGGCTCACCTTGCGGTGGCCGGGCTCTTGTCATGCTGTCTAGTTGGCAGGCCACTCGTAGTGGAGTTCCCACTGGTAAGTGGGCATGACGTGAACACAGATCTCTACCGCCCGGTCGTTCTCGTCCCACGCCGTGTGAAGGATCTCGAACACCTGCTGCTCAGGGTCGGACTTGAGGAAGTCCGCTTCGTCCGGAGTGACGGTACGAATCCTGATGGCTTCGGTGAAGCGGGCAGGACCATGCCCCTTCTCGGCCAGCCGTGAGTACGTACCACCCGGGCCAGTGTCCTCTTCGAGGATCGCTGTGCCCTCCGCGAGATCCCACGGGATGTAAGAAGTCGCCACCTGCACGGGTGTTTCGTCTGCGAGCATGTGCCGCTTACGGATGGCAACCGGTGCGCCTTCCTCAAGCCCGAGCGCCCGAGCCGCGTGCTCGGGGGCTTCAACGCGGCCGTGCTGGACCAAGGACGTCGTGGTCTCGTGGCCACGCTCACGAAGCTCGCTGTCGAAGGCGCCACGGGCCCCATCCGCCTCTCGGCTGGATGTGGTGTAGCGCTTGTTGGCGAACCGGGGGATGGGCGGGACCTCACGTACGTATGCTCCGACGTTGTCCACGACGCGAACCAGCCCTTCTCGGCGAAGCACCGCGATTGCGTTGCCTACAGTGCGCTGGGTGATGCCGAACTCTTCGGCAAGCTTTGGTTGGCTCGGCAGCTTCGACCCGGGTCGGTACTCCCCGCTCCCGATGGCTGCGCGGATGTGGTCTGCGACCTGCTGGTATCGGTGACGCGGTGTCTCCAAGCTCATACCTAGCTCCTTCCCCCTAGCTCGGAGGACCACCCTACAGGGCGGGCAAAGTGTCCGTTTTCAAGACAGGTGCTTCTTACCTTCGAGTTAGCTTTCGCCATGTCGGCTTGCCTCCTAGTAACTAGGGCTGTACTGTCAAGCTTGTTCCTAGCAACTAGGAACTAGCCACTAGCTACAAGGATGGCGCTATGCGAAACATTCCCGTGGACACGTCCCAGATGGTCTTCATCGCGGCCGGTTCCCCGCGCCCCAAGGTCAAGGACCGCCAGACCGGCGAGATCAAGTACAACGCCGACGGCTCCCCCGTGTGGCAGCTCAAGGTGCTCGCGCAGGTGGAGGACAACGACGCCGAGACGCTGCTGGTCAGCTTCCCGGCCACCCAGGCCATCACCGCCCGTCTGGGCACCCCACTGGCCGTGCAGGGCCTGACGGCGATCCCGTGGGAGACCAATGGCCGCCACGGTGTGGCGTTCTCGGCCTCCTCGATCGCGCCCCTGGACCTGCGCAGGGCCGCCGAGTAATGCCCGCTTGCTCGGTGTGTGCGGGCACCGGGGAGGTCCGGCACATGCCCGGTTACCACCTCACCCTGTGCCCGACCTGCCACGGCAAGGGCGAGACCTCCTAAGAGGAAGGACCACCGATGGACTCCAAGGACGTGTGGGAGCGCTTGAAGCCGAACGAGCGCACCCCTGAAGAACTCCGAGACCTGCTGGCGTACCTGTCCGGCTACGCGCCGGACGCTGTGAACTCCGCGATGAAGACGATGTGGGGGGAGGACTAGATGTTCCCCGAGATCCTGTGGGCGGTGCCTCCGGCCGCCGCCGCGGTGCCGCTCTCGGCCGCCGCCTGGCACCACTGGTCACCTACCACCTGGTCCTATGGCCCCGGCCTGGTCGGCTCCGCGCTGCGGGTCCACTTGACCTGGGAGCACGTGGCGCAGGGATGCGGCCTGTCGCACACCCGCCGCAAGACCAAGGTCAAGGGCGGTATCCAGCGGGTGAGCGTGGAGAAGAAGCCGCGCCTGTACCGGTTCCGCCCCACCCCGTTCGGGTTCCGGGTCCGGGCCCGGCTGCACGACGGGCAGACCCCCGACGACTACGCCCAGGCCCTGACCCGGCTCGCGCACGCCTGGCGGGTGGACTCGGTCCGGCTGCGCACCTCCGGCCCCGGATGGGTGGAGCTGGCCGCCTCCCGACGCGACCCGCTGGGCACGGTGACCAACGCCGGACCGCTCGCTGCGGATTGGGAGTTGCTCAAGGTTCGCATGGGCACGCTGGAGACCGGTGACCCGTGGATCATCGACTTCCGCGCGGTGCCGCACTGGCTGATCATGGGCGCCACCCAGTCGGGCAAGTACACCGACATCAACGCCCTGGTGTACCAACTCGCACCGCAGCCGGTGGCGCTGGCCGGGCTGGACCTCAAGGGCGGGGTGGAACTGACTCCCTACGCCCGGCGTATGTCCAAGCTGGCCACGACCCGCACTGAGTGCGCGGGGCTGCTCGATGACCTGATGACCATGCTCACCGACCGCATGACGCTGTGCCGTGAGGCGGGGGTGCGCAACATCTGGCAGCTCCCCGCACAGGTGAGGCCCACGCCGGTGGTGACCGTGGTCGATGAGGTCGCGGAACTCTACCTGATGACGGACAAGTCCGAGAAGGACGAGATCGCGCGCACCTCGACTCTGCTGCTGCGCAACGCCCAGCTCGGCCGCGCCTTCGGTCTGTACCTGGTCGTGGCCGGACAGCGGGTCGGCTCCGACCTGGGTCCGGGTGTGACGGCGCTGCGTTCGCAGATCACCGGGCGGATCTGCCACCGGGTCAACGACGGGGAGACCGCGAAGATGGCGCTCGGTGATCTGGCCCCGGACTCGCTGTCGGCCGCGCTGAAGATCCCCGCCGAGATGCCCGGGGTCGCCGTGACCGTGGGAGCGGACGGGCGCTGGTACCGGGGCCGGTCGGACCTGACCACGGAACAGATGGCTGAAGAGGCCTCCGCCGAGTTCGCCCACATGGCCCCGGCCTGGGACGTGCTCGTCGCGGGTGAGGGTCACGCCGCCGAGAACACCACCGCTTCGACCGACGGCATCGACTGGGGCCGCCTCGAAGAGGAGCTGACCTGAACATGGGCCTCTCCTACTGGTGCTCGCGGTGCTGCAACCCCGCGTACACCAAGACCGCCAGCACTAACGAGTGGGTGTGTGAGGACCACTACCGCGAGATCGAGAGGGGGTGGTGAGCAGTGAAGCGTCTGGCGTCGCTGTCGGCGGACTGGGCTCCGATCCTGGTCCTGGCCGGAATCGCAGCCGCGGGCTCCTTCACCCACATCCGCGACCTGGCCGAGAAGTCCGGACAGCACGGGTGGATGGCCTGGGCCGTGGCGGTCTCCATCGACCTGACCTGCGTCATGGCCGCCCGGGAACGCCAGCGTGACGCTGCCCGGGGCGTCAAGGACGGGGTGACCTGGCCGACCGTGGTCCTGGTCGGCGCGGTGGTGCTGACCTTGGCCGCGAACCTGGCCACGGCCCAACCCACGGTGTGGGGCTGGATCATGGCCGCCGTTCCGGCCGCCGCGTTCCTGGTCGCGGTCTCGATGTTGGAACGCCGCGCCGCTCACGGGGCCCAGCAGCAGGACGAACCGGAGTCCGTGTCCGCTGAATCGGCCGCCTCCTCCGAGCGTGAGGAGTTCCGGGTCACCGAGGTGCACTGGCAGCACACCGAAACCGCCCCGGCTCCTGCGCCTGAACCCCCGCCGACCCCGGTGGCCCCGGCTCCGCAACCGGCCCCGGCCGCGGTCGAACAGGGGCATCCGCTGGCCTCCTACGCCGCCCAACTGGCGCAGGACTACCGCGTCACCCACGGCCGGGAGATCACCGTGACCGCGCTGCGCTCCCGTCTGGGGGTCTCCGAAACGGTGGCCGCGACCCTGCGAGACCAGATCACGACCTGAAAGGCCAACGCCATGAAGACCAAGACCGTGATGTGCCTGGCCTGCTCCGGCACCAAGCGTGTGCTCGTTCAGAAGATCGGGCTCCTGATTCGCAGGTACAGCACCTGCCCCACCTGCAAGGGAACCGGGAAGGTGACGCTGTGACCGACAGCCACCTGTGCTCGAACTGCTACGGCCACGGCATCACCAGCGAGGGCCACACCTGCACCGGGTGCTCGGGCCTGGGTCACACCTCGACCTGACCTGGTGGGCGGCCTGCTTCCACACACCCGCCGACCCGCCACCTGCTTCACCTGACCAACCAACCCAACACGCGAGACCGAACGAAGGAGATCACCGTGAACTGCTGGGAGAAGCCGACCAAGGGCGACACCGACAAGCTGACCGTGGGGAGGCCGACCCGATGAGGCGCACCGAGACCTGCCGCCACTGCGGTTCGTCGGTCAGCTACAGCGGTCCGCTCGGCACCGTTCCTGAGCGCTGCTACAGCTGCCCGAACCGGTCCTAGATCGCACAAGTCCGGGGTGCGGCGCTGCTTCCACACACCCGCCGCACCCCGGTTCACCTACCCAACGAACCCAACACGCGAATGCAAGGAACGAAAGGGGCTCGATCAGCCTATGACATCTCACGCCTTCCCCGCCGTGTTCGCCGCGATGACGGCCGCGCACCACGTGGGTGACTACCTGCTCCAGAACGACCACCAGGCCCAGCACAAGATGGAGTCCTGGACCGCGAACCAGGCGCACGTGGCCAGCTACCACCTGGCCCAGCTCGCCGCCATCGGCCTCACTTCCCGCGCCTTGGGGCTGCGGCTCTCCCCGGCCCGGCTCGCCGCGGGAGTCGCGGTGTCCTGGGTGACGCACTCGGTGATCGACCGCCGTTGGCCGGTGCGCTGGTGGATGACCCGTACCGGCTCCAGGGGCTTCTACGAGGCCGGGGGCGCTCCGCACGTGGACCAGGCCATGCACCACGCGGCCCTGTTCGCCTCCGCGCTCATCGCCACCAGCGGACCCCAGGACGCCCGGTGACGTGCCCGCGCTGCCAGAGCAGCAACGTCAAGGACCACAGCCGCGGTGAATACCTTGGCTCCTCGTGCGGGGACTGCTCGAACACCTGGGTACCGGCGCAGTCCACCAATGCCTTCCTGGACGAGCGCCGCACCCTGAAGAAGTGGGGGTGCCGCTCATGACCCGCGCACGCATGATCGGGGTCCGTCTGGACGGGGACGCCTGCGAGGTCGCGGCGTTCGCAGACCAGATCGCGGCCCTGCCCGGGGTGAGTATCACCCGGCGCTCGGGCCCCTACCCGAACCGGTCCAACCCCCGCGTGCGGCTCTACCTCGACATCACACCCGCACGCCTGTAACCCCTTCTCCTGGCCCCGGCGACGGCCCTGCTTCCACAACACCAGCCGCGCCGGGGCCTCACCTATCCACGAAAGGCCTCTTCGCCATGCCCGAACCCGAACACGTCGGCGGACTCCTGGGCCCCGCCCTGGCCCGCATCACCGCCCTGGACGAGAACCACCTCGACCGGTGGATCACCCGCGCCCGTGCCCTGCGCGGCTGCGCCTGCCCCGTGCGCCTGACCGGTGAGACCACCCGTGTGGACGCCTCCACCGGGGAACTGCTCTCGCGCTACTCGACCAGCAACGAACCAGCCAACGAACTGCTGGTGCGGTGCAAGAACCGGCGGGCCTCGCGCTGCCCCTCCTGCTCGGAGGAGTACCGGGCCGACACCTACCACCTGGTCAAGGCCGGAATCGTCGGTGGGGACAAGGGCGTGCCGACCTCGGTCGGCGTGCACCCCCGGGCCTTCGTCACCCTGACCGCTCCCTCCTTCGGCGCGGTCCACCGCGGCCCCGGCAAGGACGGCCGTACCCGGGTGTGCCACCCCCGCCGTACCGGCGCGACCTGCTTCAAGCACCACCGCGCTGACGACCCCCGCATCGGCCAACCCCTGGACCCGACCCGCTACGACTACATCGGTCACGTGCTCTGGCACGCCCACACCGGGGAGCTGTGGCGGCGCTTCACCCTGTACCTGCGCAACCACCTCGCCTCGGCTGCCGGGCTCTCGCGTACGGCCTTCGCCAAGCGGGTGCGCATCTCCTACGCCAAGGTCGCCGAGTTCCAGTCCCGGGGCGCGGTGCACTTTCACGCCGTGATCCGGCTGGACGGCTACACCAAAGACCCCACCGGCTGGCCGCCGCCTCCGGTGTGGGCCAGCATGGACATGCTCACCGCGGCCGTGGACTCGGCCGCCCGCACGGTCTCGCTCACCTCCCCCGAGATCAACGGCCGCACCTGGACCCTGGCGTGGGGTGAGCAGGTGGACGTGCGCCCCATCGAGGACTTCGGCCCCGACCAGGCGCTGACGGACACGGCCGTGGCCGGGTACATCGCCAAGTACGCCACCAAGGCCGCTGAGGACACCGGCACCCTGGACCGGCGTATCCACGACATCGACCACGTGGACATGACCCAGGTGCGCGCGCACGCGGGCAAGCTCATCTACACCTGCTGGCGTCTGGGCAACACCCGCCTGTACCCCCAGCTCGAAGACCTCAAGCTGCGCCAGTGGGCGCACATGCTCGGCTTCCGGGGCCACTTCTCCACCAAGTCGCGCCGCTACTCCACCACCCTGGGCAAGCTGCGTCAGGTGCGGGCCGACTACGCGGCCGGGCGCCCCTGGGATGCCGAGACCTTCACCTCGCTCGTGGTCCAGGACGAAGAGGGCTCCACGCTGACCCTGGGCAACTGGCACTACCTCGGGCAGGGCCTCACCCCGGGAGAGTGGGCGCTGGCGTCCTTGGTCGCAGGGATGGGCCGCTCCGCCGAAGACGCGGAGGTGGACCGGTGAAGACCCTTGAGCGGCTGTGGACCCTGGACGAAACCGCGGCTTACCTCGGCGTCCCGGCCAAGACCCTCTACCAGTGGCGGTACCTGCGCACCGGCCCCCCGTCCCACCGGGTCGGCCGCCACGTCCGCTACGAACCGACCGAGGTCCGCGCCTGGGTCCTGGAACAGGACTGAGGCGCACCGATGTCTGTAGTCGACACCTGGCACAAGACAGTCAAGCTCCCGGACGGCTCGCTTCGACGCGAGAAGTCCGCCGCCTACGGCCGAGGCAAGCGCTGGGCCGCCCGCTACCGCGACAGCAACGGACAGCAGAAGTCCCCGAAGTTCAGGACCAAGCCCGAAGCCGAACGCCATCTGAAGAGGGTGGAAGGGGAGCTTCTACGAGGGACCTATGTGGACCCTGCGGCGGGCAAGGTCACCTTCCGCCAGTTCGCCGAACAATGGCGGAAGGACGCCTTGCACCGGCCGCTGACAGCCTCCCGGATCATCGGAGAACTGGAGAACCACGTCTATCCCGAGTTCGGCAACCGTGCCTTGTCCAGCGTCCTCCCCTCCCACGTGCAGCGCTGGGTGACGCGTCTCGGCAAGTCCCTGGCACCGGCCAGTGTGGAGAGCATCTATGCCACTCTCCGTCAGGTCTTCGAGGCCGCCGTGCGTGATGACCTCCTCGCGAAGACGCCCTGCCGGGGAATCCGGCTCCCCGAGAAACGAAAGGTGACTGAGCCCGTCATGCCGATGGAGACCCTGCGTGAGGTCGTGGAAGGCGTTCCCGAACGGTTCAAGGCCGTCGTGCTCCTGGCCGCTGGCAGCGGCCTCCGGCAAGGGGAACTCTTCGGGCTGGAGCTTCACCACCTGGACGTCGAGCGCCTGGTGCTGCGCGTGGAACAGCAACTGGTCACCCCGGTGGACAACGTCGCCTACCTAGCGCAGCCGAAGAGCCCGGCCAGCTACCGGGACATCCCGCTGACGCGGGAAACCGCGGACATGATGCTCGTCCATCTCGACTCCTTCCCGGCCGGGCCGGTAGAGATCGAGGATCGGACCGACCCCCACAAGCCGCGGCGGCGGACAGCACACCTGCTCTTCGCACTGCCGAATGGTGGCCCCGTCCGCCGCTGGGAGTGGAACAGGGTCCTCACCCCGGCGATGGCCAAAGCGGGAATGCCGAAGCGCTCCGGGTTGCACTCGGTACGGCGCTTCTACGCCTCCCTGCTGATCCGCTACGGCGAGTCGGTCAAGACCGTGCAGACGCGCATGGGCCACAGTTCGGCCGCCATCACGCTGGACGTCTACGCCGGGCTGTGGCCTGACAGTGAGGACCGGACCCGCGAAGCGGTCGCCAGCGGGCTCGGGGATCTCCACAGTGTGCGCCCTGTGTGCGCCGACGACTCCGACTGATCACGGCACCGCAGGTCAACGGGTCCGGTGACGCCGCTGCTACCACCAGGCGTGGAAGTGGTGCACCGGGCCCTGCCCGCCGCCCGCGTCGATCTCGTCGGCGCGCCGGATGGCCTCGGTCAGGTAGTCCTTGGCGTCGCCCACCGCGGCGGCCACGTCCGGCCGCTGCGGCAGCAGGGCCGCGATCGAGGAGGACAGCGTGCACCCGGTGCCGTGCGTGTTGCGGGTGGCCACCCTCGGGGCGCGGAACTCGACCGGGTCGGCGTCCCGGGCGACCAGGACGTCGACGCTCTCCCCGCCGGGCAGGTGGCCGCCCTTGAGCAGGGCCCGGCGCGGGCCGAGCTCCAGCAGCCGCCAGGCCTGGGCGCGCATCGACGCCAGGTCGGTCGCCTCGGGCTCCTCCAGCAGGTCCGCGGCCTCGGGCAGGTTCGGGGTGACCAGGTCCGCCCGGGGCAGGAGCTTGGTGCGCAGCGCGTCGACGGCCGAGGCCTCCAGCAGCCGGTCCCCGCTCTTGGCGACCATCACCGGGTCCACCACCACGTTCGGCAGCGAGTGGCGGTCGATCGCCTCGGCCACGGCCTCGGTGACCTCCGAGGTGCCCAGCATGCCCACCTTGACCGCGTGCACGACGGCGTCGGCGAAGAGGGTGTCCATCTGGTGGGCGACGAAGTGCGCCGGGATCGGGTGGACCCCGGTGACGCCGAGCGTGGACTGGGCGGTCAGCGCGGCGATCACCGTCATCCCGAAGGTCCCGTGCGCGGAGAAGGCCTTGAGGTCGGCCTGGACGCCCGCGCCCCCGCTGGGGTCGCTGCCGGCGATGGACACGATGTTGTACGCGCTCATGGCGTTCCTTCGCTAGTGCTAACTAGGGCAGGTTCGACGGGTGTGCTCTCAGCCGGGAACGTGTCCCGGCACCCCGCGCCTGGCGGGGCCGCGTCGGCGGCCCCGGCCGTTATGTGGTTGTCGGTGCGTTCCGGGCAGGATACCCACACAAGCGCGAAGGGGTCCGCCCGGGGATGCGGGCGGACCCCTGGAGGGGTTTCACGGGGGGCGGAGCCCCGGGGGAAGGCGCCTCAGGCGGAGGTGCCCTCGGTCCGGCGGGCCTTGGTCCGCTTGTAGACGCGGGCCAGGATGAACCACAGCACCAGCAGGCCGATGATCACGACCACGATGTTGCTGATCACGCCGCTCCACTGGGCGAGGATGGGCTCGATGGCCGGGCCGAAGACGTAGCCGAGGCCGATCCAGATCGTGTTCCACACCGCGGAGCCGATGACCGTGTACAGCGAGAACTTGAACAGGGGCATCCGCTCGATCCCGGCGGGCACCGAGATGAAGCTGCGGACCAGGGGCACGCACCGGCCCAGCAGGACGGCGACGCCGCCGAAGCGGGCGAAGAAGCGCTCGGCCTTGTAGAAGTCCTCGATCTCCAGCAGCGGGGTCTTCTCGACCAGCCAGGCCGTGCGCTCGCGGCCCAGGAGCGCGCCGATCGCGTAGAAGCCCCACGCGCCGACCAGGCAGCCGATCGTCGCCCACAGGATGGCGAGCCACACGTTCATGTGCCCGGCGTAGGCGAGGAACCCGGCGCCGGGCAGGACCGCCTCACTGGGCATCGGCGGGAAGAAGGTCTCGATGAACAGCGCCACGCCGACACCGGGTTCGCCCAGGGTCGTCATCAGGCTCAGGACCCACCCGATGAACCCCTCGTACTCGTGGGCGACGTCGACGTCCGTCGTCGAGGCCGCGGTCATCAGCAGATTCGTTGTCATGCGGTTGTCGTTCCCGTTCTCAGACGTGGGTGGGGGTCTGGTGGAGTACGGCTTCCTCCATCCGGAGGCGCTTGCGGCGCTCCCAGACGATGGCCGCCGCCACGATCGCGAAGCCGACCGCCATCAGGCCGACTGTCACCGGGACGTCGGTGGGGGCCAGGAACGTGCGGTCCTCGTCCTGCCAGGGCCACAGGGCGCGCAGCGAACCGGCCATGAGGCCGGTGAGGACTACCAGGGTCATGTGGTGGAAGTTCATCAGCAGGTGCTGGAGCAGCTTCACGAACAGCGACAGGCCCGTGAGCATGCCGAGCGCGAACACCGAGAGGTAGGCGATGTCCATGTCCCCGACCGCGCTGATCGTGGGTTCGTACAGACCCAGCGTGAGCAGGATGAAGGATCCGGACAGCCCTGGCAGCACCAGGGCGCAGACGGCCACCGCCGCGGCGAGGAAGACGACGACCGGGTGGGTGGGCAGGTTGGCGCCGGGCAGGCCGGTGAGGAAGAACGCGCCCGCAGCGAAGACCAGGGCGACGAGGTAGTGCCAGGCCCGCCACCTGTGGCCCGCGCCGGTGTAGGGAATCCACAGGCAGGCCAGGACCAGGCCGAAGAACAGCGCGTACGCGTACTGGGTGTACGACTCGACCAGCGGGGCGAGGACCACGGCCGCCATACCGAGGAAGGCCACCATGCCGACGAACGCGGGGACCAGCACGCTCCAGTCCACCTGGCGGAACTGCTCCTGGGCGCGCTCCCTCCCGCGTCCGCGCGGGACGTCGGTGACGTAGCGCTTGACACCGCTGACCATGTGGCCGGCGCCGCCGATGAGCTTGTCGTAGAGACCGACGATGAGGGCGACCGTGCCGCCGCTGATACCGGGAAGGGCCTCCGAGGCGCCCACGGCGCCGCCGCGCACCGCGTTGAAGATGTAGCTGCCTACTGAGTTGGGCATCTGGGTTCTTGGGAGCGCTTCGGGCGGGGCCCGGGGAAGCGCGCCGTCCTCCGTCCTAGTGGTGTCACCGCACGCGCACCGTGTGCACGGGTGGAGGGGTGGGTCAAAGGTGGTCCTCGCGGTCCACGGCCTCGACCGGAGGCGGGGTGGACCGGTCGGCCCCGGCCGGGAGTGTGCGAACCGGTCGGAGCGGGGGAGGGGAAACCGTGGGGCCTTGGACCAGGCGACGCCAGTCTAGCGGTGGCGGAGGGGGTCCAGAGCGGCCGACGGCCTGCGAAACCCCTGTTTCGGCTGGGTAAGTCCATATTGACCCTGTGCCCGAAATGAAGGGTCCGGTACCGCCCCGGTGCGGAGTTCCGCAGCAGACCGCCGAGGAGGCCGGGTGCCCGGCCGCGAGCGCCGTCTCCGGCACGGTCCGGCTCCCGTTCCGGAGTCCGGCCCCGGGCCCGTCGCGGAGCCCGGCAGGGGTCCTGGGGCCCGGACCGGGCTCAGGGAAGGGTCGGGACGGCCGGAGCGGGCGCACCGGCCCCGGTGACCGACGCCGCCCACCGGTAGTCCTGCTTGCCGACCGCCGTACGCCGCACCCGGTCCACGAAGTGCACGGTGCGCGGCACCTTGAACCCCGCCAGCCGCACACGGCAGTACGCGCGCAGCTCGGCCTCCTCCAGACGGGCGTTCGGGGCCAGCGAGACCAGCGCGGTCACCCGCTGCCCGAGGTACTCGTCGGGCGAGGGCACCACGATGGCGTCCTCCACCGAGGGGTGCGCCTTGAGCGCGGCCTCCACCTCCTCGGGGTAGACCTTCTCCCCGGCGGTGTTGATCACCGCGCTTCCGCGTCCCAGCAGCGCGATCGAGCCGTCGGCGTCCCAGGTCCCGAAGTCGCCCGACAGCGCCCACCGGCGCCCCTCGGCGTCGGTGGGGAAGGTGCGCGCGGTCGCCAGGGGGTCGTTGTAGTAGCCCAGCGGGATCCGTCCGGTGCGCGCGATCCGCCCCACCTCCCGCGAACCCGGGGGCAGCGGGCGCAGGGACGCGTCCAGCACCGCGATGCTGCCGCCCATGGTGAAGCTGCGGCTGCCCGAGGGGGCGGCCCCGGACGGGGCCTCCGCCGGACCGGCCGGTTCGCCGCCGGTCGCCGACCCGCACACGCCCGTCTCCGAGCCCCCGTAGGCGTCGGAGAGGGACACGTCCTCGCGCCAGGCGTGCCACAGCGCGCGCACCGCCGGGGTGAGCGGGGTGCCGCCGGAGCGGATCGAGGCCAGATCAGGGCACAGCCCCGGTTCGGTGAGCAGGTGGCGGGCCAGCGGGCGGGCCATGGCGTCGCCCACCAGTTGGAGCACGTGCACGCCCTCCCGGTGCGCCGTCTCCAGCACCCGGTCCGGACGGAAGCTGCGGTCGGTGGACAGCACCACCCGCTTGCCGCACAGCAGCATGCTCAGCGCGTTCCACTGTCCGG
The DNA here is from genome assembly GCF_000381685.1 of Nocardiopsis sp. CNS-639. NCBI lineage: Bacteria > Bacillati > Actinomycetota > Actinomycetes > Streptosporangiales > Nocardiopsidaceae > Nocardiopsis > Nocardiopsis sp. CNS-639. The sequence continues at coordinate 247,694 of NZ_KB906854.1, forward strand.
CCGCGTGCATGAGCGGGCCGAGGACCAGCATGCGCTGCTCGAAGCAGCGCGCGGCGCGCTCGGCCACCTCCTGCGGGGTCCGGGCGCTGGGCGTGCCCGGAGCGCGGCGCTCCAGGGCCGCGCGGAAGATGTCCGCCTGCCGCCACAGCACGCCCTTGGGGTAGCCCGTCGTGCCGCCGGTGTAGAGCAGGTAGTGGTCCTCGCCGCTGGTCGGGGGCAGGGCCGCGTCGTCGGGCGCCGAGGCCAGCGCCTCCTCGTAGTCGCGGCCCCGCGTCCCGCGCGCGGATCCGTCCGCGACGAGCAGGACGTGGCGCAGCCGGGGCAGGTCGGAGCGGACCGTGGCCACCGCCCCGGCCAGCGAGTCCTCCGCGATCAGCGCGACCGCGTGCGAGTCGGCCAGGACGTGGCGCAGCTCGCCCGCGACGTAGCGGTAGTTGACGTTGACCGGGACCGCTCCCGCGCGCAGGACTCCCAGGAAGGACTCCATCCACTCGGCGCGGTTGAACGCCAGCACGGCGACGTGCTCGCCGGGGCGCACGCCCGCGCCGACCAGGTGGCGGGCCAGCCGCAGCGAGCGCTCGTGCAGGGCGCGGTAGGTGAGCCGCCGGGGACCGGCGACCAGGGCGGTCCGGTCGGGCACGGCCTCGGCGACCGCCGCGAACAGGTGGGAGAGGGAGAAGGGGGCGTCCGGGGACGCGGAGGTGGGCACGCCTGACCTCCCGGGCACGGTCGACGGGGCCGTCCACGGCTCGGGGCTCGCGGCGGCTGAGTGGCTGTTGGTGCGACCGTACCCCTCGGGGGAGGGCCCGACCGCCGTCGGGGCTGTGGAGCGCGTCACCAGGGGCGTTATCGCAGGTCACCATGGATGTGACGACCCCGCTCAGAGGGTGTGCGCGGCGTTTCCCGGCCGGGTTTTCGGGCATCGCCCCCCGGCTGTGATCTCCCCCACCCCTTGTGGGCTCACCGGATCATCTGCTCAACTCTTGGGGACCTCCCGCCGAAGGGGCGCGATCCGGCCCGACGGTGGGTATCAACTGTCTGACATCGGTCAATGGTGATCGGAGCGGCTAGATGGGCAACACCCAGAATCTGGGACAGCGGGACTCCGCCGGGAACCCCGGTGGAGAGGCACTCTCCGGCGCGGACCACATCGCGCTCGCACGCGCGCGGTCGGCGCACAACTACTCACCCCTTCCCGTCGTGATCGCCGAGGGCCGTGGCGCCTGGGTGACCGACGTCGAGGGCAGAAGGTACCTGGACTGTCTGGCCGGGTACTCCGCCATGAACTTCGGCCACCACAACCCCGACCTGCTCGCGGCGGCGCACCGGCAGATCGACCGGGTGACCCTCACGAGCCGGGCCTTCTACAACGACCAGTTCGGCCCGTGGGTCAGCGCCCTCGCCGACATGGTCGGCAAGGAGAAGGTCCTGCCGATGAACACCGGCGCCGAGGCGGTGGAGACCGGCATCAAGGTGGCCCGCAAGTGGGCCTACGAGGTCAAGGGCGTGCCCGAGAACGAGGCGACCATCGTCGTGGCGGGCGCCAACTTCCACGGCCGCACCACCACCATCGTCTCCTTCTCGTCGGATCCGGAGGCCAGGACGGGTTTCGGGCCCTACACGCCGGGTTTCCGGTCCGTTCCCTACGGTGACGCCGAGGCCATCGAGGCCGCCATCGACTCCACGACCGCGGCGGTCCTCATAGAGCCCGTGCAGGGTGAGGCGGGCGTGATCGTGCCTCCGGCGGACTTCCTGCCCCGGGTCAGGGAGATCTGCGACCGCGAACGGGTGCTGTTCATCGCCGACGAGGTGCAGTCGGGCCTGGGCCGCACCGGGACGATCCGGGCCTGCGAGCACAGCGGGGTGGTCCCCGACGCCTACCTGTTCGGCAAGGCGCTGGGCGGCGGCATCCTGCCGGTGTCGGCGATGGTCGCCGACGAGGACGTGCTCGGCGTCATCCAGCCCGGTCAGCACGGCAGCACGTTCGGCGGCAACCCGCTGGCCGGGGCGGTCGGGAGCACGGTCGTGCGGATGCTCACCGAGGGGCCCTACCTGGAGAACACACGCCGTCTGGGCGAGGTGCTCAAGCGCCGCCTCAAGGAGTTCGTCGGCGACGGGGTGGTGTCCGCGCGCAGCATCGGGCTGTGGGCGGGCATCGACGTCGACCCGTCGCTGGCCTCGGGCCGGGAGCTGTGCGAGCGCCTCGCCGACCACGGGGTCCTGGTCAAGGACACCCACGGCTCGACCGTGCGGATGTCGCCGCCCCTGGTGATCAGCGAGGAGGACCTCAACTGGGGTCTGGACCGCTTCGCCGAGGTGATCAAGGAGCTCCAGGCGGGCCGGTAGCGGCGACGCGGGGCCGACGCTCCCCCGGGTCAGGGGGCGTCGGCCTCGTTGCCGGGCGGCTCGGTGGCGAACTCCGGGTCCAGCGGACCGCCCAGTTCCGACCTCAGCTGCTCGGGATCGACCTTGTCCAGGGTCTCCCGGGCCACGTAGACCTCCCGCTCGGGGCCCTCCACGACCTGCAGGCGCACCCGCTCGGCGATGGACAGCTGCCCCTGGGCGGTGGGGTGGAAGCTCGCCCGGTCCACGCGCAGGCCCTCGCCCAGCTGCCCGAGCACGATCCCGTTCAGCCAGGCCGCGTCGGCGCTCACCTCGTGCCCGCTCAGGGCGGAGAAGGTGTTCACGTACTCCACGCTGCCGGTCTCGCGTCCGCCGTAGACGTCGCCGTCCACCCGGTAGACCGTGTCGCGGATGAGTTCGTTGAACCGCTCGGCCAGACCGTTCAGCCACAGCTGGTCGCTCCTGGTCAGCGTGTAGTACATGCCCGGGGGGTCCTCCGGGAACAGCCGCGGGTAGCCCAGCACCAGGACGCGGGCGTCGGGCGCGCGGTCGCGGACCTCCCCGAGGATCTCGGTCAGGGTCTCCTCGAAGGTCCTCATCCGCCTGTCGACCTCCTCCTCCTGCTCGACGCAGACGCTGCTCTCCAGGAGCGGCATCCGCACCATGCAGGTGCGCAGGACGGGGATGAAGCCCAGGTCGTTGCCGCCGATGCCCAGGGTCACCAGGGACGTGTTCTCGGTGACCCGGTCGATCTGCGACTCGGAGGTGCCGATCTGCTCGATCATCTCCGAGCCCTTGTGGCTGCTGCACGCGTAGAAGGCCAGCGAACCGGTGAAGTCGAACTCCTCGGCGACCACCCGGGGGTAGGCGTTCTCCGAACGCCAGCAGCCGCCCGCCTCGGCGGTGTCGGGGGCGTAGTCGCCCGCGCCGTCACCGGAGGAGTAGGAGTCGCCCAGGGCCACGTAGTTGCCCCACAGCGCGGCCTCCTCGGGCTCCATCCGGACCCGCCAGTCGGTCTGCTCCTCCTCGGTGATCGGGGGGAGCTCCTCGGCCGGGCACACGCCGTCGGTGGTCTCGCACCACAGGGTGACCAGGCCCTCGCGGGTGGCGGGCAGCGCCAGGACGGCCACCATGACCAGGATCAACGTGACCGAGACGGCGATCGCCACCCGGGACCGCCGACGCCGTCGGCGCGGGCGCCCGTCCCCGCCGGAGTCGTCCCCGCCGTCGTCGGCCCCGTCACCGGAGCCGGCGCCGCCGTCGTCGGCCCCGTCACCGGAGTCGTCCCCGCCGTCCGAGCCGCCGGTGCCGCCCGGTCCCGCGCCGGTCGCGCCGTCGTCGGATCCAGCGGTGTCCGCCGGACCGCCGGTGCCGTTCGCGTCCTCGCCGCAGGGATCCGCGGGGACCGGCTCCGGCGCCTCGGGGCCCTCACCACGTGCTGACACGGCCGCTATCGCCTCCCCGGGTCCCGGCGGACTTGTCGTCACCTCCGCAAGACTATCCGGGACGGTTCGCCGCGATGACGTCCACGACCCGGTCGAGGTCGGCCCCGCCCAGCGTCGCCCGGGCGGTCAGCCGCAGCCGGGACCGGCCGTCGGGGACCGAGGGCGGGCGGAAGCAGCCCACTCGCACGCCCGCGGCCAGACAGGCGTCGCGCCAGGCCAGAGCGGCCTCGGGGGAGGGCGCCAGCACCGACACCACGGCGGCGTCCGGGGTGCTCGCGGGCAGCCCGCGCCCGCGCAGCCCCTCCGCCAGCCGCCGCGCGCGGTCGCGCACGGCGTCGGCCAACCAGGGCTGGGCGCGCAGCACGCGCAGCGCGGCCAGGGCCGCGCCCGCCGAGGCCGGAGCCAGGCCGGTGTCGAAGACGAACGTGCGCGCGGTCTCGGTCAGGTGGCGGACCACCCGGTGCGAGCCCAGCACCGCGCCGCCCTGGGAGCCCAACGACTTGGACAGGGTCACCGACACCGCGACGTCGTCCGCGCCGCGCAGTCCGGCGGCGGTCGCCGTCCCGCTCCCGCCGGGCCCCACCACGCCCAGGCCGTGCGCGTCGTCCAGCAGCAGGGCGGCGCCGTGCCCGCGGGCCGCGCGCGCCAGGGCGGCCGCGTCGGTGAGGTCGCCGTCCACGGAGAACACGGTGTCGCTCAGCAGCAGGGCCCGTCCCCCGGCGGTCGCGAGCGCCTCGGCGGCCCGGTCGGCGTCGGCGTGGTCGTAGAGGGCCACGCGCGCCCCAGAGGCCCGGGCCAGCCGGGTGGCGTCGATGAGGGAGGCGTGGTTGTGCCGGTCGCACACCAGCAGGGGAGGGGCGCCGCCGTCCGGCGCGGCCAGCGCGGTGACCATCGCCAGGTTCGCCGCGTACCCGGACGAGAACACCAGCGCGGACTCCGTGCCGTGGAAGTCGGCGAGTTCGCGCTCCAGTTCCCGGTGCAGGCCGGTGTCCCCGGTGACCAGTCTCGATCCGCCCGCGCCCGCGCCCCACACGCGGGCGGCGTCCCCGGCGGCGGCCACCACGTCCGGGTGGCGCAGCAGCCCGAGGTAGTCGTTGCCCGCGAGGTCCAGCAGGCCGTCGGCCGCGGGTCGGGGCGTGGCGCGCCGCGTCAGCCCGGCCTCGGCGCGTGCGCGGGCGGCGCCGTCCAACCACGCGAAGGGGTGCCCCGGCGGCAGCGCCCGGGCCGTGGCGCGCAGGGGCCACGGGCGGCGGGTGGGGGCGGCGGTGCTCGGCATACGCGGGACGGCCTCCTGGGTCGTGGGCGCGGTCGTGGTGGGGCGCGCTCCGGTCGGATCGCGACGGGGGGTCAGCGGCGCACGGGGCGAGCCGCAGCGCGTCCGGCCCGGACGACTCCGTCGCCGCGCGGTCGGGCCGGGAGGCGGGGGCGCGTCCCCGGCGGGGACCGACCCAGCGGCGGCCAATCCCGCTGGGGCGGTCCGGTCCTTCGTGCCAGGGAGGCGTCTACGACTCTGCCCTCCCGCGCACCCGCGCGTCATTCACCGAAGCCCACAAAGATCCGCCCGGATTCCTGGTGGGACCGCACGGGGGCGCGCGCGGGCGCGGGGTGAACAATGGAGCCCCATGACGCCGACGTCCCCCGCGGTCCCCGGAGCCCGGGCGCCCGCGGACCGCTCCGCCCGGATCCGCGCCGCGGACACCGCCCACCTGTGGCACCCCTACACCACCGTTCCCGCCGCGGAGCGGCCGTACGTGGTCACCGGGGCCGAGGGGGCGACGCTGACCCTGTGGTCGGAGGAGGGCGAGCGCCGTGTGGTGGACGCGATGTCGTCCTGGTGGTCGGCGGTGCACGGCTACCGCCACCCGGTGCTCGACGCCGCGGTGCGGCGGCAGACCGACGCGTTCAGCCACGTCATGTTCGGCGGGCTCACCCACGGGCCCGCCGCGGACCTGGCCGAGGCCCTGGTGGCGATCACCCCGCGGCCGCTGGAGCACGTCTTCCTCGCCGACTCCGGCTCCGTGGCGGTGGAGGTCGCCATGAAGATGTGCATGCAGTACCACCGCTCCACCGGTCGGCCCGAGCGGCGCCGCTTCCTCACCTGGCGGGGCGGCTACCACGGCGACACCTTCCACGCGATGAGCGTGTGCGACCCCGACGGCGGCATGCACTCCCTGTGGGGCGACGTGCTGCCCGCCCAGGTGCACGCGCCCGCGCCGCCCTCCGGGTTCGGCGCCGAACCCGACCCCGGCTACGTGGCCGCCTTCGAGCGCCTGGCGGCCGAGCACGCCGACGAGCTGGCCGCGATCATCGTCGAACCCGTGGTGCAGGGCGCGGGCGGCATGCGCTTCCACCACCCGGGCTACCTGCCGGAGCTGCGGCGGATCGCCGACGAGTACGGGCTGCTGCTCGTGTTCGACGAGATCGCCACCGGCTTCGGCCGCACCGGCGAGCTCTTCGCCGCCGACCACGCCGGGGTCGCCCCCGACGTCATGTGCCTGGGCAAGGCGCTGACCGGCGGCTACCTGACCCTCGCCGCGACGCTGTGCACCGCGCGGGTGGCCCGCGGCATCGCCGGGGGTGAGGTGCCGGTGCTCGCCCACGGGCCAACGTTCATGGGCAACCCGCTGGCCTGCGCGACCGCGCTGGCCTCGGTGGACCTGCTGACCGGCGGAGACTGGAGGGGCGACGTGGCGAGGATCGGGACGGGCCTGCGCGAGGGCCTGGCTCCGCTGGAGGGGCTGCCGGGCGTGCGCGAGGTGCGGGTGCTCGGCGCGATCGGGGTGGTGGAGCTGGAGGCGCCGGTGCGCATGGCCGAGGCCACGCGGGCGGCGGTGGAGGCGGGGGTGTGGCTGCGGCCCTTCCGCGAGCACGTGTACGCGATGCCGCCCTACGTGTGCACCTCGCAGGAGGTGGCCGCCGTCGCCGACGGGATGGCCGCCGCGGTGCGGGCCTGCCTGGGGGAGGAGCGCCGATGAGCGTCCTGGTGGTGACGGGGACCTGCACCGAGGTCGGCAAGACGGTGGTCACTGCGGCGGTGGCCGCGCTGGCGGTCGCGGCGGGACGGCGGGTGGCCGTGCTCAAACCCGCCCAGACCGGGGTGGGGCCCGGCGAACCCGGCGACGCCGACACCGTGGCCGCACTCGTCCCGGGCGTGACGACGGCGGAACTGGTCCGCTACCCCGAGCCGCTGGCCCCCGCCACGGCCGCCGCCCGCAGCGGGGCCGAACCCGTGCGGGCCGAGGCGGTGGCCGAGGCCGTGTGGCGCCTGGCGGGCACACACGACCTGGTGCTGGTCGAGGGGGCGGGCGGGCTGCTGGTGCGGCTCAACGCCGAGGGGCAGACCCTGGCCGACGTCGCCGTGCTGCTGTCCGCGCCGGTCCTGGTGGTGGCCCGTCCCGACCTGGGCACCCTGAACGCCACCGCGCTGACCGCCGAGGCGCTGCGCACCCGCGGCCTGTCCCCTGCCGGGGTGGTGGTGGGGTCCTGGCCGGACCGCCCGGACCTGGCCATGCGCTGCAACCTCACCGACCTGTCCGCCATGGGGGCGGGTCCCCTGTCGGGCGCCGTGCCGCGGGGCAGCGGGGCGCTGGACCCGCGCGCGTTCGCGGACGTGGCCCGTCGCTCCCTGGCGCCCCGCCTCGGCGGGGTCTGGAGGGTCGGCGCCGGAGCCGGGATCAGGCCGGAGGGGGAACCGGCGAGGACAGGGTGAACGCCCGCGCGCCAGGCCCGTGCGCGCGCAGCCGCGCCGCGCGCTCCCCGGCCTCCCCGGGCGACACCGGGGTCCCCGCCGCCGACCACCACAGCGTGCGCTCCACCTCCGGGAAGGCGCCGCTGGCCGCGCGGAAGGCCAGCACGTCCCGGTGCGCCGCCTCCACGAAGGACCGCAGGTCGCCGGGGGAGCGCCACAGCGAGACGAGGCGGACGCGGTCCCCCTCGTCGAGGAAGTGGACCTCCTCCAGGTGGCCGGGGTCCCGCCGGGCCCGTTCGCGCAGGGCGGCGGCGAACGCGCCGAGGTGACGGCGGTCGCCCCGCAGGACGCGCGCCTCCACCAGCACCGGCCAGCCGGTGCGGAGCGCGGAACCGCCCTCCCCGACGGGGTTCGGACGGCGGCGGGGCGTGCGGCGGACGGTGTCGTGTCGGCGCTGGGCGAGGAATGGCATGACCGCTCCCGGAAAATTGGACCGCTGATGGGGATCCGCTTCGGCTCTGGTGGTATCCCCCTGGTGATGCCAGTATGGAATCCGGGGGCCACCCCCCACAGATCCAATGGAGGGGAAAATGGACTCTTCCCGGAGTTCCGCCGAACTCGCCGACCTCCTCGGCGCCTGGCCCCGGGGCGGCGGGCCCCTCTACCGGCGCCTCGCCGACACCCTGCGCCAGCTGGTCGACCAGGGCAGCCTCACCCCTGGTGAGCGCCTTCCCTCCGAACGAGCCCTCGCCGCCAGCCTCCGGGTGAGCCGCACCACCGTGGTCTCCGCCTACGACGCCCTGCGCGCGGACGGCATCCTCGACAGCAGGCAGGGCAGTGGCACCCGCGTCAGCAGCCGGGTCGCGCCCGTGCGCTCGGACGGCTGGACCGCCAACGGCACGGGCAACCCCATGTACCGCAACCTCTTCCAGCACGAGGAGGGACTCATCTCGGCCGCCTGCCTGACCACCCCCGCGCTCCCCGGCGTGGAGGAGGCCATCCGCCGGGTCGTGGCCGAGGACCTGCCCGCGCTCATGGCCGAGGGCAGCTACCACCCCAGCGGCCTGCCCGCGCTGCGCCGGGCCGTCGCCGACCACTACACCGCCCGGGGCCTGCCCACCACCGCCGACCAGATCGTCGTCACCACCGGCGCCCACCAGGCCGTCAACCTGGTCGCCCAGCTCTACCTGCGCAACGGCTCGCCCGTCGTGGTGGAGGACCCCAGCTTCGCGGGCTGCCTGGACCTGATGGGCGACCGGGGCGCCCGCTTCCTGCCCGTGCCCCTGGACGAACAGGGCCTGGACGCCAACGGCGTGCGCCGCGCCGTGGCCGAGCACGCGCCCCACCTCGTCTACACGATGCCCTCGTACCACAACCCCACCGGCACGATGATGTCCGCGGCGCGCCGCCGCGAGCTGGGCGAGCTGTCCGCCCGTCACGGCGTTCCGGTGCTGGAGGACCACGCCTACACCGGCCTGCGGGCCCCCGACGAGCCCCCGCCGCTGGCCGCGTTCGCCCCGCGCGGGGCCGAGGTCATCACCGTGGAGTCGCTGTCCAAGGTCGGCTGGGCCGGGCTCCGGCTGGGCTGGCTGCGCGCGCCCGCCGAGATGGCCCTGCGCCTGAGCCGCCGCAAGGTCCTCGCCGACCTGGCCAGCCCCCTGCTCGACCAGGCGGTGACCGTGCGCCTCCTGGAGAGGTACGACGAGCTGTCCCGGCAGCGCTCCGCGCTGATGCGCGAGGCCCTCGACCACATGGAGGAGCTGCTGCGCGGGGCCCTGCCCTCCTGGGAGTGGCGGCGCCCCGACGGAGGAGCGGCGCTGTGGGTGCGCCTGCCCGGGGTGGAGGCCCGCGCCTACGTGCAGGTCGCGCTCTGCCACGACGTGGAACTGGTCCCGGGCTCGGTGATGTCGGCCTCCGGAGGGGAGCGCCACGCCGAGTGGTTCCGGCTGCCCTTCGCCTACGACGCCCCCACCCGGGAGGAGCTGGTCTGGCGGCTGGCGCGGGCCTGGCGCGAACTCGACCGGCACGGGCCGGTGGAGCCCGATCCGGTCCGCCTCGTGGTCTGACCCGCCGGGGCGGGGCGGGTCCCGGCGCGGACGGGGTCCGGGCGAGGTGGACCCGTACACGCGCGAGGGCGGCATCACCGGTGGGTGGTGCCGCCCTCCGCCGTGTCCGGCGACGAACCGGACGGGGGACCGGGACTAGCCGATCTTGACCCCGCGGGCGTTGGTGAAGCGCTCCTGGACGTCGGCCCAGTTGACCACGTTCCAGAACGCCTTGGCGTACTCGGCCTTCACGTTCTTGTACTGGAGGTAGAAGGCGTGCTCCCACATGTCCAGCATCAGCAGCGGAACGGAGCTGAGGGCGGTGTTGCCCTGCTGGTCGTAGAGCTGCTCGATGACCAGGCGCTGACCCAGCGCGTCCCAGGCCAGGATCGCCCAGCCCGAGCCCTGGATGGTGGTGGCCACGGCGGTGAAGTGCGCGCGGAAGGCGTCGAAGGAGCCGAACTGGTCGTCGATGGCCGCGCCCAGCTCGCCCTCGGGCTTGTCACCGCCCTCGGGGGACAGGTTCTTCCAGAAGACGGAGTGGTTGACGTGGCCGCCCAGGTTGAAGGCCAGGTTCTTCTCCAGCATCGGGATGGTGCCGAAGTCGCCGGTCTCCCGGGCCTCCGCCATCTTCTCCAGAGCCGTGTTGGCACCGGCGACGTAGGTCGCGTGGTGCTTGTCGTGGTGCAGCTCCATGATCTGACCGGAGATCCACGGCTCCAGGGCCGCGTAGTCGTAGGGCAGTTCGGGAAGCGAGTACGGCGCAGACATCTCTGACGCACCTTTCCAATGACGCGGTTCGTCGTGTTCACCAGCGATGGGATCGCCTAGGCAGCAAGCTATCAGTCGGGCGGCGGCTCACCCGATGTCAGGCTCTTTACACTCCGGTACGGGAATAAACCGGGGCGGCCGACCTCGGTCCGGAGTGCCCGGCCCCGTGCCAGCGGCCACCGCCCCTGGGGGGAGCGGACCCCGCACGGACGGTCCGCGCGCTCCGCGTCCCACCGCCGCCTCCTCCCCGCACTGCCCGGCACGGCCGCTCCTAATCCTGGCTTTCGTGGTGAAATCGCCGGGGACGCGGGCGCGATCACGGCGGACTCCGCGGAAAACATCGGCCGGTGTCCGCCGTGATCGCGCCGAATTCGCAGGTGGGTGAGGAAGAATTGGCCGTCGTGCTCCAAACGCCACACGGCCGCCCGCGCCCGGGCCCCGTCCCGCCGCGCGGGAGGTCCCACGGGAGGCCAGCGGGTGGCGGAGACGGGTCCGCCGACGCTCCGGGAAAACCCCGGATGCGCGCACATGAGAGGCGCGTGATGCGCGGGTGAACGGAAGGCGAATTGCGTGTAATCCAGGTTTCGATTCCCCTTCGGGGGCGTCCGTTATTTCCTCGAAGGGCTAAGGTCGAAAGCGTCTGAGCAGATTGCCGGCCTCCCCGAAACTCCGGGTGAAGCGGCAGTTCGGTGCCGGGAAACCAGCCCTTCCCTCTCGTCCCCCCGCGGCCCGCGCCCGGCGGAACCGTGTCGAAACTCCCGTGGAGGTATCCGCCCATGCGGTCGCTTCGCAGCCGTCTCCGTCCACTCCTGGTCACCGGCGCGGTGGTCGGCGCCGCCGTGCTCTGCGTGCCAGCCGCCCTGGGGATCGCGGGCCTGATCGGCTGGACGGACGTGCTCGTCCTCACCTTCCTCGGCCTGCTCGCCGGTGCCGTGGGCGTGCTCGGGCTGGGCACACTGCTCCTGTCCCGAAGGGTGGGCGCCCTCTCCAGGAGCGTGTCCACCTCGATGGAGGCCCACAGCCGCAGCGTCGCCGAGACGCTGGGGCGCGACCGTCTGGAGGCCGCCCTGGCCATGGACGGCGTCCGCGAACGCGTCGCCCACCTCCAGGACCACACGCTCCCCAAGGTCAGCCGCGAGATCAGGAACGTGATCACCGCGCGGGGCCGCGACGACTACGAGCAGCAGGTCGCCTGGACCGAGCTGCGCGAGTACCTCGACACCGCCGCGTTCATGCCGCCCCTGCGCGGCTGGGCCGCCTCCCCCGACGTGCTCCGCATCCTGGTCCGCCAGATCGACCGGCTGCGCCCCGGCCTGGTCGTGGAGTGCGGCAGCGGCGCCTCCAGCGTCTGGATCGGCTACGCCCTGCGCCGCGCGGGCACCGGCAGACTCGTCGCCGTCGAGCACGACGCCCGCTACGCCGAGCTCAGCCGCGAACTGGTGGCCGCGCACGGGCTCGACGACATCGTCGAGGTCCGGCACGCACCGCTGGTCCAGACCCCGAACACGACGGTCACCGTCAACGGCGAGGAACTGCCCACCGCCGACCGCTGGTACGACACCTCGGTCTTCGCCGACCTGGAGGACGTCGGCCTGGTGTTCGTCGACGGCCCGCCCCAGGCCACCGGCCTCCAGGCCCGCTACCCCGCGCTGCCCGTCCTGCTGCCGCGCTGCACCGAGGACGCCGTCATCGTCCTGGACGACGCCGCGCGCGTGGACGAGCGCGCCATCGGTGACCGCTGGCTGGCCGAGCACCCCGAACTCCAGCGCGTCGAGGAGGCCGCCGAGAAGGGCGCCCACGTCTTCAGCCGCAAGGGCGTCTAGCGGACGCCGCGTTCCCACGCACCGCCTGACGGGCTCCCCGTGGAGCCCCGACCGACACACCCGAGGTCACCCGATGATTACCACCGCCCTGCGGCAGGCACTGCGCGCCCGTGGCACCGAGGCCGCCGTGCTCTGCCACGCGGGTGCCGACACCCGCGCCGTCCTGGCCGAGCTGCCGCTACGCCCCGACGACATCCTGGTGGACCTGGACGCCCACCCCCTGGGCCAGCCCCTGGAGCTTCCGCGCGCCTGGATACGGGACGAGGAGCCCGAGGTCGGTCTGGTCGCGGTCGTGGCCGCCACGACCACCGACCTGCACCGCGCCCTCACCGTCTCCACGCACCTTCCCAGAGCCGTGCACATCGTGGTCGCCATGGTCGCCACCTCCGGCCACCAGGAGCCCCCGATCCCCGCCTCCCCGGGCATGGGCCAGTGGCGCGAGCTCCAGGAGGTACGGGTCCGCCGCGTCAACAGGAGCGGCTGGCTGTGCGAGCTGTTCTTCCCCAACGGGATGGACACCGTCCAGGTGGTCGACGCCGTCGTGCACGGCACCCGGGGTCGGCGCAGGGGGCCGGCCACCGCGCCGCTGGCCGTCCTCAACGGGCCCGAGGCCGCCCTGTGGCGGCCGGGCGACACCGGCGTGCGGGGCGTGGAGGCACAGGGGCCCGTCCCGCTGCGCCGGGTGACCCCTGTGGGGGACCTGGCGCTGCGCGTGTCCGACGACGTCGCGCGGCCCGAGTGGACCGACCCGGTCGTCCCCGTCCTGGACCGCGCCACCACCGCCGCCGACTCCTGGGCCCGGATCTCCGGGCCGGACGGGCACGTCCGGGCCCACGAGGCGGTGCCGGACAGCGCGCACGCGGTCGCGCCCGTGGACGAGCTCACCGTCAACCCCACCGGGTTCACCAGGGTCAAGGACGGGAACCTGGCCGACCTCACCGTCCACGGCCCCCACGCCGTGGTCAGGGAGGGCGGCAAGGACCTGGTCACCGTCGCCGCCGACGGCACGGTCACCGACGTCGACCTGGCACGCCTGCGCCACCTGCGCGGGGTCAGGGTGGACTGGTCCGGGCACACCGGACCCAGCGCCGCCGTACGCGCGGTCGCCTCCCTGGCCGCCGGCGGGGTGCCCCTGATCAGCGGCGAGGTGCCCGCCTGGGCCTCGGGCCTGGGCACGCCGCTCACGGACCTGATCACCGGAGCCCGCGACGAGGACCTGCGCGACCAGCTGCGTCGTGAGGAGTACAGCGTCCGCCTGCGCCGCACGGCCCTGCGTGCCCACGGCCAGCGCTCCCGCTGGCGGGCCCTGGGGGCGGAGGCCGGGATCCCCCTGCCCAGGGAGTCTCGCGTGTCGGTGATCCTGTGCACGCGCCGCCCCGAGATGGTCGGGTTCGCGCTCGCCCAGATCGCCCGGCAGCGCGACGTGGAACTGGAGGTGGTCCTCACCCTCCACGGGTTCACGGCGGACCTGCCCGAGGTGCGCGCGGCGATCGACGCGTTCCGGGAGACGGGGCTGCCGCTGGTCCTGCACGAGGCCGACGCGGGCCAGATCTTCGGCTCGGTGCTCAACGACTCCGTCGACCGCGCCTCCGGAGACCTGATCTCCAAGTGGGACGACGACGACTGGTACGGCCCCGACCACCTGGCCGACCTGCTGATGGCGCGGACCTACTCCGGCGCCGAGCTCGTGGGCACCGGACAGGACTTCATCTACCTCCAGGAGGTGGACCTGACCGTCTGGCGCAACCGCAGGTCGGAGGCGGCGACCCGGTTCATCGCCGGGGGCACGATCCTCACCGACCGCGTGGTGATGGAGGAGATCGGCGGCTTCCGGCCGCTGCCCCGCGCCATCGACACCCAGCTGCTCCTCGCCGTCATCCGGGGCGGCGGCCGCATCTACCGCGCCCATGGACTCGGGTACGTGCTCCGCCGCACCGGCGGCGGGCACACCTGGTCCGAGGACATGGCCTTCTTCCTGCACAACCACACCCAGCAGTGGTTCGGCTGGCGTCCGAGCGCCATCGTGGAGGGCGAGCCCTCGCCCCTCGGCCAGCCCGCCACCGAGTACACGGGGGAGATCCGTTGACCACGCTTGACATGACTCCGGAACCGGTCTCCGGCGACCGCGCGACCGCGCCGATCCTGCCCCGCGCGCAGATCGACTACCGCGACCAGCCCCGCGCGCGGCGCAACGACTACTCCGTGCTCCAGCCGCCCGCGATCGGCGAGTGGACCCCGACCCTGTCGGTGTCGGTGGTCATCCCCGCCCACGGGCACCAGGAAAAGCTCGAACTCGTCCTGGCCTCCCTGTCCGCGCAGAGCTACCCCGCGCACCTGATGGAGGTGATCGTGGTGGACGACGGCACGCCCGAACCCCTCACGCTCTCACCGGTGCGCCCGGAGAACACCCGGCTGATCACCTCGGCCCCCGGCGGCTGGGGCTCGGCGCACGCCGTCAACAGCGGCGTGGCCGTCTCCTCCGGCCAGGTGGTCCTGCGCCTGGACGCGGACATGCTGGTCTACCGCGACCACGTCGAGTCGCAGATGCGCTGGCACCACCTGGTCGACTACGGGGTCGCCCTGGGCCACAAGATGTTCGTGGACTTCGACCCGAAGGCCATGACCGCCGAGTACGTGGCCACCGAGGTGCGCGAGGGACGCGCCGCCCAGCTGTTCGACCGCGAGAGCGCCGACCCGCACTGGGTGGAGCAGACCATCGACGGCAAGGACAAGCTGCGGACCGCCGACCGCCTGGCCTACAAGGTGTTCATCGGCGCCACCGGCTCCCTGCACCGCACCCTGTTCGACGCCGCGGGCGGCCTGAACGGGGAGCTGGTCCTGGGCGGCGACAGCGAGTTCGCCTACCGGGTCTCCCAGCAGGGCGCCCTGTTCGTCCCCGACCTGGACACCAGCAGCTGGCACCTGGGCCGCACCCAGATGCAGACCCGCCGCGACGCGGGCACCCGCTACCGCGCTCCCTTCGTGGCCAACCGGGTGCCCGACTTCCACCTGCGGCGCAAGCGCCCCGACCGGCAGTGGGAGGTCCCGCTGGTCGACGTGGTGATGGACGTGGACGGCGCCACCCTGGAGGACGTGGACACCACCGCGTCCGCGCTGCTGTCCGGTACCACTCCCGACATCCGGTTGTGGCTGGTCGGCCCCTGGGACGTGCTGGACGAGGGGCGGCGCTCCCCGCTGGACGAGGAGCGGCTCGACCTGCGGCTGATCCGGGAGACCTTCCGGGGCGACCCCCGGGTGCGCCTGGTGGAGCACGCGCCGGGCCACGACCCGCTCGTCAACTTCCAGCTGCGCGTGCCCGCCGGTCCGGCCCTGAGGGAGCGGGCGGTCGTCGAGCTGGTCGACATGGCCAACAAGAACAAGGCCGGGCTGCTGTGCTCTCCCGTGCCCGGGGCCACACGCGGTGACGGCGTCATGCGCCTGGAGCGGATCGCCGCCTACGCCAGGGCCCGACACCTGTGGCCCGAGGCGACCTCCGAGGAGCTGGACCGCCGGGTGGAGGAGGTCTACGGCACCCACTGGGTCCCCGGGACGGACTTCGTGTTCCCGGAGGAGGGGGAGCGGACCAAGCCCGAGAACCCCGAGACGCTGCGGCGCAAGCTCGACCAGGCGCTCGCCGAGGTGGAGCGCCTGCGTGCCCGGGCCAGGCGCGCCGAGCGCAAGCTGCGCTGGTTCACCCCGGGGCTCACCCGCAGGGCGCTGCGCAAGCTGGCGCGCTGAGACACGGCCCCGGCCGGCGGGAGGACCGCCCGGCCGGGGCCGCGCCCGCACGTCGGGGGCGTCCTGAGGCCTTCGCGGGAACGGAGGGCCTCAGGGCACCCACAGGCCGAGCGACTCGGCCACCAGGGCGGGCCGCTCACGGCCCTCGATCTCCACGGTGTGGGTCGTGGTGACCAGGTAGCCCTTGGGGGTCTCCTGGACCGAGCTGAGCTCCACGCCGTCGCGGATGCGCGAGCCGGACACGACCGGCTGGAGGAAGCGCACCTTGTTGAGCCCGTAGTTGATGGACATGCTCGGCTTCCTCGTCACCGAGATCACCGACTGGGAGAAGTGGGCCAGCATCGACAGGGTGAGGAACCCGTGCGCGATGGTGCCCCCGAAGGGGCCCGCGGCCGCCCTCTCGGGTTCGGTGTGGATCCACTGGTGGTCCTGCGTCGCTTCGGCGAACAGGGAGATCCGGTCCTGGTCGATGGTCACCCAGTCGGTGTGGCCCAGGTGTTCGCCCTGGGATGCGAGCACCTCTTGGATGTCGGCGAATACGCGCACCGCGCCTCCACGGTCGTCGGGTCCGGAAACGGGGGCCGGACGGTGCCGCAACTCTACCTAACGCTGTTCGGTTAGGGGAGGAGGGAACCCGGTCGGGCTCGGCGGAGTTCCACTGCGGTTGCTGCGGTTGCTGCGGTTGCTGCGGTTGCTGCGGTTGCTGCGGTTGCTGCGGTTGCTGCGGTTGCTGCGGTTGCTGTGGTTGCTGTGGTTGCTGCGGTTGCTGCGGTTGCTGTGGTTGCTGCGGTTGCTGCGGTTGCTGCGGTTGTGCGGGACTCTCCGGTCAGCGCCGCCGCCGGGCGCCGTTGGCGCGCCCGCGCTCCACATGGGCCTCGCGCGGGCCGTCGGCGTCCACGACCAGGGCCCGGGCGGTGCGCTCGGCCACCGCCGCGCGGTCCACCGTGTGCCCCAGGCCGCTCTCGGTCAGCGGAACCGGCACCACCCCGTCGTGCGCGCGCACGGGCGGGAGCATCAGGTCGCGGCCCCGGTTCCCGGCTCCGGGCATCTCCACCGGCAGCGAGGCCCCCGACAGCGAGCCCAACGCGACCGTCGCGGCGCGGCCGATCCCCGTCACCGCCGACGAACCGCACCACACCCGCCAGCCGGCGTCCACGGCGCGGTCCACCGCGCGGCGGGCCGCCGTGAGGCCGCCCATACGGGTCGGGTCCACGTTCACCGCGCCGCCCGCCTCGGCCCGGATCGCCTCGGTGAGGTCGTCCACCGACTCCAGGGACCGGCCCAGCGCCACCGGCGTGCGCAGTTCGGCGGACAGCCGGGCGTGCGCGGCCAGATCTCCCGGGGCGAAGGGGTCCTCCACCGCCAGCAGACCGAGCCCGTCCAGGACGCGCAGCGCGTCCAGGTCGGCGGGGGACTCGGTGTAGCGGCAGCCCGCGTCCGCCTGGAGGACCAGGAACGGGAAACTCGACTGCACCGCGCGCACCACGTCCGCGTCCCAGCCCGGGGCGATCTCCAGCCGGATCCGCCGGAACCCCGCCCCCACCTGGCGGTTCACCTCCGTGACCACCGACTCCACGGCCACCTGGCGGGGCAGCGTCACCCCGGCGGTGAGCGCGGTGCGCTCCCCGCCCAGGGCGTGCGAGAGCGGGGTGTCGCGCTGGCGGCTCCACAGGTCCCAGCACGCGGTGTCCAGGGCCCCGGCCACGGCCGGGTCCCAGGGCAGATCGGCCCAGGCCTCGCCCGCCTCGGTCGGACGCCGCCAGGAGTGGCCGAGCAGGGCGGGGGCGAAGGCGCGGGTCAGGGCCTCCCACTGGGCTCCGCTGGCCTCCGGCAGCTCTCCCCAACCGCTCACGCCGTCACCGTCGGCCACCCGGACCAGGACGGGGCCGTCGGCGCCGGGGCCTCGGCCGCCGGCCGGGGGCCGCAGCCGGATCAGCTCGAGTTCGACGATCCGGGTCGCGGTCGCCGAGCCGGTGTGTGCCACGCTGTCCCACCTCGGTACTCGTCCTCCCGCGACCGGCCGCAGAGCCGGGCGCGCGGGCTTTCCCCTCGACGGTACCCCCGGCCGACCTGCGCGACCACCCCGAACGGTGCGGTCCGCGCCACCCGTGCGGCCGGGCGGCGCGGACCCCGGGCGGGCTCCGCCCGCGTTCTGCGGACCGTATCCCCTCCTAGCCCTGGACCAGCACCTCGTCCAGCGGGCGGTGCTTGAGCCCGTGCGCCTCGGCGACCGGGGCGGAGACCACGTCGCCGTCGAAGGTGTTCAGGCCCCCGGCCAGCGCCTCGTCCTCGTTCATGGCGCGCCGCCAGCCCTTCTCCGCCAGCGCCACCGCGTACCGCAGGGTGTCCTTGGTGAGGGCGTGCGTGGAGGTGTTGGGCACCGCGCCCGGCATGTTCGCCACGCAGTAGAACACCGTGTCGTGCACGTGGAAGGTGGGGTCGGCGTGTGTGGTGGGGCGCGAGTCCTCGAAGCACCCGCCCTGGTCGATCGCGATGTCCACCAGCACCGCGCCCGGCCGCATCCGCGACACCAGCTCGTTGGTCACCAGCTTGGGCGCCCTGGCCCCCGGCACCAGCACCGCGCCGATCACCATGTCCGACTCCAGCACCGACAGCTCCAGCTCGAAGGCGTTGGACACCACCGTCTTGACCCGGCCCTGGTAGAGGGAGTCCACGTGCCGCAGCTTGTTCACGTTCAGGTCCAGCACGGTCACCTCCGCGCCCATGCCCACCGCGATCTGCGTCGCGTTCAGGCCGGAGACGCCCGCGCCGATCACGGTCACGCGCGCCGGGCGCACGCCCGGCACCCCGCCCATCAGCACGCCGCGCCCGCCGCTGGGCCGCTGGAGGGTCACCGCGCCCATCTGCGGGGCCAGGCGGCCCGCGACCTCCGACATCGGGGCCAGCAGCGGCAGGGAGCCGTCCGGCAGCTGCACGGTCTCGTAGGCGATGCCGGTCACCCGCCGCTCCAGCAGGGCGTCGGTGCACTCGCGCGAGGCGGCCAGGTGCAGGTAGGTGAAGAGGGTCTGCCCCTCCCGCATGCGGTGGTACTCGGCCGCGATCGGCTCCTTGACCTTCAGGATCAGCTCACCGGCGGCCCACACCTCGTCGGGGGAGTCCAGGACGCGCGCGCCCGCCGCCTCGTACTCGGCGTTGGAGATGGAGGAGCCCAGGCCCGCGTCGCGCTCGACGACCACCTCGTGGCCGCGTCGGACCAGTTCGTGGACCCCGGCGGGGGTGATGGCCACCCGGTACTCGTGGTTCTTGATCTCGCGGGGCACGCCGATGCGCACGGTTCCTCCTACGGCTATCTCCGTTGATACCCCCACTGTGAACTGCGGGGGTGCCCTGGCGCTATCGCCAACATGCATCGCTATCGGCGATCTTGTTGACAGGGTGTAAGGGCGATGTGTGGTCTGGGACACGGGTACCTGCCCGTGACGGGCGGGCTCAATCCCCCGGGGCCCGACGCCCTGGAAGCCGCCGTTCCGGGCGCTCGCGGTCCGGGCGCCGCGGGCTCGGCGATGTCCCGCCGAACGCGGCCGGTCCGAGCGCCGTCCTGCCCTACCCCGTCGGTCCGGGGCGCCGTCGGTGCGGATGTCGTCCCGTCGGGAACCGCCTCACGGGCCGCCGCGCGTCCGGGCACCGCCCCACCGGGTGCCGTCCCGCCGAACGCGTGCGGTCCGGGTGCCGCACCGCGGGTCGCTGCGGGTAGCCGTGGGTCGGACCGCCGCGCGACCGCCCGCCGTCCTAACGGACGCCGTCCGCCGGGCGGCCCGAGATCCACACCCGCCGTACCCGGCCGGTCAGCTCCCGGCCCGCGTAGGGACTCGGGTCCGCCGCGGGGACCGCCACCCGCGCGCCGGGGTCGAAGGCGACCAGGTCGGCGTCGAACCCCGCCGCGATCCGGCCCTTGCCCACCAGTCCCAGCAGTTCCGCCGGGGCCCGCGCCGTCCACCGTGCGAGGTCGGCCAGCCCCAGGCCGCGCCGGTGCGCCGCCGTCCACAGCGCCGACAGGCTCCACTCCAGCGTGTACAGGCCGTGGGCGGGCAGGTGCCCCGAGCCCACGGTGGTGATCGCCGAGTCCCGCGCCAGCAGCGCGCTCCACAACGCCTTGCGGTTGGCGTCCGAGCGCAGCGGCGGCCGACAGGCGTGCGCGGGCGACTCCGGCCCCAGCGACTCCGAGGGCAGGCACAGGTAGTGCGGGCAGGTGTGCGCCGTCAGCGCCACCCCCACCGTCCCCGCCGCCGCCAGCAGCGCCGCGCACTCGGCCGCGGTGAACGACCCCACGTGCGTGCGCGTCCCCACCGCGCGGGCCGCCGCGATCACCCGCTCCAGCCCGCGCCGCTCCGCCCGGGGCGGCCGGTGCTCCGCCGCCGTCGGCGGGGTCCCCAGCTCGGCCGCGTCCTCGGCGTGCACCAGCAGCACGCTGTCCAGCGCCGCGAGTTCGGCCATCGCCTTGCGCAGCTGGGCGTCGTTGAGCGCCGCGATGTCCGGGGCGCCCCCGTCCGACAGCGAGCAGTGGAAGGCCACCGCCCCGGCGGCCTGGAGGTCGGCCAGGTCAAGCGGGCCGGTGCCCGGGGCCACCCCGCCCAGGAAGAGCACCGGTACGGGGGACAGGGCCGCCGCGCGCTGGTGCGCCCCGAGGGCGTCCGCGCAGGTGAGGGCGGGCCGGGCCGGGGCGGGGGAGGCCACCACGCAGGTCACACCGCCGCGAAGGGCGGCCGTCCCCGTCCGGCGGTAGGACTCGGACAGGTCCTGCCCGGGCACGTGCGCGCCGGTGCCGACGTCCACCGCGCCGGGCAGCAGGGCCACGTCGCCGAGGTCGGTCGTCTCGTGGGCGGGCATGTGCGCGCCGTGGGCGCCCACGGCCTCGACCCGCCCGTCGCGCACCCCGACCGAGGCGGGCCGGACCCCCTCGGGGAGGACCACGCGCGTGGACCTGACCACACTGTCGTACACGGTCATCCGCCGTCCCCTTCGCTGCGCTCGCTGGAGGATGTGCTGAGAGGCGCCGCGGGCGACCGCGGCACGGGAGGGGAGGCCGGACGCCGAAGGCGGGGAAACCGTCGTCTCGACCGGATACGAGCGTATCGCGAAGAGCCCCTCCGCAAGGGGGGAATCCGACATCCCGGCCCCGGCACCGCCGCCCCGCCGGACGGGCGAGGGGCGCCGCCGCCCACCTCCCGTGACCGCCCTCCAGACCGCCCCGGCAGGGCCCGTCCCCACCTGCGCGGGCGCCCCGGATCCGCCAGCGGGGGTGTACGGGGACGCCCAAGTCCGACACTGTGTAGTAGACGGACTAACCTTGGTCGAGGTGTTCCTCCGTGCGCGGCCCCTGCCGGAAAAGTCCCGGACAGCGGCGAGGCGGTCACACGGCCAAGGGCGCTGACCAGCCAGTTGTAACGAGACCGACGACGGAGTGGCGCGTGGCTCCTCCCGCACAGAACCAGAAGTCCCCCCTCAAGGAACACCATGACGACGCCCCGGGCACGGGACGGGCGCCCCTCTTCGCCGCCGCGGCCGCCGCCCTGTGCCTGACCGGCCTGAGCCTGACCCTGGTCCTCGGCGGAGCCGCCTTCCCCGAGGTCATCCCGGGGCTGCCCGACGCCGGTGAGGCGGTCCGCTGGGGCCTGCCGCTGGCCAAGGTCACCATGGACGCCTCCGCGGTCGTGGCGATCGGCCTGCTGCTGCTCGCCGCGGTCCTGCTGCCCTCCCACAAGGGCAGGCTCTCCCCGCAGGCGACCTCCTACGTGCGCGCGGCCAGCTGGGCGGGCCTGGTCTGGGCCCTCGCCGCCGTGTTCACCCTGTACTTCCAGGCCGCGGAGTTCCTGGCCCGCAAGGTCGGCCAGATCAGCGTCGACGAGGTCACGGCCTACGCCGGATCGGTCTCGGGCGGCATCGCGCTGATGTTCGTCGTCCTGCTCACGACCGGCATCGCCCTGTTCGGCCGCACGGCCACCACCGCCACCGGCGGCCTGTGGCTGCTCGTCCTGGCCCTGGCCGCCACCACGCCGCCCGCGCTGACCGGCCACTCGGCCTCCTCCGGCTCGCACGAGCTGGCCGTGACCGGGCTGGCCCTGCACGTGATCTCCATCAGCGTGTGGGTGGGCGGTGTGGCCGCGCTGACCTACCACGCGCTGCGCCGCGACGCCCAGGACCCGTCGGTGGCCGCCAACCGCTTCAGCCGCCTGGCCCTGTGGGCCTACGTCGGCGTGGCCGTCAGCGGCGCGGCCAGCGCGCTGGCCCGCCTGTACTCGATCGGGGACCTCGTCGCCACCGAGTACGGCCTGATCATCCTGGTCAAGGTCATCCTGTTCGGGGTCCTGGGCGCGTTCGGCTACATGCACCGCGAGTTCGTCTTCAAGCGCCTGGAGGGCGCCCCGCAGGGAACGGCGGGCGAGGCCTTCCGGCGCCCGCTGTTCCTGCGCGCGGCGCTGGCCGAGGTGCTCATCATGGCCACCGTCATCGGCGTGTCCGTCGGCCTGGGGCGTACCGCGCCGCCCCCGCCGCTGGAGGGCACCGTGGACCCGGCCGCCGCGATCCTCGGCTTCCCGATCCCGCCGCCCATGACCGCCCAGACTCTGCTCACCCTGTGGCGCCCCGACCTGTTCTTCATCATGATCGTGGTCGTCGCGGGCGGGCTGTACGCGGGAGCCGTGGTCCGGCTGGTGCGCCGGGGCGACTCCTGGCCCGTGGGGCGGACGGTGGCCTTCGCGGCCGGGCTGCTCACGATCGTGGTCACGCAGCTCACCGGGTTCGCGACCTACTCCATGGTGCTGTTCTCGACGCACATGATCCAGCACATGGTGCTGTCGATGCTCACCCCGATCCTGCTGGTGCTGGGCGCGCCGATCACCCTGGCCCTGCGGGCGCTCAAGCCCGCCGCGCGGCGCGGGGACCGGGGGCCGCGCGAGTGGCTCAACCTGTTCCTGAACAGTCGTTTCTCCAAGCTGGTCACGCACCCGGCGATCGCCGCCCCGCTGTTCGTGTTCGGCCCCTACGCGCTGTACTTCACGCCGCTGTTCGGCACGCTGATGAACGACCACCTGGGCCACCTGCTCATGGGCGTGCACTTCCTGCTGGTGGGCTTCCTCTTCTACTGGATCATCGTGGGCGTGGACCCGGCGCCGAGGAAGGTGCCCTTCCTGCTGCGCATCCTGCTGCTGCTGGTGGTGATGGGGTTCCACGCCTTCTTCGGCATCACGATCATGATGCAGTCCGAACCCCTGGCGATGGACTACTACGGCCAGTTCGACATCCCGTGGCTGGAGGACCAGGCCGCCGACCAGTACGCGGGCGGCGGCGTCGCCTGGGCGCTGGGCGAGATCCCCACCGCGCTGGTCATGATCGCGCTGGTCCGGCAGTGGTCGCGCGACGACGAGAAGCAGGAGCGCCGCCGGGAGCGTCACAGCCGCCGGGGCGGCTCCGACGACGCCGACATGGACGCCTACAACGCCTACCTGGCCGAGCTCGAACGCCGCTCGCGGGGCGGGGCCCCGGCCGCGGCCACCACGGCCACGGAGGCGCCGCCGCGCACCGGTGAGGAACCGAAGGCGCGGAGCGCACCGGCGGCCGAGTCCGGGGACGACGACTCCGACCCCGCCGCCGGCAAGCGCGGCTGAACCCGCACGCGGGGGCGCACCGGCCGGTGCGCCCCCGCCGTCGTCGCGGGCCCGACCGGAGCACGCCGCCCCCCGGCGCCGGGGCGCACGGTGGTGTCGGCCCGGTCCCGTGAGGGGATTCCGTTTCGGAGCCGACATGCCCGCGGACGGGCCCGGGGACCGGGTCGGGGTCTGTCGCGCCGTCGAGGCACAGGGATTCGACGTCCTGCTCGGCCCCGGCCTCCGCTGCCGATCGGCGGCCACGGTCCCGCGTCCCCGGCCGCCGAGCGGGCCGTCATCGTGGGCTTCGGCGGGCTCACGCAGCGCAGGCGCCGCAGACCGGGAAGCGGCCTGACGGGCGGACCGGCGCAGCGAAGCGCCCCGCACCGCAAGGGCACGGGGCGCGCGGAGGCAGGGGCACGGGGTCAGACGACCAGGGCGGCCACGGAGGCCCCCACCAGTCCCAGGGCCAGGCAGACCAGCAGGGCCGCGGCCAGCAGCGGCAGGGAGGGCCGCAGCGCGGACACCGCGGACTGGCCGCCCCCCGAGGACTGGCGGCGCGCCACCATCGGCAGCATGACCACGTTCACCGCGGACACGACGGCCGCGACGCAGGCGGACGCGGCGAACCCCGCCCAGAAACCGGACCCGGCGGCCAGCGCGTTGGCCGCGGCCAGCGTCGGCAGCGCCACCAGCACCACCACGGAGGCGATCCCGAACGCGGCCCGCGACCGGGGCGACGCCCCGCGCGAGCTCCCGGAGAGGACGAGGAGCAGACCGAGCAGGGCCGCCATCAGGATGGCGCCCACGACTCCGAACACGGCGATGTTGACCAGCGAACTCACGCTCGCCATTGTCGCACCGAACCGCGGATGCCCGGATCCGGGGTGGACGTGCGCGCTCAGCCGGTGTGCTCCACCCGCGAGCCCGCCGCCGTCTTGACCACCCTCAGCCGGGTGGACACCCTCTGCCGCAGGTCGGCGACGTGGCTCACCACGCCCACCGCCCGGCCGCCGTCCCGCAGCCGGTCCAGGACGTCCAGCACCTCCTCCAGGGTGTCCTCGTCCAGCGTTCCGAACCCCTCGTCCACGAACAGCGTGTCGATGTCGGCGCCGCCCGCCTCGGCACTGGCCACGTCGCCCAGCCCCAGGGCCAGCGCCAGAGAGCTGAAGAACGTCTCCCCGCCCGAGAGCGTGGCCGGGTCGCGCTCCACACCCGTCCAGGCGTCCACGACCCGCATGCCCAGGCCGCCGGCCGAACGCGCGCGTCCGTCCCCGGCGGCCTTGTCCACCGTGTACCGCAGTTCGTACCGGCCGTCCGACATCGTCACCAGGCGGTCGTTGGCGGCGGCCACCACCTGCTCCAGGCGGGCCGCCAGCACGTACGCCGACAGGCGCACGTTGTCGGCGTTGTCGGAGGAGGTTCCGGCGGTCAGGCCGCGCAGCCCCTCGGCCACCGCGTAGCGGCGCAGCGCCGGTTCGCAGTCCCTCAGCCGCAGGTCCAGCTCCCCGCGCAGGGAGGCGAGCCGACGCGCCCGCTCCTCCAGCATGCTCCGCCAGGCCACCGCGCGGTCGGCGGCCTCCGACGCGGTTCGCGCGGCACGGGCCAGCTCCTCCAGGTCGGGGACGGGCAGCTCCCCGGCCGTGGTCAGCTCCGGATCGGCCAGCGACGCCTCGACGGCGGCCAGGGCGTCGTCGAAGGAGCGGGCGCGTTCGCGCAGCGCGCGGCGCCGATCCTCGTCCAGCGCGGCCTCCCACACCCCGGCCTCGTCGGCGAAGCGGGCCTCGGCCCGCTGCCGCTCGGCCTCGGCGACGGCGGCGCGCAGTTCGTCGGCCGCGCGGTCGCGGTTGACGGCCGCCTCGGCCGCGGCGCGCAGCAGGTCGGCCTCGCCGCCCAGCCTGGCGATCCGTTCGTCCAGCCCGGCGTCGTCCCCGCGCGCCCGGTCCAGCAGCGCGGTCAGCCTCCCGTGCTCGCGGACGGCGTTGTCCCGGTCGGCCCCGACCTGGGCCTCCTGCCGGACCAGCTCGCCCTCGCGGGTGCGGGCGCGCTCCAGGTCGCCGGTGGTGCGCTCCAGCTCCTCCTCCACCCGCCTGGCCTCACCGGCGGCGGCCCGGGCCTCCACCAGCGCCGCGGTGTGCGCCTCCACCTCCTGGCGGGCGGTGTCGGCGGTGGCGTCCTCGGCGCGTTCCCGCGCGGCGGTGCGCCGCTCCCGCAGGGCCACCGCGGCGCTCTCGGCCTCCGCGCGGCGCGAGGCCGCGGCGTCGGCGGCCGCCTGGGCCCGCCGCTCCTCCTCCGCGGAGACCAGGCCCTCGCCGGAGGGCCGGGCGGGGGAGGGGTGCGCCACCGACCCGCACACCGCGCACGGCTCCCCGTCGACCAGGCCGGACGCCAGTTCGGCGGCCATGTGGGTGATCCGGCGCTCGCGCAGGTCGAGGGCGCGGTCGCGGGCGGCCTGGGCCCCGTCCACGGCCTCCCGGTGGCGCTCCTGCGCCTCCGAGAGCTCCCGGCCCAGGCGCTCGTACTCGGCGGCGGCGTCGAGGCGCCTTCGGGCGGCGGCCAGGGCGGTCTCGGCGGCCCCCTCCTGCCCGGCCTGGTCGTGGAGGCGCCGCAGCTCGGCGGTGAGCGCCTCCACCCGGGTGGGCAGGGAGGCGGCCAGCGCGCGCTGGCGCTCCAGCTGCGCGGCGATCTCGTCCAGGCGCCCCGTGAGCGCGGTGACGGAGCGGCCCAGGGACCGGCGGCGCTCGGCGTCCGCGCGCAGCGCGTCCAGACGGGCGAGTTCGTCCCGGCGCTCCCGCTCGGCGGCGCCCAGCTCCTCGCGCGGCGCCGCCTCGTCGGACCGCGCGGAGAAGCCGGGCAGCCCGCCCACGAGCGCCAGGTGGTCGGCGACGGCGAGTTCCGCCTTGTCCAGCTCGGTGCGGCGGTTGTCGCGGGCGCGCAGGAAGGGCAGCACCGACTCGGCGCGCTCGGCGTCGTCGAGCTGGGCGTCGAGCGCGGCCCGCCACGCGGTGTGCTCGGCCAGCTGGGCGCGGCGCCCGCGGGCGGCGGCCACCCGCTCCTGGAGCGCGCGCAGCTCACGCCCCTCGGACAGGGCGCGCTGGGCCTCCTCACGGGCCCCGGTGAACTCCCCGGCCACCCGACCGGCGTCGTGCGCGGTCGCGGCGGTGACGCAGGCCAGCTCCGCGGCCCAGGACGACAGCTCCTCGGGCGGTTCGGGGGCCCGGGACCCGCCGACCTCGGCGATGCGGTCCGCGACCGCGCGCACCTGGGCGTCGGCCGTCCGGACCTCGTGTTCGAGCCGTTTGGCGTGCGCTCCCAGCCACGTCTCCACGTCCCGGAACAGCCGGGTGTTGAAGATGCGCTCCAGGGACTCGCGGCGCTCCTCGGACTTGGCGCGCAGGAACCGCGCGAAGTCGCCCTGGGGGAGCATGACGGTCTGGCAGAACTGCGCGAGGGTCAGGCCCAGCAGGTCGCCGACGAACTGCCCCGCCTCGTCGGGGCGGGTGGTGACGCCCTCCCACCTGCCGCCGGTGAACTCCTTGACGACGACCTTGGTGTTCTGCGACACCGTGCCGGTGCCCCGCTTCTTGGGGCGGTCCCAGCGCGGCTTGCGCTCGATCCAGATGCGGCGCCCCTGGACCGTGAACTCCAGGACCACCCTGGGCTCGGCGTCCAGCGGGGCGTGGTCGCTCTTGGGGGAGCGGTCCTTGCCGCGGGCGCCCGGCACGTTGCCGTACAGGGCGAAG
The DNA here is from genome assembly GCF_000381685.1 of Nocardiopsis sp. CNS-639. NCBI lineage: Bacteria > Bacillati > Actinomycetota > Actinomycetes > Streptosporangiales > Nocardiopsidaceae > Nocardiopsis > Nocardiopsis sp. CNS-639. The sequence goes on from NZ_KB906854.1 coordinate 274,894, forward strand.
CACACCGCGTCCAGCACGGTGGTCTTGCCCGCGCCGGTGGGGCCGTGGATGAGGAAGAGGCCGCCCGCGCTGAGGCGGTCGAAGTCCACCTTCTCGGTGCCGGCGAACGGGCCGAACGCCTGGACGGTGAGGGTGTGCAGCCGCATCAGCGCGTCCCCTCCTGGAGCCGGACCTGCTCGACGGCGGTGTTCACGAGGGCCTCCTCCTCGGGGGTGGCGGGGGTGCCGCGGGCCCACTCCACGAAGTCGCCGACCACCTGGCGCTCGCTGCGGTCGGCGACGGAGGCGGCGATCGGACGGGTGTCGGGGGCGCCGCCCTCGGGGGCGAAGTCCAAGACCAGGACGTGGGGGAAGCGTTCGCGCAGCCGGTCCATGGGGTGGGCGGGGCGGCGCGGGTCGGTCAGGGTGATCTGGAGCCAGTGGCCGGTGCGGGACTCCCACTCGGGGCGGGTGAGCAGGTCCTCGATCCGGCCGCGGATACGGGCCAGGGGGCGGGGGACGGGCGCCGCGGCGAACTCGGCGCCGGCGAGGCCGTCGGCGTCCAGGTCCACCAGCCAGTAGCCCTTGACGTGGTGCTCCTCGGAGAAGGAGTAGGCCAGCGGGCTGCCCGAGTAGCGCACGGACGGGGTGATGGTCTGCCGCCCGTGCAGGTGGCCCAGGGCCACGTAGTCGACCCCGTCGTAGACCGGGACCGGCACGTGCGAGGCGCCGCCCACCGAGATGTCGCGTTCGCTGTCGGAGGGCTCGCCGCCGGTCACGAACGCGTGCGACAGGACCACTGACCGGGTGCCGGGCCGCTCGGCGAGGTCGGCGCGCACCAGGTCCATGGCGTGCCCGAGCGCCGCCGCGTGCCCCCGCTCGGGCAGGTCCCAGTGGTGGCGCGCGATCTCCGGTTCCAGGTAGGGGATGCCGTAGAAGGCCACGGGCCCGTGCTCGTCCTCGATGACCACGGGCGTGCCGACACCGTCCAGGGAACTGCGCAGGTGGACGCCGGAGGCGTCGATGAGACCGGTGGCGAAGGACATCCGCGCCATGGAGTCGTGGTTGCCGCTGATGAGGACGGCCCGGGCCCCGGTCTCGCGGATCCGGCCCAGGGCACGGTCGAAGAGCCGGACCGCGTCCACCGACGGCAGGGCACGGTCGTAGAGGTCACCGGCCACGACCACCACGTCGACCCGGTGTTCGCGGATGGTGTCGACGAGGTGGTCCAGGAAGGCCGCCTGGGCGTCGATGAGGTTCTCCCGGTGGAAGGAGCGGCCCAGGTGCCAGTCCGAGGTGTGCAGCAGGCGCATGGCACTGGACATTACCGAAGCCTGGCCCCTGGCGTGCGGGACGAGAGCCGTCCTGTGGACAACCTCGGGGGTCGGCGCCCTCCGGGGCGCGTCGGTGCCTCGGAACCCGGGGTGTCAGTGCTTGCGGGCGAGGGTGAGGCCGTCGCCGATGGGCAGCAGCACCTGTGTGACGCGCTCGTCGGAGACCAGCCGGTCGTTGAAGTCGCGGATCCCCCGTACGGCCGCCGAGGTGTTCTCGCGGTCCACCACCCGCCCGTGGGAGAGGGTGTTGTCGGCCAGGATCAGGCCGCCCGACCGGACGCGGGGGACGAGCTCCTCCCAGTAGCCGACGTAGCCCTCCTTGTCGGCGTCCACGAAGGCCAGGTCGAAGCGCGGCTCCTCGGGAAGCTCCCGCAGCGACTCCAGGGCCGGGCCCAGCCTCAGGGTGATCCTGTCCGCGACCCCGGCGCGCTCCCAGTACCGCCGGGCCACGGAGGTCCACTCCTCGCTGACGTCCAGGGCCAAGAGGCGGCCGCCCTCGGGGAGGCCGCGCGCGAAGCAGATCGACGAGTAGCCGGTGAAGGTCCCGATCTCCACCACCTCCCGCGCGCCGCAGATCCGCGTGAGCATCGTGGTGAAGGCGCCCTGCTCGGGGCCGATCTGCATGCCCCGGTGGTCCGGGAACAGCCGCGCGGTCTCCTCGGCCAGGTCCGCCAGGACCTCGTCCACGGGCTCGCTGTGCTCGACGACGTAGGCGTGCAGTTCGGGGCTGAGGCCCTCTGTGGATCGTGTCACGCCCGACAGCCTAGGCCAGCCGGGGCCCGGCCGACAGGTGCCGGGCCGTCACGGGGAGGGCTACGGGAGCCGGACCCGGCGGCAGCGGGATGCGTGGTGGGGCCTGACACGGTCCCCGGGGCAGCAGCGCGGGGACGTCACCGCGCCCCCGGCCCCGGTCAGTACTCGGGCAGCAGCGCGGGCCAGTCGAACAGGTAGATGGTCCCCACGATGACGCCGATGGTCAGCAGCGGGGTGACGAACTTCTGCTCGACGGGGCCGTCGGTGACGAAGCCCTTCCCCTGCCCGAAGCGCTTCTTGAAGAAGGGCCAGAAGATGGGCACGCCCATCTTGGTGATCATGTCGCCGAAGAAGTGCAGGACCACGCCGAAGGCCACCGCCAGGCCCAGCCAGCTGTAGTTCACCCCGGCGGTGAACAGCGCCAGCGTGATGCCCGCCGTGGCCATCGCGTTGATGACCCCCGACGCGACCTTGTTCTTGTCCAGGCCGAAGCCCAGGCCCTGGAGGGCGATGCCGATCAGCAGGAACACGAAGACCTGGACGGCCAGCTCGGACCACAGCGCCAACAGCTGTACCAGCACGCCCATGAGCACCGCGAAGAAGAACGAGTGCGTTCCCATCCGGTGCCCGCCGAACAGGAAGCCCAGCATGCCGCTCAGCACCTCGGTGACCTTGCCGTAGGTCTTGGTCACCGTGGCGCTCTTGTGGTCCAGATCGGGCAGCAGGGCCGCACCGGCACAGACCAGGGAACCGGCGATGATCTCACCGGGACCCAGGTGGAAGCTGAGTCCGAGGAATTCCCTGCCCTGGACCAGCGGAACGACCGCCATCCAGCCAACCACGCCGCTCAGTGCGTGCGAGTGCCCCATCATGGCGGGAACCGTAGCGGAGTACGGCATTTACTGCCAACGCGGGGTGTCCGCCAACGGCGCACCGGTCACCCAGCGCACACGGTCGGCGGCGCCCCTTCGCCACCCAGCGTGTGACCGCGACCCCTCTCCGTGGGAACACGGGCCCGCGGTGTGCCCCTCCGCGCCTCCTCCGGGCCGGTCGCGCACTCCGGCCGCCCTTTTCCCGCGTGTCCCGGACTTTTCCGGTGACGGTTTCCGGACGCTTTTACGGCGACATTTTTCGGACCGAATCCAAACCGATGTCACGGCGCTCCACGAAGGTCGTTGACGCTCGTCGTCGTCCGTTGGTAAACAACCACCAACCCCCAGGTGGCGTGCCACCGACCCACGATCCTCTGACAGGAGGGGCCGCACATGAACGCCCACCACCCTCCCCCCGGTTTCCCCGTGCGCCGCACCGTCCCTCCCCACGCCCCTTCCACCGGCGCGTTCGCGCGCCGGGCCCCGCGCCGCACCGCCGCCACGGCCGCCGCGCTGCTCCTCCTGGCGGGCACCGCCGCGGCCCCCGCCGCCGCGGACACCTCCGACGGCCAGACCCTCAGCATTGCCACCTCCCAGCAGGTGGACTCCTTCAACCCCTTCACCGCGCAGCTCGCGATCACCACCAACGTCCTGCGCCACGTCTACGACTCCCTCCTCACGGTCGACCCCCAGACGAACCAGCCCGCCCCCTCCCTCGCCGAGTCCTGGGAGTCCAGCGACGACGGCCTCACCTGGACCTTCCACCTGCGCGAGGGCGTCCGGTTCTCCGACGACGAGCCCCTGACCGCCGACGACGTGGTCTGGACCTTCACCACCATGATGGAGAACGAGGCCGCGGCCGTCGCCAACGGCAACTACGTCTCCGGCTTCGACACGGTCACCGCCGAGGACGACCACACCGTGGTCATCGAACTCGACGAGCCGCAGGCCACCATGACCTCCCTCAACGTCCCGATCGTCCCCAGGCACGTCTGGGAGCCGATCCTGGAGCGCGAGGGCGACGCCTTCGCCGACTACGGCAACGAGGACTTCCCGACCGTCGGCAGCGGCCCCTTCGTCCTCACCGGCCACGACCGGGGCCGCTCCATCACCCTGGAGGCCAACCCCGACCACTGGCGCGGCGCACCCGCCTTCGAGCGGGTCGTCCTGCGCTACTACTCCGAGAAGGACGCCGCGGTGGAGGCGCTGCGCAGCGGCGAGGTCTCCCTGGTCTACGAACTCACCCAGGCGCAGGCCGCCGCCCTGGAGTCGGCGCAGGACGTCCAGGTCAACATCGCCGACGGCAAGCGCTTCCAGGCCTTCACCATCAACCCCGGCGCGGTCACCCAGGACGGGGAGGAGTTCGGCGACGGGCACCCCGCCCTCGCCGACCGCACCCTGCGCCAGGCCATCGTCATGGCCATCGACAACCAGGAGATCGTCGACAAGGCGCACGGCGGCGAGGCCGTGGCCGCGGGCGGCTACATCCCGCCCCGCTACGAGGACTTCCACTGGGCGCCCGAGGGTGAGGAGGCCGTCCTCGACTTCGACCCCGAGGCGGCCAACGCGATGCTCGACGAGGCCGGGTACGAGCGGGGTGAGGACGGCGTGCGCGTCTCACCCGAGGGCGACCGCCTCGAACTGCGCATGCACGTCCACCAGGACCGGCCCGACAACGTCAACACCGGGCTGGTCATCGTCGAGCGCCTGGCCGACATCGGCATCGAGGTGGAGAACCTCACCGTCGACCCCGGCGTGCTCAGCGACGCCCTCTTCGCGGGCGAGTACGACCTCATCTTCACCGGCTGGACGGTCAACCCCGACCCCGACTACGTGCTGAGCATCCACACCTGCGGCGCCCTGCCCACCGAGCCGGGCACCATGCAGGGCGACGCCTACTTCTGCGACGAGGAGTACGACGAGCTCTACGAGGCCCAGCTCGCCGAGTACGACCGCCAGGCCCGCGCGGAGACCATCCACCAGCTCCAGGAGGTCCTCTACCGCGAGGCCGTCGTGAACGTGCTGGCCTACCCCAACATCATGGAGGCCTACCGCACCGACCACATCGCCTCCATCCAGTACGAGCCCGCCGAGGGCGGCAACATCTGGGGCCAGGACGGCTACTGGGCCTGGTGGTCGGCCGAACCCGCCGCCGAGCGGACCGCGGGCGCGGCCTCCGGTCCCTCCGCCGGGGTCTGGATCGGCGTCGGGGCCGTCGTGCTCGTCCTCGCCGCGGTCGGGGGCTTCCTGCTGCTGCGCCGACGTTCCACCATGGAGGACCGCGAGTGACCACTACTCCCACCGCCGCGGGAGGCCCGCCCGGGGAGGAGGCGACCGCCGCCCCCTCCCCGGTCGAACCCGCCGGACCGGGCCGCGCCCGGCGCGCCGCGCGCTACGTGGCCGGACGCCTGACGACCGCGGTGGTCTCCCTGGCCGCCGTGGTCGTCGCCGGGTTCTTCCTCTTCCGGATCCTGCCCGGCGACCCCGTCCGCGCCATGACCGAGGGCCGCGAGGTCACCGCCGAGCAGCGCGAGGAGCTGCGCCGCCAGTTCGGGCTCGACCAGCCGCTGTGGCAGCAGTTCCTCGACTACGCGCTCGGCCTGCTGCGCCTCGACCTGGGTGAGTCCTTCCAGTACCACGAACCCGTCGCCGAACTCATCCTGGACCGGCTCGGCCCGACCATCCTGCTCGCCGGGACCGGCACGGTCATCGCCGCGCTGCTGGGCCTGTTCCTGGGAGCCCGGGCGGGCTGGAGGCCGGGCAGCCGCTCGGACCGGGCCAACACCGCCGTCGCCCTGTTCTTCTGGTCGGTGCCCACGTTCTGGCTCGGCCTGCTGCTCATCGTCTTCCTGGCCTCGGGGCGCGGGTTCGTGCCCGGCATGTTCCCGACCGGCGGCATGGTCGACCCCCGCACCGGCGGGGGCCTGGAGACCGTGCTGAACACCGCCTGGCACATGGTGCTGCCCGTCACCACCATGGTCGCGGTCATCTACGCCCAGTACCTGATGATCATGCGCTCCTCGCTCATGGACGAGAAGGGCGCCGACTACCTCACCACCGCGCGCGCCAAGGGCCTGCGCGACGCCCTGGTGCGGCGCAGGCACGCCGTGCCCAACGCCCTGCTGCCCACGGTGACGCTCCTGTTCCTCAACCTCGGACAGGTCGTGTCCGGGGTGATCCTCGTGGAGACCGTGTTCTCCTGGCCCGGCCTCGGACAGCTCTTCTACTCCGGCCTGCGCGTACCCGACCTCGGCCTCGTCCAGGGCCTGTTCGTGGTGTTCGCGGCCTCGGTGATCCTCATGAACCTGCTCGCCGACCTGGTGTACCCGCTGCTCGACCCCCGGGTGCGCCCGTGAACGCCCCCGCCGGGACGCCCGGCAGCCCGAGCGACGGGGAGAACGGCCCCTCCGCCCGGCCGGAGGGCGCCGCCACGGCGACCGCACCGCCGCCGACGACCACACCGCCCTCGCCCCGCGTCCTGGCCCGCAGACGCCGCCAGGAGGCCCTGCGCCGCTTCGCCCGCGAGTACGCCCGCAACCGCGCCGGGCTGGTCGGCCTGACCGCGCTGCTGGCCATCGGAGCCCTGGCCCTGACCGCGCCGCTCTTCGTCGACCAGGCCGACCTCACCGTCACCGGCGCGCCGGGCACCGCCTACGAGGAGCCCAGCGCGCGGTTCCCGCTCGGCACCGACAACTTCGGCCGCTCCATCCTGGACCTGGTCGTCTGGGGCTCACGGGTCTCGCTCACGGTGGGCTTCCTGGCCACGGCCGTCTCCGTGGTCCTGGGCACCCTGGTCGGGGTCACCGCCGGGCACTTCGGCGCCTCCGGCGGCCCCGCGGGGCGGTTCGTGTCCTCCGCGCTCATGCGCGTCACCGACTGGTTCCTGGTCCTGCCCACGCTCGTCCTGGCCGTCGCGCTGGCCGCCGTGCTGCCGCGCGGCACCGGAACCATCATCATCGCCATCGGCCTGACCGTCTGGCCCGCCACGGCGCGCCTGGTGCGCGCCCAGACCCTCGCGGTGGAGGCGCGCCCCTACGTGGAGCGGGCCCGCGCCCTGGGCGGCGGCCACGGCCACGTCATGCTCTGGCACGTCCTGCCCAACGTCATGCCGGTCGTGCTCGCCCAGACCACCCTGCTCGTGGCCACCTCGATCATCGCCGAGTCCACGCTGGCCTTCCTGGGCGTGGGAGACCCCACGACGATCTCCTGGGGAGGCATCCTGGACGCGGCCCGCAACGCGGGCGCGATCAGCTCCGGGATCTGGTGGTACATGGTTCCGCCCGGCCTGGCGATCGCCGTGGTCGCGCTGTCCTTCACACTGTGCGGCCGGGCCCTCGAATCCGTCATCAACCCGCGACTCCGGGAGCAGCGTTGACCTCCCTCCTCGACGTCCGCGACCTGCGCGTCACCTACCGCACGGGCGGCGGCGACGTCCCCGCCGTGCGCGGCGTGGACCTGTCCCTGGACCCCGGCGACACCCTGGGCCTGGCGGGGGAGTCGGGCAGCGGCAAGTCCACCGTGGCCCTGGCCCTGCTGCGCCTGCTGCCCGAGACCGCGCGCATCTCCGGCGAGGTCCTGCTGGAGGGCGAGAACGTCCTGGACATGCGCTGGGGCCGCCTGCGCGCGGTCCGCTGGGCGGGCGCCTCCATCGTCTTCCAGGGCGCCATGCACTCGCTCAACCCGGTCCGGCGGATCGGACAGCAGATCGCCGAGCCGATGAGCGTGCACGGCACGGTCCCCGCGGCGGAGGCGCCCGCCCGCGTCGGCGCGCTGCTCGAACAGGTCGGCCTGCCCGCCTCCCGCGCCCGCGACTACCCCCACCAGCTGTCCGGCGGGCAGCGCCAGCGGGCCATGATCGCGATGGCGCTGGCCTGCGAGCCGCGCCTGGTCATCGCCGACGAGGCCACCACCGCCCTGGACGTGATGATCCAGGCCCAGATCCTGGCCCTGCTGCGGCGGCTCGTCGCCGAGCACGGCATCGGCATGCTGATGATCAGCCACGACCTGTCGGTCCTGGCCTCGACCTGCGACCGGGTCGCGGTCATGTACGCGGGCCGGATCGTGGAGCAGGGACCGGCCCGGGAGGTCGTGCACGAACCCGCGCACCCCTACGCCGGCGCGCTCAGCGCCGCCTTCCCCCGGATCGGCGACCCGGCCTCGCGCCTGGCGCCCCGGGGCCTGCCCGGCGACCCGCCCGACCCGGCGGACCCGCCCTCGGGCTGCGTGTTCCGGCCGCGCTGCGCGGTGGCCGAGACTGTGTGCGCCACGGTCGACCCGCCCCTGTGGCCGGTGGACCCCGACGCCGGGGGCGCGTCCACCAGGCAGGCGGCGTGCGTGCACGTGGGCCCCGCCCGGCCGCTGACCGCCACCGGGGACGACGGGGGCCGTCCGTGACCGCGACCGCCGCACCCACCGAGGAGACGCGCCCGTGAGCACCACCGAGACCGACCCCCACGAGACACCGCCCACCCGCGGGGAGGAGTCGGTCCCCGTCCTGAGCGCCCGTGGGGTGGAGGTCGCCTTCGCGGCCGGGTTCGCCCCCGGCGGCGGCCGGGGCACCGCCCGCGCCGTGGACGGCGTCAACCTCGACGTCTCCGCGGGCGAGATCGTGGCGTTGGTGGGGGAGTCCGGCTGCGGCAAGACCACCCTGGCCCGCGTCCTGCTGGGCCTGGAGCGGCCCACGGGCGGCGACGTGGCCTTCGAGGGCGCCCCGCTGCGCTACGGCTCCCGCGACATGCGCCGCTACCGCCGCCGGGTGCAACTGGTGCAGCAGGACCCCACCGGGTCGCTCAACCCGCGCCGCACCGTCTACGAGTCCGTGGCCGAGGGGCTGCGCATCCACGAGGGCACCGTGTCCGACGAGGCCGAGCGGGTCGGCGCGGCGCTGTCCAAGGCGGGCCTGCGCCCGCCGGACCGGTTCTTCCCCCGCTACCCGCACGAGCTGTCGGGCGGCCAGCGCCAGCGCGTGGTGATCGCCGGTGCGCTCATCCTGGACCCCGAGGTGCTGGTGGCCGACGAGCCGGTGGCCTCCCTGGACGCGTCGGTGCGCGGCGAGATCCTGCGGCTGCTCCTGGACCTGCGCGCCGACCTGGGGCTGTCGGCCCTGGTGGCCACGCACGACCTGGGCCTGGCCTGGAACATCGCCGACCGGGTCGCGGTGATGTACCTGGGGCGCGTGGTGGAGCTGGGCACCGTGGAGGAGGTCCTGTCCGCTCCCGCCCACCCCTACACCCGGGCGCTGCTGTCGGTGCTGCCCGAGGCGGACGGGGAACCGGTGGTGCTCTCCGGCGAGCCGCCGGACCCCAAGCGGGTGCCCCGGGGCTGCCGCTTCCATCCGCGTTGCCCGGTGCTGGCCTCCGGTGAGGCCGAACGCGCCGGGGTGGCCGACCGCTGCCGCACCGTGGACCCGGCGATCCTGGGGGGCGGCGCCGAGCGGCGGGTGGCCTGCCACTGGGCGGCGTCCGACGCCGCCGGACGCGTGCGCGAGGGGGAACCGGCCTCCGGTTGAGGCGGTGTGGGGCCTCCTCCGCCGCGCTGACCAGGACGTCTCCACGTCATCCCTTTCCATTCCTGTTTTCCGTGACCGTTTTGGGACAGGAGAAAAGAGTGATTCGTCCGGAATAGGGCTTTTATGGGGCCGGTTCGGATTCGACATGACGCACGAAACCCTCGTTTCCGACACCCTGGCTCCCGCGCCCCGGCCCTCCCTCCTCACCACCGACCGCGACTTCTGGCACGGCCGGGAACTGGACCTGGACGCCTACCTGGTCCGCGTGGGCCTGTCCGGCGACCTGCCGCCCACCCTGGAGACCCTGCGCGCCGTGCACCGCGCGCACCTGGCCGCCATCCCCTTCGAGAACCTCCAGCTCGTCCTGGGCCGCCCCGTCCCTCTGGACGTCCCCGCGCTGGTGGACAAGATGGTCCTGGGGCACAGGGGCGGCTACTGCTACGAGCAGAACCTGCTGTTGGCGGCCGTGCTGGACCGGCTGGGCTTCTCCGTCACCGGCTTCGCCGCCCGGGTGCTCTCCGGCGGCGCGGGAGCCCCGCGCCCGGCCACGCACGCCCTGCTGCGGGTGGACCTGGAGGAGGGGCCGTGGCTGGCCGACGTCGGCTTCGGCAGCGGCCTGCTGGAGCCGGTCCCCTTCGCCGACGGCCACCAGGAGGTCCAGGGCGGCTGGGGCCTGCGGCTGGACCGCGTGTCCGAGGTGGGCGAGGACGAGTGGCTGCTGCGCTCCTTCGACGGCCGCGGCTGGCGTCCGCTCTACTCCTTCGCGGCCACCGCGATGGTGCGCCAGGACTACGCGATCTTCAACCACCACCTGGTCACCCACCCGCGTTCCCCGTTCCTGGGCAGGCTGATGGTCCAGCGCATCGGACCGGGCGCCCAGCACATGCTGATGGACACCACCCTCACCACCGCCGCACCCGACGGCACCCGCACGGAACGCGAGGTGCCCGTGGAGGAGGTGGGACAGGTGTTGCAGGAGGTGTTCGGCATCGGCCTTGACCAGGACGAACGGGCCGTCGTCGAGAAGCGCCTCCGGGAGTTCACCGGCATGTGAGCGGCATCACACATCGGTGGGTGGGAGTGCGCCCACCCACCGCGACGGCCGGTACCACCTGGCGTCCCGCCGCCCAGCCTCCCCACCCGTATCGGAAGTGTCCGGACATCAGCGGAGAGTCGTGGACAACACGCACGTTCGGCATGACGGCCGGATGGGCAGGATCCTCGGGGCGCCGCCCGGCGGGGGCGGCCGTTCGCGAGGGGACAGCCCATGGCCCACCACATGACCACGGAAGACGTCCACGAGTACATCAACGGCGTCTGCTTCAAGACCGGCCCTCCCGGCAAGGTCGGAGCCGAGACCGAATGGCTGGTCGCCGACTCCGCGGACCCGACCGCACCCGTTCCCGTCGACCGCCTCGCGGCCCTGGTGGAGTCCTGCGGCCCACCGCCCTCGGGAAGCCGCGTCACCTTCGAACCCGGCGGACAGCTCGAACTCAGCTCACCCGCCCTTCCGGGACCGGCCCGGGCGCACGCGGCGCTCTCCGCCGACCTGGACCACATCGGCAAGGCACTCGCCGAGGCCGGGCTCCACCTGGTCGAGACGGCCCTCGACCCCGCCCGCCCGCCCCGGCGCCAGCTCCGTGAAGCCCGCTACACGGCCATGGAGCGCTTCTTCGCCCACCACCGCCAGCCCAGCGGCTACACCATGATGTGCAGCACCGCCTCGCTCCAGGTGTGCCTGGACACGGGGGAGGACGCCGCCGACGTCCGCGACCGCTGGGAACTCGTCCACCGGCTCGGCCCGGTGCTCGTCGCCGCCTTCGCCAACTCCGCCGTCTGGCGGGGCCGCCCCACCGGGTGGAAGTCCACCCGCTGGGCGATCTGGGCGGCCACCGACGCCACCCGCACCCGGCCCGTCCTGGACGCGGGCAGCCCCGCCGACCCCGCCACGGCGTGGGCCGAGTACGCGCTGGCCGCCAGGGTCATGGCCGTCCCCGGAGGCGAGGGCCCCTGGACCCCCGACCCGGGCCTCACCTTCGCCCAGTGGCTCGACGGGCAGGGTCCGCGCCCGGCCACCCGGGCCGACCTGGAGTTCCACCTCAGCACACTCTTCCCGCCCGTGCGCCCGCGCGGCTGGTGGGAACTGCGGATGATCGACGCGCTGCCCGTGCGCTGGTGGCCGGTCCCTGTGGCGCTCGCCGCCGCCCTGGTCGACGACCCCCGCGCCCGCGCCGCGGCCGAGGAGGCCACCGAGGAGCTGTGCGGGGGGCGCTTCCCCGACCGCCACCTGTGGCTGCGTTCGGCGCGCCTGGGCATGGCCGACCCCGACGTGGCCCGGTGCGCCCGCGCCTGCTTCGACGCCGCGGTCGAGGCCCTGCCCCGCATGGGCGCCGCCTCCCTGGCCGCGCTGGTCGACGGCTACGCCGACCACCACACGCGGCGCGGGCTCAGCCCCGCCGACACCCGGCCGTCCGTGCCCGTGCCGCGCCCGGCGCGGGGGGAACGCGTACGGTCCGCGGCCGCGGACCCCGGACACGTGGAAGGAGCACGGTGAACCACGAACAGGAGCGCGCCAAGGAGCGCATCGCCGCCGAACTCGACCGGGCGAGGGACCGCAGCAACGGGCTGACCCTCCACGCCCTCGACGAGGAGGAGCTGCTCGCCCAGCACTCGCCCCTGATGTCGCCGCTGGTCTGGGACCTGGCGCACGTGGGCAACTACGAGGAGCAGTGGCTGCTGCGCGCCGCGGGGGGCCGTGAGGCGCTGCGCCCCGACATCGACACCCTCTACGACGCCTTCGAGAACCCGCGCGCCGAAAGGGTCAGCCTCCCGCTGCTGCGGCCCGAGGAGGCCCGCGACTACAACGCGCGCGTGCGCAGGGAGGTGCTCGACGCGCTGGAGTCCGCCGACCTCACCCGGGTGGAGACCGGCCCGGACGGCGAACGCTCCCTGCTGGACGCCGGGTTCGTCTTCCACATGGTCATCCAGCACGAGCACCAGCACGACGAGACCATGCTCGCCACCCACCAGCTCCGCAGGGGCGAGCCCGTCCTGCTGGAGGAGGCCGCGCCCGTCACCGCGCTGCGCCCGCCGGTCCGGGACGAGGTGTTCGTGCCCGAGGGGCCGTTCACCATGGGCACCGACGACGACCCCTGGGCCTACGACAACGAGCGCCCCGCGCGCACCGTCGACCTGGGCCCCTACTGGATCGACACCGCCCTCGTGACCAACGCCGCCTACCAGGAGTTCATGGACGACGGCGGCTACCAGACCCGCCGCTGGTGGACCCGCGACGGCTGGGAGTGGAAGGAGAAGCGGGGAGCGGTCTCCCCGGCCTTCTGGACCCGGGAGGGGACCGGGTGGTCGCGCCGCCGGTTCGGCCGTCAGGAGATGGTGCCCCCCGACGAGCCCGTGCAGCACGTGTGCTTCCACGAGGCCCGGGCCTACGCCGCCTGGGCGGGCAAGCGCCTGCCGAGCGAACCCGAGTGGGAGAAGGCCGCGCGCTTCGACCCGGTCAGCGGCCGGACCCGGCGCTACCCGTGGGGCGACACCGAGCCCGGTCCCGGCCACGCCAACCTGGGCCAGCGCAGGCTCGCCCCCTCCCCGGCCGGGCGCCACCCCGACGGCGCCTCGCCGCTGGGGGTCCAGCAGCTGGTCGGCGACGTGTGGGAGTGGACCTCCACCACCTTCACCGGCTACCCGGGGTTCCGCGCCTTCCCGTACGAGGAGTACTCGGAGGTGTTCTTCGACGACGGGTACAAGGTGCTGCGGGGCGGCTCCTGGGCCACCCACCCCACGGCGGCCCGCGCCACGTTCCGCAACTGGGACCACCCGATCCGCCGGCAGATCTTCAGCGGTTTCCGCTGCGCGCGCGACGCGGAACCCGCCTGATGTGCCGGCACCTCGCCTACCTAGGGCCGCCGCGCACGCTGCACGACCTGCTGTACGCGGCGCCCCACTCACTGCACGTCCAGTCCTGGGCGCCGCGCATGCAGCGGTACGGCACCGTCAACGCCGACGGGTTCGGGGTCGGCTGGTACCTCCCGGGGGACGGCCCCGCCGAACCGCTGCGCTACCGCCGCGCCATGCCCGTCTGGGGTGACGCCTCCTTCGCCGACGCCGCCCGCGCCATCGCCTCCGGGTGCGTGGTGGCCGCCGTGCGCGACGCCACCGTCGGGTTCGGCTCGGAGGAGTCGGGCGCCCAGCCCTTCCGCGCCGACCGGCTGCTGTTCAGCCACAACGGCGCGGTGGAGGACGACGAGGCGCTCACCGCCGCGTTCGCCACGCCCCCGCCCCGCGGCGTGCTGGACGCCCGCGCCCCCCTGGACTCCGCACCGCTGTTCGCGCACACCGTGCGACTGTGGCGCGACTCCCAGAACCTGTCCGAAACCCTGGCCACCGTGGTCCGCGAGGCCCGCAAGCACTCCGGGGGCCGCTACAACCTGCTGGCCAGCGACGGCCATACCCTCGCCGCCACCGCGGCCGGGGACACCCTGTTCACCCTGCGCGAGCCGGACGGCGGGGTCTTCCTGGCCTCCGAGCCCTTCGACGACGCCCCCGGATGGCGCGAGGTCCCCCAGGACTCGGTGGTCGCGGCCACGGGGGAGCGCACCGAGGTCCGCCCGATCGACTGACCGGCTCCGCCCATTTTTCCGACACCACCTGTCCCGGGTACATCTTCGGGGACACAGGAGGCACCATGTTCCGGATTGACCGAAACCTGACCGCCGACGACCTCGACAAGGCGTTGCGCACCGACGTCGCCGAGGGTCTGACCGCGCGGCCCAAGCGGCTCCCGCCCAAGTGGTTCTACGACGAACGCGGCAGCTCCCTGTTCGAGGAGATCACCGCCCTGCCCGAGTACTACCCCACCCGCGCCGAACGCGCGATCCTGGAGCTGCGGGCCGACGAGATCGCCGCCGCGGCGGGCGCCGAGGCGCTCATCGAGCTCGGCTCCGGATCGGGGGTCAAGACCCGCCTGCTCCTGGACGCGATGCGCCGCCAGGGCCGCCTGACCCGCTTCGTGCCCGTCGACGTCAGCGGTGACTTCCTCGACTCCTCCGCCCGCCGCGTGGCCGACGACTATCCCGGCCTGGACGTGCACGCCGTGGTCGGCGACTTCGAGGAGCACCTCGGGCTGCTGCCGGTCGGCGGGGAGGGCGGGCGCCAGTTGCTGGCCGTCCTGGGCTCCACCATCGGCAACCAGGAGCCGGGGCCGCGCGCGGCCTTCCTGCGCGACGTCCGCGGCGTCCTGCGCCCTGGGGACTCGCTGCTGCTGGGCGCGGACCTGGTCAAGGACCCCGCCCGCCTGGTCGCCGCCTACGACGACGCCCGGGGGGTCACCGCGGCCTTCAACCGCAACGTCCTCGCCGTCATCAACCACCGGCTCGGCGCCGACTTCGACCCGGACGCCTTCGACCACGTGGCGCGCTGGAACGCCGAGCGCGAGTGGATCGAGATGCGGCTGCGCTCCCGGGCCGCCCAGCGCGTGCGGATCGCCGACCTCGACCTGGAGGTCGAGTTCGCCCCCGGGGAGGAGACGCGCACCGAGGTCTCCGCCAAGTTCCGCAGGGAGGGGCTGACCGCGGAGCTGGAGGGGGCGGGGTTCGCCCTCACCCACTGGTGGACCGATCCCGCGGGGGACTTCGCGCTCACCCTGGCCGACGTCCGCTGACACCGAAGGGCCAGGTCCTGCCACGGGCGTCCGGTGGCGCTGCCCGGCCGCGTCCGTCGGCGAGGCGGCCCGGTCGGGCACGTCCGCCCACGTCGCGGGCCGGGCCGCGACGACCCGCCTCCCCGCCTCCGGTACGCTCGTGCCGTGTTCAAGGTAGGAGTTTTCGGCGCCGACGGGCGCATGGGGTCAGAGGTCGTCCGAGCGGTGCGGGGCGCCGACGACATGGAACTCGTCGCGGGGGTGGACGCCGCCAGCGACAGGGAGGCGGTGCTGGGGGCCGACTGCGTCGTCGACTTCACCCACCCCGACGCGGTGATGGACAACCTGGAGTGGCTCATCGGCCACGGGATCCACGCCGTCGTCGGCACCAGCGGGTTCGACGAGGCCAGGCTGGAGCGCGTGCGCCGGATGCAGGAGGCGAAGCCGGGGGCCAAGGTGCTCATCGCCCCCAACTTCGGCATCGCCGCCGTCCTGATGATGCACTTCGCGCGCAAGGCCGCGCCGTACTTCGACTCGACCGAGATCATCGAGCTGCACCACCCGAACAAGGCCGACGCCCCCAGCGGCACCGCCTACCGGACCGCCGAGCTGGTCGCCGAGGCCCGCCGCGGGGCCGGGACCGCGCCGATGCCCGACGCCACCACCTCCGAGATCCCCGGCGCCCGGGGCGCCGACGTGGAGGGCGTGCGGGTGCACGCGCTGCGCATCGCCGGGCTCATCGCCCACCAGGAGGTCGTGTTCGGCACCGACGGGGAGACCCTCAAGATCCGGCACGACTCGATGAACCGCGCCTCGTTCATGCCGGGCGTGCTGCTGGGCGTGCGCGGGGTGGACGGTCTCGCCGACCCCCTCACCGTGGGCCTGGACGCGCTCCTCGACCTGGACTAGCGGTCCGGCCCGAACCGTCGCCGACGGCGGGACGCGCGGTCCTGACCCGCGTTGGTCCCGCACCTGTGGCCGGCGCCGGCGCCCGAACCCCGCCACGGGTTCGAGACCACGCCGACGAGGGCGCTCTCCGGTCGCCGCACGGGGGCCGCGCGCAGCGCGCGGCCCCCGCCCCGTCTCACGCGCCGCGACGGCAGGTGAGGAACAGCTGGACCTCGGGCCGGGCGCCCTCGGGCTCGTAGGAGACGACCCGCTCGTCCTCCACGATCAGCCCGGCCTCCTCCACCACCCGGCGCAGCTCCCCGTTCGGGTAGCCCGACACCCGGACGTCCGTGCCCAGGAAGGGGATCGGGTCGTCGTCCAGGTCGGCCTCCACCATGGACAGGCACAGCAGACCGCCCGGGACCAGCGAGGCACGCACGCGGCTCAGCGCCTCGGGGATGCGGGACCTGGGCAGGCACAGCAGGGAGAAGAACGCCACGATGGCGTCGTAGGAGGACTCCGCGGGGTCCAGGTCGAGGATGTCGGCCCGGACGAACGTCGCCTCCGGCACGTTGCGGCGGGCGATCTCGACCATCCGCTCGGAGATCTCGTAGCCGGTCACCCGCGCCCCCGCCGCCACCAGCTGCCGGGCGGTGGGCACACCCGTCCCCGAGCCCAGGTCGAGCACGTGCGCGCCGGGCGGCAGCAGGTCCAGCAGCCGGCGCACCCGGTCCTCCTGGCCCTCCTTGCGGGGGAAGGCCTCGTCGTAGCGCTCGCCGATCGCGTCGAACGCCGCGGCCTGGAGGGCCGAGCGCCGCGCCCACTCCTCCGGATCCGGAACGTGGTCGAGGGGGTCGGGGGCGGTGTTCTCGCTTGGCACGGTGTCGTCTCTCCCTGCCGTGTCGTACGCGCGTGTCTGGGGTGCGCGCATCCTAACCCGTCCCCGCCGGACCGGGGCCCGGCGCCGTCTCCCGGCGCCCGGCGTGTCGTCTCAGGGTCCGTCCGCCACCGGCGGGTCCAGGACCTCCACGGGGATCTCCGGGTCCAGGCCGGTCGGCGGGGGACCCCCTCCGGCGGGTCGGTCCCGTGGTCGAGGGGGCCTCGGCCGGGTCGCCTCCGGAGCAGGCGGACGCGATCAGCGTCAGCGCGGCGGCGATGAGCGCCACCGCGGTCGTGCGGTGGCCGCCATGCCCCGGAAGGCCGGGACACGTGGGTCCCCTGGCGGCCAGGGGCGCGTCCGGATCCGCTCACGAAGGGTCGGCCGCGTGCGGCCACCGCCTCACCCCAGGAGCAGGGCGACCGAGAACAGCACGCCGAACGCCATCTGGAGCCTTCCCGTCTCACCCAGGCCCAGCACCAGGTCGCGGCCGGTCTGGCCTCCCAGCACGCGCCGCAGCGGCGGCACCGCCAGCGGCGCCGACACCAGCACCAGCGGCGTCCACCAGAACACCGGGGTCAGCGCCAGCGCCACCAGGTAGGACAGCGCGATCGCGCCCCCGTACAGGCGGCGGGTGCCGGCGTCGCCCAGCCGCACGGCCAGCGTGACCTTGCCGGTCTCGCGGTCGGTCGGGATGTCGCGCAGGTTGTTGATCACCAGCACCGAGCAGGACAGCAGGCCCACCGGCACCGACGCCACCCAGGCCTGCCAGGGCGCGGAGCCCGACTGCACGAAGACCGTGCCCACCACGGCCACGACGCCGAAGAACACGAACACCGAGACCTCGCCCAGGCCCCGGTAGCCGTAGGGGCTGCGGCCCCCCGTGTAGTACCAGGCCGCCGCGATCGCCACGGCGCCCACCAGCAGCAGCCACCACGAGGACGTGGCCACCAGCACCAGGCCCACCACCCCCGCGAACGCGAAGCTGGCCAGGGCCGCCGCCAGTACCTGCCGCGGGGCGGCCAGACCGGTCGCGGTCAGCCGGGTCGGCCCCGTCCGCGCCTCGGTGTCGGTGCCCTTGACGCCGTCGCTGTAGTCGTTGGCGAAGTTCACGCCGACCTGGAGCGCCATGGACACCACCAGGGCCAGCAGCGCCTTCCACCAGACGAACCCGTCCAGGGCGAAGGCCAGGGCCGTGCCGACCGCCACCGGAACGATCGAATTCGGAAGCGTACGGGGGCGCAGCCCCGAGACCCATTCACTGACCGTGGCCACGCTCCGGCCCTCCCCGCTCACCACCGGCGCACCCGTGCGCGCCGCGACAACCACCCCACGTTAGACCCTGTCGGCGGCGCTCCCGCCCGCGCCCCGGCTCCGGGGCGCGGGCCGGGCCCCGCTACTGGGAGATGGCCGCGTGCAGGCGCACCATCGGCAGCAGCCGCCCCATGTCGATCTCGCGGCGGGCGCCGTCCGCGCGCCAGCCCGAGGCCTCGAAGAACGACCGCAGCGCGTTGTCGGCCTCGGGCACCCACACGTGCAGGGTGGCGAAGCCGTCCTCGACCAGGTGGTCCACGCACGCGTTCACCAGGCGGCTGCCGTGCCCCTGACGCGCCCGCCCGGGGTCCACGTGCAGGGCGAACACCTCCGCGTCCTTGGCGGGCCACAGGTCCGGGTCCCCGGCGGGGCCGAACGCGGCGAAGCCCGCGACCGTGCGCACCCCCTCCACCTCGTCGGTGGCCACCACCAGCCGGTGCCGGGAGGTCGGCGGCGACTCCAGGGCCGCCGTCCACTGCTCGCGGAACCGTTCCCTGGCCTCCTCGCCGCCCAGGTCCCCGGACACCTCCTCGGGCAGCAGCGACCCGTACACCGCCCGCCACGACGCCACCTGGATGTCGACGACCGCGTCCACGTCGGCGGTACGGGCGGGACGGACGAACCGGGCACTGGACACGGGGAACTCTCCTTCGGGGGTGGGCGACACGCCTGGCGACAAGATCACCTACGCCGGAGTTTCCGGACCTTGCCACAGCATGGGAACATCTACGTTGTGAGCCTCATTATCAGAGTTATCGTGAACGCGCTCGCCCTTTGGGCGGCTGTCCTCCTGATCGACGGCATCGAAGTCACCGCGCAGGACACGGTCGGCCAGATCCTGGTCTACCTCGCCGTCGGCGCCATCTTCGGCGTGGTCAACGCGGTCATCAAACCGATCGTCAAAACGGTCGGATGCCTGTTCTACGCTCTGACCCTGGGGCTGATCGGCCTCCTGGTGAACGCGCTGCTGCTCATGCTCACCGACTGGATCTCGGGCCTGTTCGACCTGGCCTTCCACATCGACGGGTTCTGGCCCGCCTTCTGGGGCGCGATCGTCATCACCATCGTCAGCTGGCTGCTCAGCATGTTCCTGCCCGACGGCAGCGACGACTAGCCTCCTGCCACAGACCCCGTCCGCCCCGACCTGCGGGCGGACCCCGGGCCCGGCCGGATGGCACGGGCCCGGGACGGGTAGGTTCGTCTTGCCGGGACCACTCAACCTCGACCCACGAGGACGGTGGACCGGACGGGG
Source organism: Nocardiopsis sp. CNS-639 (assembly GCF_000381685.1). NCBI lineage: Bacteria > Bacillati > Actinomycetota > Actinomycetes > Streptosporangiales > Nocardiopsidaceae > Nocardiopsis > Nocardiopsis sp. CNS-639. The sequence continues at coordinate 294,323 of NZ_KB906854.1, forward strand.
CCCTGCCCCTCGCCCCCGACACGGGGCAGCACAGATCTTTCCCGCGACCGTCGCGCATCCGCCGGTCGCGGTGGCGCGCACGCAGCGCCGACCACCCGTGCCCGAGGCACACCCGCACGGGAGACCACAACTGTTTCGGAGTACACCGAGAGGAGGAGGGGCAACCACGGACCCCACCGCCCGAGGGCGGCGGTCCGCACGCCTTTCACACACGATGATGGACACCAAGAACCGCCCGTTCGGCAAGATGTTGACCGCGATGGTCACTCCGATGCTGGAGGACGGGGAACTCGACTACGAGGGCGCGGCCCGACTGGCCACCTACCTCGTCGACGAACAGCACAACGACGGCCTCGTCATCAGCGGCACCACCGGCGAGTCGCCCACCACCAGCGACGACGAGAAGGACCGGCTGCTCCGGACCGTCCTGGAGGCGGTCGGCGACCGCGCCACGATCGTGGCCGGGGTCGGCACCAACGACACCCGCCACAGCATCCGGCTGGCCCAGGCGGCCGAGAAGGCGGGGGCGCACGGTCTGCTGACCGTCACCCCGTACTACAACAAGCCGCCGCAGGAAGGCCTCATCCGGCACTTCACGTCGATCGCCGACTCCACCGACCTGCCGGTGATGCTCTACGACATCCCGCACCGCACCGGGACGCCGATCGCCTCCGAGACCCTGGTCCGCCTGGCCGAGCACCCGCGCATCGTCGCCAACAAGGACGCCAAGGACAACGTCGGCGCCAGCTCCTGGGTCATGGAGCGCACCGACCTGGCCTTCTACTGCGGCACCGACATCCTCAACCTGCCGCTGCTGTCCGTCGGCGCGGCCGGGTTCGTCAGCGTCGTCGGCCACATCGTGGGCGCCGACCTGTGCGACATGATCGACGCCTTCGAGAAGGGCGAGGTCGGCCAGGCCCTGGCCATCCACCGCCGCCTCACGCCGGTCTACACGGGCATGTTCCGCACCCAGGGCGTCATCACGACCAAGGCCGTCCTCAACCTGTTCGGCCTGCCCTCCGGGCCGGTCCGCACCCCGCTCGCCGACGCCTCCGCCGAGCTCCAGGCACTCCTGCGCGAGGACCTGGCCGCCGCGGGCGTCAAGGGCCCGATCGGGCTCGCCCCGCACCAGGCCGTTCCGGCCAGCGCCGTCGCCGTCGAGCGCCTCACGGAGGGATCCGTATGAGCCACCCGCATCCCGAACTGGGCTCGCCGCCGCCCCTGGGCAAGGGCGTGCTGCGCATCGTCCCGCTGGGCGGCCTCGGCGAGATCGGCCGCAACATGACGGTCTTCGAGTACGGCGGGCGCCTGCTCATCGTGGACTGCGGCGTGCTCTTCCCGGAGGAGGAGCAGCCCGGCGTCGACCTGATCCTGCCGGACTTCGACTACATCCGGGACCGGCTCGACGACATCGAGGCGGTCGTGCTCACCCACGGGCACGAGGACCACATCGGCGGCGTGCCGTTCCTGCTGCGTGAGCGGGCCGACATCCCGATCGTCGGCTCCAAGCTCACCCTGGCGCTGATCACCGCCAAGCTCGGCGAGCACCGCATCAAGCCCGAGACCGTGCTGGTGGAGGAGGGCGAGCGACACGACTTCGGCCCCTTCGACCTGGAGTTCTTCGCGGTCAACCACTCCATTCCGGACGCTCTGGCCGTGGGTATCCGCACCCCGGGCGGGTCGGTGCTGCACACCGGCGACTTCAAGATGGACCAGCTGCCGCTGGACGGGCGCCTGACCGACCTGGCCGGGTTCGCCCGGTTCGGCGACGAGGGCGTGGACCTGCTGCTGTCGGACTCCACCAACGCCGAGCAGCCCGGCTTCATCGTCAACGAGCGCAACCTGACCGAGGCCATCGACAAGGTGTTCCGGCAGTCCCAGAAGCGCATCGTGGTGGCCTGCTTCGCCTCGCACGTGCACCGCGTCCAGCAGGTCATCGACGCGGCCGTCGAGCACGGGCGCAAGATCGCCTTCGTGGGCCGCTCCATGGTCCGCAACATGAACATCGCGCGCGACCTGGGCTACCTGAGCATCCCCGGCGACACGGTCGTCGACGTCAAGCAGCTCGACCATCTGCGTCCGGACGAGGTGCTCCTGGTGTGCACGGGCTCGCAGGGCGAGCCGATGGCCGCGCTCAGCCGCATGGCCAACCGGGACCACCAGATCCGCATCGAGGAGGGCGACACCATCCTGCTCGCCTCGTCGCTGATCCCGGGCAACGAGAACTCGGTCAACCGGGTGATCAACGGCCTGACCCGCTGGGGGGCCAAGGTCGTGCACAAGGGCAACGCCCTGGTGCACGTCTCCGGTCACGCGCCCGCGGGCGAGCTGATGTACGTGCTCAACATGGTCCGCCCGCGCAACTTCATGCCCGTGCACGGCGAGTGGCGGCACATGCGCGCCCACGCCGACCTGGCCAGACTGACCGGGGTCCCGAGCGACCGGATCGTCATCGCCGAGGACGGCGTGGTCGTCGACCTGCACAAGAACCGGGCCAAGATCGTCGGCGCGGTGCAGGCCGGGTACGTGTACGTGGACGGCTCCTCGGTCGGCGACGTCACCGACGCCGCGCTCAAGGACCGCCGGGTCCTCGGCGAGGAGGGGTTCATCTCCGTCGTCGTGGCGGTGGACTCCGGCTCCGGCAAGATCCTGGGCGAGCCCGAGATCCACACGCGGGGCGCGGGCATCGGCGCCGACGCCTACGACGACGTCATCGACCGCATCCAGGACGCGCTGGACAAGGCGGCCCGGGACGGGGTCAACGACCCCCACCAGCTGCGCCAGCTCATCCGCCGCAGCGCCGGCCGCTGGGTCAACGAGACCTACCGGCGGCGGCCCATGATCATCCCCGTCCTGGTCGAGGTCTGACCGGCACCCGACGACGACGAACGGCCCGACGCCGCACCGCGGCGGTACGGGCCGTTCGCGTCGCCGGGACCGAAAACCGGTACCGGGGCGGTGGCGGGACCGAGGGCCGGGGCCGGGACGGCGGTGGGACGGGGAGCACAGCGGCGCCCGTGCGACACGCCGCGCGGGATACGGGCGCCGGGGGTGGACGCCGCAGTAGGCTGCCCGCCGTGGCGGGCCGTCCTGCCCGACCGTCCTCACGACCCCGTCCCCTGGAGGTGACCCCATGGCCACGCGCGCCTCCTCCGGCGGTTCCGGACGCAAGAAGCCCGCCGCGCGCAAGCCCGCGGCGAAGAAGCGCATGCCCGACGGGCCCATCGCCTTCGCCGTCACCATGTTCGGCCAGTTCCTGCTGGTGCTGTGGAAGCTCGTCGCGCACACCGTCGGCGGCTCCGCCCGCGCGGTCGGCCGCGGCGCGCGCGGCCTCGACCCCGACCTGCGCCGCGACGGCGCCGGGCTGGTCCTGCTGGCCGCGGGCGTCCTCATCGCCGCAGCCGTGTGGTGGAACAGCGACGGGCTGCTCCTGGAGTACACCCGCACGGTCGTGGTCGGCGCCTTCGGCACGTTCTCGCCGATCCTGCCGCTGCTGTTCCTGCCGATCGCGGTCAGGCTCATGCGCACTCCCGGCGACAGCAAGGAGGGCGACGCCGGGCGGCTGCTCATCGGCTTCAGCTCGATCATGCTGGGCCTGCTCGGCCTCATCCACATCGCCCACGGCATCCCGCAGCCCTCCGAAGGCCTGGCGGCCCTCCAGGAGGCCGGCGGGCTCATCGGCTTCGTCGCCTCGGGGCCGCTCAGCGCCGTCGTCACCCCGTGGCTGACCGGCGTCCTGCTGGCCCTGGTGCTGGTCTTCGGGATCCTCGTGGTCACCGCCACACCCATCCGGCGCATCCCCGAGCGCCTCCAGGTCCTGTTCGGCGCGCTCATGGAGCGCGACACCGGCCCCGACGCGGGCATCGGCCTTCTGGGGGCGGAGAAGAAGAAGCCCGCCAAACCGCGCGGGAGCGGGCCCAGGAAGAAGAAGGCCACGGGCACGGTCGCGGGCGACCACGAGCGCCCCTACGACAGCCCGGTGCTGCCCGACGAGCCGATCGCCCCCGCCCTCACCGACGAGGAGGAGGCCGCGCGGACCGGCGCCGAGGCCCCGGAACCGGCCGCGTCCGCGGCCGCGGCGGAGGCCGCGCCCAAGGGCAGGAAGGCCGCCCGCGCCAAGCGGGAGGTCCCCGACCCCACCCCGGCACCCGCCACCACCGAGCAGCTCACCATCCCCTCCCGCGTGGTGGAGGGCGACTACGAGCTGCCCGCGCCGACCATGCTCAAGCCCGGCAGCCCGGTCAAGCCGCGCACCAAGGCCAACGACGAGGTCGTCGAAGCCCTGTCGGGGGTGCTCACCCAGTTCAACATCGACGCCGACGTCACCGGCTTCACCCGCGGGCCGACGGTGACCCGCTACGAGATCGAACTGGGCCCCGCGGTCAAGGTCGAGAAGGTCACCGCCCTGGCCAAGAACATCTCCCTGGCGGTCAAGAGCGCGGACGTGCGCATCCAGTCGCCCATCCCCGGCAAGTCCGCCATCGGCGTGGAGATCCCCAACACCGACAAGGACCTGGTGAGCCTGGGCGACGTGCTGCGCTCGCCCGCGGCGACCTCCGACGACCACCCCATGCTGGTGGGCCTGGGCAAGGACGTCGAGGGCTCCAACGTGGTCGCGAACCTGGCCAAGATGCCGCACGTCCTGGTCGCCGGTGCCACCGGCGCGGGCAAGTCCACCTGCATCAACGGGCTCATCACCTCGCTGATGATGCGCGCCACCCCCGACGAGGTGCGGATGATCCTGGTCGACCCCAAGCGGGTCGAGCTGACCATGTACGAGGGCATCCCGCACCTGATCACCCCCATCATCACCAACCCCAAGCGGGCCGCGGAGGCACTCCAGTGGGTGGTGGGGGAGATGGACCGGCGCTACGACGACCTGGCCGCCTCCGGGTACCGGCACGTGGACGACTTCAACGCCGCCGTGCGCACCGGGGAGCTGACCGCCCCGCCCGGCAGCGAGCGCCAGTACGAGCCCTACCCCTACCTGCTGGTCATCGTGGACGAGCTGGCCGACCTGATGATGGTCGCCCCCCGCGACGTGGAGGACGCCGTCGTGCGCATCACCCAGCTGGCCCGTGCCGCCGGGATCCACCTGGTGCTGGCCACCCAGCGGCCCAGCGTCGACGTCGTCACCGGTCTGATCAAGGCCAACGTGCCCTCCCGCTTGGCCTTCGCCACCTCCAGCCTCTCCGACAGCCGCGTCATCCTCGACCAGCCCGGCGCCGAGAAGCTCGTCGGCAAGGGCGACTCGCTCTTCCTCCCCATGGGCGCGGGCAAGCCCATCCGCCTCCAGAACGCCTGGGTGTCGGAGAAGGAGATCCGGGCGATCGTCGAGCACTGCAAGAAGCAGTCCGAGCCCAGCTACCGCGAGGACGTGGCCGTCCCCGACACCAAGAAGAAGGAGATCGACGAGGACATCGGCGATGACCTCGACCTGCTCCTCCAGGCCGTCGAGCTGGTGGTCACCACCCAGTTCGGGTCCACGTCCATGCTCCAGCGCAAGCTCCGGGTGGGCTTCGCCAAGGCGGGCCGCCTGATGGACCTCATGGAGAGCCGCGACGTGGTCGGCCCCAGCGAGGGCTCCAAGGCCCGCGACGTGCTCGTCCAGCCCGACGACCTGCCCGCCGTGCTGGCCGACATCCGCGGTTCCTGAGCCGCGCCGCCGCGTCCGCGCGGCGGCGCGCGGGTGCCGACCGGCATCCGGGAAGTCGGGCTTCCGACCCCGTGTTACGGCCTTTCCTGAAACTCCACTGGCATCCCTTAAAAACAGGCATGCCCGATTTGGTGGGATCTTGGAGGCTTCATGGGGCGTGGTGACCTGCGCGAAAGCGCCCCGGGCGGCAGAGTGGTCTCTTGCAGCTACACACAGTCGCGGGGGGAGTGCGCATGGCGACGATCGGTCAGACCCTGTCCGCCGCCCGGGTCGCGGCGGGGTACACGGTCGCGGACCTCAGCATCCGTACACGCATCCGGGAACCCGTCCTCACGGCCATCGAGCAGGAGGACTTCTTCTCCTGCGGCGGGGACTTCTACGCACGCGGCCACATCCGCGGCATCTGCCGCACGCTCGGCCTGGACCCGGCGCCGCTCCTGGCCGAGTACGACCGCGAGCACGCGTCCCGCGCCATACCCGCCTTCGTCCCCCCGCAGCGCCATCCGGCGTCCGTGCCCGAGGCGGCGCGCGCGGCCGCCGCCGCGCGCGCCGAGACCCGTCCCGGGGAGGACGGGGAGGCGGTGATGGCCCACCGCTTCGGCGAGGACGACTCCGGAGTCGGCGCCCAGCGCTGGGGCCACTTCGAACGCAGGCAGTTCCTGACGCGCCAGCCCGACGAGGAGCCCCAGGAGTCCCAGGAGCGTCGGGGGCCCCGCAGGCCGCGGCGGGCCGGGTGGATCCCCGGCCCCCGCGAGACCGCGGAGGGACGCCGCCCCCGTGCCCGGGCGCCCGAGGAGTGGGACCCCGAGGGCGGGGCTCCCGAGGACGGGGCCGCCGACGCGGGCCCCGCCCGGGTCGGTTCCGCGCAGGTGGGCCCCGTGCGGAGCGGACACACCGACGGCAGGCACCGCGGCGGCGGGCCCCGGAGCGCCAGGCGCCAGGGGGGCGGGACCCGGGTCGGCAGGCACGGCCGGGGCGACCCCGTCACCCGCCCCGTGGTCGTCGCCGCCCGCCCCCGGCCCGTCGACGCCGTCCGGCGCCACTGGCCCTGGGCCGTGGTCGGGGCCATCTTCCTCCTGGCGCTCTTCGTCGGGGTCCGCACCTGGCAGGACTGGGACGCGGGCAACCCGCTGCGCTCGGCCTTCGACTCCTCCGCCACCGAGAGGACCGTCGACTCCGCCGTGGGGGCGGAGGAGGCCGCGGCGGAGCAGGGGCCCGTCGAGTTCACCGTCGAACTCGGCTCCTCCGGACGCAGCTGGGTCGAGGTCACCGGGGCCGACGGCGAGGACCTCTACGTCGGCTACCTGCTGGAGGGCGACGTCAAGGAGTACGTGACCGAGGACATGCTCAACCTGTGGGTCGGCGACGCCGGGGCGGTCAGCGTGACCGTCAACGGCGAGAGCTCCGGACCCCTCGGCCTTCCGGGCGAGGTCAAGGAGATCGTCATCGGTCCGGACGGCGTGCAGCAGTGACCGGAGCGCACCCCGGCCCGGAGCGATCCGGGCCGGGGTACGGGCGGGTGAGCCGACCAAGGTAATGTGGGGGGCTGCGGGCGGCGCCGGGCTGCGCCGTGCACTGAGCACGGCCGACCGGTCCGGGACGGCCCCCCGCGCCACCCGAAGCTCTCCCACACGCTTGGAAGCCATGTCATCGCGCCGTACTGTCTCACTCGTCACCCTGGGGTGTGCGCGTAACGAGGTCGACTCCGAAGAGCTGGCCGGGCGCCTGTCCGCTGGCGGCTGGGACCTCGTCGAGGGCGACACCGAGGCCGACGTCACCATCGTCAACACCTGCGGGTTCATCGACGCGGCCAAACAGGACTCCATCGAGACCCTCCTGGAAGCGGCGGAGAACGGCGGCAGAGTCGTCGCCGCCGGGTGCATGGCCGAGCGCTACGGCTCCGAGCTGGCCCAGGCCCTGCCCGAGGCGCAGGTCATCGGATTCGACGACTACGCGGCCATCACCGACCGTCTCGACGACGTCGTGGCCGGGCGGACCCTGGTTCCGCACGACCCCCGCGACCGGCGCACGCTGCTGCCGATCAGCCCGGCCGAGCGCGACGCCTCCCAGGCCCACGTCCCCGGCCACGCCAGCTTTGCCGAATCCGCCGGGGCCGAGGGCACCGAGCTGCCCTACCGCGCCTCCATCCCGCGCCGCCGCCTCGTCGGCGGACCGGTGGCCAACCTCAAGATCGCCTCCGGCTGCGACCGGCGCTGCACCTTCTGCGCCATCCCGACCTTCCGGGGGGCCTACCTCTCCCGCCGCCCCGACGACATCGTGCGCGAGGCCGAGTGGCTGGCCTCCGAGGGCGTGCGCGAGGTGTTCCTGGTCAGTGAGAACTCCACCTCCTACGGCAAGGACCTGGGCGACGTGCGCGCCCTGGAGAAGCTCCTGCCCCGCCTGGCCGCGGTCGAGGGCCTGGAGCGGGTCCGGGTCAGCTACCTCCAGCCCGCCGAGGTCCGCCCCGGCCTGGTGGACGTGCTCACCGGGACCCCCGGCGTGGTGCCCTACTTCGACCTGTCCTTCCAGCACGCCAGCGGCACCCTGCTGCGCCGCATGCGCCGCTTCGGAGACCGCGAGCGCTTCCTGGAGCTGCTGGACACGGTCCGCAAGCGCGCGCCCGAGGCGGGCTCGCGCTCCAACTTCATCGTGGGCTTCCCCGGTGAGACCGAGGCCGAGTTCGAGGACCTGGTCTCCTTCCTCTCCGAGGCCCGGCTGGACGCCATCGGCGTGTTCGGCTACTCCGACGAGGAGGGCACCGAGGCCTTCGGCCACGAGGGCAAGCTGCCCGACGAGGTCGTCGCCGAGCGCGTGGACCGGCTCAACCGCCTCTCCGAGGAGCTGATGACCCAGCGCGCCGAGGAGCGGATCGGTTCGGAGGTCACCGTCCTGGTGGAGACGGTGCTGGAGGACGGCGCCTACGAGGGCCGCGCCGAGCACCAGGCACCCGAGGTGGACGGCAGCACGATCCTCTACGGCGAGGACCTCGCCGTCGGCGACCTGGTGCGCGCCACCGTCATCCAGTCGGCCGGGGCCGACCTCATCGCGGAGCAGGACGACACCCACGGGGAAGCCGCGGACAGATGAGCACCCCCGACCCCGCGGCCACCCCCGCCCCCCGCGTTCCCCTGTGGAACATCGCGAACATCCTCACGATGAGCCGCCTGGTCATGGTGCCGCTCTTCGTGTGGCTCATGTTCCTGGACGGCTCGTGGTGGCGGTTCGCCGCCTTCTCCGTCTTCGTGCTGGCCGCCATCACCGACCGGGTCGACGGCGAGATCGCCCGCCGCCGCAACCTGGTCACCGACTTCGGCAAGATCGTCGACCCCATCGCCGACAAGGCGCTCACCGGCTCCGCGCTGGTGGTGCTCTCCCTCCAGGGCGACCTGTGGTGGTGGGTGACCATCGCCATCCTGGTCCGCGAATGGGGCATCACGGCGCTGCGCTTCGCGGTCCTGCGCTACGTGGTCATGCCGGCCAGCCAGGGCGGCAAACTCAAGACGGTCCTCCAGATCGTCGCGATCAGCGTCTACCTCTTCCCGCTCCAGGTGCTGCCCTTCAGTGAGGTCTTCGTCTGGTTCGCGCACGTCGTGATGGCCGCCGCGCTGGCGGTCACCCTGTGGACCGGCCTGACCTACGTGTTCGACGCCGTCCGCGCGGTGCGCGCCCGCAAGGGCCCCGCCGCGTGACGGGGGAGCAGGGCCCGCCGGACGCCGGCGGTCCGGACCCGCGTGCCGGGGCGCTGGCCGCGGCCGGGGCCGCCCACCGGGCCCTGCTCGCCGCCGGCGCCACCTGCGCCACCGCCGAGTCGCTGACCGGCGGCCTCGTCGGCGCCCACCTCACCGCGATCCCCGGCGCCTCGGGCACCTACCGGGGCGGTGTCGTGGCCTACGCCACCGACGCCAAGGACAGTGTCCTGGGCGTGCCCGCGGACCTCCTGGCCGAGCACGGCGCGGTCCACCCGGAGGTGGCCGGGCACATGGCGCTCGGCGTCCGCCGCCTGCTCGGCTCCGACTACGGAGTCGCGGTCACCGGCGTGGCCGGACCCGACCCCCAGGACGGCCAGCCCGTCGGCACGGTCTTTGTGGCCGTCGCCACGCCCGATGGAGCCACACGGGGCCGCCGTTTCCGTTTCACCGGGGACCGTGCGGGTATCCGATACCGCACGGTCGAGGGGGCGCTGCTGCTCCTGGACACCGCTGTGCGCGGGAGCATGGAAGGAAACGCCCGAAGCTGAACTTTCCGGGCTGTTCTTCCTTTCCCCACCCTTGGGAACAAAACCACCCCCGGGCGGGGTTCCCCCTCCAGCGAACAGGACGGCAAGAGGTGCCCGAATCGGGCGTGGGGCAGGTACGGTGGTGTATATGAAGGTCGCTACCGGTGGGAGGGAGCGCGAATGATGGTCCTGCTTCGTCACCTACTTGGTGACGTGCTCAGGCGGCTCCGGCAGCGCCAGGGCCGCACCCTCCGTGAGGTGTCGGCCGATGCACGTGTATCCCTCGGTTACCTGTCGGAGGTCGAGCGCGGGCAGAAGGAAGCCTCTTCCGAACTGCTCTCCTCGATCTGCGGGGCGCTGGGCGTCCCGCTCTCGCAGGTACTGAGAGAGGTCTCCGACCAGCTCGCCCTCGCCGAGCTCCAGGAGGCCGCGCTGCTGGGTGACGCGGTCACTACCGACCCCGTCTCCGCCCAGGACCTCGGCATCGACCCGGTACCGGATCGCGTTCCCCAAGTCGCCGACATGGTGGGGGTCTGACCCCTCCTCGGAACTGTCCGTCCATCGTCACCGTGACCACGACGAAGGAGCCGACCAGACGGTCGGCTCCTTCGGTGTTCACGGGACCTGCGCTCGGGGCGGCGGTCAGCGGTGGGTGTGGTTCACCCAGGCCTCGGGGTCCTCGGCCAACGAGCGCACCGTCTCGGGCAGCTCGTTGGTCACCAGGTGCTGGAGGTTGACACCCTCCAGGATCGCGCGCTCGCTGGCGCGCAGGGCGATCCACACCTGCTGGAGGCTGCGGGCCGCGCCGTCGTAGTCCACGTGCTCGGGGCGCTCCCCGCGCACGTTGGCGAGCGGTCCGTCGACCGCGCGGATGATGTCGGCCAGGGAGATCTCCCCCGCCGGACGGGCCAGCCAGTAGCCGCCGACGGGGCCGCGCTGGCTGCGTACCAGACCGGCCCGGCGTAGCTGGGTGAGGATGTTCTCGAGGAATTTTCCGGGGATGGCCTGCGCGCGTGCGAGCTGTTCGGCCGTCACCGGCCCCTCGTCGGCGACGGCGAGTTCCGCCGCCGCGCGTAGCGCGTAGTCGACCCGGGCTGAAAGGCGCATGCTGTGATTATGCCGTGTGTAAGTGGGCGAATGGGGCACCGGTCGTCGACGGGAACGCCGTCGACCGGGATGCTTCAGGCCAAGGGTACTTCTCCTACCGGGTTGCGGGGACATCGGTGACGTCCCCGCTCTCGGGGTGTCCCGCCCCAGTATGTCCGCCGCGGTGACGAGCGTCACCGGAACGCGCCGACCCGGCCGGTCCGCGACCGGCCGGGTCGGGTAGCGCGGCCGGGGCGCTCAGCTCACGCCGGGGGAGGGGGCGCCCACCGGTGCCCCCAGCAGCTCCGCCGCGCTCAGCCCGTTCACGTGCGCGGCGCCGTAGGTGCTCACGTGCGCGCCGCAGTCGGGCCGCCAGATGGGCAGCCCCATCTCCACCACCACGGCGTCGGGGTGGGAGCTGAGCAGGCGGTTGACGAGCGCCTGGGCGGACGGGTAGCGGTGCGCGTCCCGCACCACCACGACCAGGTCGCGGTCCCGGGCGCTGGCGGCCAGCCGGTCGGCGTGCGCGACGTCGGGGGAGACCCGCTCGGTGCCCGGGAACCAGGGGGACAGGCCCCAGGGGACCTCGCCCACCGCCATGCCGGAGGGGGCGTCCACCTCCACCACGTAGGGGTCCGCCAGCGGCGGCAGGTCGCCGTCCACGCGCACCGCGCGACGGGCCCCGACCAGGCCCACCCCGTCGGCGGCGGGCGCGTCCGAGTGCCGGGTCTGGGCCGCGCGGATCCAGGTCCGCAGCTCGGCGTTGCGCCCGGCGGCCTCCTCCAGGCGCTCCCCGGGCAGGCGGCCCTCCCGGACCGCGTCCACCAGCGCGGCGCGGATCAGCTCGACCTGGTCGGCGTAGACGAACCGGCCCAGGCACAGCAGGTCCACCCCGGCGGCCACCGCGCGCACGCAGGCCTCGGGGATGCCGATCCGGCCGCTGACGCCCTGCATGTCCATGGCGTCGCTGACCACGGTGCCGGTGAAGCCCAGCTCGCCGCGGAGCAGGTCGTTGAGGATGCGCGGGGTGAGCGTGGCGGGGCCGTCGCCGCCCAGGCCGGGCATCTCGATGTGCGCGGTCAGGATCGACCGGACGCCAGCCTCCACGGCCGCGCGGAAGGGCAGCAGCTCGCGGCGGCGCAGGAGGTCGGCGTCGGCCTCCACGCGCGGCAGCACGTGGTGGGAGTCCTGGGAGGTGGCGCCGTGGCCGGGGAAGTGCTTGGCGCACGCGGCCACGCCCGCCTCCTGGAGGCCGAGCACGGCGGCCGCCGCGTGCCGGGCCACCAGTTCGGGGTCGGAGCCGAAGGAGCGGGTGCCGATCACCGGGTTGTCGTCGGCGACGTTGACGTCCACCGAGGGCGCCAGGTCCAGGTTGAAGCCCAGCTCGGCCAGGCGTCCGCCCAGGGAGCGCAGGGTGGCGCGGGTCAGGCCGGGGTCGTCCACCGCGCCCAGGGCCGCGTTGCCGGGGTAGTCGCTGCCCTGCGCCTGGCCGATGCGGGTGACGTCGCCGCCCTCCTCGTCCAGGGAGATCAGCGGGGTGTCGGTGACCCCGGCCAGGGTCGCGTTGAGCGCGGTCACCTGCTCGGGGCCGTCCAGGTTGTTGTGGAACAGACAGACACCGGAGATCCCGTCCGCCAGACCCTCCAGGACCCAGCGCGGGGCTTGGTAGGACTCGAAGGGCACCAGCAGCGTGGCGTTGGCCAGACGCGCCAGGGTCGGGTCGTACGGCATGACGAACTCCGTTCGGTGAGCGAAGGGGTGCCCGTGGTCGGGCAGACGAAGGGCGGGCAAACGGGGGGAGGGCGCGCCCGGGGCGGGGCCCGCGGTGTCCGTCGCGGGACCCGCCCCGGCGGGAGGGACGCGGTCAGCCCTTGACCGCGCCCATGGTCAGGCCGGAGACCATGCGCCGCTGGACGAACAGGAAGAAGATCATCACGGGGATGGTCAGCAGGGTGGAGGCGGCCATGATCGGCCCCCACTCGGTGCCGAACCGGCCGAAGTAGTAGGACAGCGTCAGCGGCAGCGTGTAGTTGTCGGTGCTGCGGCCCAGGAACGTCAGCGCGACGATGAACTCGTTCCACGCGGTGATGAAGGCGAAGATGCTCGCCGCGACCAGGCCCGGCGCCACCAGGGGCATCAGGATGCGCCAGAAGACGGTCCAGGAGCTGGCGCCGTCGATGGCCGCGGCCTCCTCCAGCTCCTTGGGCACCGCGGCCACGAAGCCCCGCAGCATCATGATGGTGATCGGCAGGGACACGGCCGTGTACACGATGAGCAGGCCGGACAGGTTGCCGAGCAGCTCCACGCCGCTGACGTCGGACAACTGCCGGAAGTTGATGAAGATGGAGATGATCATCGCCTCCATCGGCACCATCTGGATCACCAGCAGCAGGATGATGAAGGCGGTGCGCAGCCGGAAGCGGAACCGGGCCACGGCCACGGCGGCCAGCAGCGACAGGAACGCTCCCATGGCCACGGAGGCCACGGTGAGGAACAGGCTGTTGCCCAGGAACTGCCAGAAGTTCACCCCGGGGATCAGCTGGCCGTTGAGCACCCGGTCGAAGTGCTCCAGGGTTGGCGCCGTCGGGAAGATCGTCTGGTCGCGGGTGAAGATCTCGCCCACCGGCTTGAAGGCCGTGATGACCATCCAGTACACGGGGAACACCGAGAACAGGAACACCGCGAGGCCGGCCAGGTACAGCGGCAGGCGGCGCAGCCGGCGCAGCGGGCCGCGGCGGTAGACGGGCCGGGGGCCGCTCGGGCCGCCCGTCCCGGCGCCCCCGGTGGCGCGCTCGCGGACGGCGGAGGCGGAGGTCTGGTCGATCGCGGTCATCGGGTCTCCCCCTGGCGGATCATGATGCGCAGGTAGTACGCGGTGACGGCGAGGATCATCACGGTCATGACCACCGCGATCGCCGAGCCCATGCCGTAGTTGGCCGGACTGGCGCTGAAGCCCTGCTGGTAGATGTAGTACGAGAGCAGGTAGACGTCCTTGTTCTGGAAGCTGTTCGCCAGGATGTAGAGCTGGGTGAACACGCGCAGGTCCCAGATGATCTGGAGGACCAGCAGCAGGGCGAACAGCGGGCGCAGCATCGGGAACGTGACGTTCCAGAAGGCCTTCCAGCCGCCCGCGCCGTCCATCCTCGCGGCCTCGTACAGCTCGTAGGGGATGCTCTTGAGCCCGGCGAGCACGGAGACGGCCACGAAGGGGAAGGACTGCCAGACGATCACGGTGATGAGGATCGAGAACAGCGGGAGCGGTTCGAGGAACCAGTTGTACTGCAACCATCCGCTGCCCACCAGCCAGTCCGGCATCCGGTCCAGGATGACGTTGACCAGGCCCCGCTCGGGCAGGAACAGCCAGCGGAAGACCAGGGAGGCGCTCAGCGCGGGGGTGGCCCAGGCGAGCATCATGCCCAGGGCCACGAACCCCGAGAACCACTTGGGGAGTTTGTTCAGCAGCAGTCCCACGAGGGTGCCCAGCACCATCGTGATGCCGACCATCAGCACGCAGACCACGACCGTGTTGCGCAGGATCCCCCAGAACTCGGGGTCGGTCAGCAGCGTCTGGTAGTGGGCGAAGTCGTTCCAGGCCGGGCCGGGCTGGTTGGGCAGGAGGTTGCGGGTGGTGAAGCTGGTGAGCGAGTACCACACCATCTGCACGATCGGCCACAGCAGCACGACCGCGAGGAGGATCAGGGCCGGTGCGATGAGCAGGTAAGGGGTGGGGAGCGCGAGGCGGCGGCGAGGCGCGGGCTCGGAGGCGGGGGCCTTCACGGCCTCCTCCCGCTCGCGCGCGGGCGCTGGTTCGACGGTTTGTGCCATGGTCTTCTCAATCGAGGCGTGGGCCGACCGCGGCGGGCGGGGCCGTTGGACCCCGCCCGCGCACAGCTCTACTCAGTCAGGCGGGAGGGGCTACTCGACCGGCTCGTTGAGGATCGAGGTCAGCTCCTCGTTGGCCGCAGTCAGGACCTCCTCGGCGTCGCCTCCCTGCACGATCTCCAGGACGGCGCCCGGCAGGATCTTGTTGTCCTGGTCGGCCGCGGTCCAGCGCGGGGTGGTCGGGAAGAACTGGGTGTGCTGCATCTGCTCGGCGGCAGCGGCGGTGGCGGGGTCCTCCTGGTACGTCTCGCTCTCCAGCAGGTGCGGGTAGGCCGGGAAGAAGCCCGCGACGTCGGCGTAGCCCTGGCCGCCCTCCTCGTCGCCGAGGACGGTGAGCAGCTCGAAGGCCAGGTCCGGGTGCTCGGTGGTGGTGAACACCGTCAGGGCGGAACCGCCCGCGAAGGCCGGGGCGATGCCCTCGGCGCCGGGGATGGGCGCGGCGACGATGTTCTCGATGACCGCGGGGTCCTCGGCCTGCTCCTCCATGGAGCCGATCGCCCAGCCGCCGTCGATGTACATGCCCAGCTGGCTGTTGGCCATGTCGGCCAGCGCGATGAGCTCGTTCTGGCCGACGTAGTCCTGCGGCGAGATGCCGTCGGTGGTCAGGCTGGAGTAGAACTCGATGGCCTCGACGGTGGCGGGGTCGGTGAGGGTGCCCTCCCACTCCTCGCCGTTCTGCTCCGCGATCGAGCCGCCGTTGCTCCAGATGAAGCTGGCGATGCCGTTGGTGAAGTCGGTCGGCGCGGCGAAGCCGGGGACGTCGTACTCCTCCTCGATGGCCTCGGCCACCTCGACGAGCTCGTCCCAGGTCGTCGGCGGCTCGTGGCCGATCTCCTCCAGCCAATCCGCGCGGTAGTACAGGGTGCGCACGCCCGAGAACCACGGGACGCCGTACTGGACGCCCTCGTAGGTGCCGTACTCCAGGGCGTTCTCGTCGATGCCCGCGGCGGCGTCCCAGCCGTCGACCTGCTCGGTGATGTCCATCAGGGCGCCCTGCGCGGCCCAGCCCGCGACCTGGTCGTTGCCGACCTCCAGCACGTCGGGGGCGTCACCGCCGGCGAGGGCGTTGGTGATGGCCTCCTGCGCGTCGGGCCAGGGGATGAACTCGACGTTGACGGCCACGTCCGGGTTGCTCTCCTGGAAGCGCGCCTCGACGTCCTCGAAGTACTCGACGAGGGGCTCCTGGGAGGTGCCCATGACCCAGACGGTCAGGCTGTCGGCCTCGCCGCCCCCGTCACCGGAGTCGGAGCCGCCGCACGCGGAGGCGAGCAGGACCACGGCCGTGGCCGCGGCGATCTTGGGGAACCTCATCTGTATCTCTTCTCCCTTCGCACGACGCGCCGGGGTGCGACGCCTGTGCTCGAACCGACCTGGGATGATCGTGGGAATCACCCCGCGGCTCGACGTCTTGTGGGGGTTGTGCTGGGATAGCACGTTGGCCGCCCCGCCGGAGCGGGTACCGGGAGGGCCCAGCGAGTATCGGAAGGGCCCGAAGCGGGCCTTACGAGGACGTGACCTCCTGTGAGGTTGTGAGCTAAATTAACAGGAAACTTTCCTAATAAAAACAGGGTGAGGTGTCACGGTTATGTCTCAACGTCCGGGGACTCCCCGGCTGCTACGCCAGCTCAACGACCGCGCGGCACTGGAACTGCTCCTGTCCGCGGGGCCCTTGACCAGGACACAGCTGGGAACGCGTACCGGCCTTTCCAAGGTGACCGCCTCCCAGCTGCTCGCGCGGCTGGAGGAGCGGGACCTGGTGCGCGTCGTGGGCAGCCAGGCGGGCGGGCGGGGCCCCAACGCCGCGCTGTACGCGGTGGTGCCCGAGAGCGCCTACGTCGCGGCCCTGGACGTCAGCGCGCGCCGGGTGACCGCGACGATCGCCGACATCACGGGCCGGATCGTCAGCGACGTCGCGGTCGACCCCAGCGCCTCCGACGATCCCGTCGCGCTCGTCCACACCGCGGTGATGCGACTGGCCGACACCGCGGGGGTCGCGCTGGACAGGGTCCGCGCCTGCGTCATCGGCACCCCCGGCGTCGTCGATCCCCGCACCGGCGACATCCGCTTCTCCTTCGACCTGATGTCCTGGCACGAGGGCATCCTTGAGGCCCTGCGCGCCGACCTCAAGCGCTCGGTCATGATCGAGAACGACGTGAACCTGGCCGCCCTGGCCGAGCACTCCGAGGGCGCCGCCGCGGGGGTGGCCGAGTTCGTCCTCATCTGGCTCAGCGCCAACGGCGGCGTGGGGATGTCCACCATGATCGACGGCCGCATCCACCGGGGCCGCTCGGGCGGCGCGGGCGAGATCGGCTACCTGCCCGTGCCCGGGGCGCCCATGCCCACCGACGTGGGCCTGTCCGGCGGCTACGAGTCCCTGCGCGACGGAGCGAGCCGCGAGCTCCCCCACGGGTTCCAGGCGCTGGTCAAGGCGGGGCAGGTGGTCGAGCTGGCCGCCGGGTACGGCATCGAGGGCACCGACGTCACCGAGGTGGTCGGGGCGGCCTCCGCAGCGGAGACCCCGGAGGCGGACGCCTTCCTGGACGACTTCGCCGAGCGCCTGGCCCGCGGGGTGGCCGCCGTCGCGGTGATCCTGGACCCCGGCCTGGTGGTGCTCGGCGGGGACGTGGCCCGGGCGGGCGGTGTGAAGCTGGCCGAGCGGGTCCAGGCGGCCACCGCGCGCATCGCCCCGAACGCGACCGAGGTCGCGCTGGGGAAGGTGGAGGGCAGCCCGGTGGTGCGGGGCGCGCTGCTGCACGCCCTGGAAAGGGCGCGGGAGGACGTCTTCTCCTCGACGGTCTGAATCCGGCGGGCTCCGGCCCTATGGGAGCCCTCCCATGGCGGCGGGCGCGGCTCTAACCAGCGGACGCCCGCCTCCGGCGGACGCCTGTGTCCAGCGGTCCCTCGCCGACCGCTTCCGGTCGAGCCCCGCGGTCCCTGCCGGCCGCGCCCCGGTGTTCCTCACCCGGCCGGGGCGCGGCCGCCCGGCTCCCGTGAGGGCGTCGGGCGCCCGGGCGCGGGTGCCCGGGGACGGGCGCGGAGGGCTCAGGACGGCCGGACCAGCTCCCGGACCATCACCACGCGCGGCAGCACCCGGATGCCCGCCCGCTCCTCGGCCCGCCAGACCCCCTCCAGGCCCGGGCCCCACTCCGCCCGGGGGAGCACGGAGAACCCGCGGTCCGCGTACCAGGGCCCGTTCCAGGGCAGGTCGCGGAAGGTGGTGAGGGTGAGGCGGGTGTGACCGGCGGCAGCCGCCTCGGCGCACACCGCCTCCAGCAGGGCGCCGCCGATCCCGCGCCTGCCGTGGTCGGGGTGCACGGCCAGCTGCTCCAGGTGCGGGCGCCCGTCCACGGTCACCGTCGCGGCCAGGCCGACCACGGAGCCCTTCGCCGCGGGGTTCCCGACCGGGCTTCCCACGGGGTCCTCGGCCGGGACCGCGGCCGTGTCCCCAGCGGGTTCCTCGGCCACCAGGACCCGCTCCGCGTGCGCGAGCACCTCCCGCGGGTCGTCGGGGGGCAGCACCACCCCGGCGGCGGCGAACACGGTGTCCGCCGCCAGCGACACCTCCACCACGCGCGGCTCGTCCTCCGGCCGCATCGGTCGGATCCCCGGTCGCCCCACCGGCCCCCCTCGTGTTCGTGCTCTCTCCGGTGCGGACGCCATCCTGGCCGGTTCCGGCCGCCGCGGCCAGTCGTTTTCGCGTCCTGGCCCGGTGACCGGAGGGGGCCCGGGCCCGACCGTGCCCGGGGCGGGACCTCTCACCCCGGGCGGTGCGGGGTCAGTCCCGCCACTGCTCGGCGGGCGCCACACCGGGGATGGGCCTGCCGATGAGGGCGAGGGGGCGAAGAAGCAGACCTGGCCGATCGCCATGATGAGCGTGGCGAGCGCCCTGTCCTCGTAGTGGGCGGAAGCGGCGGTGTACAGGTCGTCGCCGACGCGTTCGCCGTGCGGGTTGGCGGTGAGGACGGCCTCCAGCAGCGCCAGCGCGATCCGCTCGGCGTCGGTGAAGCAGGAGGCGTCCCGCCAGGAGGCCACGGCGGTGATGCGCTCCTCGGACTCCCCGGCCCCGCGGAGGTTGCCGGTGTGCAGGACGGTCAGGTAGGTGTTCCCGAGGATCTGGCCGGCGCGCAGCTGCACCAGGCCCACGGTGGTCCGCGGGATCGAGCCGTTCCCGGTGGCCGCGAACAGCGCCTTGCTGACCTCCCCCAGCTCGGGAACGAGCACGGCGGGGTTGGGCAGTCGGGACTGGGTCTTCTCCTGGCCGGCGGTGGTGCTCATGATGCGGTGTCCTTTCGGTTCTCCGGTCGTCACGTCGTCGTGATCACAGCCATGACGAACGGGCCGCCGAGAATGTGACCGGGCGGACGCGGTCACATTCTCGGCGGCGGGATCGTCAGTGTGACGGCACCCGAGAAGGCGACGTAGAGAGGCGATCATGGACGAGAGCGACTTCCTGGCCGAGCGGTTCGAGGAGCACCGCGTCCACCTCCGGGCGGTGGCCTACCGCATGCTCGGCTCCCTGGCCGAGGCCGACGACGCCGTCCAGGAGGCCTGGCTGCGGCTCGCCCGCTCCGACACCGACGGGATCGGCAACCTCGGCGGCTGGCTGACCACGGTCGTCGGCCGGGTCTGCCTGGACATGCTGCGCTCGCGCACGCAACGCGGCGAGACCCCCCTGGAGGCCCGTCTTCCGGACCCGATCGTGAGTGAACCGGCCACCGACCCCGAGCACGTGGCGCTGATGGCCGACTCGGTCGGGCTGGCCCTGCTGGTGGTCCTGGAATCGCTCAACCCGGCCGAACGGCTGGCCTTCGTCCTGCACGACATGTTCGGCCTGCCGTTCGAGGAGATCGCCCCGATCGTCGACCGCACCCCGGCCGCGGCCCGCAAACTCGCCAGCCGCGCCCGCGTCCGCGTCCGGGGGGCCGCCCCCGAACCCGACCCGGATCCGGTCGCCCAGCGCCGCGTCGTGGACGCCTTCCTCCGAGCCGCACGCGGCGGCGACTTCGACGCCCTGGTGGCCGTTCTCGATCCCGACGTCGTGCTGCGCATCGACGGCGGGAACGCGCTGCCCGGCGGTATGAGGGTCCTGCGGGGCCGGGAGGCGGTGGCCGGTCAGGCCGCCACCTTCCACCGCATGGCCACCCTCTCGACCAGCCGTCCCGCACTGGTCAACGGAAGGGCCGGTCTGGTCAACACCGTCGACGGCGCGCTCTTCTCGGTCATGGGATTCACCGTCACGGACGGGAGGATCACCGCGATCGAGATCCTGTCCGACCCCGAACGCCTCGACGCCGTCGACCTCGCGGATCAGGGGAGCTGATCCGGCCCGCCCCGGCACCGACGCGTCGGTGCCGGGAGCGGCGGGCGGGAGGCCGGAACCCGGACGGGCCCGTCATCCCGCCCCCGCCGGAGCGGGGCCCGGGGCCTCAGGGGCGCAGGCGCAGCCCCTTCGGGGTCACGTGGAACCCCGCCGCCACCAGCGCTGCGTCCACCGGCGTCGCGAACACCTCGGCCCCGTCGGCGCGCTCCACCGTCAGCGCCCCCGCGCGTCCGTCCCACACCGCCCCGGCCAGGGCGCGGGCCGCCCGCTCCAGCAGGGCGGGCGGCGAACCGAAGGTCAGCACCGAGCGGCCGCCCCGCCCCACGTACAGGGTCAGCCGACCCCCGTCGACGACCACCAGGGAGCCCGCCGACCGGCCCGGCCTGGCCTGGGCGTCCCCGGGCCAGGGCAGGTCCGTGCCGAACGGGTTCGCCGGGTCGGTCGCCGCCAGCACCACCGGTTCCGCCGCGCCGCCGGAAACCGCGCGCAGCCGGTCCACGGCGCCGGGCAGCGCGAACTGGGCGCCGCCC
Source organism: Nocardiopsis sp. CNS-639 (assembly GCF_000381685.1). Classification (NCBI taxonomy): domain Bacteria; kingdom Bacillati; phylum Actinomycetota; class Actinomycetes; order Streptosporangiales; family Nocardiopsidaceae; genus Nocardiopsis; species Nocardiopsis sp. CNS-639. Next base: position 315,013 of record NZ_KB906854.1, read on the forward strand.
AGCCCGTCCACGAAGTAGCCGCGGCGCACCCGGCCCGACTCCTCCATCGTCCGCAGCACCCGGTACTCGTCCGGGGAGATCCGCCCGCCCTGGTAGCCGCGCACCAGCACGCCCCGGCGCTCCAGCCGCGCCTCCAACCGGGCCAGGACCCGCCTGGTGGGGTCGCCCTCCCGTTCGGGCAGGGCCCACCACCGCCCCGCGGCCGTGGGCGGTCCCGACCGGGTGGGCAGCACCGGACGCGCCAGCCGCCCCGCACGCGAGGGCGCGCGACGCGGGGCGGCCCCCGAGCCCAGCACCGCGCGCAGCGGGGCCAGGGTGTCGTTGGTGGCACAGCCCGACCACACCAGCTCCCACAGCGCCGCGACCAGCTCCGCGTCCGTCACGGCAGAGCCCCCCGACGCGCCCGCCACACGGTCGGCGACGTCGCGGAAGAACAGCGCCCCGCCCCCGCGCAGCGCCTCCAGCACCGCGTGGGCCGTGGAACCCTCCCGCGGCGGCACCGGTTCGGGCAGCAGCAGGGCCGCCTCGTCGGCCGGGGCCAGGCACACCCACCCGTCCTGCCCGGGCAGCGCGCCCGCACCGGCCCACACGACCTCGCCCGCCTGCGTCAGCTCGTCCAACCGCCGGGGCGCGTAGTCCTCCACACGGGAGGGCAGCACGAGGGTCTCCAGCGCCGACGCCGCCACCGTCGCGCCGCGCAGCGACTCCACGGCCTCGAACACCGCGTCCGGTCCGCGCCACCGCTCACCCGCGACGGCGCGCTGCCACAGCGGCGCGAACGCGGCCAGGGCGGTCTGCGCGACCGGCTCCACCTCGCTGCGCAGCCTCGCCACCGACCCGCGCCGCAGCCGCCGCAGCACGTCGGCGTCGCACCACTCGGTGCCCGTCCCGCCTGGCCGGAACCCGCCCTGGTGGACGCGCCCCAGCCGGGACAGCTCCCGCAGCACGCCCTCCACCACGTCCGCGCCGAGCCCCAGCCGCGCCGCCGCCTCCCCGGCGGAGAACGGCCCGTGCGTGCGCGCGTAGCGCGAGACCAGGTCGCGGGTCGGCGCCTCCACCGGCTCCAGGAGGGCCCCGGCGACACCGGCGGGCGGCCGCGCGCCCAGCGCGTCGCGCAGCCGCGCCGCGTCCTCCACCGCGCACCAGCGCTCGGCTCCCGCCACGGCCATCCGCACCACCCGGCCCGCGGACTCCAGCTCCTCCAGCCACTCCCGCCGGGCTCCCCGGGCCCCGGCCTCCTCCGTGGTCAGCGGCCCCACCTCGCGCAGCAGGTCGGACGCGCCCTCGGCGTCCCGGGCGCCCGAGCCGGGGGCGGTCCGCTGCAACAGCGCGCCGACCTCCTCCACCACGCGCGGGTCGAGCAGCTCCCGCAGGTCCGCCTCGCCCAACAGGTCGGCCAGCAGCGAGGCGTCCAGGGTCAGCGCCTGCGCGCGCAGCTCGGCCGCGGGGGCGTCCCCCTCGTACAGGAACGCCGCCGTGTACTCCATCATCAGCGAGCGCGCGAACGGCGACGCCGCCTCGGTGCGCGCCTCCACCACCCGTGTCCGACGGGACCGGATGCCCTCCAGCGCCTCCACCAGGGCGGGCACGTCGAACACGTCCCGCAGGCACTCGCGCACCGCCTCCAGCACGATCGGGAACGACCCGTAGCGGCCCGCCACCGACAACAGGTTGGAGGCCCGCAGCCGCTGCTGCCACAGCGGCATCCGCCGGTCCGGCCGCTGGCGGGGCAGCAGCAGGGCCCGCGCCGCGCACTCGCGGAACCGCGCGGCGAACAGCGCCGACCCGGGCAGCTCCCCGGTGACCGCCTCCTCCACCTCCTCGGGGTCCAGCGCCACCAGGTCGGCCAGCTCGCCCGGCCGGTCCCAGCCCCCGGCGTCCGGCAGCCGCAGCACGATCCCGTCGTCGCCGTGCACGACCTGCGCGTCCGCGCCGAACCGGTCCCGCAGCCGCCGGGCCAGGGCCATCGCCCACGGCGCGTGCACCCGCGCGCCCAGCGGGGAGTGCACGACCGCGCGCCAGTCGCCGACCTGGTCGCGGAAGCGCTCGACGACCACGGTCCGGTCGTCGGGCACGTGCCCGGTGGCCTCCCGCTGCTCGGAGACGTACTCCACCAGGTTGCGCGCGGCCCACGCGTCCAGCCCCGCCCCCTCGGCCAGGGCCAGCGCCTGCGCCGGCTCCGCCGCGGCCAGCTCCCGGGTCAGCGCGCCCACCGCCCGGCCCAGCTCCGCGGGCCTGCCCTGCGCGTCGGCCTTCCAGAACGGCATCCGGCCCGGCCGTCCCGGCGCGGGGGTGACCAGCACCCGGTCGGCGGTGATCGCCTCGATCCGCCACGAGGTGGACCCCAGCACGAACACGTCGCCCACCCGCGACTCGTAGACCATCTCCTCGTCCAGCTCGCCGACCCGGGTGGGCGCCCGTCCCGGCGCGGGGTCCCCGTCCCGCCCGGTCAGGTGCACCCCGTACACGCCCCGGTCGGGGATGGTGCCGCCGCTGACCACCGCCAGCCGCTGCGCGCCCGGGCGCGCGCGGAGCACGTCCGCCTCCCGGTCCCACACCAGGCGGGGGCGCAGCTCGGCGAACTCGTCCGAGGGGTAGCGGCCGGAGAGCATGTCCAGGACCGACTCCAGCACCGTGTCGGCCAGGTCGGCGAAGGGCGCGGCCCGCCGGACCAGGGCGGCCAGTTCGGACACCGGCCAGTCGTCCATGGCGGCCATCGCCACGACCTGCTGGGACAGCACGTCCAGGGGGTTGCGCGGCATCTCCAGGCGCTCGATGGCGCCCGCGCGCATCTGCCCGACCACCACGGCCGTCGCCAGCAGGTCGCCCCGGAACCGGGGGAGGAACACCCCGCGCGAGGTCTCGCCCACCTGGTGCCCCGCCCGGCCGACCCGTTGCAGGCCGCTGGCCACCGACGGCGGCGAGGCCACCTGCACCACCAGGTCGACCGCGCCCATGTCCACGCCCAGCTCCAGGCTGGAGGTGGCCACCACGCAGCGCAGCCTCCCCTGCTTCAGCTCGTCCTCGATCAGGGCCCGCTCGGCCTTGGACATCGAGCCGTGGTGGGCGCGGGCGACCACCGGCGGGCCGCCGCGGCTGTGCCCGGACTGGGCGATGACCTGGGCGGGCACCTCCTCCGGCGGCAGACGCCCGCCGTGCCGCTCGGCGTGCAGGTCGTTGACGCGGGCGCACAGCTTCTCCGCGGTGCGGCGTCCGTTGGTGAACACGATGGTGGAGCGGTGGGCCTCCACGAGGTCCAGGACCCGCCGCTCCACGTGCGGCCACAGGGACCCGCCGCCGTCCGCGCCCCGGGCGTCCCCGCCGCCCTCCGCGCCGCCTGAGGGCCGGGCCGGCTCCGGGACGCCGGGCTCCTCCATGTCGGGGACGGGCACCACCACGCGCAGGTCCATGCCGGGGGAGCCGGGCGGGGCCACGACGTCCGCGCCGCCCAGGAACCGCGCCACCAGGTCGGGCGGGCGCACGGTCGCGGACAGGCCGATCCGCTGCGCCGGGCGGTCCAGCAGGGCGTCCAGCCGCTCCAGGCTCAGCGCCAGGTGCGCGCCGCGTTTGCTCCCCGCGAGCGCGTGCACCTCGTCGACGATGACCGTCTCCACCCCGGCCAGCCCCTCCCTGGCCCGCGAGGTGAGCACCAGGAACAGCGACTCGGGCGTGGTGATGAGCACGTCCGGCGGCCGGGTGGCGAGCCTGCGCCGCTCGGCGGCGGGGGTGTCGCCGGTGCGCACCCCCACGGTGACCGGGGACAGCGCGTGCCCCCCGGCCTCGGCGGCGGCCGCGATCCCGGCCAGGGGGACGCGCAGGTTGCGCTCCACGTCCGCCGCGAGGGCCTTGAGCGGGGACACGTACAGCACCCGGCAGCGGCGGGCGCGGTCCTCGGGGACGGGGGCCGAGGACAGCCGGTCCAGCGACCACAGGAAGGCCGACAGGGTCTTGCCCGAGCCGGTCGGGGCCACCACCAGGGTGTTCCTCCCGCGCTGGACCGACTCCCAGGCACCGGTCTGGGCGGGGGTGGGGCCCGCGGGAAAGGCCCGGTCGAACCAGGCCCTGGTGGCGGGTCCGAAGCGTTCGAGGGGACGGGGCGCACGGCTCATGCCGCCAGTCTGCCCGCGGGCGGCGACAAAGGGGAGGGGGCGCGGCGGACGCCGCGATCACCGATACTGGGCCCGATGAGACTCACGGTTTTCTGGCACAACATGCACGAGCAGTTCGGCGAGGCCTACGCGCAGAGTGTGGCCCGCGACCACGTCCTGGAGGGGCTCGGGTCCCGCACGGTCGAGCAGGCGCTCGCCGACGGGGTGGCGGCCAAGGAGGTGTGGCGCGCCGTGTGCGACGCCTTCGACCTGCCCGCCTCCAGACGCTGATCCGGCGACGGACCTCCCGCGAGGTCGCATCCGTTTCGTACGCCACATCGAACACAGGTTCGGGTAGGGTGGGTTATCCACAGGCGGACGTGGGACGTCGCGATTGTCGTAGCGACCGCGTAGCGTCGTGCTCACCATGAAGAAAAAGGCATCCACCCAACAACAGGGGTATCCCGTGGCATCTGGAGACCGAGACAAGGCTCTCGAAACAGCGCTCGCCCAGATCGAGCGGCAGTTCGGCAAGGGCTCCATCATGCGCCTGGGCGACGACGACCGCCCGCCGGTGGAGTCGATCCCCACCGGGGCGATCGCGCTCGACGTGGCGCTCGGCATCGGAGGCCTGCCCCGGGGCCGCGTCGTGGAGATCTACGGCCCCGAGTCCAGCGGTAAGACCACCGTCGCCCTGCACGCGGTGGCCAGCGCCCAGCGGATGGGCGGCATCGCGGCCTTCGTCGACGCCGAGCACGCGCTCGACCCCGAGTACGCCAAGAAGATCGGCGTCAACACCGACGACCTGCTGCTCTCGCAGCCGGACACCGGTGAGCAGGCGCTGGAGATCGTCGACATGCTCATCCGCTCCGGCGCGGTCTCCATCATCGTCATCGACTCCGTGGCGGCCCTGGTGCCCCGCGCGGAGATCGAGGGCGAGATGGGCGACAGCCACGTCGGACTCCAGGCCCGCCTGATGTCCCAGGCGCTGCGCAAGATCGCCGGTGCGCTCCACCAGACCAACACCACCGCGATCTTCATCAACCAGCTGCGCGAGAAGGTCGGCGTCATGTTCGGCTCGCCCGAGACGACGACCGGCGGCAAGGCGCTCAAGTTCTACGCCTCGGTGCGCCTGGACGTGCGCCGCATCGAGACGCTCAAGGACGGCACCGACGCGGTCGGCAACCGCACCCGCGTCAAGGTCGTCAAGAACAAGGTCGCGCCGCCCTTCAAGCAGGCCGAGTTCGACATCCTCTACGGGGTGGGCGTCTCGCGCGAGGGCAGCCTCATCGACTTGGGCGTGGAGCACGGGATCGTCCGCAAGTCGGGCGCCTGGTACACCTACGAGGGCACCCAGCTGGGCCAGGGCAAGGAGAACGCGCGCAACTTCCTGCGCGAGAACGCCGACATGGCCAACGAGGTCGAGAAGAAGATCAAGGAGAAGCTGGGCGTGCCCGTCAAGGGCGACGACAGCGCCTCCGGCCCGGCCGCCGAACCGGCCAAGGCCGCCGCGGACGCGGCTGCGGACCCGGCCGCCGCGGCCAAGGCACCCGCCAAGCGCGCCGCGGCCAGGACCCCCAAGGCGCCCGCGGCTGATGCGTGAGGGGAGCCGGTCCCCGGACCGGCACCACCCCGAGGACGACGGCCCCTCCCCGGGCGGGGCGGCCCCGCCCGGGAAGGACCCCGAGGCCGAGGCCCGCGCCCTGGTCCTGCGGATGCTCACCCACTCCCCGCGCACCCGCGCCCAGCTGGAGCGGGCGCTGCACCGCCGGGAGTACGAGGAGGAGGTCGTCACCTCGGTCCTGGACACGTTCGGCGAGGCCGGACTGATCGACGACGCCGCCTTCTCCCAGGCCTGGGTGTCCTCCCGCCACCACGGCAGACGGCTCTCCCGCCGCGCCCTGGCCCAGGAGCTGCGCACCCGCGGCGTGGAGGAGGACACCGTCCGGGAGGCCGTCGGCGAACTCAGCGACCAGGACGAGGAGGAGGCCGCCCGCGACCTGGCGCGCCGCCGCCTGGCCGCCACCCGGGGCAGGGACGAGGAGACGCGGATCCGCCGCGCCCTGGGTTTTCTGGCCCGCAAGGGCTACTCGGCGGGCCTGTCCTACCGGGTGGTCCGCGAGGAACTCGAACGCGAGGGCGTGGAGGCCGAACTCCACGCCCCCGACCCCGACTTCTGAACCGTTGCCGCCGACAGCGGTCGGGCCGGTGGTGCCCTCCACCGGGACCGCCCGCCCCGTCCGCTCCGTTTCCGGAGGGTCAGTCGCCGGCGGCAGTCGGACCGGCGGCGGCCTCCGCGGGACTCGGGGGCCCGCCGTCCCGCCCGGCGTCCCGCGCGAGCGCGTCGGCGGTGTCCTCCGCGCTCGGGGCGTCCCCGGTGTCACCGGACTCCCCGGCGGCCTCCGCGCCGGGCGCCCGGGAGCCCTCCGCGGCCGGTTCCGCGCCGTCCCCGACGGCCCCGGTCTCCGGCGGAGCGGTCACCAGCTCCAGCGGCGCCACGTCGGCCTCGAACCCGAACACCCGCGCGTAGAAGGCCAGCTCCGTCTCCAGGGAGCGGATCCGCGCCTCCTGCCCGGTGAACCCGTGTCCCTCGCCCTCGAACTCCACCAGCGCGTACGGCGCCCCGCGCCGCCCCAGCGCCGTCGCCATCGCCGTGGCCTGGTCCGGGGTCACGACCCTGTCCTCCAGGCCCTGCACCAGCAGCACCGGCACGTCGATCTCCCCGGCGCGGTTGACCGGAGAGCGCTCCCGGTACCGCTCCACGAACCCCGGCAGCGTCCCCACCAGGGAGTCCAGGAACCGCGACTCGAAGTCGTGCGTGGTCTGGCTGAACCCCAGCAGGTCGGTGACCCCGAAGAGGGACACCCCGCACGCGAACGTGTCCCCGGTCAGCGCCATCAGCGCCGTGTACCCGCCCGCGCTCGGACCGCGGATCGCCAACCTGCGGGGATCGGCCACCCCCTGTTCCACCAGGGCCCGGGCCGCGGCCACGCAGTCCTCCACGTCCACCACGCCCCACTCCTTGTGCAGGCGCTTGCGGTACGAGCGCCCGTACCCCGTGGAGCCGCCGTAGTTGACGTCCACCACACCGATCCCCCGGCTGGTGAAGTAGGCCTTGGCCAGGTCGAACTCCAGCGTGCTGACCGACACCGGGCCGCCGTGCGCCCACACCACGTACGGCGCGGGGCCGTTCGCGGGCGCGTCCGGATGGGTCGGCGGGTACACGTTCGCGTACACCGGCGCACCGTAGCGGCCCGGCAGCGTCTCCTGGCGGGGGACGGGCAGGTAGGCGGTGTCCGGCAGCTCCTCGGCGGCCCGGCGCAGCACCTCCACACCACCCGAGACCGGATCCAGTCGCACCAGGCACGGCGGCTCGGTCGGCGAGGAGGCCACCGCCACCACGGTGCGTCCGTCGGTGTCCAGCATCGACCACGTGGTCAGGCCGGTCGCCACCGGCGTCAGGTCCAGGGTGTCGGGGTCGTACACGCTCGGGGTCAGGTCGGCGTGCCCGTGCAGCGCCACCACCCGGCCCGAGTCCAGCACGCAGAACGACCGGTTGCCCAGACGGCCGGGGGAGGCGTGGAACTCCTCCTCGGCCGGGTACAGCGCCAGCGCCTGCCCGGTCATCCCCGCCTGGTACAGGTTCCACCAGCCCGGCCAGTCCGAGGCCACGTACAGCGTCGCGTCGTCGGCCCAGGTCGGGGAGACCACCGACTCGTCCACACCGCCCTTGAGGGTGTACTCGCCGGTCAGCCCGGTCTCTCCCAGGGCGCCCACCCGCAGTTCGCTGCCGTCCCAGGGCATCCTGGGGTGGTTCCACCGCACGTAGGCCAGGTGGGAGCCGTCCGGAGACGGGGTGGGGGAGGCGTAGAAGTCCGCCCCCGAGACCAGTTCGCGCACCGCGGAGGGGTCCTGCGCGCCCCGGCCCGACAGCGGCACCGACACGATCGAGCGGCGGACCGCCCCCTCCTCGTGCCTCTCGCGCACGCACAGCACGGCGCGCCCGTCCGCGCTCAGCGCGGGGTCGGCGTAGCGTGAGGCGCCGTCGTCGGGGGTGAGCGGCACCGGCTCCGAGGAGCCGCGTTCCAGCAGGTAGAGGCGCTGGTCGGAGGACTGGGAGAACACCACGCCCATGCGGGTGATGGCCTTGTCGTCGCGGCGCGGCACCGGCAGGTAGGCGCGCCCGCCGTACTCGTGCACCCGGGTCCCCGCGCTCCAGGGCGCTGGCAGCAGGTCGGTCACCGTTCCGTCGGCGTCGCGCCGCATGAGGGTGGTCCGCCCCTCCTCTGGGCGCCCCTCCTCCCACCAGACCTCCGCGCCCGCGACGGACGGGAACGCCATCCGCCGCACTCCTCGGGCGACGTCACCGGCGCTGATGGGCGATGGCCAGGAGCCGTGGCGGCTCGACAGTTCAGACATGTCCACCCAGGATGGGTCGTGGGTTCGATGCGATGACATGTCGACCTTAGTCCTCGTTCGCCCGCTTGTGCAGTCCCGAAGGACCCTCCGCGCGGCGTCCCCGGAACCGCCCCGCGCGGGGCCGCGACGACGACGGCCCCGTACGCGCCGAGGGGCGCGCACGGGGCCGTACCGGCCGTGGGGAAGGAGGGGTCAGTCCTTCCGGTCCGCCTTGCCGTCCGTGTCGTCGCCGTCGTCGGACTTCGCCGGGCGGGACCCGTCCAGCGCGTCGGGCAGCGGCTCCTGCACGGTGGGCTCCACCGCCACGGACCCGGCGGGGCCCTCGGCCTCGGCGCTGCCGCCTCCGGTGCCGCCCCCGGGCGCGGCCACGGGCTGGGCCGGGATGTCCCCGCCGCCGGTGGGCTTGGCGGAGGGCCGACCGCGGCGGGCGTTGCGCCGCTCCAGCCAGATCGCGACCCGGCTCAGCGAGAGGTTGATGGCGATGTAGATGGCCGCGCAGATGATCGCGGCCGGGATCACGTTGCCCTCGCGCGTGGCCAGCAGGGTGAAGCTGCGCAGCATCTCGGGGAAGGCGATGATGTAGCCCAGCGCGGAGTCCTTGAGCAGGACCACGAGCTGCGCCACGATCGCGGGCATCATCGCGGTGATCGCCTGCGGGATGAGGATCATCCGCATGTTCTGGCCCCGGGTCATCCCGATGGCCTGCGCGGCCTCGGACTGGCCCTTGGGCACCGCGAGGACGCCCGCGCGGAAGACCTCCGCCAGCACGGAGCCGTTGTACAGGGTCAGGCCCGTGACGACGGCGGCCAGCGCCGAGACCTGGAAGGTGCCCGCGGGGATGTCGAACACCTGGTAGGCCACGATGGGCAGCGCCATCGTGAAGAAGATCAGCATCAGCAGCGGGATGCCGCGGAAGAACTCCACGACGGCCCCGGCCGGAACGCGGATCCACCACTTGTCGGACAGGCGGCCGATGCCGAACACCAGGCCGAAGAGGATGGCCAGGACCGAGGCGGTCAGCGCCGCGGTCAGCGTGTTCTGCAGGCCCGGGACGACGTAGTCGGTCCAGGTGGCGGGCTGCAGGAACGGCGCCCACTTGTCCGAGGCCCACTCGCCCGCGGGGTTGACCGCCCAGGTCGCCGGGTCGCCCAGCGGCCCCCAGGTGAGCGGGTTGAACAGCGAGAACCCGGTGTCGCGCAGGGTGCCGTTGAACCCCAGGTACAGGACGGCCAGGCCGATCAGGGCCAGGAACACCGTGACGACCGTGTAGAGGGCGTTGCGCCTGCGGGCCTTGGGGCCGGGCGCGTCGAAGAGGACGGAGCTCTGCGCGCTCATCGGACCACCGCCACGCGCTTGGAGAGCCAGCCGAAGAAGTAGCCGGTCGGCAGGGTCAGGATCAGGAAGCCGATCGCGAAGCCGACGAAGGTCGGCAGGACCGGAGCGATGCCCTGGTCGAACATGAGCTTCATCTCCCTGGACGCCTCCTGAACGCCCAGCCCCGCGACGGAGGCGACGGTCGTGTTCTTGATCAGCGCGATGAGCACGCTGCCCAGCGGGCCGACGACGGTGCGCAGCGCCTGCGGGATGACGATCATCCGCAGGTTCTGGGTGAAGGTCAGGCCCAGTGAGCGGGCCGCCTCCACCTGGCCGAGGGGGATCGTGTTGATCCCCGCGCGCAGCGACTCCGAGACGAAGCAGGCGGTGTAGCCGGACAGGCCGATGACGGCCCACCAGAACACGTCCCACGCGACGCTGTCGGCCAGGGCGATCCCCAGGGCGCTGTTCAGGCCCAGGCCGCAGAAGAGCAGGACCAGGGTCAGGGGCGTGCTGCGGATGCCCTCGACGTAGGCGGTGGCCAGACCGCGCAGGAGCGGGACGGGGGAGACCCGCATGGCCGTGAGCAGGACGCCCAGGACGAAGGAGAAGAGGGCGCTGAGGAGGGTGAGCCGGACGGTCCATGAGAAACCGTCGACAACCCTGTCGATATTGCTGAGAAAGGCTTCCATGGGTCCCAGCTGGTCAAGGGCCGGGCGGCGGGGCCGGAGTCGGCCCCGCCGCGGGGCGCACGGTCGGGGAAGGGGTGCCTACTGGCAGGCGTCGACCTCGGGAGCGGTCTCCTCGTAGGCGAAGTCGGTCTCACCGAAGGCGGTCTCCAGGGCCTCGACCGCGTAGCCCTCGTCCCACATCTTCTGGATGGCGGCGTTGACCTCCTCGCACCGCTCCGTGGAGCCGGCGGGCAGGCCCACGCCGTAGCGCTCCTCACCGAAGGGGTTGTTGACCACGCGGTAGGTGCCCGGGTCCTGCGCGGCGAAGCCCGCGAGGATGGTGTTGTCGGTGGTCACCGCGTCGACGGTGCCGTTGCCCAGCAGGGACAGGCACTCGGAGTAGTTGCCCGCCTCGCGCAGCTCGGCGTCGATGCCCATGTCGTCGACGATGTTGTTGGCCGAGCGGGAGCCGGAGGCCGAGCACAGGACCTTGCCCGCCAGGTCCTCGGGGCCCTGGATGTCCTCGTTGTCGGCCTGGACCAGGATGTCCTGCTGGGCGACGTAGTACGGTCCGGCGAAGTTGACGACCTGGCGGCGCTCGTCGGTGATCGAGTAGGTGGCGATCACCATGTCGACGGTGCCCTGCTGGAGGAAGGACTCGCGGTTGGCGGAGGCGGCCTCGGTCCACTCGATCTGCTCGGGCTCGTAGCCGAGCTCACCGGCGATGTAGGTGGCCACGTCCACGTCGAAGCCGACGGGGGCGTCGCCGTCCAGCAGGCCCAGGCCGGGCTGGTCGTACTTGACGCCGATGGTGATGGTGTCGCCGCCACCCTCGCCGCCGCCGCCCTCGCCACCGCTGCCGCCGCCGACGTCGGCGGTGCCACAGGCGCTGAGGGCGAAGGCCAGGGCCGCGGTGCCGCCCAGGATGGTGCTGATGCGACGGACTCGCATGTGGGGTACCTCTTCCTTGCTTCGTGCGAAGAACGCGGGGAAACCTAGTGGGTCAGGATCTTGGACAGGAAGTCCTGGGCGCGCTCGGACCGGGGGTTGGTGAAGAACTCGTCGGGGGTGTTCTCCTCCACGATCTGTCCGTCGGCCATGAAGACGACCCGGTTGGCCGCGCGGCGCGCGAAGCCCATCTCGTGGGTGACCACGACCATCGTCATGCCCTCGGAGGCGAGGTCGGTCATGACGTCGAGGACCTCCTGGACCATCTCCGGGTCCAGTGCCGAGGTCGGCTCGTCGAAGAGGATCACCTTGGGGTTCATCGCCAGGGCGCGGGCGATCGCCACGCGCTGCTGCTGACCCCCGGAGAGCTGCGCCGGGTACTTGTTGGCCTGGTTGCCGATCCGGACGCGCTCCAGCAGTTCCATGCCCCGGGCGTCGGCCTCGGCCTTGTTCATGCGCAGGACCTTGGTGGGGCCCAGGGTCACGTTCTGGAGCACGGTCTTGTGGGCGAACAGGTTGAACGACTGGAAGACCATGCCCACGTCGCTGCGGAGCCGGGCCAGGCCGCGGCCCTCCGCGGGCAGCGGCTGTCCGTCCAGCGTGATGGTGCCGGCGTCGATCGTCTCCAGGCGGTTGATCGTGCGGCACAGCGTCGACTTGCCGGAACCGGACGGCCCGATGACGACTACCACCTCGCCGGAGTTAACCGTCAGATCGATGTCGCGGAGCACGTGCAGGTCGCCGAAGTGCTTGTTGACGTTCTCCAGCACGACGAGAGGAGTTGAGGTCATGTTCGGAACCTAATGGGTCCATGTTGCCGTGTCATCACGAAATCGCCGTCCGTCTGCGGAGTAGCAGACTTGTTACGGCGTGATCGGCGAAACTGTTATGGGTTTGGACGGTTAAGTGACCGTTTGTCGCTCCCTGTTGTGGTTCCGTTCTCCAGCGTCTCACATCGGCCACTTCCGGACGCGCTCCGCCTCCCCGTCCGCCGCGGGGTCCCGGGGAAAGCTCCAGGTGGGGGTGGTGAGCCCCTTCCGCGGTCTCCGCGCGGTCCACGGCACCGGATAGCCTGGTCCCGTGAGCCAGAGTCGTACCTACCAAGTGCGGACCTACGGCTGCCAGATGAACGTCCACGACTCCGAGCGCCTCTCCGGTCTGCTGGAGGACGCTGGGTACGCGCGCGCAGCCGAGGACACCACCGCAGACATCGTCGTCTTCAACACCTGTGCGGTCCGGGAGAACGCCGACAACCGCCTGTACGGCAACCTCGGGCACCTGCGCCCGGTCAAGGACGCCAACCCGGGGATGCAGATCGCCGTCGGGGGCTGCCTGGCGCAGAAGGACCGCGGCGAGATCGTGCGCCGAGCGCCCTGGGTCGACGTCGTGTTCGGCACCCACAACATCGGCTCCCTGCCCGCCCTGCTGGAGCGCTCCCGCGTCCAGCGGGAGGCGCAGGTGGAGATCGCCGAGTCCCTGGAGCACTTCCCCTCCACACTGCCCAGCCGCCGCGAGTCCGCGTACGCGGCGTGGGTGTCGGTCTCCGTGGGCTGCAACAACACCTGCACCTTCTGCATCGTGCCCGCGCTGCGCGGCAAGGAGCAGGACCGCCGCCCCGGCGACGTGCTCGCCGAGGTGCGCGCCCTGGTCGACGAGGGCGTCAGCGAGATCACCCTGCTCGGCCAGAACGTCAATGCCTACGGCAGCGGCTTCGGCGACCGGCAGGCCTTCTCCAAGCTGCTGCGCGCCTGCGGCGAGATCGAGGGACTGGAGCGGGTGCGCTTCACCTCCCCGCACCCGCGCGACTTCACCGATGACGTCATCGAGGCCATGGCCGAGACCCCCAACGTCATGCCGCAGCTGCACATGCCGCTCCAGTCGGGGTCGAGCCGGGTCCTCAAGGCCATGCGCCGCTCCTACCGCCAGGAGCGCTTCCTGGGCATCGTGGAGAAGGTGCGCGCCGCCATGCCGCACGCCGCGATCACCACCGACATCATCGTGGGCTTCCCCGGCGAGACCGAGGAGGACTTCCAGGAGACGCTGCACGTGGTCCGCGAGGCGCGGTTCTCGATGGCGTTCACCTTCCAGTACTCCAAGCGCCCCGGGACCCCGGCCGCGACCATGGAGGACCAGGTTCCGCCTGAGGTGGTCAAGGACCGCTACCAGCGCCTGGTCGACCTCCAGGACCAGATCTCCTGGGAGGAGAACCAGAAGCTGGTCGGCCGCGAGGTCGAGCTGCTGGTCGCCGAGGGCGAGGGCAGGAAGGACGGCGAGCACCGCCGCCTGTCCGGCCGCGCCCCCGACAACCGCCTCGTGCACTTCGCGGTCGGTGACGGCGACGACCCGCGCCCCGGCGACACGGTGACCGTGGAGGTCACCTACGCCGCCCCGCACCACCTGGTGGCCGACTCCGGCGTGCGCGCCCTGCGGCGCACCCGCGCGGGCGACGCCTGGGCGGCCCGCAACGGCCAGCCGGTCCAGGAGAGCAAGCCGCAGGTTCTCCTGGGCATGCCCCGGATCGGTGTTCCGGCCGAGGAGCCCGCCCCGGCGGGCGGCTGCTGCGAGATCTGACCCCGCGAAGCGGTCGCGGCCCCCGGCGCCTTCGCGCCGGGGGCCGCTGCTTTCCGCGCGGATCCCGCCGGTGGCGGATCCGCGCGGACCGGGACGGGACGGCCGTGCGGGCGCGGCCTCAGAGCCGGACCGGCAGGCTGTCCAACCGCATCGCGCCCGGAACCCTCCCGGGCAGGGGCTCACGACCGGGGACCAGGGACAGGCCGGGGTAGGCGGTCAGCAGGGAACCGACCGCCACCTCGCCCTCCTGGCGGGCCAGGGCCGCGCCCAGGCAGTAGTGGATGCCGTGGCCGAACCCCACGTGCGCCTCGCCGGGGCTGCCCTGGTGGCGGGTGATGTCGAACCGGTGCGGGTCCGGGTGGACCCTCGGGTCGCGGTTGGCGCCCGCCAGGACCGCGATCGCCCGCTCGCCCGCGGCCAGGCGGCCGCACCTGAGTTCGACGTCCTCGGCCGCGTACCTCGCCTTGGAGATCACGGCGGTGCCCCCGTAGCGGAGCATCTCGTGTACGGCGGAGGGCAGCAGCCCGGGGTCGTGCCGCAGGATCTCCCACTGGACCGGGTGGTCGAGCAGGGCCCGCACCCCGTTGCCCAGCAGGTGCGCGGTGGTCTCGTGCCCGGCGATGACGAGGGTGAACACCAAGGTGATCAGCTCGCTCTCGCTCAAGCGCCCGCCGTCCTCGTCGCGTGCCCTGACCAGGGCGCCGAGCAGGTCCTCGCTCGGCCGGGCCCGGCGCTCGGCGAGCATCCCCTCGATGTGGCCGATCATCTCGCCGAGCGCGTCGTTCATCAGCTCGGGCCTGGTGGGGTCGAACCTGGACAGCTGGTCGCTCCACGCCCGCCAGGTCCCGCGGTCCTCCTCCGGAACGCCGACCAGGTCGCAGATGACCGCGATCGGCAGCGGGTAGGAGAAGTGCGGCATGAGGTCCACGACCCCGTCCCCGTCGGCGAGGTCGGGCAGCCGCGCGAGCAGGCCGTCGGTGACGCGCTGGACCGCGGGCCGCAGCTCGTTGACCCGGCGCACGGTGAAGGTGCGCGAGACCAGCTTGCGCAGCCGCGTGTGGTCGCCGCCGTCCTTGTCCAGGAGGGACTCGGTCAGGTAGGTGATCAGGTCGGGGCGGATGCCCAGCCCCCTGAGCGCGTCGGAGCGGGTGGCCTGGGCCCGCCCGCCCGACACGTTCGCGGGGTCCAGCACGAAGCGCCGGTCACTGAGGATGGTCCGCACGTCCTCGTCGTCGACGAAGAGGACGGCCTTCTGGGTGTCCACGAACAGGGCCGGCGCCGAGCCGCCCGCAGCCCGGACCCGGTCGATCACGGAGTGGGGGTCGGCGGTGAACTCGGGGGAGCGCAGGTCGATCAGTTCGTCGGACGGGGTCGCGGCTGTCATGGGCCCTCCTCTGGGGCTCAGGTGGAGCGTGTCGTCTGTTTCTGCCGGGTGATCTCCTCGTGCAGGCGCTGGTCCAGCGCGGAGAAGAGCGCCAGGGCCCTGTCCCGGGCCCGACGGGTGTCCTCCGGGGAGGCGTCCTGTTCCAGGAGCAGTCGGATGCTCCGGGCCATGAGCTCGGCGCGCGTGCCGTGGTCGGGCACGTGCATGCCCTGGCTCTCCAGCACCGGGGGCGTGACCAGGTGGCCCATGACCAGGGAGTTGTAGGCGTACAGCTGCTCGTCGGGGGCGCGGTCGGTGTTCAGCAGGCCGTGTTCGCGCAGGATGTCCCAGTAGGTCCGCAGCGCCCTCTGCCGCTCCCGGACGGTGTCGCCGACCAGGGAGGCCGCGTTCCGGGAGAGGTTGCCCAGGGACTCGGTGCCGTTGGAGAACAGCGCGCGGATGGTCGGCGAGTCCAGGTGGAACAGGTAGAGGGCGCGGGCGACCTCGCTGGGCCGGACGTTCTCGGGTGAGGCGTGCATGGAGTCCAGGATCCGGCGCAGCACGCCGAGCTGCGCCCGCATGACCACCGTGAGGAGAAGCGCCTCCTTGGTGGAGAAGTGCAGGTAGACGGTCCCCTTGCCGATCTTGGCCCGCCGGGCGACGTCCTCGATGGTGATCTTGCGGTGCCCCCAGGCGACCATCAGCTCCTCCGCCGCGTCCAGGATGCGGTCGGCGCGCAGTTCGCGCTCGCTGGCGGTCGGGGATGTGGATGGGGCCACGGTGTACTCCTGCGAGTCGAGGGCGTGCGAGGTGTCGCTGACCACGCGTGTTGACGCCGATGACCATATCTCCACCTCCCTTCCCCTGACTGTGTGACCAGTTTTGAAATCTGGTCACACAGTCAAAGTAGGTCACCGAGGAGGCCGGGGCAAGGGTTTTCGGGAGGGAAAGCGGGAGCGGGCCGTGGCAGACGGGCGGCCGGGCCCTTCGCGGGCCCGGCCGTCAGGTGTGGGCGGGTGTGCGGCGGAGGCGGATCCACCGCGGGGTCAGCGCGCGGAGCGGGGCACCCAGGTCGACACGTCCACCAGCGCCTCGCCCGGCTCCTCCGAGGTTCCCGACAGCGCCCGCTCAACCTGGGCCAGAGCGCGTTCCACCAGGTCGGGGGAGTCGTAGGGGAGCCAGCGCACCCGCGGGTCGCGCCGGAACCACGACTCCTGGCGGCGGGCGAACCGGCGGGTGGCCTGGGCGGTGTCGGCCTTGGCCTCCTCCTCGGACAGAGCGCCGTCCAGCTGGGCGAGCGCCTGCGCGTAACCGAGCGCGCGCGAGGCAGTCCGGCCCTCGCGCAGCCCGAGCTTGTCCAGCTCGCGGACCTCCTCCAGCAGGCCCTGCTCCCACATGCGGTCCACACGGGTGCCGATGCGCTCGTCCAGCTCGGGGCGCGGAGCGGTCAGGCCGATCTGCGTGCACGGGTAGAAGGAGGTGTGGTCGGGCAGGTTCGCGGTGAACGGCTCCCCGGTCAGCTCGATGACCTCCAGGGCGCGCACGATCCGCCGCCCGTTGCCCGGCAGGATGGCACGGGCCGCCGCGGGGTCGGCCTCGGCCAGACGGGCGTGCAGGACGCCCGGGCCGACGTCGCCGAGCTCCGCCTCCAGGCGCGAGCGGACCGCGGGGTCGGTGCCGGGGAAGTTCAGGTGGTCCAGGACCGAGCGCACGTACAGACCCGAACCGCCGACCAGGACGGGAAGGACGTCGCGGTCGGCGCACTGCTCGACGCGGTCGCGGGCCATGTCCTGGTAGCTGGCCACGTCCGCGGGCTCGCTGACCTCCCACACGTCGAGCAGGTGGTGGGGCACCCCGCGTCTCTCGGCGTCGGTGAGCTTGGCGGTCCCGATGTCCATGCCGCGGTAGAGCTGCATGGAGTCGGCGTTGATCACCTCGCCCCGGCGTCCCGTGCGCTCCTCCAGCCGCAGGGCCACCTCGACGGCCAGGTCCGACTTGCCCACAGCGGTCGGGCCGACGACCGCGATCACCTTGATCATCCCTCCAGCGTAGTCAGCCCCGGGCCCGGCCCGACCGCGGAGCGGGACGGGGGAGGTGGTCGTGCGCGCCTAGGATGGTCGGCATGCGATTCGCCAAGGGCCACGGAACAGAGAACGACTTCGTGATCCTCCCCGACCCCGACGGGGAGCTCGACCTCACGGAGGAGGCCGTCCGCCTGCTGTGCGACCGCCGGGCCGGGATCGGCGCGGACGGCGTCCTGCGGGTGGTGCGCACGCGCGCCCTCGGCGAGGCCCTCGCCCCGGCCGCCCGCACGGCCGAGCGCTCCGAGTGGTTCATGGACTACCGCAACGCCGACGGGAGCATCGCCGAGATGTGCGGCAACGGTGTGCGGGTCTTCGCCCGCTACCTGCTGCACGCCGGGCTCGTCGAGGGCGACCGCTTCGAGGTGGGCACCCGCGACGGCGCCAAGGAGGTCCAGGTGGAGGCCGACGGCGGCATCACCATAGACATGGGCCGGGTGGAGATGCAGGGGACCTCCTCCGCCAAGCTCGCCCGGCAGGTGGTGCACGGTGAGCAGATCTCCGTGGGCAACCCGCACCTGGCCTGCGAGGTGACCGTGCCGGTCGCCGAGGTGGACCTGAGCGAGCTGCCGGTGCTGGACGTGGAGGCCTTCCCCGCCGGGGCGAACGTCGAGGTGTACCGCGAGGTGGCTCCGGGTGTGCTGGAGATGCGCGTGTACGAGCGCGGTTCCGGGGAGACCCGCTCCTGCGGGACCGGGATCGTCGCCGCCGCTGCCGCAGCCACGCCCCGCGGGGAGGGCGCGACCTGGAGGGTGCGGGTCCTGGGGGGCGAGTGCACCGTCTTCCTGGACGCGGACGGCGCGAGGCTGAGCGGCCCGGCCGTCATCGTGGCCGAGGGCGAGACAAGCCTGATCTGACCCCGCGCCGGCCCGCGCCGCCGCTGGACGCCCCATGGCGGCGCGCCCGCGGGGGCGGGCCCCGCGGGCGCACGGCCACGCCCCCCGGGCGTCCGGGCTCAGTCGCCGGGGCGCGCGCCGACCTCCTCCACCCAGCCGGACCAGACGAAGGACCGGTAGGCCGTGGTCACCGGTGGTTCCAGGCCGTGCCGGGCCAGGGAGCCCTCGCCGCCGCGCTCCTCCAGCACGGTGGTGTCGCGGTAGAGCAGGTCACCGGTGTCAGGCGCGAACAGGTAGCGGTGGCGCTCCACCTGCCCGGCCTCCTCGACCCGCACCTGGAACAGCTCGCCCTCCCGGGCCAGGGGGTCGTGTGTGCTCCCCGCGTACTCGACGCCGGGGAGCCCGGCCAGGACACCCAGCAGGGCCGCCTCCTCGGCCCCGTCGAGGGGACGGCTCTCGTAGAGGCGGTTCAGCGCGTTGACGAGGGCGGCGTCGTCGGGGGACTCCTCCCCGCTCCAGTCCGCCAGGACATCGGTCATGGCCCCCGGCTCGGTGGGCAGTTCCCCGGGGAACAGCAGCCCCGGTTCCAGCCTCTCCTCCACGTCCTCCGCCTGCCGGTTGAGGAACTCACGGTGCTCCTCCGCGTCGCCGGTGGTGTCCTCGGCCCCGCCCGGCACGGTGATCTCGCGGGTGTCGCCCCCGGGGCCCTGCCAGTGCTGCCACTCGTAGGGGATGAACCCCGCGCTGCGCAGGTCCCCGTCGCCTGGCTCCTCACCGGCGTAGCTGGTGACGGTGAGCAGTTCCACACCGGAGGAGGCGACGTAGGCGACGTCGCCCTCCCCCGGGGCGTCGCCGCCGGTCCGGGCAGTCCCGGCGAGGGCGGCCAGCCGCTCCGCGCCGGGCTCGGGGTCGGAACCGACGACCTCCAGGGGGGTGGGCGGCGCGGCGTAGGCGGTGGGTACGCCGACGGCTCCCCCGGATCCGGTGCCCAGCAGGACTACCGAGGCGGTGGCGGCGGCTGTGAGGGCGGCGGCGCCCGCCAGGACCGGGGGACGACGCAACAGGGGGCGCCGCGCGGGGGCGCGGTCCATCAGGGCCAGGGCCCTGGCACGTGCGCGCTGGCGGTCGGCGGCGCCGACCGCCTCCCCGGCGCGCGGGTCGGTGTCGTTCAGGATCGTGCGAAGCGCTGTGACGTCGTCCACGGCGCGTCCTCTCTGTCCTCGGCGGGGTGCGTGGTCTCGTCCATGAGCGCCTGGAGGCGCCTGCGGGCGCGGTGCAGCCGTCCGCGCGCGGTCACGGGCGAGCAGCCCACCACGCGCGCGGCCTCGCGGCTGCTCAGGCCCTCCCAGGTCACGAGCATCACGAGTTCGCGATCGGTGTCGGAGAGCCGGGCCAGGGCGCTCAGCGCCCACTGGCGGCGCACGACGCGTTCGGCGTCGTCCTGGGAAGCGCCCCAGACCTCCTCCGGAGGAGCGGGGACCTCGCCGCGCCTCCTGACCTCGCGCAGCTTGGCGAGGGTGATGCGTCGGGCGCAGGCGTACAGCCAGGGCAGTTCCCGGCCCTCGGGCACCCCCGCGCGCCGACGCCAGGCGACCGCGAAGGCCTCCGAGGCGACGTCGTCGGCCAGGTCGGGTCCGACCCGGCGGCGGGCGTAGTCGTACACGGCGTCGTAGTGCCGCTCGAACAGCGCGTCGAAGTCCCCGTGGTCGGGCGGGTCGCCGTTGTGGTCGCGTACCATCGGCAGCTCCTCTCTCCTCCCTCTTGTGTCGGCGCAGCGGCCGTTGTTCGGCGGGAGGACGGGAAAACCCCCGCGGTGCACGTGATGTGCGCCACAGGGATGGGGCTGCGGGAGCTCAGCGGCGTCCCAGCAACCGCGCCACGGTCAGCCCCCGCAGGGAGGCGTCCAGCACCCGGGCGGTGTGGGTCACCGCCACCGGAGAACCCGCGCGGTCCATGGCGGAGGCTATCTGGAGAGAGCATCCCGGGTTCCCCGACACCAGGACGTCGGCGCCGGTGGAGGCCACGTCCCGCCCCTTGCGGTCGCCGAGCTCGCGGGCGGCCCCGGGCTTGAGCAGGTTGTACACCCCCGCCGAGCCGCAGCAGATCTCGCCGTTGGGCAGGTCGGACACGCGCAGCTCCGGAATCCCCGCGAGCAGGGCCCGGGGCGGTCGGGTGACGCCCTGGCCGTGGGAGAGGTGGCACGCGTCGTGGTAGGCCACGTGCAGGGGGAGGGGGTGGCGCTCGGCCCGCGGCCCCAGCTCCACCAGGAACTCGGTGAGGTCCGCGACCCGCTCGGCCTGGGCCCGCCCCCGGCGCACCCAGGCCGGGTCCGCGCCCGCCTCGGCCAGGGTGCGGTCGAAGTGCTTCATGCTGGACCCGCACCCGGCCGAGTTGACCACGATCCGGTCCACCCGCTCGCGTTCGAACACCTCGATCAGGCTCCGGGCGAGGTCGGCCGACTCCTCCATCCGCCCGGCGTGCCCGGACAGGGCCCCGCAGCAGCCCTGGGCGCGGGGGATCACCACGTCGCAGCCCTCCAGAGCCAGCACCCGCGCGGTCGCGGTGTTGACCTCGGGGAAGAACGCCCCCTGCACGCAGCCCACCAGCATGCCCACCCGGGCCCGCGCCCGCCCCACCGAGGGCACCAGCTCCGGCAGCGCGGGAGGGGGAGAGGACAGCGGCGGCGAGATGCGCTCCATGGTGGCCAGGGCGGGGGAGAGCCGCTCCAGCAGCCCCGTGCGCCGCACCAGCGAGGAGACGCCGCTGGCCTGGTAGGCGCGCAGCGGTCCGCGCAGCAGCCCCAGCCTGCGCCGGTACGGGAACAGCGCGAAGATCGCCCCGCGCAGCGCCCGCTCGCCCGCGGGCCGCTCGTGCTCCCTCTCCACCCGGTGCCGGGTGGTGTCGATGAGCGCGTCGTAGGCCACCCCCGACGGGCAGGCGGACACGCACGCCAGGCAGCCCAGGCAGTTGTCGAAGTGCCCGACCGCGGTCTCGGTCAGCACGTCCTCGGTGTGCGTCTGCGCCATCAGGTGGATCCGCCCGCGCGGCGAGTCCATCTCCTGGCCCCACAGCACGTGGGTGGGACAGGTGGGCAGGCAGAAACCGCAGTGGACGCAGTCGTTGAGCAGGTCGGAGAACAGCCGGTCGCGCTCGTCCGCGGTCGTCGGGTCGGTCACGGGCCCTCCCAGGGTGTTCGCACGTGTTCAGATGCCGCCCGCGAAGCGCCCGGGGGCCAGGCGGTGCGCTGGGTCGAGGGAGTCCTTGACCGCCCGCATCAGCGGGAGTCCGGGCACCTCGCCCCACAGGTCCACACCGGCGGCGTGGACGTGCGGTTCCGCGCGCAGCAGGGTCATCGTCCAGCCGGGCACCGAACGCACGCCGTCGAGCACGGCCGCCACCTCGGCTGCGCCGGTGTCCGGTGGGAAGGACGCGTACAGCGCCCCCGCCCGGGCCGAGCCGGTGACGCCCGCGCCGGACAGCTCGTGCACCCGCGCCGCGGCCCGGACGCTCTCGGCGGGCGGCACCGACACCAGGGCGAGCGTGCCCTCGGCCGGCAGCACGCCCCAGCCCTCGGGCAGGGCGTCGGCCACGTCGGGCTCCGCGCCGGTGGCCGCGGCGATCTCGGCCGTCCGCGCTTCGAGGCCGTCCGGGGTGCCCTCCAGCACCACCCGCAGGCTCGCCGAGGGCCAGTCCAGTTCGACCGCCGCGGGCGTCGCCGTGCACCCGCGCAGCGCCGTCAGCAGGCGCTCGGCGTGCTCCGCGTGGGACGCCGGGAGCGTCAGCACGCGCAGGGCCCGGGGGAGCGGGTGCAGGCGGAAGGCCACCGAGGCGATCACGCCCAGGGTGCCCAGGCCGCCGGTGTGCAGCTTGGCCAGGTCGTACCCGGCCACGTTCTTGACCACCCGGCCCCCGCTGCGCGCCACCACGCCGTCGGCGCGCACCACCGTCATCCCGATGACCAGGTCGCGCAGCGCCCCGGTGAGCAGGCGGCGCGGACCGCTCACGCCCGTGGCCACCATCCCGCCCACGGTGCCGCCCACGCGCACGGGGTCCGCCGACAGCCGCTGCCCGGCGGCGGCCAGCACGTCGTACAGCTCGGCCACGCGGGTTCCCGCGCCCACCTCCACCACCAGGTCGCCCGCGATGTGTTCGGTCCACGACAGGTCGGCGGTGTCCACGAGCAGGTCCAGGCCGCGCGGGAGACCGCCCCAGTCCAGGGCCGTGCCCCCGCCGCGCGCGACGACGGTCAGCCCCTCCCGGGCGGCGGACGCCATGACCCGGGCCAGGCCCCGGGTGTCGGCGGGACGAGCCACGCGCGCGGGGATCAGGCCGCCCACCGCGTCGGCGTCGGTCCCCTCCCGCAGGGCCCCGTCCCGGGCGTTCGGCCCCTCGACGAGCGTCACGCGTTCTCCCCCCGTGTTCGTGGTCCGTCCGCGCCTCAGAACTGCTCGGCCCTTCCCGCCTCCACCAGCGGGTGCACCCCCGTGCGCACCCCGGGCTGCTCGCCGCACAGGCGCGGGGTGGGCAGCAGCTTGCCCGGGTTGGCGATCCCGTCCGGGTCCAGGGCCCGGCGGAACAGGTCGAAGGTGGCCAGGTCGTCGGGGCCGTACATGCGCGGCATCTTGCACGCCTTGTCCACGCCCACCCCGTGCTCGCCGGTGATGGAGCCGCCGTGCTCGATGCACAGGTCGAGGATGGCGCCGGAGACCTCCTCGGCCCGCTCCGCCGCGCCCGGCTCGGCGTCGTCGAAGAGCACGAGCGGGTGCAGGTTGCCGTCCCCGGCGTGGAAGACGTTGGCGACGCGGATGCCCGAGGCGGCCGACAGTTCGGTGATGCGCCGCAGCACCTCGGGCAGGGCCGTGCGCGGGACGACGCCGTCCTGGACGATGTAGGCGGGGCTGATCCGGCCGACGGCGGCGAAGGCCGACTTGCGGCCCTTCCAGATCCGGGCGCGTTCGTCGGCGTCGCTGGCGGTGCGGGTCTCGAAGGCGCCCGCCTCCGCGCACAGCCGGACGACCTCCGCGAGCTGGGCCTCGACCTCCGCGGCGGGCCCGTCCAGCTCCACGACCAGCACGGCCGCGGCGCCCGCGGGGTAGTCGCAGGCCACGGCCCTCTCGGCGGCCTCGATGGCCAGCGCGTCCATCATCTCCACGGCCGAGGGCAGCACCCCGGCGGAGATGATGGAGCTGACCGCACGGCCTCCCGCGTCCATCGAGGCGAACGCCGACAGCAGGGTGACGGTGCGTTCCGGCGACCGGGTGAGGCCGACGGTGATCCGGGTGGCCACGCCCAGGGTGCCCTCGGAGCCGACGAAGGCCCCGACGAGGTCGTAGCCGTGCGCGCCGGGGTTCTTGCCGCCCAGGCTCACCTGCTCGCCGGAGGGGGTGACGATGTCCAGGCCGCGCACGTGGTTGACGGTGAACCCGTACTTGAGGCAGTGGGCGCCGCCGGAGTTCTCGGCGACGTTGCCGCCCACGGAGCACACCTGCTGGCTGGAGGGGTCGGGCGCGTAGTAGTAGCCGTGGGGCGCGGCGGCGCGGGTGACGTCCAGGTTGGCCACACCGGGTTCGACGACCGCGCACTCGTTCTCGACGTCGATCTCCAGGACGCGGCGCATGCGCGAGGTGACCAGCAGGACGCCCTCGGTGTGGGGGAGCGCTCCCGCGGACAGACCGGTGCCCGCGCCGCGCGGGACGAAGGGCACGCCGTTCTCGGCGCACAGGCGCACGACGGCGGCGACCTGGTCGGCGGTGGTGGGCAGCACCACGACGCCGGGAAGGGCGCGGTGGTGGGGCAGCCCGTCGCTCTCGTAGGTGCGGCGCTGGGCGGCGTCGGTGAGGACGCCGTCCTCGCCGCAGATCCGGCGCAGCCGCGGGACGAGCCCGGCCACGGCCGCCTGCGCCGTATCGGTCTCGGACATGGGCGCCTCCCGGTTCCACCTGCGCGGACACGGACGGTCCCGTCCGCTGGCGGACGCGACCTCGCAAGGTGAACGTACGACTGCACCCCTCGCCTAGGCAAGGGGTGCAGTGGAAGTTGCCTTCCGTCTTATGAAATCAACACCGGGCTACGGCATGCGCTCGTAGGCGGGCAGCGTCAGGAAGTCGACGTACTCGTCGGCCAGGGCCACCTCGGTGAACAGCTCGCCGGCCTGCTGGTACAGGTCCTCGTCGAAGTCCGCGCCCAGCTGCTCGCGGATGGCGGCGAGCTCCTCGTCGATGATCCCCCGGACCAGGTCGGCGGTGACCTTGGGGCCGTTGTCGAGCGTGATGTCGTTGTGCAGCCACTGCCAGACCTGGGAGCGGGAGATCTCGGCGGTCGCGGCGTCCTCCATGAGGTTGTGGATGGCCACCGCGCCGTTGCCGCCCATCCACGTCGCCAGGTACTGCAGGGCGACGTTGACGTTGCCGCGCAGGCCCGCGAGGGTGACGCCGCCCGGGGTCCTGTCCACGGCCAGCAGGTCCTCGGCCGAGACCTCGACCTCGGGGCGCTGCTTGTCGATCTGGTGGGGGCGCTCGCCCAGGACGCCGTCGAAGACCTCCATGGCCACCGGGACCAGACCCGGGTGGGCGACCCAGGAGCCGTCGAAGCCGTCGCCGGACTCGCGGGACTTGTCGTCGCGGACCTTGGCGAAGGCGGTCCTGTTGACCTCCTCGTCCCTGCGGGAGGGGATGAAGGCCGCCATGCCGCCGATGGCGTGGGCGCCGCGCTTGTGGCAGGTCTTGACCAGCAGTTCGGTGTAGGCGCGCATCATCGGCGCGGTCATCGTGACGGCGTTGCGCTCGGGCAGCAGGAACCTGCGGCCGCGGGTGCGGTGCGTCTTGATGATGCTGAACAGGTAGTCCCAGCGGCCCGCGTTGAGGCCCGCGGAGTGCTCGCGCAGTTCGTAGAGGATCTCCTCCATCTCGAACGCGGCCGGGATGGTCTCGATGAGGCAGGTCGCGCGGATGGTGCCGCGCGGGATGCCCAGGCGCTCCTGGGCCAGGACGAAGACGTCATTCCACAGGCGCGCCTCGAGGTGGCTCTGCATCTTGGGCAGGTAGAAGTAGGGCCCCCTGCCCTTGTCGATCTGGCGCTGGGCGCAGTGGAAGAAGTAGAGGGCGAAGTCCAGCAGGCCGCCGCTGACGCGCTGGCCGTCCACGAGGACGTGCTTCTCGTCCAGGTGCCAGCCGCGCGGGCGCACGACGACGGTGGCGAGCTCGCCGTCCTCCTTCAGGGCGTAGGCCTTGCCCTGGGGGGAGGTGAAGTCGATGGTGCGGTCGAGGGCGTCGCGCAGGTTGAGCTGGCCCCCGATCATGTTCTCCCACAGCGGGGTGTTGGCGTCCTCGAAGTCGGCCAGCCACACCTTGGCGCCGGAGTTGAGCGCGTTGATGGTCATCTTGCGGTCGGTGGGACCGGTGATCTCCACGCGGCGGTCCGTGATGCCCGGGGCGGGAGGGGCGACCCGCCAGCTGTCGTCCTCACGGATGTGCTTGGTCTCGGGGAGGAAGTCGAGGTCGGCCCCGGCCGAGATCTGCTCCTGCCTGGCCACCCGGGCTGCGAGGAGCTCCTGGCGGCGCGCCTCGAAGACGCGGTGCAGCTCGGCGACGAGGGCGAGGGCGTCCTCGGTGAGGATCTCGTCGAACCGTTCGTGGAGGGGGCCGGTGATCTCGACCCCGTGTGTGGCGCCCATGGAAAACCTTCCGCAATACGAAATAAGCTTTTGGTATGTGGAAAACGAAGCTACCGTCCGGTTCGCGGACGGTCAACGTCGCGCGTGTCTCACTGACCGGGGAGTTTCCCTGGTTGGGAAGGTCGCAAAAACTTCTCCCGCGACTTCGGCGCCCGTCGTCGGGACGGACACGGGATCCGGCCCCGATCCCGTGGAGTGTCGTGCCCGCCGTGCCCTGCGATAATTCAGGTGCCCTCGCGAAGGTGAGATGCCACCATCGACAGGGCGCCCGCCACCGCCCGGTCGCGGGAAGAATCGCGGCGGCGGCCACGTTGACCCACCTGGAGGGATATGAATACAGCTGACACCCACGGAAGCGTCCACGACGGCCACGAGGCCGAGGACGCGTTCCGCGAGGCGATCACCGTCGGGGACGGGGTCGACGCACACGACGCGTCCCGCGAGGCCAAGGCCACCGGCGGTGACCGCTACGACGACCCGGACAACGCCCCCGACCAGGGCGAGATGGAACTCGCCGAGCGCCACGCGCTGCGCCGGGTTCCGGGACTGTCCACCGAACTCACCGACGTCACCGAGGTCGAGTACCGCTCCCTGAGGCTGGAGCGCGTCATCCTCATCGGCGTGTGGACCAGCGGCTCACAGGCCGACGCGGACAACTCGCTCACCGAGCTCGCCGCCCTGTCCGAGACCGCGGGCGCGCTCGTGCTGGAGGGGGTCACCCAGCGCCGGTCCAAGCCGGACCCCGCCACCTATGTCGGCAAGGGCAAGGCCGCCGAGCTGCGCGACATCGTGGAGGCCACCGGAGCCGACACCGTGATCTGCGACGGGGAACTCACCCCCGGCCAGCTGCGCCAGCTGGAGGACGTGGTCAAGGTCAAGGTGATCGACCGCACGGCCCTGATCCTGGACATCTTCGCCCAGCACGCGCGCAGCAGCGAGGGCAAGGCCCAGGTCGAACTCGCCCAGCTCAGCTACCTGCTGCCGCGACTGCGCGGCTGGGGTGACGCCCTGTCCCGTCAGGCGGGCGGCTCCGGCGGCGGTGGCGCGGGCGGCGGCGTGGGCCTGCGCGGCCCGGGTGAGACCAAGATCGAGACCGACCGCCGGCGCATCAACGACAAGATGGCCAAGCTGCGCCGCCAGCTCGCCCACATGCGCACCGCCCGCGACGTCAAGCGCGACGTCCGGCGCACCCGCTCGGTGCCGTCCGTGGCCATCGCCGGGTACACCAACGCGGGCAAGTCGAGCCTGCTCAACCGGCTGACCGGCGCCGGGGTCCTGGTCGAGAACGCCCTGTTCGCCACCCTGGACCCGACCGTGCGCCAGGCCCGCACGCCCGACGGCCGCGGATTCACGCTCAGCGACACCGTCGGCTTCGTCCGGCATCTGCCGCACCAGCTCGTGGAGGCCTTCCGCTCCACCCTGGAGGAGGTCGCCGACTCCGACCTGGTCCTGCACGTGGTCGACGGGTCCCACCCCGACCCCGAGAGCCAGATCAGCGCGGTCCGGCACGTCTTCGCCGACATCGACGCCGGCGACGTACCCGAGCTCATCGTGGTCAACAAGGTGGACGCCGCCGACCCCGACGTGCTCAAGGCGCTGCGCACCCGCTACCCGGACATGGTCGAGGTGTCGGCCCGTACCGGCGAGGGCGTTCCCGCGCTGGTGGAGGCGGTCGCCGCGGCGCTGCCCGAGCTGGCGCACGAGGTGCGGGCGCTCGTCCCGTACTCGCGGGGCGACCTCATCGCCCGGATCCACGAGGAGGGGCGCATCCTCAGCGAGGAGCACACCGCGGAGGGCACGGCGATCCACGCCTTCGTGCCGGCCCTGCTCGCGGGCAGACTCGACGAGTACACGCCCAGCACGGCCTGAGGCACGCGCGGTCCGCCGCGCACGGCCGGGGCGCTCCCCACGGGGCGCCCCGGCCTCGCCGTGTCCGGGGGCGGGTCCCGACGGCGCACGAACGCGCCCCGGTGAGGCGGGTACACGCGAACACCCAGCTCACCCGAAGTCACCGGTGGCACCGATCACCCGGTGTGCCCGTGTCCTTTGTTGGGAGAGCGTCCTATTAGTCCTCCCGGGGAGGTGTACACGGAGTCCGCGGATGGACTACGGTTTTGGAGCACTGGCCGACAGTGGCCGCTGTCCCGCGACAGCCGACCCCTCTGCCACTGTCACGGCACCGCGGCGGCCGCAGGCCGCTCCCCGCTCCCCACCGGCTCTGTCGGACCGCTCCAGATACGAGGTCGCCATGTCCGCCCGTGTATCCCACGACCGTGTCCCGCAGCCGCACCGGCGGACCTGACCGGCGAGGGCGGACGACCCCATGACGGCGGTACTCCTCAGCAACATCGGCCGGCTGTGGACCGGGAGCGAGCTGATCACCAAGGCCGCGCTCCTGATGGACGACGACCGGGTGGCCTGGGTCGGGCCCGCCGCCGAGCTCCCCCAGAGCGTCCCGGGCGTGGTGGACGACCTCACCGACGTCGACGACGTCGTCAACATCGGCGGCGGCATGATCACCCCGGGGCTGATCGACGCCCACTGCCACCCGGTGTACGCGGGGGACCGCTACGCCGAGGTCAACATGTGGGCCAAGGGCGCCTCCAAGGGGGACATCTTCGCGGCCGGGGGCGGTGTCTCCACCACCGTCACCATCACCCGGGGTACCGATCCCTGGACCCTGTGCAACGCGGTCCGCGAACGGCTCCGGCACTGGGTGCTGACCGGCACCACCACCGTGGAGGCCAAGACCGGCTACCACCTGACCAGGGACGGCGAACTGGCCGACGTGCGCCTGCTGCGCTCCCTGGAGGAGGAGCCGGGCATGCCGCGCCTGCACGTCACCTTCTTCCCCGCGCACGGGGTGCCGCCCGAGTTCTTCGGCAGACCCAGGGAGTACGCGGCCACCGCCGCCTCCTGGCTCGGCGACGCCGCGCTGGCCGGTGCCGACGGGGTGGACGTGTACTGCGACAACCAGCAGTTCACCACCGAGGACGCCCGCATGCTGCTGGGGGTGGGCCAGTCCGCGGGGCTGCGCACCACCCTGCACGCCTGCTCGCGCCCC
This sequence comes from Nocardiopsis sp. CNS-639, assembly GCF_000381685.1. Taxonomy (NCBI): domain Bacteria; kingdom Bacillati; phylum Actinomycetota; class Actinomycetes; order Streptosporangiales; family Nocardiopsidaceae; genus Nocardiopsis; species Nocardiopsis sp. CNS-639. Next base: position 344,040 of record NZ_KB906854.1, read on the forward strand.
CGACACGGCGCCGTGCGCATGGCCGCCGAGATGGGCTGCTCCTCGGTGGACCTGCTGCACGAGACCGACGAGCAGGACGTCCTGGCGCTGGCCGCCACCCGCACACCGGTGGTGGCCTGCCCGACGACCTCGCTGCACGAGCGCCGCACCCCGCCGGTGCGGTCGCTGCTCGACCACGGCGTGCCCATCGGGCTGGGCACCGACCACAACCCCGGCCAGTCGGGCACGATGTCGATGCCGCTGGTGATCTCGCTGGCCATCTCCATGTTCGAGATGACCGTGCAGGAGGCCCTGTACGCCGCCACGGTGGGCAGCGCGCGCGCCCTGGGCCTGACCGACCGGGGCGTGCTCGCGCCCGGCAGCCTGGCCGACCTCGTCCAGTGGGACGCCGACCACGAGGGCGCCTTCGCCTGGTCGATGGGCCTCAACACCCTGCGGGTGTGGCAGGGCGGCAGGACCATTCGCTGAGGCGTCGCCGCCGACACCCGAAGCGGCCCTCCGCGCCTGCCGCTAACGCGTGCCGCGGGCCCGGGCGATCTCGATGACGGCCCGCTCCAGCGCGTACTCGGGGTCGCGTCCGGCGCCCTTGATGAGGGCGTCGGTCTCGGCGACCACCGCCATGGCCCGGGTGACCCCCGCCGGGCTCCACCCCCGCGCCTGCTGACGCAGGGTCCGCAGCTTCCACGGCGGGACCTTGGCGCGCTTGGCCAGGTCCGCCTCGGACATGCCGCGCGGCGGCTGGGCGGCCACGGCGATGCCGCGCACCGCACCGGCCAGCGCGCTGTTGATGAGCACCGGGGCGGTACCCACCGCCAGCGACCAGCGCAACTGCTCCAGCGCCTCGGGCAGGCGCCCCTCCACGGCGCGGTCGGCCACGGTGAACCCCGAGGTCTCCGCCCTGCCGGAGTGGTACCTGGCCACCGCCGCGGCGTCCACCCGGCCCTCGGTGTCGGCGATCAGCTGGGTGCAGGCCGCCGCGATCTCGCGCAGCTCACTGCCGACCGCGTCCACCAGCGCCTGCGCGGCGTCGGCGGTGATCTGGCGCCCCGCCTGGGAGAACTCGCCCTTGACGAAGGCCACCCGCTCGGCGGGCTTGCTCGGCCCCTTGCAGTCCACACGGTGGGCGCCCGCCTTGACCGCGGCCTGGAGCAGGGCCTTGCCCTTGTTGCCGCCCGCGTGGGTGAGCACGAGGTTGACGTCGTCGGCCGGGTCCCCGAGGTAGTCGGTGACGGTCGCCGCCAGGTCCTTGGTCAGGTCCTGGGACGAGCGCAGCACCACCACCCGCCGGTCGCCGAACAGCGAGGGCGAGGTCACCTCGACGAGTGTGGACATCCCCACCTGGGCGGGCACCAGGTCGTGGACGTCCACGCCGGGATCGGCCTCGCGGACCGCCGCGACGACGGAGGCGACGGCCCGGTCGACGAGGAGTTCCTCGTCCCCGACGATGATGGTGAGCAGGGCGGGTGCAGGCATACACAGAGGATGCCACGCCCCACCGACCAGCCGTGCGCCCGTCGCGCGGTCGGCGGACGCGCTACCGCCCCCTCGCCCGCACCGCCCGTGACCGGTGAGCCCCGTACCCGGCGCCTCCCGTGGCCCCACCCCCACCGTGCTGTCCTCCGCCGCGCTGCTTTCCACGGCGCCGCCTCCTACCGTGCGGGGTCGGGCCCGCGCACCACGGCCTGCCCGGGCCCGGAACCGCCGCCGTCCAACACGGCCACGTCCCCGTCCCGGTCGGTGCGCAGGTTCACCTGCGCCACCCGTTCCAGGATGTTCCACGTGAACGGCGCCGGATGCCCGTAGGTGTTGTCCGCGCCCACCGAGGTCACCGACACCACCGGGTCGGTGGCCTCCAGGAAGGCCGGTTCCTGGCTCCCCGCCCCGTGGTGGGGCACGGCCAGCACGGTCACCCGCAACAGGTCGGCGTCCGGTCCCTCCAGCAGCCTTCTCTGCGCCTCCTCCTCGATGTCGCCGGTCAGCAGCACCGTCAGCGCCGTCCCGTCCGCCCGGACCACCACCGAGGAGTCGTTCACCGAACCCGTGAAGCCGGGCTCGGGCCACAGCACGCGCAGCAGCCACGGCCCCACCCGCAGCCGCTGACCCCGCGCCGCCTCCAACAACCGCACCCCGGCCCCGGCCAGCAGCCGCCCCGTGGCGCTCTCCCCGAACCCCGGCGGCGCCAGAGCGGCCCCCACGCTCCGATGCCGCAGCACCCCGGGCGTTCCGTCCACGTGGTCGGCGTGGTCGTGGCTCAGGATCAGCAGCGCGACCTCGCGCACCCCCAGCCGCCCCAGGCAGTCGTCCACCCGGTCCGGGTCCTCGCCGGTGTCGGCGACCACCGCCGAGCCCGGGCCCGCCGACAGCACGAACGCGGTGCCCTGGCCCACGTCGCACGCCACCAGGGCCCACCCCGGGGGCGGCCATCCGCCCGGCACGCACCGCGCGGCCAGGGCCAGCAGCAGCACGGCCGCCACCACGGCGGCCACGACACGGCGCAACGGCCCGTGCGTGAACACCAGCGCCGCCAGCACGACGGCCAGGACCAGCCCTCCCACCAGGTCCGACCGCCACGCCAGTGCGCCGTGCGGTACCCGCGCGCCCGCACCGGCCACCGCCGCGATCCACGACACCCCCAGCCCGGGCAGGTGCGCGGCCACCGCCGCCGCCCCCGGCCACACCACCGCCAGGGCCGCCACCGCCGTCCCCGCCACCGTCACCGCCGCGACCACCGGAGCGGCCAGTACGTTGGCCGGAACCGCGATCCACGACAGCTCGCCCGAGAGCAGGACCAGCACGGGCGAGACCGCCACCTGCGCGGCCAGGGCCACCGCCAACGCCTCCGCCACCGGACGCGGCAGACGTGCCGACCACGCCCGCGTCCACGGCGGCACCAGCAGCAGGATCCCCGCGGTCGCCAGCACCGACAGCGCGAACCCGAAGGAGGCGGCCAGCCCCGGCGCGACGAACAGCACCCCGACCACCGTGACGGCCAGCGCGCCGAGCCCCGCGTGGGCGCGCCCCGTGGCCAGCGCCAGCAGACCCAGCGACCCCATGAACGCCGCGCGCACCACGCTCGGCTCCGGGCGGCACACCAGGACGAACACCCAGATCACCGCCGCGCCGCCCGCCACCGAGCACCACGGGGGCGCCCGCAGCAGCCGGGTGAGCGCCAGCACGAAGCCGGTCAGCACCGCCAGGTTGGCTCCCGAGACGGTCAGCAGGTGCGTCATCCCGGTCTCCCGGAAGTCCTCGGCGGTCTCCGGCGGCACCCCGGACGCGTCGCCGACGATCAGCGCGGGAAGGAGCCCGGCCTCGGGCTGGGACAGTCCCGAGGAGGCCTCCCGCAGCCGCTCCCGCACCAGACCGGCGAAGCTCTGCAGACCGCCGGGCCGCCCCACCTCCTCCGGCGGTCCGCGCACCAGGACCAGGGCGGCGGTGAGGGGATCGTCCTCCGTGCCGAGGAAGACGCCCCGCGCCCGGAAGCTCTGCCCGGGCAGCAGTTCGCGCCAGTCCTCCTCCGAGGCCAGGACCACCACCGGCGCCACGGACACCCGCTCGGTCCCCCCGGACCGCACCCACGCGGTACGGGCGTCGATCACCCAGTCCGCCCTGCCCGGCCGGGGAGTCCCCGACCGCGGGCGCGGATCGGACGTCACCACCGCCTCGAACTCCGCCTCGCGCCCCTGCTCCGCCGCCTCCCCGGCCGCGCTCCGCTCCACCCGGTGCACCTGCACACCGGCCACCGCCGCCACCGTGGCCACACAGGCCAGCGACGCCGCGGCGGTGAGCGCTACCGCCTCCAGCGGCGGACGCGCCGCCGCCAGGAGCACCACCGCCGCACCGGCCCCCGCGACCCCGGCCAGGGACCAGGCGGCCCACGGCGGGACGGAGAGCGCCGCCAGCGCGGCCAGCCAGGCCGTCGCCGCGGGCGCCAGCAGGCGCAGGTCGGGCGGCTCGTCCAGCCCGTAGGCGTCCGTCCCCAGCCATGTCGTCACCGCCGCTCACCCCACCGTCACGTGGGGTTGGAGGTCGGCGAGGATCTTGTCGCCGATCCGGTCCACGTTGAGCAGGTCGTCGACGCTCCGGAAGGGGCCGTGCTCCTCGCGGTAGGAGACGATGTTGTCGGCGATCACCGCGCCGATCCCGGGCAGGGTCTCCAGCAGGGCCCGGTCCGCCCGGTTGATGTCCACCAGCCCTCCGGTCCCCTGGGAACCGCTTCCGGTGACGCCCGCGCCCGCGGGCACGGGGACGCCCACCAGGACCTGTTCACCGTCCACCAGCGGACGGGCCAGGTTGAGCAGGTCGAGGTCGGCGTCGGGCAGCGCGCCACCGGCCTCCTCCACGGCGTCGGCCACCCGCGACCCCGACGGGAGCGTGTACAGCCCGGGGTCGGACACCTCACCGCCCACGTGCACCACGAGGTCGTCCTTCGGCACCGCGTCCCCGGCCGCTCCGGCGTCCGCGTCCCCGGCCTGCGCCCCCGCCTCCAGCGCGGGGGACTGAGCGCCGTCGCCCTCCGCCGCGGGTACGGGCGCGGGCGCGGCACGGGTGACCATCTCGGGTGCGGGCACCGTGGTCGGCCGGTGGTACAGCGTCAGCACCAGCACGACGGCCAGGGCGCCCAGCACGGCCAGGACGATCACCGCCCGCCGGGACAGCGCCGCCCGTGGCGGCCATCGCAGGGCCAGCCGTTCCAGGAGCGAGCCGGACGGCTCGGGGTCGAACTCCGCGTACCCCGACGGCGGGCGTTCCGGGCGCCGGTGCCGCCCTTCTGCCGGGTCGGGCCACGGCTCCGGACCGGGTGCGCCCTCCGACGCGCCGGCACGACGGGAGGACAGGGCGGTCCCGAGGCCCGGGTCCTCCCCGGTGTCCCGCTCGACGGGCCCTGCGGTCCTTGCACCCCGGTTCTCCCAGGAGGGCCGCGGTGCGGGCACGGCCGCCTTCCCGTTCCGGTTCGCCATGGAGGGCCGTGGTGCGGTCGCCGTGGCCTTCCCGTTCCGGTTCCCTTCCGAGGTCCATGGGCCGGGCAAGGCCGCCTGTCCGGTCCGGTGCTCTCCCGGGGGCCGCGGGCCGGGTACCGCCGCCTCTCCAGTCCGGCTCTCCTCGGACGGACCCCGCACGGCCGGAGAGCTGCTCGGGGAGGAACGAGGGGGAGCTGTCACGCCGAGCAGGTCGTCGGGGTGGCGCTCGGGCCAGGCCTTCGAGGGCACGGGACCCGTGCCGGGAGCGGGCTGCGTGTCCGGAGGCCGATGGGTATCGGCCCCGGCGCTTCCCGGGGTCCGACGCCCGCCAGCCGGACCCGGGGCGGGCCTGGCCGGGAACCGGCCTTCTTCCCCGGGGACGGTCGTCCCCGGGGAGTCCGGCCTGGCCCGCCTCCGGCCCGGGCGGTCACCGGAGGCGTTCCCGCCCCGCTGCCCCGGGCTCGGAGACCAGGTCACGGCGCCCTCGTGGGCGTCCGGCCGCTGAGGGCCGGTGGCCGGACCTCGGCGGGGCGCGGCCTCGGAGCGGCCCGTGCCCTCCGAGCGGTACGGGGCGTGCGTCCCGGCCACCGCGTACGGCGCGCTCGGGATCGCCGGAACGCCACGGGGAGGCGGCGCGGGCTGCGCGTGTGAGCGGGGGATACGCGCGCGCAGGCGCCGGGCGGCCGGTGAGGCGTCCAGGGTGAGCGCGCGGAGTCGGTCCTGCTGGTCGGTCGAGGGGGAGTGGCGCCCGTTGCGGCGCTGAACAGTCATAAGACCACGTTAGGAAGCCGGAAACGCTGTGTCAGCAGCCGATTCCAAGCTGTGGACAACTCCCGTCCGGGCCTCCTCGACCTGCGCGGACGGCGGTGGGCGGCATCGCCCGGCGTACGAAAAAACCCGGCCCGGTGCGTGCGCACCGGGCCGGGTCGAGCCTCAGTCTCAGGCGGACTGCAGGGAGTGCAGACGCTTGGCGATCGCGCTCTTGCGGTTCGCGGCCTGGTTCTGGTGGATGACGCCCTTGCTGGTGGCCTTGTCCAGCGCGCGAGCGGCGGCGCGCTGGGCGACGGCGGCCTTCTCGACGTCCCCGGCCTCGGCAGCCTCACGGAACTTGCGGACGGCCGTCTTCAGCGAGGAGCGCACCGCCTGGTTGCGGACACGAGCCTTCTCGTTCTGCCGAATGCGCTTCTTCTGCGACTTGATGTTCGCCATGCGAAAACGTGCTCCAGTTGATCTTGGTCATCGCGCCGACCGGACCAGGCGGCCCGACCCGCGGGCAGCCGTTCCGCGAGGGGCCGGCGTGGGCGCCGACGCAGGGTGTGTGAGTCCACAGGGCCCGAGGCCAATGTGGAAGTCCGAGACACGGACTTCCAGTATGCCTCACACGGGGTACCGCTCAGGCACCACCTGCCCCCACGGAACCCCGTGACGATGTCGGGAGGACGTTTCCGGGGGCTCTTCCACGCACCGTGGCGGTCCCGTGCGGCATGCGCGCGGAGCGGCGGCGACGACTCCACCGCCCCGTCCACGGGTCTTCGGCGAACGCCGCTCAGGACAGCAGCCACCCCTCCGTGTAGGCCGTCACGTCCTCCTCGGTCGCCTCGTCCCCCAGGTAGAAGGCCACCCCCAGGGTCATCCCCTCCGGCGGATCGGCCTCGGTCACGCCCAGCCGGACGGCCTCCAGCGCGGTCGCCAACGACTCGTCCGCCTCCTCCGGCGCCCACCCGCCACCGCCGTACGTGGGCAGCCCGAACCGCACCGCCACGCCCTCACGCGCGCGCAGGGCGGTCACCGCCTCCGTCACCTGCCGCACCATGAACCCGCCGTACAGCGCGTCGCCGGGCATTCCCGCCCCCACGCCCGGCAGCACGACCTCGTCGGCGTGCTCGGTCGCCCGGTCCAGGTAGCCCTTGGACCAGTACCTCTCCTCGCGCTCCATGACGAAGGAGGGCACCCGACCGCCCGGCACCAGCTCCACGTGGTGGGCCTGCACCGACAACACGGGTTCCTCGCCCAGCTCCTCGCGCACCATCGACATGAGCGTGGGGATCGACGGGTCGTTGACGGTCACCGGGCGGATCTCCAGGTGCACGCCCGCGAACCCGTCCGCGGACACCTCGGCGACCGCCGGGGCGAGCGCCGCGCGGGCCTGTTCGTCGAGCCGGTCCCGCAGCAGCGAGGACCCCCTCTCCACGTGCCGCAGCCACGCCAGCGCGCGCACGCCGGGGTACTCCCGCTCCAGCCAGGACAGCAGGGAACCGGTGTCCTGCACCCGCTCGACCGCGCCCTCGGCGTCGATCTCGCCCGCGTACACGTACACCGTGTCCACCCCGCCGGTGTCGAGCACCCGCGCCAGGGGACCGGTGTCCTCCCAGGAGCCCACCCAGGCCGCGTCGGAGCCCCGGGAGACCGCCCACGGCGCCGGTTCACCCGAGAACTGGAAGGCCAGCAGGGCCCCCGCGCCAGCCACCACGACCGCGATCGCGGCCACACCCGCCAGCAACCGTGTCAACAGCCACTTCAACCGCCCGCTCCTCCCACGTCCCCGACCGCGGGCGCTCCCCGCCCGCCGCCGCCCTCAACGGCGGCGGCGCGCGCCCGGTGCCTGCCGGTACGGCCCGTTCCCGGTCCCGGGTCACATAATCTGGACACCAGACCCGCGCCCGCGCCCCATACTGCCGCACGGGCCGCTGCCGTCACCGAGAGAGGGCACCCGGCCGCCGTGGGATGATGGACGACGCCGTCGGCCTCCGCCGCGGCGGGGCGACACCGCCGCGAGGCGCACACGACCCGGACCCGACCTGTGAACGGAGCACGGTGGCACAGCCGAACTGGACCGATCCCGCGCTGATCCGCAACTTCTGCATCATCGCGCACATCGACCATGGCAAGTCGACGCTGGCCGACCGGATGCTCCAGATCACCGGTGTCGTCGAGGACCGCCAGATGCGCGCCCAGTACCTGGACCGCATGGACATCGAACGCGAGCGCGGCATCACCATCAAGTCGCAGGCGGTGCGCATCCCCTTCACCGCCGTCGACGACAAGACCTACACGCTCGACCTCATCGACACCCCCGGGCACGTCGACTTCACCTACGAGGTCTCGCGCTCCCTGGCCGCCTGCGAGGGCGCCGTCCTGCTGGTGGACGCCGCGCAGGGCATCGAGGCGCAGACCCTGGCCAACCTGTACATGGCCCTGGAGAACGACCTCACCATCATCCCGGTGCTCAACAAGATCGACCTCCCGGCCGCGCAGCCGGAGAAGTACGCCGAGGAGCTGGCCGGGATCATCGGCTGCGAGCCCTCCGACGTGCTCAGGGTCAGCGCCAAGACGGGCGAGGGCGTCGAGGAGCTCCTCAACGAGATCGTCAACCAGATCCCGCAGCCCGTCGGCGACGCCGACGCCCCGGCCCGCGCGATGATCTTCGACTCGGTGTACGACACCTACCGCGGCGTGGTCACCTACGTCCGGGTCATCGACGGCAAGCTCAGCCCGCGCGAGCGCATCCAGATGATGTCCACCCGCGCCTCGCACGAGATCCTGGAGATCGGCGTCAGCTCGCCCGAGCCCACCAAGTGCGACGGGCTGGGGGTGGGAGAGGTCGGCTACATCATCACCGGCGTCAAGGACGTGCGCCAGTCCAAGGTCGGTGACACCATCACCGCCCTCAACCGGCCCGCGACCGAGATGCTGTCCGGGTACCGCGAGCCCAAGCCCATGGTGTTCTCGGGCCTGTACCCGATCGAGGGCACCGACTACCCGGTGCTGCGCGACGCCCTGGAGAAGCTCCAGCTCAACGACGCCGCCCTGGTCTTCGAACCGGAGACCTCCGCCGCCCTGGGCTTCGGCTTCCGCTGCGGCTTCCTGGGCCTGCTGCACCTGGAGATCACCAGGGCCCGCCTGGAGCGCGAGTTCAACCTCGACCTCATCTCCACCGCGCCCAACGTCATCTACCGGGTGGACATGGAGGACGGCACCGAGCACGTGGTGACCAACCCCAGCGAGTTCCCCGCCGGGAAGATCGACTCCATCTACGAGCCGATGGTCAAGGCCACCGTGCTCAGCCCCGCCGACCACATCGGCCAGATCATGGAGCTGTGCCAGGAGCGGCGCGGCGACCTCCAGGGCATGGACTACCTGTCCGAGGACCGCGTGGAGATGCGCTACACGCTGCCCCTGGCCGAGATCGTCTTCGACTTCTTCGACCACCTCAAGTCCCGCACCAAGGGCTACGCGTCACTGGACTACGAGCCCACCGGGGAGAAGGCCTCCGACCTGGTCAAGGTGGACATCCTGCTCCAGGGAGAGGCCGTCGACGCCTTCTCCGCCATCGTGCACAAGGACAAGGCCTACGCCTACGGCGTGGAGATGACCAAGAAGCTGCGCGAGCTCATCCCCCGGCAGCAGTTCGAGGTGCCCATCCAGGCCGCCATCGGCGCCCGGGTGATCGCCCGCGAGAACATCCGCGCCATCCGCAAGGACGTGCTCTCCAAGTGCTACGGCGGCGACATCAGCCGTAAGCGCAAGCTGCTGGAGAAGCAGAAGGAGGGCAAGAAGCGGATGAAGATGGTCGGCCGGGTCGAGGTGCCCCAGGAGGCCTTCATCTCCGCGCTGTCCACCGACACCGGCGGCTCCGACGACAAGAAGAAGAAGTAGTAGCAGCCCCGCCCTCACGTGCTCGCACGCAGGGGAAGCGGAAGGGGGCGCCCCGAGCCGGGGCGCCCCCTTCCGCGTTCTCCTCGGTACCGCCTCAGCCCTTGACCGCTCCCGCGGTCAGGCCCTCGGTGATGTAGCGCTGGAGGAACCAGAACACCGCCAGGGTGGGCAGGGACAGCATGATGGCGCCCACCGCGAACATCCCGAAGTTCGCGTTGCGCTGCGAGGCCACCAGCTGGTACAGCCCCAGGCCCAGCGTCTTGGCGTCGGTGTCGCGCAGGAACACGCTCGCCATCAGGAACTCGTTGATGGTGGAGATGAACACCAGCAGGCCCACGATCGCCAGCACCGGCGTGACCAGCGGCAGCATGATCCGGAAGAACACCTGCGCGTGCGAGGCTCCGTCCATCTGCGCCGACTCGTCCAGCTCCTTCGGCACGGTGTCGAAGAAGCCCTTCATCAGCCACGTGTTGATGCTCAGCGCGCCGCCCAGGTAGACCAGCAGCAGCCCCCACCGGGTGTCGAAGCCGATCGCCGGGTAGTACTCGCCGATCGTGGAGAACATCAGGTAGATCGCCACGATCGCCAGGAACTGCGGGAACATCTGGATCACCAGCAGCCCGATCAGCCCCACCCGGCGGCCCCGGAAGCGCATGCGGCTGAACGCGTACGCGGCCAGCGCCGACAGCAGCACCGTCACGGCGGCGTTGGTGAAGGCGAAGAACAGCGAGTTCGCGTACCAGGTGGTGAACGGCGTGTTGCTGAACAGGTCGACGGCGTTGTCCAGACTGGCCCCGGTCGGCCACAGCTGCGCGCTGGACAGCGTGCCCAGCGGGTTGAGCGCCGCCGACACCACGAACAGCACCGGGAAGAGCGCGAACGCCACGACCACCAGCATCACCACGTGGCGCCAGCCGTACCTGCGGACCCACAGGCCCAGACGGACTCCGGTACCGCGCCGGTGGGGGGCGCGTACCGCGTCCGGGGTTGCGACCGCCATCAGTCCACCTCCTTGAGGGCCTTGCTCCTGCTGAGGCTGACCACCGACATCACCGACACGATCAGGAAGATCATCACCGACAACGCCGCCGCGTACCCGTACTGGGCGGTGGCCTCGTTGAAGGCGAGACGGTAGGTGTAGGTGATGAGCAGGTCCGTGGCCCCGGCCGTCGGGCTCTCCGGGGAGAAGGGGCCGCCCTGGGTGATCAGCCACACCGCGTTGAAGTTGTTGAAGTTGAACGCGAACGTCGAGACCAGGATCGGCGTCATCGCCACCATCAGGAGCGGCAGGGTGACGTTGCGGAAGGCCTGCCAGGGGCCCGCGCCGTCGATCTGTGCCGCCTGGCCCAGCTCGCGCGGAACGGCCTGGAGGGCTCCCGTGGCCACCAGGAACATGTACGGGTAGCCCAGCCAGACGTTGGCCAGGATCACCGCCGCCCGGGCCGACCACGCGTCGCCCAGCCAGTCCACCTCCAGGCCGAGCACCCGGTTGAACAGGCCGAAGTCGGTGTTGAACATGTCCCGCCACAGCAGGAACATCGCCAGCGAGCTCATCGCGTACGGCAGGACCACCAGGATCCGGTACACGACCCTGCCGCGCAGCCTGGGCACGTGCAGGGTGAGCGCGATCGCCAGACCCACCACGAACACCAGGAAGGTGACGGAGGCGGCGAAGGCGATGTTCCACACCAGGATGCTGAAGAACGACGACGCGAAGGTCGGGTTGAACAGGAAGCGGGCGAAGTTGTCGAAGCCCACGCCGACCTGCCAGCCCTGGGCGAGCCGCTCCCCGTCCTCGTTGTAGAACGCGCCGCGCTCGTTGTCCGCGTGGTAGACGATCCCGGTCTCGGCGTCGGTGACGCAGTCGCACCCGGCGTCGTAGGCACGGGTCGCGGTCCCCTCGAAGGCGGTGGACAGGCCGCTGGAGCGGATGCCCGTGCCGCTGCCGGTGGGCACCGCGAACGCCTGGAGCTCGTCGCTGCGCGCGTTGACCTGGGTGGGGGACAGGATCGTGTACCCGAAGGCCTCGGTGACCTTGCCCGAGGGCTCCACGGTCGCGCCGTCGAGCTCGGTGAGCCCCTCCTCGGTTCCGGCGTAGGCCCGGCCCTCGGGGTCGGTGAGCAGGAAGACCAGCTCACCGGTCTCGGGCGAGCCGGTGACCGCCACGGTCAGGGTGTACTCCTCGGCCCCGTCCGGGCTGCTCACCGAGTAGGCCTCGATGGAGGCGATGGCCTGTTCCTTGTCGCCCCGGTGGCCGTCGCTGAGGTTGGTCACCGAGGTGCTCATCGTGTAGAGCACCGGCAGGATCTGGAAGGTGAGCAGGAACAGCACGCCCGGGACCAGGTACTTGACCGGGACGGCGCGCTTGGACAGGTAGACCCAGTAGACGAGGCCGACCACGGCCACGACCAGGCCGATGCCCCACCAGTTGCCCGCCACGTACAGGGGCAGCACCGCCCACACGCCCAGGGCGGTGAACAGGCCCAGCAGGGCGATCTTGACGAGCTGCCCGGCCAGTGAACCGTTCCCGGCGAACCGGCCGCCCGGCAGGGGCGTGCGGGCGGGCGCCCCCGGTGAGGGAGCGCCCGCTGTCTTCTTGGACGCCACCGCTACTCGCCGATCTGCGAGGCGATCGTTTCGTGGGCGGCCTCCATGGCCTCGCGCACGTCCTCACCGGCGATGACGGCGGCCTGGGCGATGCCCAGCGGCTCCCACGTCTCGCCCATCTCCGGGATGGAGGGCATCGGCATGCCCTCGGCCCCGGCCTCGGAGATCGCGGCGATGGTGGGGTCGTCGGCCGAGACGCTCTCCAGGGCCTCGGTCTGCACCGGCATGCGGGGGTCGGCCTCGTAGAGGCTGAGGACGAAGTCGGTGTCGGTGACGTAGTTGGTCACGAACTCCTGGGCCAGGGCGCTGTTGGCGCTGCCCTCGGTGACGAAGAACGCCTGGTAGCCGATGTAGGGGCTGGCGGGCTCCTCGCCCTCGAAGCCGGGGATGGGGCTGATCTCGTAGTTGACGCCCGCCTCGTTGGCGTCGGCGACGTTCCACGGGCCCGCGACGAAGAAGGGGGCCTCGCCCTCGTAGAACAGGGAGGCGTCGTTCTCCAGGGTGATGGAGCGGCGCAGCACGCCCTCCCCGGCCTCGCCGTACTCGGCGACCTTCTCCATGGCCGCGATGGACTCGTCGGTGCCCACGCCCAGGTCGGTCGGGTCCCAGTTGCCCTCCTCGTCCTGGCCGAAGAGGTAGCCGCCCGCGGAGGTGAACAGGGCGTTCATCCGGTAGGGGTCGCCCTCCTGGCCCACGGCCATGGACAGGACCTCGCTGGTCTCACCGGAGTCCTTGAGCTCGGTGCCGACCTCGACCATCTCCTCGAAGGTCGCGGGGGCGGCCGGCGCCAGGTCGGTGTTGCGCATGAGGAAGATGTTCTCCTGGGAGTAGGGAACACCGAAGAGCTGGCCGTCGTAGTTGAGGGCCTGCAACGAGGTCTCGTCCAGGCCGGAGGCGCGGTCCTGGGGCAGCTCGATGGGCTGGACGGCGCCGTTGCGCACGAGGTTGCCCGTCCAGTCGTGGGCGCCGATGAAGACGTCGGGGGCGTTTCCGGCCTGGTGGGCGTTGAGCACGTCGCCCTGGATGTCGCCGAAGGTCAGGCCCTGGACCTCGACCTCGATGCCGTTGGCCTCGGCGAACTCCTGGGCGGCCGCCTTGATGGCGTCGGCGCGCTCGGGGTCGGACCAGATGACGAGGCTGCCCTCGGCGGCGGCCTCCCCGCCCTCGTCGCCGCCGCCACTGCACGCGGTCGCCATCAGTGCGATCGCGGCGATGCCCGTGACCGCTCGTGCGCTGCGGAATCTCATGCTGTCTTCCTTCCGGGAGGCCGTGCTGAGGAGGGTCGCGCATGCGTTCCGGCCGTCGAGGGCATGCGTGGTGATGTGACGCTAGCAATAACTTGCAAGCTTTGAAAGAGTTTGCGGATCTCCCGCATAAAGATGTGGAAACGCCACGGAAACGGGCGCGTGACATCGTGCTCTGGGTAGCGGTGCGGTGACCGTTCGCTGATAGATCCTGTGATGGGCAGCGATTTCGTAACACCATTGAACACGCCACCGCGGACCACTCGAACCCGGTTCGGGTCCGGCCCGCCACAGAGTGCTGGCGGGGGAGCCTCCTGTGGAGGCGCGCCGCAGGCGGTCAGGGGTGGAGCGTGTCGGTGACGGCGTCCAGGCATCCGTAGGGCGTGGGCTTGGTGGTGCGCCGCAGGGGGTGGGCCTTCAAGGCGACCTCGGCCTGGCACCGGTAAAGCGCGCGGGTTCCACGCCAGCCCCTGGGGAGCGGGCGGTCGTGGTGGGCACGGGCGACAACGGTCAGTGCTGGGAGGCGGGGGTCGGCTGGGAGCACGTTCGCCCAGCGAGCTTGCCGAAGGAGATCCCCGCGCCAGCAGGACGGTGCTGACCGGCACCGGCCCGCACCGCGTGCGGTGCCGGACCCCGTGTCCGGCACCGCACGCGCGGGCTCAGTCGCTCAGCCCTTCAGCCGCGCAGCCCTTCAGCCGCGCAGCCACACCGCCGTCTCGGCGGGCAGCGTCAGGGTGCCTCCGGCGGGCGCGCCGACCGGACCGCTGGCCACGAGCACCTCGCCGTCGGCCGCCAGCTCCACGGCCTCCCCGGTGAGGTTCACCGCGACGCGCACACCCGGCTCGCGCTCGAAGTACAGCACGCCGCCGGGCGCGTCCAGCCAGGCCATCGAGCCGTCGCCGAGCGCGTCCAGCTCCCGGCGCAGGCGCAGCGCCTTCGTGTACAGCTCCAGCGTGGAGCCCTCCACCCCGCGCTGGGCGGCGCGCGACAGGGCGCCCCAGCCCTCGGGCATCGGCAGCCACGGAACGCTGCCCTCGGGGCCGAACCCGTACGGCGCCTGGTCGCCGCCCCACGGCAGCGGCACCCGGCAGCCGTCCCGGCCGCGGTCGGTGCGGCCCGAACGCTCCCAGGTCGGGTCCTGCAGCGAGTCCTCGGGCAGGTCGGTGACCTCGGGCAGTCCCAGCTCCTCGCCCTGGTACAGGTACACCGAACCCGGCAGGCCCAGCATCAGCAGCGTCGCCGCGCGCGCACGGCGCAGCCCCTGCTCACCGCCGCCGAAGCGGGTCACGTGGCGGGTCACGTCGTGGTTGGACAGCACCCACGTGGTGGTCGCGCCCACCGCGGTGTTGGCGGCCAGGGACACGTCGATGACCTCGCGCAGGCGCCCGGCGTCCCACGGCGCGGTCAGGTACTCGAAGTTGAACGCCTGGTGCAGTTCGTCCGGGCGCAGGTAGCGGGCCACCCGCTGGGCGTCCTCCACCCACGCCTCGGCCACCAGGGCGCGGTCGCCCGGGTACTCGGCGGCGATCCGCGCCCAGCGGCGGTAGATCTCGTGCACGCCGTCCTGGTCGAAGTAGGGCAGCGAGGTGCTGCCGTCGAGCATGTCGGCCTTGGCGTCCTCGGCGATGTCGGGCATCGCCGGGTCCTTGACCATGCCGTGCGCGACGTCGATGCGGAACCCGTCCACGCCCCGGTCCAGCCAGAAGCGCAGCACGTCGTCGAACTCGTCGTGCACCTCCTGGTTGGTCCAGTCGAAGTCGGGCTGCTCGGGGTCGAACAGGTGCAGGTACCACTGCTCGGGGGTGCCGTCGGGCCGCTTGAGGCGGGTCCAGGCCGGGCCGCCGAAGATCGACTTCCAGTTGTTCGGCGGCTCCTCCCCGTCGGGTCCCCTGCCGTCCCGGAAGACGTACCGCGAGCGGGCGTGCTCGCCCGGCTCGGCGGCCGCGGCCTCCTTGAACCACCGGTGGGCGGAGGAGGAGTGGTTGGGCACCACGTCGATGATCAGGCGGATGCCCATCCCGTGGGCGGTCTCCAGGAGGGCGTCGAAGTCCTCCAGGGTCCCGAAACGGGGATCGACGTCGCGGTAGTCGGCGACGTCGTAACCGCCGTCGGCGAGGGGGGAGACGTAGAACGGCGTCAGCCAGATCGCGTCCACGCCGAGTTCGGCCAGGTGGGGGAGGCGCTCGCGGATACCGGCGAGGTCGCCCTCACCGTCACCGTTGGAGTCGGCGAAGCTGCGGACGTAGATCTGGTAGATCGCCGCGTCACGCCACCAGTGCGACTGAGGCTCCATCAGCGGGGGTCCTTCCCTGTGACGAGTGCAATTTCTTGCGCAAGATTACCGCCAATTTTCGGCCGTGTGACGACGATCTCGACTAGAGTTGCGCCCATGGGTCCACGACTTGCCGACATCGCGCGGCACGCAGGCGTCAGCGAGGCCACCGTCTCGCGGGTGCTCAACGACAAGCCGGGCGTCGGCAGCGACACCCGCAAGGCCGTCCTGACGGCGCTGGACGTCCTCGGCTACGAGCGCCCCGCCCGGCTGCGGCAGCGCTCCGCCGGACTGGTCGGCATGGTCATACCCGAACTGGAGAACCCCGTCTTCCCGATGTTCGCCCAGGCGGCCGAGGGGGCGCTCGCCCAGCGCGGGTACACGCCGGTGCTGTGCACCCAGACCCCCGGCGGGATAACGGAGGACGAGTACGTGGAGCTGCTGCTGGAGCGCAACGTCTCCGGCATCCTCTTCGTCTCCGGGCGCCACGCCGACACCACCGCCCCCCACGAGCGCTATCACGCCCTGGTCTCGCGCAGACTCCCGATCGTGCTGGTCAACGGGTACGCCGACGCCATCCCCGCCGCCTTCATCTCCTGCGACGACCGGGAGGCCGGGCACCTGGCCGTCAACCACCTGGTCGCCCTCGGCCACACCCGCATCGGGTTCACCAGCGGCCCCGAGCGCTACGTTCCGGTCCGCCGCAAGCTCGACGGGTACCACCGGGCCCTGGCGCAGCACGGCCTGGACGGCGAGGACCTCGTGGAGCTGTCGCTGTTCGGCGTGGAGGGCGGCCACGCCGCCGCCACCCGGCTGATCGAACGCGGCGTCACCGCGATGGTCTGCGGCTCGGACATGATGGCCCTGGGCGCCATCCGGGCCGCCCGCCAGCGCGGCCTGAGCGTCCCCCGGGACTTCTCGGTGGTCGGCTTCGACGACTCCCAGCTCATCGCCTTCACCGACCCCCCGCTGACCACCGTCCGGCAGCCGGTCAACGCCATGGCGCTGGCCGCCGTGCGCGCCCTGTGCGACGAGATCGCCGGACACCCCGTCTCCCACACCGAGTACGTCTTCGACCCCGAGCTGGTCGTCCGCGGCTCCACCGCCATCGCCCCCACCAGGAACCCCGCCCCCCTCACCCGGGTCGACGCCGCCCCCGCGCACGCCCGGGCGGAGCGCCCCCGGGTCTGACCGGGCCGTCCTCCCCACAGCCCTCCCCGCCTGATCCCCACACCCCGCGTCCCGTCCCGATCTCCCGATCCCTGCTCCCCGATCCCGTAACCCCCCGCTTCCCCGCCTCCGATCCCGCACCGCCGTACCCGAGCCCCCGCGTGCCCGACGCGGGGGACCAGGGCACACCGGCCGGTCGGCGACACTGGAGGTATGCCTTCCGTTGCCCTCGACGGCGATCCCGTACCGAGCACCGGCGAACTGCCCGGGCCGTCCCTCGCCGAACTCGGCGGGCGGCCCCTCGGGTTCTACGTCCACGTGCCCTTCTGCGTCACCCGCTGCGGTTACTGCGACTTCAACACCTACACGGCCGAGGAACTGGTCTCCCGCGACGGCACCGCCACCGCCTCCCGCGAGACCTACGCCGACCAGGCGATCGCGGAGGTCGCGCTGGCCGACCGGGTCCTGACGGGGGAGCGCCCGCCGGTCAGCACGCTGTTCGTCGGCGGAGGTACGCCCACCCTGCTGTCGGCCGAGGACCTGGGCCGCGTCGTCACCGCCGTGCGCGAGCGCTTCGGGTTCACGCCCGACGCCGAGCTGACCACCGAGGCCAACCCCGAGACGGTCACCCCCGACTACCTCGCGCGGCTGCGCGAGGCCGGGTTCACCCGTGTGTCCTTCGGTATGCAGAGCGCCCGCGAGCACGTGCTGCGGGTGCTGGAGCGCGGCCACACGCCCGGACGCCCCGAGCAGTGCGTGGAGTGGGCGCGGCGGGCAGGGTTCGAGCACGTCAACCTCGACCTGATCTACGGCACTCCCGGGGAGGGCGACGAGGACTGGCGGGCCTCCCTGGAGGCCGCGGTCTCCGCCGGACCCGACCACGTCTCGGCCTACTCCCTCATCGTCGAGGAGGGCACCCGCCTGGCCGCCCGCGTGCGCCGGGGCGAACTCGCCGAGCCCGACGACGACACGATGGCCGACCGCTACCTCATGGCCGAGGAGGTCCTCACCGCGGCCGGGTTCAGCGCCTACGAGGTGTCCAACTGGGCGCGCACCGAGCAGGGCCGCAGCAGGCACAACCTCCTGTACTGGACCGGCGGCCACTGGTGGGGCGTGGGCCCGGGCGCGCACAGCCACGTGGGCGGCACCCGCTGGTGGAACGTCAAGCACCCGGCCGCCTACGCCGCCCGCCTGGCCGCCGGGCACAGCCCGGGCCTGGCCCGCGAGGTGCTCACCGAGGAGGAGCGCCGCTTCGAACGCGTCCTGCTGGAACTGCGTGTGGAGGGCGGGTGCCCGCTGGACCTGCTCGAACCGCACGGCCGCGACGCGGCCAAGCGGGCCGTCGCCGAGGGCCTGCTGGACGCGGACGCCCACGAGGAGGGCCGCGCGGCCCTCACCCTGCGCGGGCGCCTGCTCGCCGACGCCGTGGTGCGCGACCTCACCTGAGCCCCTCCGGCCGGGGCCGGACACGGCGAGGGGGCCCGGCCGACGGCCGGGCCCCCTCGCGTCCGCCGAAGCGCCGGACTACTTGATCCAGCTGACGTTGAACGGGTAGCGGTACCACTCGCCCCGGTTGGCGGCCACACCGCCGATGATGCCGAGGGCGACGGCCGCGATCCAGCAGATGAACCAGGTCAGGAACCCGATGATGACGATCATCAGGACGCTGGAGATCAGGTAGCCGATCAGGATCAGGAGCTGGAAGTTCAGCGCCTGCGCGGCCTGGTTGCGGACGAACGGCGACTCGTCCTTCTTGACGAAGAAGATGATCAGCGGCACGAGCCAGCCGATGACGCCGCCGCCCACGTGGGCGAACATCGCCATCTGGCGCTCGTCCGGACTGGGCTGGCCGGTCGTGGCCGAGGAGGGGCCGTAGGCGCCGTGCGGGGGCTGGCCGTAACCGCCCTGCTGGTAGTGGGACTGGTAGCCGCCGGTCTGCTCGTACCCGGGCTGGCCGGGGTAGCCACCGGGCTGGCCCGGATATCCGCCGGACTGCTCCTGGTACCCGGGCTGGCCGGGCGGGAGCGGATAGCCGCCCTGCTGGTAGCCGGGCTGGCCACCGGTGGGGTAACCGTGCTGGGAGGGGTAACCGCCGGAGTCCTGGCCGGGCTGCTGGCCCTGGCCGTAGGGGCCCTCGGGAGGGTTGCTGGGATAGGACATGTTGGGTTCCTTCGTGCGGATGCGCTCGGACTGCGTGCGGGAGCGGATCACTTCAACAGGCGGATGCTCACCGGGTAGCGGTACCACGTCCCCTTGTTGGCGCCGTTGGCGCCCAGGACGCCGAACACGATAGCGACGACCCAGATCAGGGCGACCAGGAGGGATCCGATCCAGGACAGCTCTGGGAAGAAGATACCCAGGCCGATGAAGGCCACCCACGCGAAGAGGTAGGGGATCAGCAGGGTGAGCTGGAAGTTGGCCGCCTCGGCCGCGTGGTGGCGGACGAACGGCGACTGGTTGCGCTTGGCGAAGTAGATGGCCAGCGGCGGGATCCAGCCCAGGCAGGCGACCACGAAGCCCGACAGGTGGGCGAGCATGGCCACGAGCGTGCTGTTGTCGCCGCCCGGCGCGCCCTGCTGGGGCTGGCCCGGAACGCCCGGCTGCCCGTACGCCGCGGGCGCGCCCGGGTAGGGCTGCTGCTGGCTCGGAGTGGGCTGGCCGTAGACCCCCTGCTGGGGCTGTTGGGGCTGGCCGTAGGGCTGCTGACCGTACTCGGGCTGCGGGGCGTAGCCGGGCTGGGCGCCGGAGGGCTGCGCTCCCGGTGCCTGGGCGTAGCCCTGCTGTCCCTGGTCGGGCTGCGGTGCGTACGGGGACTGGGCGCCGGAGGGCTGACCGTAGGCGGGCTGCGCCCCCGGGGTCTGGCCGTAGGCCGTCTGCTGCCCGTAGCCGGGCTGCTCGGGGGTGCCTTCCGGCGGTGCGAAACCGGGCTGCTGCTGTCCGGCCGGGGGCTGGCCGTACTCGCCCTGCTGGGGCTGGGCGTAGGGCTGCTGACCGTATTCGGGTTGCGGGGCGTAGCCGGGCTGGGCTCCCGAGGCCTGGCCGTAGCCCTGCTGCCCCTGCTCGAACTGCGGGGCGTACGGCGACTGCGCGCCCGAGGGCTGACCGTAGGCGGGCTGGCCCTGACCGGGCTGGGGCGCGTACGGCGACGGGGCGCCGGGGGGCGGTGCGAAGTCGGGCTGCGCCCCCGGGGCCTGGCCGTAGCCCTGGTAGCCCTGCCCGGGCTGCGGGGCGTACGGGGACTGCGCGCCGGAGGGCTGGCCGTAGGCGGGCTGCGCGCCCGAGGGCTGCTGGCCGTGGTCCTGGTCGGGCTGCGGAGCGTAGGGCGGCTGCGCCCCGGACGGCTGTCCGTAGGCGGGCTGCTGGCCGGCTTCCGGCTGCGGGGGCCGCTGTCCGTACTCCTGCTGACCGTCCTGCCCGTGCTCCTGCTGCTGTCCCCGGTGGGGATCCTCCGGGGGCGGGGGGTTCGTCGGGGTCTGGCTCATGCTCTTCCTTGGCTCCGCTGATGAGAGGGAGGTTCTGTACTACCGTGCTGTACCGACGACCGCGCGGGCCGGAGGCGGGCGGCCTCGGCACCGGACACGGGGACCGGCGCCTCGCCCAGGTCAAATCCTAGGTCCTACCGCTCCTCCCGCGCGCAGCGCTCGCTAGGGAGCGTCCGGGTGCGGCCCGGTGACGAAGTCGATCAGTTCCTCCACCCGGCCGAGCAGAGCCGGCTCCAGATCAGCATAGGTACGGACCGACCCCAGGATCCGGCGCCACGCCTCTCCCGTCTCCATCCGCCAGCCCAGGGCGCTCACGACCCCCTCCTTCCAGGGGACGCCGCGCGGCACCTCGGGCCATGCCCCGATCCCCACGGAACCCGGCCGCACCGCCTGCCAGACGTCGACGTAGGGGTGCCCGGCCACCAGCACGTGCTCGCCGCGCACCCGCTCGGCGATCCGCGTCTCCTTGGATCCCGGTACCAGGTGATCCACCAGGACGCCCAGCCTCCTGCCGGGCCCGGGTGAGAACTCCGCCACGATCGAGGGCAGGTCGTCGACCCCCTCCAGGAACTCGACGGCCACCCCCTCCACGCGCAGGTCGTGGCCCCAGACCTTCTCCACCAGCTCGGCGTCGTGGACGCCCTCCACGTAGATCCGGCTCTCCCGGGCCGTGCGCGCCCGCGCGCCCGGTACCGCCACCGACCCGGAGGCGCTGCGCAGCGGCCCCCGTGGAGCGGTGGAGGGGCGCACGAGGGTCACCGGCTCGCCGTCGACCAGGAACGCGGCGGGGGCGAGGTCGAACACGCGGCGGCGGCCGTGCCGGTCCTCCAACGTGACGGTGGCCTTGTCCCAGGCCATCACCGCCCCGCAGAACGCCTCCTCGGCGTCCTCCACGACCAGTTCCCTCTCCAGGGGCACCTCGCGGACCGCCTTCTTCTTCGGGCGGCGCCAGTCCCCGGCGAGCACGTCGCGGCCGTAACGGCCGGTTCCCTTGGTAGCCACGGTCGTGCAGTCTACTGGTGGCGCGCGCCGGCGCCCCGTCGGCCGCGGCGCGTGCCGCGTTCCCGGCGGGAGCAGGGGTGACACGGCCGCGCCGCGGCTTCACCACCCGCGGGTAACCGTCAGGGTTTGCGGCCGGGCATAGACTTAGCACTGAGGACCATGGAGTGCCAGGAGGTGGCGAGTGCTGGATGAGCGCAAGCTCGCGGTCCTGCGTGCCGTCGTCGAGGACTTCGTCAACACCAACGAGCCCGTGGGTTCCAAGGCCCTGGCCGACCGGCACCGGCTCGGAGTCTCCCCGGCGACCATCCGCAACGACATGGTCGCCCTCGAGGAGGACGGCTACATCGCGCAGCCGCACACCAGTGCCGGACGCGTTCCCACGGACAAGGGGTACCGGCTCTTCGTCGACCGGCTCTCCTCGGTCAAACCGCTCTCCAGCGCGGAGCGGCGCGCCATCGAGTCATTCCTCACCGGCGCCGTGGACCTCGACGAGATCGTCGCCCGGACCGTGCGGCTCCTCGCGCAGCTCACCCGCCAGGTCGCGATCGTCCAGTACCCGTCGCTGACCCGCTCGTCGGTGCAGCACGTGGAACTGGTCCCCCTCGGGGGGCAGCGGATCATGATGGTCGTGATCACCAACACGGGCCGGGTCGAGCAGCGCGTCATCGACGGCCTGGGAGAGGTCCACGAGGCCGCCGTCAACGACCTGCGCGCGATGTTGAACCGGGCCATCGCCGGACGCCACCTCGGCGACGTGCCCGACGCGGTGGAGGACCTGCCTCCGCAGGTGGCGCCCGAACACCGCCAGATGGCGGTGTCGGTCCTCTCCGTCCTGCTGGAGAGCCTCGTCGAGCGGCACGAGGAGAAGATCGTCCTCGCGGGGACGGCCAACCTCGCCGCCGTCGACTT
This sequence comes from Nocardiopsis sp. CNS-639, assembly GCF_000381685.1. Lineage (NCBI taxonomy): Bacteria > Bacillati > Actinomycetota > Actinomycetes > Streptosporangiales > Nocardiopsidaceae > Nocardiopsis > Nocardiopsis sp. CNS-639. The sequence continues at coordinate 366,343 of NZ_KB906854.1, forward strand.
CGCCGCCAGCCTCAGGGACGTCCTGGAGGCACTGGAAGAGAACATGGTCCTCATCCGTTTGCTGGGAGAGGCCAAGGACCCGTCGATGCTCACGGTGCGCATCGGCGCGGAGAACTTCCACGAGGGCCTGAGGTCCACCTCCATCGTGTCGGCGGACTACGGTGTGGGAAACCAGTCGCTCGCCAAGATCGGTGTGGTGGGACCCACCCGGATGGACTATCCGGGGACGATGGGAGCAGTACGCGCCGTGGCTCGCTATGTCGGACAGATTTTGGCAGGACAGTAACCCAGTGGCCAGAGACTATTACCAGGTTCTCGGAGTGCGTCGCGACGCGTCCAAGGACGAGATCAAGAAGGCCTACCGGCGGCTCGCGCGCGAACTCCACCCGGACATCAATCCGGACCCCGCAACCCAGGAGCGCTTCAAGGAGGTGACCCAGGCCTACGAGGTCCTCTCCGACGAGAACAAGCGCCGGATGTTCGACATGGGCCAGGACCCCTACGCGCCCGGCGGCGGCGGGGCCGGGGGCTTCGGCGGCGCGGGCGGGTTCGCCTTCGACGACATCATGAACGCCTTCTTCGGCGGCGGCCAGCCCGGCGGGCGCGGCCCCCGGGAGCGGGTCCGCCGCGGGCGCAGCATCAAGATCCGCGTCGAACTCGACCTGGTGGAGACCGCGTTCGGGGTCAGCAAGGAGATCACCTTCCCCACCGCCATCCTGTGCGAGACCTGCCAGGGCGAGGGGACGGCGGCCGGTTCGCACCGCACCACCTGTGAGATGTGCCACGGACAGGGCGAGGTCTCCCAGGTCACGCGGTCCTTCCTCGGCCAGGTCATGACCTCCCGCCCCTGCCCCCAGTGCTCGGGCCAGGGCTCGGTCATCACCAACCCCTGCGGCGACTGCGCGGGCGAGGGCCGGGTGCGCGAGAAGGTCACCCGCACCGTCAAGATCCCCGCGGGCGTCGACGACGGCACCCGCATCCAGCTCGCCGGGGAGGGTGAGGTCGGCCCCAACGGCGGACCGCGCGGCGACATCATCCTGGAGATCATCCAGCGCCCGCACCCCACCTTCGAACGCCGCGGCGACGACCTGCACTGCACGGTGACCGTCCCCATGACGGCCGCCGCGCTGGGCGCCTCCTTCGCCTTCGACACCCTCGACGGCACCGAGAACATCGACCTGCGCCCGGGCACCAACTCCGGCCACGTCATCACCCTCCCCAACAAGGGCGTCAGCCACCTCGACGGCGGCGGCCGGGGCGACCTGCGCATCCGCGTCGACGTGGAGACCCCGAGCAGGCTGGACGAGGAGCAGGAGGCCCTCCTGCGCAAGTTCGCCGAACTGCGCGGCGAGGACCAGACCCCGGGACGCTTCAGCCCCGGACACGGCGGGTTCTTCTCCAAGATCCGCGACGCCTTCGGCGCCAAGTGACACCGCCGGTCTTCCTGGTCGAAGCCGCCGACCTGGCGGCCGACCGGGTGACGGTGGACGGCGCCGAGGGCCGCCACGCCGCCGTGGTGCGCCGCATCCGGGAGGGCGAGACCGTCGACCTCTCCGACGGACGCGGTCTGCGCGCCCGCTGCACGGTGACCGCCGTGGGCAGGGACCACATCGTCTGCGCGGTGGTGGACCGCCGGGAGGAACCGGCGCCCCGCCCCCGCCTGACCGTGGTCCAGGCACTGCCCAAGGGCGACCGGGGCGAACTGGCCGTGGAGATGATGACCGAGGCCGGGGCGGACGCGGTCGTGCCCTGGGCGGCGGAGCGCTGCGTCACCCGCTGGAAGGGCGACCGCGCCGCCAAGGCGCTGGCCAAGTGGCGTGCGACCGCCCGCGAGGCGGCCAAGCAGGCCCGGCGTGCGCGGCTGCCCGAGGTGGCCGACCTCGCCGACCGCACCGCCGTGGTCGAACTGCTGGCGGGGGCGGACCTGGGCGTCGTGCTGCACGAGGACGGCGCCAGCCGCCTGTCACAGCTGGAACTGCCTGTCGGACAGGACGCCGGCGTCGTCGTGGTGGTCGGTCCCGAGGGCGGCTTCTCCGACGCCGAGCTGGAGGCGTTCGACGCCGCGGGCGCGGTCCGGGCGCTGCTGGGACCGAGCGTGCTGCGCACCTCCACCGCCGGGGTCGCCGCCCTGTCGGTGCTCCAGGCCCGCACCGGCCGCTGGTAGGGCGCACGGCCCGACGCTGAACACACGAGAGGCGCCCGGACGTGTCCGGGCGCCTCTCGTGTGTCCAGCGGATGACTCCTGCGCGGACCGGCCCCGACGTGTACGGGGACGGGCCCTCCGTGGGGGGTGTGTCAGCTGCTGGGAGCCGTCTTGGCGCCGTTGTCGCCTCCGGTGGTGCCGGTGCCGCCGGTGCCGGTTCCGTCGCCTCCGGTCCCGCCGCCCTCGCCGCCGGTGCCGTCGCCGCCGGAGGGCTCCTCACCACCGGTCCCGCCGCCGCTGTCACCGCCGCCCTCCTCACCGGTGGACCCGTCGCCGGTGCCGCTGCTCGGCTCGTCGCTGGGCTCGCACTCCTCCTCGGAGGCGGCCTTCTCGCCCTTCTCCTCCTCGGAGCTGGACGGGGTCGGGGAGGCGGGCTCCTCGGGCGTCGGACAGGTGGTGGCGGCCGTGACGCCCTCCTCGGAGGGAGCGGGCTCCTCCTCGTCGTCCTCCGGGGTGGGGGAGGAGGCCGGGTCGCGCGGCGGCTCCTCCTCCTGCTGGGTGGTGCCGTCCACGGAGCCGGTGGAGGGGTCGGGAGCGATCACACCGCCGCCCTCGCCCTCCTCCTCGGCGGGCGCGCCCTCGCGGTCGGCGCCCGCGGGGACGATCTCCAGCACGTGGTCGCGGACCTGGGGGCTGGAGATGGCCACGGACCCGGCGATCAGGGCGGCTCCCGCCACCGCCACCGCCGGACGTAGCCAGGGCATACCGAACCAGGCCGAACCGCGACTGCGCTCGGTGCGCTCACGGATCAGGTTCAACGCCTCGGGAGAGGTCGTGACCGTGTCGGCCTCGGCCTTGAGCAGGTGGCGCAGCTGCTCCTCGAACGGATCGTTCGTGGGGTTCGTGGGGCTGGTCATGTCGTTTGCTCCAGAACAGAGCGGAGCGCGGAGATACCGCGGGACGTGTGGCTCTTCACCGCACCCCGGCTGATCCCCATGGCGTCCGCGATCTGTGCCTCGGACAGGTCGCCGTAGTACCGGAGCACGATGGCCTCTCGCTGACGGGTGGGTAGTTTGCGCAGGGCACGGATGACGGCTTCGCGCTCCAACAGGCTCAGCGCGCCGTGTTCCGCGCTGGGGGCGTCGGGCAGGGCCTTGGGCGCGTGCTTCTCCACGACCGCCCTGTGGCGGAGTACGGACCGGGCCTTGTTCACCACGGCCTGGCGCAGGTAGGACAGGGCCTTGTTCGGGTCGCGCAGGCGGCGCCACGCTCCGTGCATGGCGACGAACGAGTCCTGGACGACCTCTTCCGCGGTCGCGTGGTCGCGGACCAGCAGGGCGGCGAGCCGAACGAGCGGACGGTAGTGCTCCCGGTAGAGCTCCGTCACGGCGTGGTCGGCGTCCCACTCCACCGAGAGCGGTGCCGTGGTGGCACCGGCCACCATGGTTTCTGTCGTCACATCAGTTCGACGCACACCCTTGTCGCGGGGTTTACGAAAGGGCATACCTCTTCTTTTCCAGGTAGACGTGCGTTTCAATCCGAACACGCGGGAATATGGCCGGGGCCGGACGGAGCCGACGACCTGACGCGCACGGGTGGAAAGCCTATCGCGCCCGGGGCGCCGGGCGTCGCCGAATCCGCTCGCCCACAGCGCCTCCCAAGCCCTCCGCCGTGGGCCCGCCCGACGGCGACCTGCGGCATCATGGTCCCGGACGAACCCGATACGGCGGCCCTTTCGGCGGTCGCGCGGACGTAAAAAAGGTGAGCGATGGCCCAGGACGACTGTCTTTTCTGCAAGATCGTGAAGGGGGAGGTGCCCGCCGAGATCGTGCGCGAGAGCGAGCGCGCGGTCGCCTTCCGCGACATCAACCCCCAGGCGCCCACGCACGTGCTGGTCATCCCGCGCGAGCACCACCCCAACGCCGCCGAGGCCGCGGCGGCGGACACCGGCCTGCTCGACGAGATCGTCCGGGTGGCGCACGAGGTGGCCGTGGACGAGGGCGTCACCGACCAGGGCTACCGGCTGGTGTTCAACACCGGCAGCGGCGCCGGGCAGACGGTCTTCCACCTCCACGGGCACCTGCTCGGCGGCCGCGGACTCAACTGGCCCCCCGGGTAGGAGGCGCCCGACCGGTCCCGCGCGCGGACGCCGACGCCCCGACCCCGTCCCTCCCGCACGTTGTCCACAGGCGGAAATAACGGATCGAGTCGGGCGGAGGCGCCTTGGTAGACTCGTCGCTGTGGGCTTCGAGGGTTCGGTGTGACCATGGGGAACACCGGCGCGCAAGCTCCGACCGGGCGCCGTCCGCGGCGCCGGGACCGTCCACCAGGTGCGCCTCCCGCAGGGGTCGGGCAGGCGCCCGACCGAAGGGTAGGGACAGCGGCCGCACGGCCTCATCATGTCCGAGACAACGCACACGCACCCGCCACGGGACACCCAGGTCAAGGTCGTGGTGCCCGACGAGCACACGATGGTCAGCCTGCTGGGCTCCAGGGACGAACTCCTCAGGGCGTTGGAGCGGGCCTTCGACAGCGACATCCACGTGCGCGGCAACGAGTTCACCATCAGCGGCTCCCCGGAGGAGACCGCCGTCGTGGTCCGCCTCGTCGAGGAGCTGATCGAACTCGCCAAGAGCGGCACCCACGTCACCCCCGACACCATAGAACGCATGGTCCACATGCTGCGCTCGCCCGGCGCCGAGCGCCCCGCGGACGTGCTGACCACCAACATCCTGTCCAACCGCGGCAAGACCATCCGTCCCAAGACGCTCAACCAGAAGCGCTACGTCGACACCATCGACCAGCGCACGGTGGTGTTCGGCATCGGCCCCGCCGGTACCGGCAAGACGTACCTGGCCATGGCCAAGGCGGTCAAGGCGCTCCAGGACAAGGAAGTCAACCGGATCATCCTCACCCGCCCCGCGGTGGAGGCCGGTGAGCGGCTGGGCTTCCTGCCCGGCACCCTCTACGACAAGATCGACCCCTACCTGCGCCCGCTCTACGACGCCCTGCACGACATGCTCGACCCCGACTCCATCCCCAAGCTCATGGCGGCGGGGACCATCGAGGTCGCGCCGCTGGCGTACATGCGCGGCCGTACCCTGAACGACTCCTTCATCATCCTGGACGAGGCCCAGAACACCTCGCCCGAGCAGATGAAGATGTTCCTCACCAGGCTCGGGTTCGGCTCCAAGATCGTGGTCACCGGTGACGTGACCCAGGTCGACCTGCCCGGCGGGCAGACCAGCGGTCTGCGCACCATCGAGTCCATCCTGAGTGACATCGACGACATCGCCTTCTGCCGCCTGAGCAGTGAGGACGTCGTCCGGCACAAGCTGGTGGGCAAGATCGTGGACGCCTACGGGCGTTACGACGCCGCCCAGGGCGACGCCCGGGACGGCAGGGGGTCCGCCGGGGGCGGCCGCCCCCGGCGCGGGTCCGCGCGCCGTGTCGCCCCCGACACCCCGGCGGAGCCGGGGAGCGTCGGTGACGGGGAACAGGCAGACTGAGACAGGGGTGTTCCGCCGAGGGCCTTCGGACCCGAGACGGCCCGAGGAACACGACCCCACGGCGTCCGAACCGGTGGGCCCGCCACAGGCGGGTCCACCGGTTCGGTTGCCGAGGGCGCGCCGGACCGGCGCGCCGCACCACCGGCCGGGCACTCCGCCCGGCCCCGCGATCCCTAGGTAAGGCAGACGCAACCATGAGTATCGACGTCGCCAACGAGTCCGGCGTCACCACCGTGGACGAGGAGAGGCTCTCCCGTCTGGCCCGTCACGTGCTCGACGCCATGCGCGTCCATCCGCTGGCCGAGCTGTCCGTCGTGCTCGTGGACGAGGAGCCGATGGCCGACCTGCACGTGCGGTGGATGGACGAGCCGGGCCCCACCGACGTGCTCTCCTTCCCGATGGACGAACTGCGCCCCGGCGGCCCCGGCCGCACGAGCGAGCCGGGCGTCCTGGGGGACGTGATCATCTGTCCGCAGGTCGCCGAGCGCCAGGCGGAGAAGGCCGGGCACGGCACCGAGGCGGAGATCGACCTGCTGTGCACGCACGGCATCCTGCACCTGCTGGGCTACGACCACGCCGAGCCCGAGGAGCACAAGGAGATGTTCGGTCTCCAGGGAGAGATCCTCGCGGCCTGGCGCGAGCGCGAGGCGGCCGGGGCCGAAGGGGATGAGAGCGCCCGATGACTCCGTCGGCCTGGCCTGACATCGCCCCGTTGACCACCGGTGAGCCCGTGGAGTGGATCAGCGCGTTCGCGGTGGCCCTGGTGCTGACCGCCGTCGCGGGCTTCCTGGTGGCCGCGGAGGTCGCCGTCACCCGTGTGATGTCGGTGGGCCTGCCCGAGGCGAGTTCCGGTGAGCGCGTGGCCAAGTCCGGGCGCCGCTGGGAGCGGGTGTCGGCGGACCCCACCCGCCACCTCAACGTGCTGCTGTTCCTGCGCGTGGTGTGCGAGGTGTGCGCGGTGCTGGCCGCCGCCGTGGGCATGGTGTTCCTGCTGGGGCTCGGCTGGCCCGCACTCGGGTTGACCGCCGCGGCGATGGTCGTGGTGGAGTCGGTGCTGATCGCGATCGCGCCGCGCATCCTCGGCCGCCAGTTCTCCGGGGCCTTCGCGCGCGCCAGCGCGGCGGTGGTCTACCCGGTCCAGGTCGTGGTGGGCCCCATCGCCCAGCTGTTCGTGGGGGCCGGCCGCGCGCTCACCCCGCGCGCCAAGGGCGACCGCGAGGGCCCCTTCAGCACCGAGGTGGAGCTGCGCCAGCTCGTGGACCTGGCCGAGCGGGGGGAGGTCATCGACCCCGAGGAGAGCCAGATGATCCACTCGGTGTTCAAGCTCGACGACACGCCCGTGCGCGAGGTGATGGTGCCCCGCCCCGACATCGTGTTCACCAGCCGTGGGGCCGACGCCGACGCCGTGCTGACCCTGGCGCTGGCCAGCGGGTACTCGCGCATCCCGGTGACGGGTGAGGACGAGGACGACGTGGTCGGCATCGTCTACCTCAAGGACCTGGTGTACCAGCTGCGCGACCGCTGGGCGGCGGCCGCGGGCACCGACGACGAGGTGCCGCTCACCGCGGGCGACGTGATGCGCCAGGCGAACTACGTCCCCGACACCAAACCCATCGACGAGCTGCTGCGCGAGATGCAGCAGCAGCGCAACCACGTCGCGGTGGCCATCGACGAGTACGGCGGCACGGCGGGCCTGGTGACCCTGGAGGACATCGTGGAGGAGATCGTCGGTGAGATCACCGACGAGTACGACCACGAGATCCCGCCGGTGGACTGGCTCGACGCGGACCGGGTGCGGGTGACCGCCCGCCTGCCGCTGGGCGAGCTGGACGAGCTGTTCCCGGACCGGGACCTGGACGTGGCGGACGTGGAGACCGTCGGCGGACTCGTGGCGTTCGTCCTGGGCCGGGTGCCCGTGGGAGGGGACCGGGCCGAATACGCTGGTCTCCGACTGACCCTCGAGGGCAAGAGCAGCCGCCGGAGCCGGATGACCACGGTCCTGGTGGAGCGCCTGCCCGCCGACGCCGAAGGGGCGCCGGAGGAGGACAACGACGACGTGAGGAGCACGGAGCAGTGACGGAGACGACGGGGCTCGGCCCCGAGGACGGCAAGCTCATCACGCTCGCGCGGGCCTCCCGGGCCCGCAACGCGGCGGCGGAGGGCGCGGCGGTGCGCGACGAGACCGGGCGCACGTACGTGGCCACGACGGTGTCGCTGCCCTCGCTCCGGCTGTCCGCGCTCCAGGCGGCCGTGGCCGCGGCGGTCTCCGGTGAGGCCACCGCGCTGGAGGCCGCCGTGGTGGTCACCGAGGCCGCGGAGCTGACCGAGGACGACCGCGCGGTGGCGGAAGACCTGAAGACCCAGGTGGTGGTGATCGCGGCCCCCGACGGGGTGCCCGCGAGCATCACCCGGAGCTGAGAAGGACCCATGAACGAGCTCGACCTGGAGAAGCTGCGCGTACCGCTGGAGATGCCCTCCCACCCCGAGGGCTTCCGCAGCGGTTTCGCGTGCTTCGTGGGCCGCCCCAACGTGGGCAAGTCCACCCTGATGAACGCGCTGGTCGGGCAGAAGGTGGCGATCACCAGCAACCGGCCCCAGACCACGCGGCGCACGGTGCGCGGGATCGTGCACCGGCCCGACGCGCAGCTGATCATCGTGGACACGCCCGGCCTGCACAAGCCGCGCACCCTGCTGGGTGAGCGGTTGGACTCGCTGGTGCGGTCCACCCTGGTCGAGGTGGACGTGATCGCGTTCTGCCTGCCCGCCAACGAGCCGATCGGGCGGGGCGACACCTACATCGCCAAGGAGCTGGCGGAGCAGACCAACACCCCCGTGGTCGCCCTGGTCACCAAGACCGACCTGGTGGACCGGGACGCCGTGGGCCGTCACCTGATGGCGGTGAACGAGCTGGGCGACTGGGCCGACATCGTCCCGGTCTCGGCCCAGGGGGGCTTCCAGCTGGAGACCGTCACCGACGTGCTGTGCTCGCACCTGCCGGAGGGGCCGCCGCTGTACCCGGACGGCGACCTCACCGACGAGCCGGACGAGATGCTGGTGGCGGAGCTGGTGCGCGAGGCGGCCCTGGAGGGTGTGCGCGACGAGCTGCCGCACTCCATCGCGGTGGTCGTGGACGAGATGTACGAGCGCGAGAACACCCGTCCGGGCAAGGAGCTGGTGGACATCTACGCGTCGCTGTACGTGGAGCGCTCCAGCCAGAAGGCGATCGTGATCGGGTCCAAGGGCTCGCGCCTGCGCGACGTGGGTTCGCGGGCCCGCAAGCAGATCGAGGCCCTGTTGGGCCGACGGGTGTTCCTGGACCTGCGGGTGCGGGTGGCCAAGGACTGGCAGCGCGATCCCAAGCAGCTGCGCAAGCTGGGCTTCGACCAGCCCACCTGACGGGCTGACCTCGGGGGCCGCCGGTGCCGTGCGCGGGCCCCGACACGCGGTCGCCTCGCGGGGTGCGGGCGCCGCCGCCGGCTGTGGGCACGGGAGCGCGGCGAACAGGCCGGGCCGGGGCGACCCCGGCCCGGTTCGTCATGTCTGGTTGTTGAGGTCGGTGGCCAACAGGGTGGCGCAGCGCCGCACGATGGGGGCGGCGCGGTCCACGAACTCCCAGCTCACCCGGGCCTCGGGGCCCGACACCGACACGGCCATGCCCGAGGGCGCGCCCGCGACGGGGACCGCCACGCAGCGCACGCCGACCTCCTGCTCGCCGTCGTCCACGGCGAAGCCCTGTGAGCGGACCCGGCGCAGCTCGGCGAGGAAGGCGTCGGGGTCGGTGATGGTGCGGTCGGTGGCGGCGGGCATGCCGGTGCGGCGGACCGTGGCCAGCACCTCCTCGTCGTCGAGCTGGGACAGCAGCGCCTTGCCCACGCCCGCCGAGTGCGGCAGCACGCGGCGCCCCACCTCGGTGAACATGCGCATGGAGTGCTGTGAGGGCACCTGCGCGACGTAGACGACCTTGTCGCCGTCGAGCATGGCGAGGTTGGCGGTCTCGCCCAGGTCCTCCACCAGCTGCGCCAGGTGCGGGCGGGCCCAGGTGCCCAGCATCTGCGAGGCCTTGTCGCCCAGACCGATCAGCCGGGGCCCCAGCGCGTAGCGGCGGGAGGGCAGCTGGCGCACGTAACCGTTGCCGACCAGGGTGCGGATGATGCGGTGGATGGTCGGCAGGGGGAGCCCCGAGGAGTCGGCCAGCTGGCTCAACGAGGTCTCGCCGCCCGCCTCGGCCATGATCTCCAGCAGTGAGAAGGCGCGGTCGAGGGACTGCACGCCGCCGGAGCGTCCGCGTTTGCCCTGTTCGTCAGGGTGGAGAGAGGTCTGTGGGGCTGACAAGGATCGTGCTCCCATGCTGAGGGCCGTGGGTTCGGGGTCCTGCCTCCGCGCGGGGAGGACGGTTTCCGGCTCACTGTCTTCTATAGCACGTGCAACGGCGGTGTTCCGGTGGTCCGGGAACCTGCGCCCCGGGATCTTGGACACCCCGGTCTCCCTTGTTATTCCGGATAGCAAAAGTTAATATCCACGATAGGAAAAACTAGCCTGGGAGGGGACATACACGTGCAACAGGACCGGTCCGAGAACCGCCGCAGGGAACCCGATCTCGGCCTGGACGTGCTCACCGCCGGACTGAACGCCCGCCTGGCCGACGCCGACGCCCGGCTCGTCCGCGACTACCCGGGCTCCTCCGGCGCACGCCAGCCGGTGCACACCGTCTACGTTCCGGCGGACCGCGTCCGGGCCGGACTGGTCCGGGAGTGGGGCGAGGCGGCCCTGCGCAGTCTGGACGAGTACGCGCCCGACGCCGCGGCCCTGGCCGCCGCCACCGGCGTGGACGAGGACGCCGTGGCCGAGGTCCTGCCCCGCCTGCGCGACAAGCTCGTCCGCGAGCCGGTCGAGGACCTGCGCGTGGACCTGGAGGACGGCTACGGCGACCGCGGCGACGCGCAGGAGGACGGCGACACCGTCGCCGCCGCCCGCGCCCTGTGCTCCGACATGGAAGCCGGACAGGCACCGCCCGTCCTGGGCGTGCGGATGAAGGGCATGGAGGCCGCCGGGCGCGCCCGCGGCGCCCGCAGCCTCGCGCTGTTCCTGCACACCCTCCTGGAGGAGCGGGGCGGGCTGCCGGACGGGCTCGCGCTCACCCTGCCCAAGATCACCTCCGTGGAGCAGGTCGAGGCGATGGTCTGGCTCACCGAGGAGCTGGAGCGGCGCCTGGAGCTGCCCGAGGGGCGGCTGCGCTTCGAGTTGCAGATCGAGACCCCGCAGTCGGTCCTGCTCCCCGACGGCACGGTGGCCGTCGCCCGCATGATCGGCGCCGGACAGGGCCGGGTCAGCGCACTGCACTACGGCACCTACGACTACAGCGCCGCCTGCGGGATCACCGCCGCCTACCAGAGCATGGCCCACCCGGTCGCCGACCACGCCAAGGCCGTCATGCAGGTGGCCGCCGCCGGAACGGGGGTGTGGCTCTCCGACGGCTCCACCAACGTGCTGCCCGTGGGCTCGGCCGAGGAGGTGCACGCCGCCTGGCGCCTGCACGCCTCACTGGTCCGCCGCTCCCTGGAGCGCGGCTTCTACCAGGGCTGGGACCTGCACCCGCACCAGCTGCCCACCCGCTACCTGGCCACCTACGTCTTCTACCGCGAGGCCTTCGCGCCCGCCGCCGCGCGCCTGCGCGCCTACCTCGGCGCCGTCGCCGGGGGCGTGCTGGACGAGCCCGCCACCGCCCAGGCGTTGGCCGCAGCCCTGGTGAGCGGGGTACGCTGCGGGGCGCTGGACGAGGCCGAGGTGGCCGACGCCGCCGGAACCGACACCCGCACACTCGTCGGCCTGGCCAGCCGGCGGGTGGGACAGGAGCAGTGAAACCGATGACCCAGCACGATCTCGCCGTCCGCGCCCGCCGCGCCCTCACCCCCGAGGGGGAGAGGCCCGTCACCGTCGGGGTGCGCGACGGGCGTGTGGTCCACGTCCTGGAGGGGGAGTCCGCGCCGCTCATCGCCCGCCGCGAGATCACCCTGGCCGAGGACGAGGTGCTGCTGCCGGGCCTGGTCGACACCCACGTGCACGTCAACGAGCCCGGGCGCACCGAGTGGGAGGGCTTCGCCACCGCCACGCGGGCCGCCGCCCTGGGCGGGATCACGACCCTGGTGGACATGCCGCTCAACAGCGTGCCGCCGACCACCACCGTCGCCGGGCTCGACGCCAAGCAGGCCGCCGCCGAGGGCAAGCTCGCCGTGGACGTGGGCTTCTGGGGCGGGGCGGTCCCCGAGAACAGCCGCTCCGGCGCCACCAAGGAGCTCGCCGCGCTCTGGGAGCGCGGGGTGTTCGGGTTCAAGGCGTTCCTGTCCCCGTCGGGGGTGGAGGAGTTCGGCCACCTGTCCCCGGAGGAGCTGTACTCGGCCGCGGAGGCGATCGGGGAGTTCGGCGGACGGCTCATCGTGCACGCCGAGGACCCCGGCGTCCTGGACGGGGCGCCGCCCGCGGCCGGGCGCGACTACGCCTCCTTCCTGGCCTCGCGGCCCGACACCGCCGAGAACGAGGCGATCGCCCGGGTGATCGACGTGGCCAGGGCCACCGGCACCCACGCGCACGTGCTGCACCTGTCCAGTGCCTCCGCCCTGCCGCTGATCGCCCGGGCCAGGGCCGAGGGCGTGCCGCTGACGGTGGAGACCTGCCCGCACTACCTCACCCTGGAGGCCGAGGGCGTGCCCGCGGGGGCCACCCAGTACAAGTGCTGCCCGCCCATCCGGGACGCGGCCAACCGCGACCTGTTGTGGCGCGCGCTGGCCGACGGGCTGATCGACTGCGTGGTCAGCGACCACTCGCCCAGCACCCCCGACCTCAAGGACCTGGACACCGGCGACTTCGGCACCGCGTGGGGCGGGGTGTCCGGCCTCCAGGTGGGCTTCTCCGCGGTGTGGACCGAGGCCCGCCGCCGCGGTGGATCCCTGGCGGACGTGGTGCGGTGGATGTCGTCCGGGCCCGCCCGGGTGGCCGGACTGCGAGGCAAGGGCGCCATCGCCGAGGGCGCCGACGCCGACTTCGCCGTGGTCGCCCCGGAGGAGTCCTTCCGGGTGGACGTGCGCGCGCTGGAGCACCGTAACCCGGTGAGCCCCTACGACGGGGCCGAACTGCTCGGGCGGGTGCGCCGCACCGTCCTGCGCGGTCGGGACGTGGGGCCCGGGGACAGGGCCGGGCGGATGCTCGTCCGCGGGTAGGAACGGCGACGGGCCGCCGCCGGGGTGTTCCCGGCGGCGGCCCGGTCGTTCGCGCGGGGGTCAGCCCCGCAGCTCGCTCCAGCGGTCGCGGAGGTGGTCGGCCCCGGCCCCGGTCAGGGAGCCGAAGACGTTGAGGCGCGCGATGCCGCCGTCGGGGTACACGTCGGTGCGCACGTGGGTGGCGGTGACCGGGGTGTCCAGGACGAAACGGTGGGCGCTGTCGGGCTCCAGCCGGGTGCGGGGGACGATCTCGAACCACGCGTCGGGGGCGTCGGAGTGCGCGTCGCGGCCCAGGACCGCCACCCAGCCCGCCGCGTTGCCCTTGAGGTAGGCGGTGTCCAGCTCCAGGGCGCGGACGGTGGCCTGGGCGGTGAGGCGGAAGCGCACCCAGTCGTGCTCGGTGTCGCGGCGGCGCCGGTTCTCCCAGCCGTCGTCCATCTTCTGCGAGCGGCCGGGGGCGATGATGTTGTCCGGCGAGGAGTAGAAGCGGTCCGAGGCGTCCTCGACCATGCCGCCGTTGACCAGGGCGGCCACGTCGAAGCCGCCCAGGGCGGTGAGCCAGTCGGGGTCGGGCACGGGCTCTCCGTACACGCGCAGGCGGGCCACGCCGCCGTCGGGGAACTGCTTGAGGCGCAGGTGGGTCCACCGGCGCCGGGCCTCCACCTCGAAGGCGTTGGCGGCGTGCCCGTACACGAAGGCGCGGGGGACGATCTCGGTCCACTCCGCCTTGAGCAGCTCGTCCGTGGTGGGGGTGCCCTCCAGGTGGACGGCCTCGACGCTGACCTCGCGGGGGTGGTTGCCCCGGAAGTGCGCGGTGTCCACCACCACGCCGCGCACCAGTCCGGGCAGGCCGAGGCGGACCAGGGCCCAGTCGTGGTCGTCGGCCGCGGGGTGGGGCTGGTCGCCGCTCACGCCGCGGCGCCTGCGGGTCTCCCAGCCGTCCATCACCTTGCCCTTGTGCCCGAAGGCGTGCGGGTCGAACACGGCCGGTCCGGGCAGCAGCAGGTTCTCGCGCTGGGCGAAGAACTCGTCGTTGGCCGCCACGACCCCGGCGCCCAGGCGCCGGTCGGCCAGGTCGACCAGGGCCGAGAAGTCGAGGTCGGTGTCCCGGTAGTCGGCGTAGGGGTCGCCGCCCGCGTAGGGCCGGGCGTTGTAGGCACGTGGATCGGTGGGCTGGACCCCGCTCATGTTTCTCCCGAAAAAGTGGACGTGTCGGACATGTCCAGAGTCCCAAGAGAAAACGATTACTTCCAGCGAAAGTTTCTGATCACTCTGTTCAGGTGAACTGAACAGAAGGGCCGCCCAGGTCCGCGGCGGTGTCGGCCAGGGCGCGCAGCACCACCGCGACCTGGGGGCGCCCGCCCGCCCCGGAGCGCACGGCGGAGACCACGTGGCGGCGGGGCTGATCGGAGCGCAGCACCCGCAGGCTGACCCCGGGGGTGTCGTCCGCGGCGGCCAGCCGGGGGACCAGCGCGACGCCCATGCCCGCCGCCACCATGTCCAGGATGGCCCTCCAGTCGGAGGCCACGTGCGCCTGCTCGGGGACGAACCCCGCCTGCGCGCACGAGGCGACGGTGATGTCGCGCCAGGGCCCCGAGGCCCCGTAGATCCACGGCTCCTCGGCCAGGTCGCGCAGGCGCAGGGCGCGGGCGTCGGCCAGGCGGTGGTGGGCGGGCAGGGCCGCGTCCAGGGGGTCGGTGAGCAGCTCGCGCCGGTCGTAGCGGCCGTCGTGTCCGGTGGGGGCCTGGGCGGCCAGGGACAGGCCGACGTCGATCTCGCCCGCCGACAACAGTTCGTAGACCTCGGCCGCCTCGGCCTGGTGCACCCGCGTGGTCAGGCCGGGGTGGGCGCGCCGCAGGGCGCCCAGCGCGGGCACCACGAGGCTGGGGATGGCGGTGGCGAAGGAGCCCACCCGCACGTGCCCGGCCTCGCCCCGGGCGAAGCCCTCCAGTTCGGCCTCGGCCCGCTCCAGCTGGGCCAGGACGATGTCGGTGTGGCGCAGCAGGGCGTGCGCGGCGTCGGTGAGGCGGACCCGCCGCCCGTGCGCCTCCAGCAGGGCGACCCCCACCTGCTGGGAGAGGGAGGACAGCTGCTGGGACACGGCGGAGGGGGTCATGCACAGGGCCTCCGCCGTGGCCCGGACGGTCCCGAACTCCTCCAGGGCGCGCAGGACGCGGAGTTTGCGAAGATCCCAGTCGGTCACCCTGTCAAGAATACCATTCAGCCGCCCTGAACGGAACGCCGGTGCCCGCGGGGGTTCCGCGGACACCGGCTCCGGGGGGCGGGAGGCGCGGCCCCCGCCCCGTCGGCGGTCACGCCCGGGGCTTGTCCAGGGGCTCGGTGCCCCCGTCGCGGTAGGCCTCCCGGGCCTGGTCGGTGTACTTGGCCTCCCCGGGGCCGGCGCTGCCGATCTCCTCGGCGTCGATCTCGGCCGGGGCGGCGGAGCTCCCGCGTCCGATCACGTTGAAGCACACGTTGAGCACGATCGCCACGACGGCCGCGCCGATGATGCCCGAGTGCGCGACCAGCTCCACCGACTCGGGCAGGAACGCGTAGAAGGTCGGGTAGGCCAGCGGGATGACCGCCACGCCCACGGAGGCGGCCACCAGCACGAGGTTGAGGTTGTTGGTGAAGTCCACCTTGGCCAGGGTCTTGACGCCGCTGGCGGCCACGCTGCCGAACAGCACCAGGCCCGCGCCGCCGAGCACGGGCGTGGGGATGGCCGCCATGGCGCCGCCCAGCACCGGGAACATCCCCAGCGCGACGAGGATGCCCGCGCCGGTGGCCACCACGTAGCGGCTGCGCACCTTGGTCAGGGCCAGCAGTCCGATGTTCTGCGCGAAGGAGCTGGTGGGGGTGGCGCTGAAGATCGGCCCGATGATCGACCCGCTCACGTCGGCGCGCAGGCCCGCCGAGATGCGCTTGGCGTCCACCTTCGAGCCGGTGATCTCCCCGACCGCGATGATGTGCGAGGCCCCCTCGGTCAGGACCACGAGCATGATGACGCACATGGTGACGACCGCGGCGACCTCGAACCGGGGTGCGCCGAAGTAGAACAGCGAGGTCGGGTCGAACACGATGTCGGCCTCGCCCACCCGGCTGAAGTCGGCCATGCCCAGGGGGACGGCGGCCAGGGTGCCCACGACCAGGCCCAGGAGGATGGACAGCCGCCCCCAGATGCCGGGGAGGACCCGGGAGCCGAGCACGATCACCCCGAGGGTGAGTCCGGCCAGTCCGAGGTTGGCCAGGGGAGCGGCCGGGACCGCGGAGCCGTCCTCCAGGGTGCGGGCGCCGCCGTCCATGATCCACCGCGCCGCCACCGGCATGAGGCTGACGCCGATGACGGTGATGATGGTGCCCGTGACGATCGGGGGGAAGAAGCGGATCAGCTGCCCGAAGAACGGCGTCAGCGCCAGGGCGAAGACCCCGGCGGCGAGCGAGGCGCCGAAGGCCACGGGCAGGTTCTCGCCGTCCTGCCCCGCGGCCAGGGAGGTGATGGCGCTGACGGGGACGAAGGAGCAGGCCACCACGATCGGCATCTGCGCGCCGACGCGCCGGTGGCCCACGGTCTGCATGAGGGTGGCGAACCCCGCCACGAGGAGCGCGCCGCTGACGAGGATGCCCATGGCGGCAGGGTCGTTCGCGAGCCCGGCGGCGGCGCCGATGACGAGGGCCGGCGCCACCGCGCCGGCGTACATGGTGAGGATGTGCTGGAGCCCGTAGACCAGGAGCAGCCGCGCGGGCAGCTTCTCGTCCTCGGGGCGGGGGGAGGAGGCGGCGTTCGTTGTGGCCGAGTCCTTCGCGGACGGACTGTTCGACATGGCCAGTTTCCAGCCTTTGCGATCGGCGGCCACCCCGGAGGGGGCCGAACTCTCGGGCACGGGGCCCGGTGGTGTCGCACCGGCCCGGCACCTCCGTCAGGGGGTGCCGGGGCCGGGGGAGGGCCCGCCGCGGCGGGCCAGGGCCCGTGGCACGGCTGTGCGCGCGGGTCACGGGAGTGTCGGTGCGCGTGCCCGGCGGGAAGCCGGGGCCGCGGACGGGACCGCGAGGAGAGGGCGGTCCCGCCCGCGGGGCACCTGCCGGAGCGCTCACCGGGGAGCGCCCGGACACGGGGCGGGGCGGGGGCAGGGCCTTCTCCGTCAGGAGGCGCCGGGGGCTGCCGCCCCGAGGCGCCGTCCAGGGACTGTTTTCCGAACCCGCCTCAGCTTGTGGGGGTGGTCCGGGCGCCCACGGGGTTCTGGAGGTGCCGGAGGCGGGTTCCCGTATCGAAGGGCGCCCGAACACGGACCGAAGCGAAGCGGAGGTCCGGGAACACCGCCTAGACGAAGCCGGGGACGGTCTTCCAGGCGTCGCCGGGCTCGGGGGCGTCGTCGCGCTCCACGGTGGCCTCGATCTTGCCGTAGGGGCGGTCGGCGGCGAAGAAGACCTCGTTCGGGTTGTCCAGGCCGAACGGGGACAGGTCCACCAGGAAGTGGTGGTTGTTGGGCATGGAGAAGCGGATCTCGGCGATCTCCGGGTGCGCCTCCAGGACGGCCCTGCCCATCTCGTAGAGGGTCTGCTGCAGCGCCAGGCTGTGGGTCCGGGCGAAGGCGTCCAGGCACAGGGCGCGGACCGAGGAGTAGGCCTTGTCGAAGTCGTGCTCCACGCCCACGTAGCGCCAGCGGGCGGTGACGTCGGTGGCCAGGATCCGGTCGGTGGTCTCGGGCAGCGTCGTGTACTTGGTCTTGGGGTAGCCGTGGAACTCCGAGCCGGTGGACTTGAGCACGGACAGGCCCTCGAACCCGGAGACCACCCACTCCCGGTCGCCCGTCTTGGTGACGACGGTGGTGCGGGTCTCGGCGCCCTTGCGCGAGAACGCGTGGTCGTGCGGGCCGGAGGAGGTCTGGATCCGCTCCCAGGAGTACTCCTGCACCTCCTGCCGGGCCCCGTGCACGTACTCGTGCTCGTCCACGAAGTGGCGGGCCAGACGCAGGGCGAAGTCCTCGACGGCGCCGACGCCGCCCCACTCGCGGGCCTTGGCGTAGACGGTGTTCTTCTGGGTGTCGGTCGGCAGACAGGTGCTGTTGTCGCCGAGGGTGTGCACCGTCTCCAGCTCTCCGCGCAGCTGGGAGGTGACGTTGACGTCCTTGATCCGGTGGACGTCGGTGTCGCGGTTGACGTGGACGAGGCGGACCTCGGCCTTGCCGTACTGGTTGTCTCCGAGTCGGATGCCCATCAGGGTGAACTCCATCCGTGTGATGCGTGAAGTCGTCATCGTTCGCGCCGTGGCGCAAGTGCTACGAGGGAGGACCGCTGTGGTCGTGCGGAAGGACCTGTCGCGCACTCGAAGATTCAGGTTTGCCCTGGCCGGCGAGGATCTCCTGCCCGCCGCTCCCTTCCCGGTCGGCCGTGCCGCCGCGGTGGTCTGTGTGGGTGGTGCCCAGGGGGAGGGCGCGTGGCGCCCGCCCGGCTAGGAGCCCCGGTAGGTCGAGTAGGCGAACGGGCTCAGCAGCAGCGGGACGTGGTAGTGGGCGTCCTCGTCGGCGAGGTCGAACACGATGGCGACCTCGGGGTAGAAGCCGCGCTGGCCGGTGGCCCCGAAGTAGGCGGCGGTGTCGAAGACGATCCGGTGGAAGCCCGCGGGGAGCCGGTCGGGGCCCAGGTCGGGCACGCGTCCGTCGTCGTCGGTGCGCCCCTCGGCGACCGTCCGCCAGGCGCCGGGGCCGTCGGCGGCCTCCAGCCGCACGGGCACGCCGCGGGCGGGGCTGCCCAGGGCGGCGTCCAGGACGTGGGTGGTGACGTGGCTCATGCGTCCTCCAGGAGTTTGACGAGGCGGAGCCCGGCGATCCGCCTCAGCTCCCCGCCGACCACGGCCAGTTCGGTGTCGCGGTCGTTGGACAGGCGCGCGACCAGGTCGGCGAGGAGTTCGCGGCTGGAGCGCCCGCTCGCGCAGACGAGGTAGATCTGCCCGAATCTGTCCTCGTACTCGCGCTGGGCGTGGGCGAAGATCCGCTGGACGCGCACGGAGGCGTCGTCGGTGTCGGAGGCGAAGGCGGACTGCTCCCCGCGCGACCAGGCGGCCTCGGTGCCGGCGCCCTCGGCCTTCTCCCCGATGCGGGGGTGGCGGGCCAGCGCGGAGGCGACCTCGTCGGCGGTGACGGCGCGGGCGTGCCCGTCGGCCGAGGCCAGCAGGGCCGCGCGGTCGGAGAAGGGCGCCTCGGACGCGACGGCCGCGACCCAGCGGTCCACGTCCAGGCACTGCGCGAGCGCGGCGCGCAGCTCCTGTTCGGGCAGGGCGTTCAGGCGGGCCAGGCCGGGGTCGGGCCCGCTCTCCGGCTCCTCCGGGGTGCTCATGTGGTCTCCCGTGACTTGGCGCGAACCCCGGGTCCCCGTCCGTGGGACGGCGTACCGCCGCAGCCCCCGCCAAGAATTTTCGTAGTGCAGATAGCTAATTCCGTATTACGGATTGGAGGGACTCTAGTTGATGCGAGTGTGACCTTGTCAACACTCGCAAGGGGAGATCTGCGAAAAATAACCCGATCTGTGCCCGAGTACAAAGAAGGTCTGACCTTCTCGCCGTCACACAGAGTTCGCGGCGGGTTTCGGGGGGTTCGCGGGGTCGGTGCGCCCAGAGTGGCGTCCGGGGTGTGGGAGGGCCGGGTCCCGGAGTGGTTGACAAGCGGGGGTGCCCCGGCACACACTTCAATCATTCCTTAAAGCGAAAACTACTTTCCACATTATGGAAGTAGATGCTGGAGGCAAGGTATGAGCCACACCCTGGGGTACACGGTGAACTGCTCGCTGCTGTTCACCGAGCTCCCCCTCAACGACCGCCCCCGGGCGGCGCGGGAGGCGGGCTTCGACGCCGTCGAGTTCTGGTGGCCGTTCGAGAGCCCGACCCCGCCCGAGGACGAGATCGACGCCTTCGTCTCCGCCCTCGACCGGGCGGGGGTCCGTCTCAGCGGCCTCAACTTCTTCGCGGGCCAGCTGCCCGGACCCGACCGGGGCGTGCTCTCGCACCCCTCGCGCAGCGCCGAGTTCCGCGCCAACATCGACGTCGTGGTGCGCATCGCCGAACGCACGGGCGCCACGGGCTTCAACGCCCTCTACGGCCTGCGCCAACCGGGGGTGGACCCCGGTGAACAGGACCGGACCGCCCTGGAGAACACCGTCGCGGCGGCCGAGGCCGTGGCGGCGGTCGGCGGCACCGTCCTCATCGAGCCCATCAGCGGGGCCGAGAGCTACCCCCTGACCACGGCCGCGGACGGGCTCGCGTTCGTCGCCCGGGCCCGGGAGGCGGGCGCGGACAACGTCGCCCTCCTGGCGGACCTGTACCACCTCGCCGTCAACGGCGACGACTTCGCCGCCGCGGTCCGCGACCACGCCGCCGAGTTCGGACACATCCAGATCGCCGACACCCCCGGGCGCGGCGAGCCCGGCACCGGACGGCTGCCCATCGAGGAACTGCTCACCGCCGCCCAGACCGGGGGCTACCGGGGGCTCGTCGGTCTGGAGTACAAGCCGACCGTGCCCAGCGCCCAGAGCTTCGGCTGGCTCAACTGACCCCCGGCCGCGCACCACGCCACCAGCAGCACAGCACCAGCAGCACACCAGTCACGAAGGGGGCCCTCGTGCCCGTCAGGAAGATCGCCTTCATCGGCCTGGGGATCATGGGTCTGCCCATGGCCGTCAACCTCGTCCGCGCCGGGTACACCGTGACCGGCCACAACCGCAGCCCCGAGCGCGTCGACGCGCTGGTCGCCGAGGGCGGCCTGCGCGGGGGCAGCGTCGCCGGGGCCGTCGCCGACGCCGACGCCGTCATCACCATGGTCCCGGACTCCCCGGACGTGGAGGAGCTCATGTTCGGCCGGGGCGGCGTCTTCGAGAGCGTCAAGCCCGGCACCCTGGTCATCGACATGAGCACCATCCGCCCGGACGTGTCCCGCGCGGTGGCCGAGGCCGGGGCCGAGCGCGGCCTGCGCGTCCTGGACGCCCCCGTCAGCGGCGGCGAGGCGGGCGCGATCGAGGCCAAGCTCTCCATCATGGTCGGCGGCGCCGAGGAGGACTTCGAGGCGGCCCGGCCGCTCTTCGACGTCCTGGGCACCACCCCGGTCCTGGTCGGACCGAACGGCTCAGGCCAGACCGTCAAGGCCGCCAACCAGCTCATCGTCGCGGGCAACATCCAGCTCCTGGCCGAGGCCCTGGTCTTCCTGGAGGCGCACGGGGTGGACACCGAGTCCGGCCTGGAGGTCCTGGGCGGCGGGCTCGCGGGCAGCACCGTGCTCCAGCGCAAGGGCGCCGCCATGCGCAAGCGCGACTTCACCCCGGGCTTCCGGATCGCGCTGCACGACAAGGACATGCGCATCGTCACCGACTCCGCGCGCGCCGCCGGGGTCGCGATCCCGCTGGGCTCCCAGGTCGCGCAGTACGTCGGCGCGCTCAAGCACCAGGGCCACGGCGGTCTCGACCACTCCGCGCTGCTGAAGATCGTCGAGCAGCTCTCCGACCGCTCCGAGAAGTAGCGGACCGGACCTTCGAAGGCCAGGGTCCGCACCCGGCCCCGCGCCGTCCCTCCCCGGTGTTGGCCGCACCGGTGGACACGGCCCGCGCGCCGTCCGGACCCACCCGCGGGCTCGCCCGCACACCAGCAGCACCACGGCACCACCCCTAGCACACGGCGTCATCACCACACGGCGTCACCACCACACAGCCACCAGCACCCCTAGCACTGAAGGGTTCGCTTCCCATGCCACAGATGCCCGCGATGAACGCGGTCGTGGAGGTCCTCAAGGACGAGGGCGTCGACACGGCCTTCGGCTGCCCCGGCGCGGCCATCCTGCCCCTCTACAAGGCGATGGAACAGGTCGGCGGCATCGAGCACCTGACCGTCCGCCACGAGGAGGGCGCCACCCACATGGCCGACGGCTGGTCCCGGACCACCGGCAAGGTCGGCGTGGCCATCGGCACCTCCGGCCCCGCCGGAACCAACATGATCACCGGCCTGTACACGGCCATCGCGGACTCGGTCCCGATCGTGTGCATCACCGGCCAGCAGCGCACCGACCTGCTGGACAAGGAGGGCTTCCAGGCGGTCGACATCGTCGAGATCGCCAAGCCCGTCACCAAGTGGGCCGTCCAGATCAAGGAGGCCGCCACCGCGCCCTGGATCTTCCGCGAGGCGTTCCGGATCGCCCGGGAGGGGCGCCCCGGCCCCGTCCTGGTGGACATCCCCGTGGACGTCGCCCAGCAGCTGATCGACTACGACCCCGCCATCGACGCCCCGCTCAAGGTCAACGCCGTCGAGCCGCACCAGCCCCGGGTGGAGCGCGCGCTGGACATGCTGCTGGAGGCCGAGCGCCCCCTGATCCTGGCCGGAGGCGGCGTGATCACCGCCGAGGCCTCCGACGACCTGCGCGCGCTGGCCGAGCACCTCCAGGTCCCGGTGCAGGTCACCCTCATGGGCAAGGGCTCCTTCGACGAGGACTCGCCGCTGTACTCGGGCATGACCGGCGTGCAGACCTCCCAGCGCTACGGCAACGCCTCCTTCCTGGAGTCGGACCTGGTCCTGGCGGTGGGCGCGCGCTTCGCCGACCGCCACACCGGGCAGATCGACGTCTACCGGGGCGAGCGCAGATTCATCCACGTCGACATCGAGGCCACCCAGATCGGACGGGTCTTCGAACCCGACCTGGGCGTGGTCTCCGACGCGCGGCTGTTCCTGCGTGAGCTGCTCGCCGCCGCGCGCGCCCGCGGCGCCAAGGCCCAGGTGCGGCCCTGGATCGACCGGGTCGCCGAGCTCAAGGCCACCCTGACCCGCCGCGAGGACTTCGACACGGTCCCGGTCAAGGCGCCGCGCGTCTACAAGGAGATCAACGAGGTCTTCGGCGAGGACACCTACTTCGTCACCGCGATCGGCCTGTACCAGATCTGGGGAGGCCAGCACCAGAAGGCGTACAAGCCGCGCCACTACCAGATCTGCGGCCAGGCGGGCCCACTCGGCTGGGAGATCCCCGCCGCCATCGGCGTCAAGAAGGCGCTCAAGCACACCGAGCCGGACGCGGAGGTCGTCGGGATCGTCGGCGACTACGGGTTCCAGTACATGGTCGAGGAACTGGCCGTGGCCGCCCAGTACGACGTGCCCTACGTCATCATCATGCTCAACAACGAGTACCTGGGCCTGATCCGCCAGGCCTCGATCCCGTTCGACATGAACTACCAGGTGGACATCCACTACGACGAGTACGGCACCGACAACGTCAAGCTCATGGAGGCCTACGGGTGCTCCGGGCGCCGCGTCGTGGAGCCCGGGGAGATCCGCGAGTCCCTGGAGTGGGCCCGCAAGCAGGCCCAGGCCACGTCGCGGCCGGTGCTCGTGGAGATCATGATCGAGCGCGAGGCCAACACGCCGCACGGGCCCGCGATCGACGCGGTCCGCGAGTTCGAGCCGGTTCCGGGGGTCTGACGGCGGGTGTGCCCCGTGCGGAACGCCTGCCACAGCGGACCAAACGGGGCACACCGGACACAGGTGAACCTGCCGTTACAGGGTTGTGTCCGGAGTGTTTCGCGACGTGCGTTTTCTCCGGCCCGCACCTGCGCAAACGTGGACTCACCTTGACGACGGATCCGCCGTGCCAGGGAGCGGGAGAACGCAACGGAGCCGTCGTCGGCACTCTCGGAAGTTGGAAAAGCATGTCCCCCCACGCGCGTTTCCTCTCTGCGGTCGCCGTCGCGGCCGTCGCGCTCGCCTCCTCCGCCTGTTCCTCCCAGAACGGCTCCGAGGAGGAGTTCCAGGAACTCCTGGCGGAGAGCGGTCTGCCCGGTGACGAACTCAGGATCACGGCACCGGACTCCGAAGGGTTCTGGTGGGCCACCTACGAGGCCACGGACGACTGCCAGCTCCAGTTCAAGTGGAACGGCACCGACCCGGTGCTGATCTACGGGGCCCAGACGGACGGCTACCTGGAACTGGCCCCGGACGAGACCTACGTGGAGTCCTTCGGCCAGGGCAAGGTCCAGCAGGCCTGCCAGGGGGAGTTCTGACCGCTCCCGGCCCCGGGCGCGCCGCCCGGGGCCGGGGCCTTCTCCGCCCGCGTCAGCCCCCGCCCCTCGGCCCCCGCCCGTGTGTCCACGGCGGATACGGCGATCTCCGGGGCGCCCCCGTTCTGCCCGCCGTCCCGGTGGAGCGCGTGGTCCGGCGCAGCCGGGTGTACCGGGACCGACACCCGCGGTGACCCGCCCACCCGGGCCGGGACGGCGGCGCGGGTGCGTGACCTGGCCAAGTGCGTACCCGGTCGACGGCCCCGCGGCGGTTCCTCCTAACGTGAGTGCGTTCCCGAGGGCATGACCCCTCTCGACCCGCACACCACGGAGCCCGCCTTGAGCGACCTGTTCGATCCCGTCCGGATCGGCCGCCTGCACCTGCCCAACCGCCTGTTCATGGCCCCGATGACGCGCTCGCGCTGCCGCGGGGGCGTGCCCGGCGACCTCGCCGTCGAGTACTACGCCCAGCGCGCCTCGGCCGGGTTGATCATCACCGAGGGCATCCAGCCCAGCGTCCGAGGCCAGGGCTACACCGACACCCCGGGGCTGCACAGCGAGGAGCAGGTCGCGGCGTGGCGGCGCGTCACCGACGCCGTGCACGAGCGCGGCGGGCACATCTTCGCCCAGCTCATGCACGCGGGCCGGGTCGGACACCCCAGCCTCTACCCCGACGGCGGCCTGCCCGTCGGCCCTTCCCCCATCGCCTCGGGCGCGTCCATGTACGACGGCAGGCAGAAGCTCGCGCACCCGGTGCCGCGTGAGATGACCGCCGCCGACATCGACCAGACCCTCGCCGACCACGCCGCGGCCGCGCGCAACGCGATCGCCGCCGGTTTCGACGGGGTGGAGCTGCACGGCGGCAACAGCTATCTCATCGAGCAGTTCCTCTCCGACGGCAGCAACCGGCGCACCGACGGGTACGGCGGCAGCGCCGCCAACCGCGCCCGCTTCGCCCTGGAGGTGGTGGACGCGGTCGTCGAGGCAGTCGGCGCCGACCGCACCGGCCTGCGCGTCTCCCCGGCCAGCAGGCTCAACGGCATCAGCCAGAGCGACCCCCTGGAGCAGTACCTCGCGCTCCTGGACGGGCTGCGCGGCCGTCCCGAACTGGCCTACCTGCACCTGACGGAGTCGGCCTCGGCCGAGTACACCGACGCGCTGCGCAAGGAGTGGCCGGGGACCTTCGTCCTCAACCCCGCCTCCGGCACCGACACCGGGCCCGCCACCGCGGCCCTGGCCGAGGAGCGGGCGGACGCCGTGGCGATGGCCTCGGCCTGGATCGCCAACCCCGACCTGCCCGCCAGGATCAGGACCGGCGCTCCCGTCGCGGCCCCGGACCGGGCCACCTACTACGGCGGGGACCACCGCGGCTACACCGACTACCCGGCCCTGGACGCCTGACGCGAAATCCCGTCGACGGGACCGGCCCGGCCGCCGGCGCGCGGTGACCGCGCTGCCGGCGGCGGCCCCGGGTGTTGGCCGCACCCCGGGCCCCGTCGACGGGATCTGGAACAACCCCCCTAGCACTGAAGGGTTCACCGAAAATGTTACAGACACCCCGCCGGTCTCTTGAGGTCGAGGTACCGGTAAGGGGGTGAATCCCGCCGTGCGCGCCCTCCGTGAGGAGGATCCCCAGGTCATGTGACGCCCGTCCCAACATATGGACACCGGGTACCAGTTCCGGTGGGCCGTCTGCTAGCGTGGGGGCCGTTATGCTGCGCGAGCTGCTTCTCCTTAGCGGCCGCGGCGGGGGTCGTTAAAAGGTCGGCTCCCTCGCCGCGGGACTTCGGCTTGTCCTGGTCGACCATGACCAAGCGCCAGATCCACCCGAGGAGCCACCGAGATGGTGCCGCAGCAAAAGCCCAGCCCCATGCCCTTCCACCGCTACAAGCCCTTCGCGCCGGTGGACCTGCCCGACCGCACCTGGCCCTCCAAGAGCATCACCGAGGCCCCGCGCTGGCTGTCCACGGACCTGCGCGACGGCAACCAGGCGCTGATCGAGCCGATGGACCCCGCCCGCAAGCGCGAGATGTTCGAGCTGCTGGTGCGGATGGGCTACAAGGAGATCGAGGTGGGTTTCCCGGCCGCCAGCCAGACCGACTTCGACTTCGTCCGGTCCCTGATCGAGGGCGACGCGATCCCCGACGACGTGCAGATCTCGGTGCTGACCCAGGCCCGTGAGGACCTCATCGAGCGCACCGTGCAGAGCCTGGTCGGGGCGAAGCGCGCCACCGTGCACCTGTACAACGCCACCGCGCCCACCTTCCGCCGCGTCGTCTTCCGCGTGGACCGCGAGGCCTGCAAGGACATCGCCGTCCAGGGCACCCGGCACGTCATGCGCTTCGCCGAGCAGTACCTGGGCGAGACCGAGTACTTCGGCTACGAGTACTCGCCCGAGATCTTCATCGACACCGAGCTGGACTTCGCCCTGAAGGTCTGCGAGGCCGTCATGGACGTCTGGCAGCCCGGCCCGGGCCGCGAGATCATCCTCAACCTGCCCGCGACCGTCGAGCGCTCCACGCCCAACGTCTACGCCGACCAGATCGAGTGGATGAGCCGCAGCCTGTCCCGGCGCGAGCACGTGGTCGTCTCGGTGCACCCGCACAACGACCGCGGCACCGGCGTGGCCTCGGCCGAACTGGCCGTCATGGCCGGGGCCGACCGCGTCGAGGGCTGCCTGTTCGGGCACGGCGAGCGCACCGGCAACGTCTGCCTGGTCACCCTGGGCATGAACCTGTTCAGCCAGGGCGTGGACCCCCGGATCGACTTCTCCGACATCGACGAGATCCGCCGCACCGTCGAGCACTGCACCCAGCTGCCGGTCGCCCCGCGCCACCCCTACGGCGGCGACCTGGTCTACACCGCCTTCTCCGGCTCCCACCAGGACGCCATCAAGAAGGGCTTCGTCGCCCAGCAGGAGGCCGCCGACGCCGCGGGGACCCCGGTGGAGGAGTACGTCTGGGACGTGCCCTACCTGCCCATCGACCCCAAGGACGTGGGCCGCAACTACGAGGCCGTCATCCGGGTCAACAGCCAGTCCGGCAAGGGCGGCGTCTCCTACATCATGCAGCGCGACCACTCGCTGGACCTGCCGCGCCGCCTCCAGATCGAGTTCTCCCAGGTCATCCAGAAGTTCACCGACGCCGAGGGAGGTGAGTTCGCCGCCGGGCGCATCTGGGAGATCTTCTCGCAGACCTACCTGGCCGAGGGCGGACCGGTCGCGGTGCTGGCGCACCGCTCCACCACCGACAGCGACGGCACCTACCGGATCGAGGCCGACGCCCGGGTCAACGGCGAGATCCGCGAGCTGACCGGCACCGGCAACGGCCCCATCTCCGCGTTCTGCGACGCCCTGACCGACGTCGACGTCAAGGTCCGCGTCATGGACTACGTGGAGCACTCCATGGGCGGGGACGGCGACGCCCGCGCCGCCGCCTACGTGGAGGCCGAGATCGACGGCCGCGTGGTGTGGGGCGTGGGCATCCACAGCAGCATCACCACGGCCTCGCTCAAGGCGCTGTGCAGCGCCATCGCGCGCGTCTGACGCGCGCACGCCCGCGGACGTGCGGGGCCGCGACCGCCGGTCGCGGTCCCGGCCCGTCTCCCGGCCGCTAGAGCAGGCCGAACGGGCCGGGGTCGGGCAGGCCCAGGGTGGCGCACGACTCCCGGTGCGCGCCGGTCAGCTCGCCCAGCGCGACCGGCCTGCGCGAGGTCGCGGCCATGTCCTGGCGCGCCTCGGACGTCCAGGGGAAGGGGTGCAGCGACAACCCCCGCGTCAGGTCCAGCGCCTCGGCCTCCTCGCGCCAGCCCGGCCAGCGCAGGGCGCGGTAGAAGTCCTCCAGGTGGCCGTCCAGCAGCCACAGCATCCAGCCGGAGTAGGCCGTCTCCAGGGGTTCCCACTCCAGGGAGTCGGGCGCGAAGTAGACCATCTCCCCGGGCCTGCCGGGATAGTCCCCGCCCTCGGCCGCGGGCCCGTTGAGGGCGAACACCCCGCCCAGAACGTCGTGGGCGACCACCAGCCGCGGCGGCGGGCCGTACACCACCGCCGCGCTCAGGTCGTTGACCTCGCCCAGACCGGGCAGCTCCGCCCCGCCGCCGCCGTGCACGCGCAGCCACCCGCCGTCGAGGAGCAGGCCGCCGGACTCCAGCGCCATCGCGCCCAAAAAAGAGCGCGCGGTCACCTGGAGGCGGTGCAGGCACGTGCGGCCGCGCTCGGGGTCGACGGGCAGGGCGCGCACGGCGGCCCCGCCCCGCTCCAGGCGTTCGGACAGCAGCGGCCAGGCGGGTTCGTCCACCTCGACCAGTTCACTCAGCTCGCGCACAGGGCCACCTCCCGTCGGGCCGCGAGGGGTCGCGACGGCGGTCCACACTACCGGTCGGCGCCGACGCGTTCGCCGAGGCCTCCGGGAGGGCGAACGGGGCGGCACGCCCTTCGAGCCGCGGACCGCGCGCGTGCGCCCGGTCTCCACCGCGGTCCGGCCGGGCTCCGCTCGCACACGCGGGGCCGCCCTCCCCCTCCCGGGAAGGGCGGCCCGACGCGCGTGGGCTGGGGGCTACTCCCAGCCGAACATCTGGGTCCAGGCGTTGCCGGACTCGCCGACGCCGATCGCGACCAGGTCGCAGTTGAGGATGTTCCTGCGGTGCCCGTCGCTGTTCATCCAGGCGTCCATCACCTGCTGGGGGCTGGTCTGCCCCTTGGCGACGTTCTCCGCGCCCCAGGCGTCGTAGCCGTGGCGGTCGGCCCGGTCCCCGGGGCCCTCGCCCTCGGGGCTCTCGTGGCTCATGTAGTCGCGCCGGTTCATGTCCTCGCTGTGCTCCTGGGCGGCGGCGGTCAGCCGTGAGTCCACCCGCAGCGGGCCGCAGCCGGCGTCCGCGCGCTGGGCGTTGACCAGTGTCACGACCTGCTCGGTCGCTCCGCCGGCGGGGGCGTCCGAACCGCTGTCGCCGCCACCGCCGCCGCTGTCGCCGCCGCCGTCACCGCCGCCCGAGCCCCCGCCGCCGGACTCCGAGCCGCCACCGCCGCCAGCGCCGCCGGTGTCCTCGTCCCCGCTGTCCTCGGGAACGGAGGAGGCCTGCGCGCTCTGCGGCTCGACGCCCTCCCCGGAGGGCGCGGGCTCGCGCTGAGGCGTCGCGGTGGGCGAGGCGAAGAAGTCGGCGTCCTCGGAGGCCTCGGGCACGAGCGAGTCGTCGGTGACCGCGGTGCCGAGCCCTCCCTCCTGCGCCTGGCCGTCCGCCGTGTTCTGGAAGGGGTTGAGGCCGGACTCCGCGCCGGTGAACAGCAGAGCGCCCGCCACGACCAGGCCGACGGGGACCGCGGCCATGGGTACCGCGAGCGGTATCGAGCGCAGTCCGCGCCCGGCACGGCGGTGTCGGTCGGCGCTCTTCCTGCGTCTGCCTCGGCGACCACGCGCCATAGGGCCCTCCTCGGGAAGTGGGACGTCGGGGCACGGGCGCGACGGGGCGCCGCTCGCGCGGGGTCCGCGCTCAGGCCGGCCCTCGCCCGTGCCCCGCGGGTCTCGGGTGAACCCGTGTCGGGGAGCGCGCGGGATGCGCGCGGCTGCTCCGGGAGAGTGCCGCGGGGGAAGGGCGGCGGGCCCGACGCGGAGCGCCTAGCGCGTGAGAGTAGAGCAAATGTCGCAAAAAGGGAAACCAAACTGTAATAAAGCTGGTCATAGAGGGGTTTCGTGCTCCACCGTCCGCGTGGACGGTCCGTGGTATCCGCGACAATGGGGATGTGAGTCTCTACCGCGACGAGGGTGTCGTCCTGCGCAACCAGAAGCTGGGCGAGGCCGACCGCATCATCACCCTCCTGACCCGGCGCACCGGCCTGGTCCGCGCCGTCGGCAAGGGGGTGCGCCGCACCAGGTCCCGCTTCGGCGCCCGCCTGGAGCCGTGCACCCACGTCGACCTCCAGCTGCACGCGGGCCGCACGCTGGACGTGATCACCCAGGCCGAGACCGTGCGCGCCTACGGCGAGGCGGTGGTGTCGGACTACTCCCGCTACACCGCCGCCACCGCGATGCTGGAGACCGCCGAGAAGGTCGTCTCGGTCGAGAAGGACCCGGCGCTGCGCCAGTTCCTCCTGCTCATCGGCGCGCTGCGTACCCTGGGTGAGGGAAGTCACGACTCCCGGCTGGTCCTGGACGCCTACCTGCTGCGCTCGCTCGCCGTCGCCGGGTACGCGCCCTCGCTGGCCGAGTGCGCCCGCTGCGGCAGCCGGGGGGAGCACCGCGCGTTCGCGGTCCACGCCGGAGGTATGGTCTGCACGGTGTGCCGTCCCCACGGCTCCGTGCACCCGTCCCCGGACACGCTCCGACTCATGTCGGCACTGCTCGGAGGGGACTGGGAGAGCGCGGACGCCAGCGAGGACAGGCAGCGCTCCGAGTGCAGCGGGCTGGTCGCGGCCTACCTACAGTGGCACCTGGAAAACGGAATCCGATCACTGCGCCATGTGGAGCGTTCTTGAGTCTGTTCAGCTTCGACACCGGTAAACGGCGGGAGTACGCCGCGCCCGTTCCGCACCCCAGCGGCGCGCGTCCCCCCGAGCTCCCCGCCCAGCTGGTGCCCCGGCACGTGGCCGTGGTCATGGACGGCAACGGCCGTTGGGCCAAGGAGCGCGGGCTGGCGCGCACCGAGGGGCACAAGGCCGGTGAGTCCTCGCTCTTCGACGTGATCGAGGGCGCCCTGGAGATGGGCGTGGCCAACCTGTCCGCCTACGCCTTCTCCACCGAGAACTGGAAGCGCTCGCCCGACGAGGTGCGCTTCCTCATGGGCTTCAACCGCGACACCATCCGCAGGCGCCGCGACGAGCTGCACGCGCGGGGGGTCCGCGTCAAGTGGGCCGGGCGCGCGGGGCGGCTGTGGAAGAGCGTCATCCGCGAACTCCAGGACGCGGAGGAGATGACCAGGGACAACACCGCGCTCACCCTCCAGTTCTGCGTGAACTACGGCGGGCAGGCCGAGATCGTCGACGCCGCGCGCGAGCTGGCCCGCAGGGCGGCGGCGGGTCTGCTCTCCCCGGAGAAGATCACCGAGGACACCCTCGCCCAGCACCTCTACGCCCCCGACGTGCCGCCCGTGGACCTGTTCGTGCGCTCCTCCGGCGAGCAGCGCACGTCCAACTTCCTCCTCTGGCAGTCCGCCTACGCCGAGTTCGTCTTCCTGGACACGCTCTGGCCCGACTTCGACCGCCGCGACCTGTGGCGGGCCTGTGAGATCTACGCGAGCCGGGACCGCCGCTACGGCGGTGCCGTGCCCAACCCCGTGTCGGAGGAGAAGAAGTGATGGCAGGTTCGGACGGTCCGCTGCTCAGGCCGGGCATGTCGCTCGTCTCGGTGGGCGACAGCTTCACCGAGGGTGTGGGCGACCCCTACCCGGAGCCGGGCGCGGGCTTCCGCGGCTGGGCCGACCGGCTGGCCGAGCACCTGGCCGACGACTTGGGCGAGGTCCTGTACGCGAACCTGGCGGTGCGCGGCAAGCTCATGCGCCAGATCGTCACCGACCAGCTCCCGCCCGTCCTGGCGATGGCCCCGGACCTGGTCACCCTGAGCGCGGGCGGCAACGACCTGCTGCGCCCGGGCGGGGACCCCGAGCGGATGGCCAGGATCCTGGACCACACGGTGGGCCGCCTGCGCGCCGCGGGGAGCCAGGTCGTGCTCTTCACCGGCGTCAACATCACCACGGGTTACATGCGCGGCACCATCGGCCTGTTCGCGCGCTACTACATGCACGTGCGCGCCGTCGCCGACAAGCACGGCTGCCTCCTGGTGGACCAGTGGCCGATGAGGGTGCTCACCGACCCCCGTGCCTGGGACGAGGACCGGCTGCACATGTCCCCCGAGGGGCACCGCCGCCTGGCGCTGCGCGTGGCCGAGGTACTGGGCGTGCCGGTGACGGAGCGCTGGGACGAGCCGTGGCCGCACAGCGAGCCGGTCGGCTGGGCCCGCGCGCGCCGGGAGGACCTGACCTGGGTCAGGGAGTCGCTCGGCCCGTGGATCGGCCGCCGTCTGACGGGGCGCTCCTCCGGCGACACGGTCACGGCCAAGCGCCCGGAGCTGACCCGGATCACCAAGGACCGCTGACCGCCGCCGACCCGGTGTGAGGTGGCTCCCAAAACGCCGGAAACGATCAACCTACTGTCGCGTAACCCTGGCGCGGAGTTGGATGATCGGGCATTATGAGCGGTTTTGGGACGAACTTGGTGCACCAGGACATCCTGTCCTACGTCGCCCTCGGTGACAGCTTCACCGAGGGCATGAGCGACCCCTACCCGGACGGCGGCGGCGCGCCCGACGGCCGCTACCGGGGATGGGCCGACCGTCTGGCCGAACACCTGGCCGACCACGTCGCGGAGGTGCGCTACGCCAACCTCGCGGTGCGCGGCAAGCTCATCGGCCAGATCGCCGAGGAACAGGTCCCCCGGGCGGTGGAGCTCTCGCCGGACCTGATCACGCTGTGCGCGGGCGGCAACGACATCATCCGCCCCGGCAGCGACCCCGACGCCGTGGCCGTGGCCTTCGCCGCGGCGGTGGAGGAGCTCAGCCGGACCGGCGCGCGCATCGTGGTCTTCACCGGGTTCGACACCAACTGGCAGCCCGTGATGCGCCACATGCGCGGCCGGATCGCCACGTACAACATGCACCTGCGGGCCATCGCCGACCGCTACGGCTGCGACGTGGTGGACGTGTGGAGCATGCGGGTCCTGGACGACGCCCGCGCCTGGAGCTGGGACCGCCTGCACCTGTCCCCGGAGGGCCACCGCCGCATGGCGCTGCGCGTGGCCGAGGTGCTCGGGGTGCCCGTGGAGGGCGACTGGAGGCAGCCGTGGCCGCCCGCCGACCCCCGCGACTGGCGCTCCGCCCGCCAGGAGGACCTGCACTGGGCGCGCGAGTTCCTGGTGCCGTGGATCGGCCGCCGCCTCACCGGTCGCTCCTCGGGGGACAACGTCAGCCCCAAACGCCCCAGCCTGGACCCGCTGCGCCGGGACTGACGCCCCGCGGGGCGCCGCGCGCACGACGCGTCGGGGCTCCGGGCGTGGACCCGCCGGGGCAGACAGCCCCGGCCGGGCAGGGATAGTGTTCCGCTCGACGGAGCCCACCGGTCCACAGCGGGGAACCCCCATGCCCGACGAGTCCGCACGGCGGCGCGAGTCCGCACGAGTCCTCAGGACGACACTGCGGAGACTGCGTTGGGAGCGCCTGAAGTTCCGACTGCGGCTCATAGGGCCGCTGCGGTACTACGAGTTCTTCGAGAGCCTCGGGACGGTCGAGGCCCGTTCGGACGAGTCCTACCTGCTGGTGATGGCCTCCCACCCGGGGAACGGGCGGACCCCGCTCCTGCTGACGCCGGGCTACCACTGCCGCTTCGGGCAGTTCGTCAGGGGGACACGGGAGGTCAGGTACGCCGAGATCACCCTGACGGTCGACGACGCGGGCAGGCCCCGGCTGCGCTCGGTCGGCCGCACCCACCCCGGCGACCGGGCCGGATGGCGCGCGATGGTCCGCGACATCCGGGCCCTGTGGAGTACCCGGGGGAGCGGCGCCGCCCACGAGGAGGACACCTTCGAGGCGGCCGTGCGCCGCTACCACGCGCGCTGGCCCTCGCCCCGGCGCGGATCGGGGGCCTCGGCGCGCTCCGGGTCCTCCGAGCCGGGGGAGGGCAACGCCGACGGGAGGTCAGCCGACGGCGCAGCCCGTACCCCGCGGGTGAGCGCCCCCGGCACCGCGCCCCCGCCCTCTTCCGCCCCGCTCGGCGCCGAGGCGTTCACCGCCGCCGTGGTGTGGGGTTCGGAGCGGCCAGCCGACCGCGACTGGCACGTTCGCGCCGTGGTGCGAGACGGGGCCGGGCAGACGTCGGTGGCCCGAGCCTGGGGCGGGGCCCGCCGGAAGCCCGACCTGGTGTGGTTCCAGGACAGGGGGGCGCCCAGACCGATCACGGTGCGCCATGTGCGGCGCGTGCTCGAGTGGGCTTCGCCCTGGGCCGCGGAGCCCGACCTGGTCCCGAACCTGTCCGGTCCGGCGGGCGGCAGACCGGTCTCCCGGCCGTCGGACCCCTCGCCGGAGGAGGGTCCGCTGACCGGTCGGGCGGCTCCCGCCCCCGCGAGCGGCCCGGACGCCGAGCCGCCGGCGCCCGTTCCCGGGAGCGGACCGGATATCGGGGCGAGGGCAACCGTTCCCGAGGACGCCACCGAGGCGGAGCGGGCGGTTCCCGACACCGCGGGCGGCCCGGCCGCCGACGCCCCGCCCTCCGGCGCGGTGCGGCGGGTGTGGGTGCGCCTCAGATACCGGGACGCCGACACCGCGCTCATCTACGTGGACGGCGTCGAGTTGGGTACCCTGTGGCGCGGCGGCGGGTACGGGTGGGAACTGCTGGTGGACGGCTCCGAGCCGGACTACTTCGTGCCCCTGGAGTCCGCCTTCGACCGGACCGACCTCGGCGAGGCCCTGCCCGAGCTGCTGGCCGAGCACTTCGGTGAACCGGTCACCGTGTTCTCGGTCATCACCGAACGGGCCCACCGGCCGTGACGGCCGTCCTGTCTAGGAGCAGTTGGCGCAGGTCCCGAAGACCTCCACGGTGTGCGTCACACCGGTGAAGCCGTACCGGGCGCCCATCTCGGCGGCCCACTTCTCCACCGTGGGCCCCTCGATCTCCACCGCGGTCGCGCACACCCGGCACACGATGTGGTGGTGGTGGCTCTCGGTGCCGCACGCCCGGTAGACGGCCTCGCCCTCGTCGGTGCGCAGCACGTCCACCTCACCGGAGTCGCTCAGCGCCTGGAGCGCCCGGTAGACGGTGGTCAGGCCGATCTTGGAACCGTCGGCGCGCAGGTCCGCGTACAGGTCCTGGGCGCTGCGGAAACCGTCGGAACCGGTCAGCGCCTGGCGGACCGCCTCGCGTCGTGTACTCATGGTCTCACCTTCCCCCGCTCAGTCTGGGGCATCGTACCGGTCGAACTCCCACCGGCGGGATCGGAGACCGCCGCGGAGCGGCGCCCCGAGGTGCGGCGCAGCACGCCGCCGACCGCCACGGCCACGCCGAAGACGGCCAGGGCCAGCAGCACGATCGTCGCGCCGGGGGAGAGTTCGGCGTAGAAGGACGTGGTCAGGCCGCCCACCGAGGACAGCAGTCCGATCAGCACGGCCAGGAGCATCGTCACCCGGAAGCTCTTGGTGAGCTGCTGTGCGGCGGCGACCGGGACGATCATCAGCGCGCTCACCATGAGCACGCCCACCACGCGCATCGCGATCACCACCGTCAGCGCGGCGGTCACGGCCAGCAGCACGCTCAGGAAGCGCACCGGCAGCCCGTGGGCCCGCGCCACCTCCTCGTCCTGGCACAGCACGAACAGCTCGCGGCCGAACACCGCCACCACCGCGATCACCCCGGCGGCGAGCACGCCCACCACCCACAGGTCGGACTCCTCCACCGTGCTCACCGAGCCGAACAGGTAGGAGACCAGCGTGGCGTTGCTCGCCCCGGGCGTGAGCCCGATGAGCAGCACGCCACCGGCGATGCCGCCGTAGAACAGCAGCGCCAGGGCCACGTCCCCGCTGGTGCGGGCGCGCACCCGCACCAGCTCGATGAGGACGGCGCCCAGCGTGGCCACCACGGCCGCGGTGAGCACCGGAGAGGTGCTGGTGAGCAGGCCCAGGGCCACCCCGGTCAGGGCGACGTGGCCGATCCCGTCGCCCAGCAGGGCCAGGCGCCGCTGGACGAGGTAGGTGCCGATGATCGGGGTGACCAGGCCGACGAGCACCGCCGCGACCAGCGCGCGCCGCATGAACTCGTAGTGGAGCAGCTCAGTCACGGCCGGGTACCTCGAGTCGGATCATCTCCGCGGCCGTGGTGCCCGCGGAGTCGGGAGCGTTGGGGTCGGGGTGGGGGTGCTGGTGCTCGTGTCCGGGCCGCGCGCACTCGCCGGTGGGCGCGGGCGCGGCGCCGTCGTGCACCACGCGGCCCGACTCCAGCACCACGGCCCGCTCGATCACGTTCTCCAGCGGGCCCAGTTCGTGCAGGACCAGGACCACGGTCGCGCCGCGCTCGCGCAGGCGGGTGATGGTCCCGGCCAGCGCGCGCTGGTTCTCGGCGTCCACACCGGCCATGGGCTCGTCCATGACGAAGGTGTCGGGCCGACCGGCCAGGGCGCGGGCGATGAGCACGCGCTGCTGCTGGCCGCCGGAGAGCTCGCGCACCGCGTCGCGGCCCCGGTCGGCCAGCCCGACGGTCTCCAGGGCCTCGTCCACGGCCGCGCGGTCGGCACGGGTGGGCAGGGACAGGCGACGGCGCGAGGCGACCTGCCCGGAGGCGACGATCTCGCGGACGGTGGCGGGGACGGCGCCCCCGGCGGTGAGCCGCTGGGGCACGTAGCCGATCCGGCGCCAGGCGCGGAACCTACGCAGTGGGACGCCGTGCACCAGGACCTCGCCGGAGGTCAGGGGCACGATGCCCAGCATCGAGCGCATCAGGGTGGACTTGCCGGAGCCGTTGGGGCCCAGGACGGCCATCGTCTGGCCCGCGGGCACGTCGAGGCTCACACCGTCGAGCACGGGGACGCCGTCGTAGGCGACGCGCGCGTCGACGGCCTGGAAGGCGGGCGGCGCGTCGCCCGCGACGGCCTTGAACTGGTCAGACACCGTTCCATTATCACGAAAACGAAAATGATTGTCAAAATATGGCGGATTCGTGATCTTTTCGGTGTCGTCCTGTCAGTAACCCAGGATCCGCGCCACCGCCAGCACCAGCACGACCACCACCATGAGCACCCGCGCGGCCCGCGGCTGGCCGCCGAGGGAGGGCCAGGTCAGGAACGCCAGCCACGCCACGAACGCGGCGACCAGCAGCAGGCACGCCGCGCCGACCGGGCCGGGCGCCACCAGCCCCGCGATGAACAGTGCGCCCACCACCAGCGGCGCCAACCACCGGGGGCCCTGGTGCAGCCACACGAGCGGCACCGCGCTGCGCTCCTCCACCGCCCTGCGCAGTCCGCCCGTCCTCCTCGCGCGGGGGGAGCCCCCCTCGCGCCGGGGTCGGTCCTGGTCTGGACGCCGCTTCTCGTCACCGTGTTCGGGAGGGGCCATGCTGTCCGTGTCCGCTTCTGGTCCGTGCCGCCGCCGGACAGGCC
This sequence comes from Nocardiopsis sp. CNS-639, assembly GCF_000381685.1. Classification (NCBI taxonomy): domain Bacteria; kingdom Bacillati; phylum Actinomycetota; class Actinomycetes; order Streptosporangiales; family Nocardiopsidaceae; genus Nocardiopsis; species Nocardiopsis sp. CNS-639. The sequence goes on from NZ_KB906854.1 coordinate 403,345, forward strand.
CGCGCGGGGGCGCGCCCATCCCGAAAAGGTGGGCGGTGGGGCCACCGGGCCTGTGATACTTGTGTCCTGAACCCTAGTGCAGGACCCCGGTCCGCCGCCGGGCGCCGGTGCGGCTGCGCCGAACACCCCCTCCCGTCTTCCGCGCGGCGCACAGCCATCGGTACCGTGTTGACTCTGAGTCACAAAATCCACACCCGCAGTCGTCAGTCGTCTGATGCACGCGGCCAGCGCGCCCAGTCGCCCGCGCGGCCCGTCGAACCCTCCGGAGGGTGTCAACTTCCGTGCCTGAAGCCACTGTCATCGTGACGTTCGACGTCACCGAGCCCCACCTGCAGCACTGCCTCGACTCCCTGGCCCGCCAACGCGACGACGGCGGGACCGGCGAGCCCCGGGCGGACGCGCAGGTGGTCCTGGTCCCCGTCCGCGACGGTGACCGCCTCCGCGCCGACGGCGCCGAGCCCGCGGCCGAGTCCGGCCCCGAGAACACCGACGCCGACAACGGAGGCGACGAGGACGCCGCCGAGAACGCCGAGGGCGACACCCGAGGGGAGGAGAACGAACAGGGGGACGAGGCCGTCGAACCCGCCCGCGAGGACGCGCTCGCCCTCGCCGCCGCGTTCGCCGCCGCGCCGCCGCCCGGCCTCACCGCCACGCTCCTGAACGGCGAACCCGCCCCCGACCGCCCGGCCGCCCGCGCCCGCGGCGCCGCCGCCGCGCACGGCACCCACCTGCTCTTCCTGGAGGGCTCCGACGCCCTCACCGGCTACGCCCTGGCCTACCTCCTGCGCAGCGCGGGCGACACCCGCTCGGACCTGGTCGTCGGCAACGCGTACAGGTTCGACGAGCTGGGCGCCTCCCCGTCCAAGGCGCACCGCAGGTACTGCGGCAGGCACCGCATGGCCGAGGACCCCCGCGCCGTCCCCGGACTCGCCGCCGACGCCACCCTGGGCAACAAGCTCTGGCGCAGGGAGTTCTGGAACTCCCTGCCCGACCACTCCCTGGACCCCGAGGACGCCGACCTGGGCCTGCGCCGGGCCGCCCTGTCCGCGGAGACCGTGGACACCCTGCCCGGCCCCGTCCTGCTCATGCGCCGGCGCGAGGCCGCCCGCCGGCCCCTGGACAAGGCCGCGCTCACCCGGCGCCTCACCGCGATGGGCGACCTCGCCGTCGGACTCGCCAGCGCCGACCGCGAGCTGTGGGACCGCACCCTGCTCGGCGGCGAGCTGCACCAGCTCCTGCTGCGCCTGGACGACGCCGACGAGGAGGCCCGCGAGGCCGTCGTCGACCTGGTCAACGCCTACCTCGACCACGTGCCCGCGCGCCTCCTGCGCGGCCTCAACGTGCTCGACCGCCTCCTGTACCACCTGGTGCGCAAGCGGCGCACGGCCGACGTCCTGGAGGTCGCGACCTTCGCCAAGAGCGTCGAGATCAAGAAGGCCACCGTCGTGCGGCGCGGCCTGGGCTACTACGTCAGCTACCCCTTCTTCGAGTCGCAGGACCCCGACCGGGCGGTGCCGCGCGAGGTGTACCGGCTCGGCGAGGACATCCGGGTCCGCCAGAAGACCGAGGACGTCCGCTGGTCGAACGGGCGCCTGCACGTCAGCGGCCGCGTCGGCATCCGCCACCTGCGCGCCCGCAGACGATGGCAGCAGCACCTGGCGGCCTTCGCGGTCAACACCGCCACCCGCCGCCGTGTCCGCGTGCCCGTGCGGGTGCGGCTCGCCGCCGAGTACCGCCTCCCCGACGTCATCGACGCCGCCCGCCACGACCACGGGGGCTTCACCGTCATCGTCGACCCCCGCAAGCTGCGCTCCTCCGGCGGTTGGGAGCCCGGAGACTGGAAGCTGGAGCTGGTCGTCCTCAACCGCGGGATCACCCGCCGCAGGATCGTCGCCAACCCCGTCCCCGGCCCGCCCGAGCGCCCGGGCTACCACCGCGTGGACGGGGACGTGTGGGTGCGCCCGCACTGGAGCAGGGACCGCCAGCTGCTGATCAGCGTCGAACCGGCCCGCGCGCGCGTGGCCGAGCACCGCTTCGACGCCCGCACCGGTGTGCTGGAGCTGGAGGGCGAACTGGTGTCGGCGCCCGCGGCCGAGGCCACCGGGCTGCGCCTGACCCGCCGCCCCGGCACCGCCGCGCTCACCTACCCGGCCACCGTCCACGGCGGCCGCGTCACCGCCCGCGTACGCGCCGACGAGCTCTTCGACCGCAGCGTCACCGAGTGCGGCGGCGTGATCCGCCAGGAGGAGTGGGACGTCCACCTGGTGACCCCGGACGGGCAGGCCGTCGCCCTGATCCTGCCCGACGAGACGGCCACCGCCGCCTACGCGGCCGAGGACGGCCACCGCGAGCTGGCCGTGCTGCGCACCGCGACCGGTCACCTCAAGCTGCGCGCGGGGCACGCCCGGCCCGTGGTCGACCGCGCCCGCTGGGAGGGCCGCGCCCTGCTGCTGGAGGGGGAGTTCTCCGCCGACGCCGAACTGGACCTGGTCGCCCGGGCGCGCGGCCGCGACGAGGAGCACCCGCTGCGGGTGGAGCGCTCCGGCAGCCGCTTCACGGCCCGCTTCGCCCCCGCCGACGTCCCCACCCTGTCCGGCGAGCTGTCCCTGCCCGCGGGCGCCTACCAGCTGGGGGGCCGGGTCAGCGAGGCCGCCGGGGGCGGCGCCGACGCGACGGACGTGGGCGTGGAGTTCTCCGACGCGCTCATCCCGGGCCTGCCGCTGGAGATGCAGACCGGCGAGCGCGCCTACACCCTCTCCTGCCAGGGGCGCGGTGTCCCCGTGCTCCAGGTGGGCAGCGACCTGCGCCCCGCCGAGCGCGGCACCTTCGCCCAGCGCGAGCTGCGCGAGCGCCACTACCCGGCCCGGCGCCGCGAGCCCGTCACCGAGGGCGTGCTCTTCGACAGCTACACCGGCCGCCAGTACTCCGACAGCCCGCAGAGCGTCTACGCGGAGCTGCGGGGGAGGGCGCGCTGGGCGCAGTACCCGATGTCGTGGCTGGTCGCCGACGGCCAGGTGCGCCTGCCCGACGACCTGACCGCCGTGCGGCACCGGGGCCGGGAGTACTACGAGGCGCTGGCCCGTACCCGCTACCTGGTCACCAACTCCCGCCAGCCCCCGTGGTTCCACCGCCGCCCCGACCAGGTGGTCGTGCAGACCTGGCACGGCTCGATGCTCAAGCGCATCGGCTTCGACGTCGAGAACATCCGCGGCAAGTCGCGCGACTACTTCGACAAGCTCGCCTGGGAGACCGCGCAGTGGGACTACCTGGTCTCGCCGAGCCCGTGGGCGACCCCGATCCTGCGCAGCGCCTTCCGCTTCGAGGGCGAGGTGCTGGAGACCGGCTACCCGCGCAACGACGTCTTCTTCGCCCCCGACCGCGAGGCCGTCGCCGAGCGCACCCGCCGCAGGCTCGGCCTGCCCGAGGGCAGGAAGGTGGTGCTGTACGCGCCGACCTGGCGCGACGACAAGTACTACACGCGCGGCAGGCACAAGCTGGACCTGCACCTGGACCTGCGCCGGATGTACGACAAGCTCGGCGACGACCACGTGCTCCTGGTGCGCAGGCACCCGCGGGTGGTGGACAGCGTGCCGATCGTGGGCAGGGACTTCGTCCACGACGTGTCCCTCTACCCGGAGATCATGGAGCTCTTCCTCATCACCGACGTGCTCGTCACGGACTACTCGTCGATGATGTTCGACTTCGCCAACACCGGGCGGCCGATGCTCTTCTTCACCTACGACCTGGAGAGCTACCGGGACAACCTGCGCGGGTTCTACTTCGACTTCGAGGAGACCGCGCCGGGCCCGCTGCTGACCGAGTCCGACCAGGTGGTCGAGGCCCTGCTCGACATCGACGAGGTGGCCCGGCGCAGCGGGGACGCCTACCGCTCGTTCGTGGAGCGGTTCTGCCCGCTCGACGACGGCCGGGCCGCGGCCCGCGTCGTGGACCGGGTCTTCGGCCGGGAGTGATCCGGGGCCCGTGTCCCGGGGGCCGCGCGTCCCCGGGACACGGCGCCGGGGCGCCCCGGGCCTCCGGGGTCCTTGCGGGGTCCGCACCCCCGGGACGAGGGCCGCCCGGAGCGGGATCCGCGCCTGTGGACAACCGTCCGGGGGCCTCCCGGGTGGGCCACAATGGGACCGTGATCGTCATCACCCGCTACTCCGTGCCCGAGGCCGACACCGCGGCCTTCCAGACCGACGCCGCCACCGCGATCGAGGTGCTCTCCCGCCGCCCCGGCTTCCGAGGCCACCGGGTGGGCCGCGCCGCGGACGACCCCTGCCTGTGGACCGTGGTCACCGAGTGGGACGGCGCCGGCTTCTACCGCAGGGCCCTGTCCGACTTCGACGTCAAGGTCAACGCCGTGCCGCTGCTCTCGCGCGCCATCGACGAACCCACCGCGTTCGAGATCGTGACCGGGGGTGGGGCCCCGACCTGAAGCCCATCCGGGCGGCTTCCGCACGCTTGGGGGCGGTTTCCGCACCTCCAGGGAGGGTTTCCGCACCCCTGAAGAGGGTTGCCGCACCCTCGAAACGTGCGTGCGCGCACCCCTGGTTGCTCTAGCCTGGGTGGACGCGGTCGTCGCTGTTGCCGCTCCCTGGTTTCGGCGGCGCCGCATTTCCACACCAACCGATGTATCGCGCACGCGATCCACCGACACCCAGCCGGATGGAGAGTTCCCCATGGCCGCCAAGTCAGAGGCGATGGACGCACTGGTCAACCTCGCCAAGCGCCGAGGTCTGGTCTACCCCTCCAGCGAGATCTACGGGGGTCTGCGAGCCGCCTGGGACTACGGCCCCCTCGGCGTCGAGCTCAAGAACAACGTCAAGCGCCAGTGGTGGCGCTCCATGGTGCAGGAGCGCGACGACATCGTCGGCCTGGACTCCAGCGTCATCCTGGCCCGCGAGGTCTGGGAGGCCTCCGGCCACGTGACGGCCTTCGTCGACCCGCTCACCGAGTGCCAGTCCTGCCACAAGCGCTTCCGGGCGGACCACCTCGTCGAGGCCTACGAGGAGAAGCACGGCCACGAGCCCGCCGAGGGCCTGGCCGCCATCGCCTGCCCCAACTGCGGCGCCAAGGACTCCTTCACCGAGCCGCGCATGTTCAACGGCCTGCTGCGCACCTACCTGGGCCCGGTCCAGGACGAGAAGGGCCTGGCCTACCTGCGCCCGGAGACCGCCCAGGGCATCTTCATCAACTACAAGAACGTCGAGCAGAGCGCCCGTCGCAAGGTTCCCTTCGGCATCGGCCAGATCGGCAAGTCGTTCCGCAACGAGATCACCCCGGGCAACTTCATCTTCCGGACCCGCGAGTTCGAGCAGATGGAGATGGAGTTCTTCGTCAAGCCCGGCAGCGACGAGGAGTGGCACCAGCACTGGATCGACATCCGCCACCAGTGGTACGTCGACCTGGGCATCGCCAAGGACAACCTGCGTCTGTACGAGCACCCGCAGGAGAAGCTGTCCCACTACTCCAAGCGCACCGTCGACATCGAGTACCGCTTCAACTTCCAGGGCTCCGAGTGGGGGGAGCTGGAGGGCATCGCCAACCGCACCGACTACGACCTGCGGACGCACTCCGAGGCCTCGGGCGTGGACCTGTCCTACTTCGACCAGGAGAGCAACGAGCGCTACATCCCCTACGTCATCGAGCCCGCGGCCGGTGTCGACCGGGCGGTGCTCACGTTCATGCTGGACGCCTACAACGTGGACGAGGCGCCCAACGCCAAGGGCAAGCTGGAGAAGCGCGCCGTCATGCGCCTGGACCCGCGCCTGGCCCCGGTCAAGGCCGCGGTGCTGCCGCTGTCGCGCAACGCCGACCTCTCGCCCAAGGCCCGCGACCTGGCCGCCAGGCTGCGCAAGCGCTGGAACGTGGAGTTCGACGACGCCGGGGCGATCGGCCGCCGCTACCGCCGCCAGGACGAGATCGGCACCCCGTTCTGCGTGACGGTGGACTTCGACACCCTGGAGGACGACGCGGTGACCGTGCGCGAGCGCGACACCATGTCCCAGGAGCGCGTGTCCCTGGACCGCGTGGAGACCTACCTGTTCGAGCGCCTGCCCGGCTGCTAGCCACCGGCGCGGCGAGGGCCGTCCGTCCCCGATCGGGGCGGGCGGCCCTCGTGCTTTCGCGGAGTCCGGACCCTCCGGCGGGGGCTGGCCAGAGCGCGGAACCGGTCGGGTGGAAAGCTCGGTGCCATGGGAAAGATCCACGACTCCATCGGTGACCGGCTCGCGCGCTTCCTCCTCGCCCAACCGGTCTTCTTCGTGGGGACCGCACCGCTCGCCGGGGACGGCCACGTCAACGTCTCACCCAAGGGGATGAGCGGGACGTTCGCCGTGCTCGGCGAGCACCGGGTGGCCTACCTCGACTACACCGGTTCCGGTGTCGAGACCATCGCCCACCTGCGAGAGAACGGCCGGATCGTGCTGATGTTCTGCGCCTTCGACGGGCCGCCGAACATCGTCCGCCTCCACGGCACCGGCCGGGCCGTGCTCCCCGAGGAGCCGGGGTTCGATGAGCTGCGTGCCCACTTCCCCAAGGAACGCGCCCTGGGCCAGCGCGCGGTCATCGTGGTCGACGTCCGGCGTATCTCTGACTCCTGCGGGTTCTCCGTGCCGCTGATGGACCTGCGCGGCGACCGGGACCTGCTGGACCGCTACCAAGAACGCCGCGATCCCGCCTACTTCGACGACCATCGGCTCACCCGCAACTCCGCCAGCGTCGACGGACTGCCGGGCCTTCCGCCGACCGCCTGAGGGGTGGGCTCGGGGCTGAGGGCACGGCGAGACGGCCGGACCCGGGGGGATTGGATTCCGGCCGCCTCTTCGGCCCCCGGCCGCACACGACCGGGGGAACCGGTTCTCAACCTAGCGGTAGGGGGTGCGCGTTACGCGGTCGTTTGGTGTGTCTTGTCCTGTCGTGTGAGCGAATCGTGACACCGGCGGAGACCCAACTCGATACCTCGCTCTTCTATGCCTAGCTCTGCTAGGGTAAATAACCCTAGCGGAACTAGGTATAGGAAGTGCGCGTGCACATCGACAAGGATCTGGTCGCGGCGTCGGCCACACCGCTCGTCCTGGGCATCCTGGCCGAGGGCGAGTCCTACGGATACGCCATCGTCAAACGCGTCAAGGAGCTCTCCGACGGCCGGATGCAGTGGACGGACGGCATGCTCTACCCCCTGCTGCACCGCCTCGAACGCAACGGCTACGTCCGGGCGTCCTGGGGCACGTCCGAGACGGGGCGCCGCCGCAAGCACTACGCCATCACGGAGGCCGGGCTGGAGACGCTGGCCGAGCGGCAGAAGCAGTGGGACGTCGTCGCCGACGCCCTCCAGCAGGTGTGGCAGGCCGCGTCGCGGCCACCGGTCCTCGGGGACGCCGCGGCAGGGGGGATCGCCTGATGAGCGAGGACACACGCGGTGACGTCCTGGAGGAGCAGATCGACCAGTGGCGCGGCTTCGTGCGCCGCCGCCGGGCCATCTCCCCCTCCGACATCGAGGAGATGGAGGACCACCTGTGCGAACAGATCGCCGACCTGGGGGCGAGCGGCCTGGACGACGAGGAGGCCTTCCTCGTCGCGGTCAGGCGCATGGGCAACCTGGACGAGGTGTCGCGGGAGTTCGCGCGCGAGCACTCCCACCGGCTCTGGAAGCAGCTGGTCCTGGTCCCCGAGGCCGAGGACGGGGAGGGCGGCCTCGCGCGCTGGCGCGAACTCGGCGTGGTGATCGCCTTCGCGCTCGGCGCGGGGCTGGCGGTCAAGCTCCTGTTCACGGCGGTCGACGACGAGTTCGCGCAGTTGCGCAACGTCGCCTTCGTGGTGCTCCCGTTCCTGGCGGGGTGGTTCGCCTGGAAACGGCGGGTCACCTGGCGCGTGTGCGCGGCGCTGGCCGCCGTCGCGGCGGTACCGGCCCTGGCCGTGAACCTCTACCCGTTCGAGACGGCCTCCGGGCCGTTCCCGGGCCCCGGCATGACCGCCGTGCTCGCGTTCACGCACGCCCCGGTCCTGCTGTGGCTGCTCGTGGGCGTCCTGCACACGGGCGGGCAGTGGCGGTCCCACGACCGGCGCATGGACTTCGTGCGCTTCGTGGGCGAGCTGGTGATGTACCTGGCGCTGATCGTGCTGGGGTCCGCGGTCCTGGTCGGCCTCACCTTCGGGGTGCTCTCCCTGGTGGAGGTGGACCTGGAACCGTTCATGGAGGACTGGCTGCTGCCGTTCGGCGTGCCCGGCGCGCTCCTGGTGGCCGCGTGGCTGGTGGAGGCCAAGAAGAGCGTGGTGGAGAACATCGCGCCCGTCCTGACCCGGGTCTTCACGCCGCTGGCGGTCCTGATGCTGCTCGCGGACCTGGTGGCGCTCCTGGTGAACGGTCCGCTGACCACGGTGGACCGCGAACTGCTCATCATCATGGACGCCGTTCTGGTGCTGGTCCTGTTCCTGCTGCTGTACTCGGTCTCCGCCCGCGCCCCGCTGTCCCCGCCGGGTGTGTTCGACTGGCTCCAGCTCGCGCTGGTCGGGGCGGCGCTCGCGGTGGACGCCGTCGCGCTGACGGCGATGCTGACCCGTATCGCCGAGTTCGGGTTCACCGCCAACAAGACCGCCGCGCTCGGTCTCAACCTCGTGCTGCTGGTGCACCTGGCGTGGTCGGCGTGGCTGATGGCGGGTTTCGTACGGGGCACCCGCCCGTTCGCCGCGGTCGAACGGTGGCAGACGGCCTACCTGCCGGTCTACGCGGTCTGGGCGGGGCTGGTCGTGCTGGTGTTCCCGCCGGTGTTCGGCTTCGCCTGATCCGGGTGGCGGTCACGCCCCCGTGTGCCGGGTCCCTCGGGGAGGGACCCGGCACACGGGGGCGCGCGGCCTGCGGTCAATGGACCGGGAGACGCGGTGCCTGGCCTTTCAGCCCGTGGTGTGGGCCGCGAAGGGCACCCCCGGTCGCGGTGCCCGGTCTTTCAGCCCGTGGTGTGGGCCGCGAAGGGCACCCCCGGTCGCGGTGCCCGGTCTTTCAACCCGTGGTGTAGACCACGAACGACACCGCGACATAGTGGCAGACGAACGCCGCGATGGTCAGCGAGTGGAAGATCTCGTGGAAGCCGAACCAGCGCGGCGCCGGGTCGGGCCACTTGAGCCCGTAGACCACCGCGCCCACGCTGTAGAGCACCCCGCCCACCAGGATGAGGATCCACGTCGCCGGGTGGGTGCCGCCGATCAGCTGGGGGATGAACAGCACCGCCACCCAGCCGATGGCCAGGTACAACGCGGTGGACAGCCAGCGCGGTGCGTTGAGCCACAGCATCTTGAAGCCGACCCCGGCGATCGCCCCGCCCCAGATCAGCGCCAGCATGGCGGTGCGCAGTGTGCCTTCGAGCACGAGCAGCACGAACGGCGTGTAGGTGCCCGCGATGATCAGGTAGATGTTGGAGTGGTCCATGCGGCGCAGCACCTTCTGCGCGCCCGGCGACCAGTTCCCCACGTGGTAGACCGCCGAGGTGGCGAAGAGCATCACCGCGCTGAGCGCGTACACGGCGCTGGCGATCATGGCGGGCGTGGTGGGGGAGAGGGACACCAGGACGATGCCCGCCGCCAGGGCGAGCGGTGCCGTCCCCAGGTGCAGCCAGCCGCGCAGCCGCGGTTTGACCGCCTCCAGCAGCTCCTCGGCCGCCGCCGCGGCCCTCTCGGGCACGGATGCGTCCGAGGGGGTGCCGGATCCCGGTTTCCGCCCGCCGTCGCGCGGGGCCCCGCGGTCCTTCCGGTCGGCCTCCGTACGCCCGGTACCCCGCGCCTGTTCCTCCGACACGCTGCACTCCTCCATCCCGCGGTCCGCCCCGCTGCGGGCCCACCCGAAGCCTAACCTACGGCTCCGTAGGTTACTGGTGGGTAGTCCTGTGTTTCGCGGCACAGGCATTCTCCCGTGGCGGATGTGGCACAGGATTGGTCGTGTGTGTTCCCGTAGCGGTGTTCACCGGGGGTGCGGGGCTTCCGAGCGCACTAGCGCCACCGTGACCAGCGAAGTCGTCTTCACCGGTGGCCCCGCGCACCGGATCGGGGTGCCCGAAGGCTTCCCTTTTGCTGAACCATTGGTATAGACCTCTTTAATAGCTGTGAACTGGGAATATGGTGAAAAAAGGGAGTTCATGGGCGAGTGATGATGCGGAGTGTGGATAGAGTCGCGCCCATCCGGGCACAGGCGCCGACCCAGCACTGCGCCGTCGAGAAGCGAGGGAGCACCCCCGTGGCCAAGTACGTCTACACGTTCACCGAGGGCAACAAGGACCTGAAGGATCTCCTCGGCGGTAAGGGGGCCAACCTCGCCGAGATGACCAACCTCGGCCTGCCCGTTCCCCCCGGGTTCACCATCACCACCGAGGCGTGCCGCCACTACCTCTCCCACGGCAGCATGCCCGCCGGACTCGACGCCGAGATCGAGGCCAACCTCCAGGAGCTGGAGAAGGCCATGGGGCGCCGCCTGGGCCAGGCCGACGACCCGCTCCTGGTGAGTGTGCGCTCGGGAGCCAGGTTCTCCATGCCCGGCATGATGGAGACCGTCCTCAACATCGGCCTCAACGACGAGTCCGTCGTGGGCCTGGCCGCCCGGGGCGGTGACGAGCGCTTCGCCTGGGACTCCTACCGGCGCCTGATCCAGATGTTCGGCAAGACCGTGCAGGGCATCGACGGCGAGCTCTTCGAGGACGCCATCGAGGAGGTCAAGGCCGCCAAGGGCGTCACCAGCGACCTGGACCTGGACGCCGCCGACCTGCGCCGGCTCGTGGACCGCTTCAAGGAGGTCGTGCGCGAGCGCACCGGCGGCCCCTTCCCGAGCGACCCCCGCGAGCAGATGGTGCTCGCGGTCCGGGCGGTCTTCGACTCCTGGAACGCCCCCCGCGCCGTCCTCTACCGCCGCCAGGAGCGCATCCCCGCCGACCTCGGCACGGCCGTCAACGTCTGCTCCATGGTCTTCGGCAACCTCGGCATGGACTCGGGCACCGGCGTCGCCTTCACCCGCGACCCCGCCACCGGCCAGCCCGGCGTCTACGGCGACTACCTCCAGAACGCCCAGGGCGAGGACGTGGTGGCCGGGATCCGCAACACCGTCCCCCTCGCCGACCTGGAGCGGATCGACGCCTCCAGCTACGGGGAGCTGATGGGCATCATGGACACTCTGGAGAACCACTACCGCGACCTGTGCGACATCGAGTTCACCATCGAGCGCGGCAGGCTGTGGATGCTCCAGACCCGGGTGGGCAAGCGCACGGCCGCCGCCGCGTTCCGCATCGCCGACCAGCTCGTGGACCAGGGCCTGATCACCCTGGACGAGGCGGTCCAGCGGGTCACCGGCGACCAGCTCGCCCAGCTGATGTTCCCCCGCTTCGACGAGGGGGCCCTCTCCGGGACGGACGTCCACCGCCTCGGCCGCGGCATGAACGCCTCGCCCGGCGCCGCCGTCGGCAAGGCCGTCTTCGACTCCTACACCGCCGTCAAGTGGTCGCGCAGCGGAGAGAGGGTCATCCTGTGCCGCCGCGAGACCAACCCCGACGACCTGGAGGGCATGATCGCCGCCGAGGGCATCCTCACCAGCCGCGGCGGCAAGACCTCGCACGCCGCCGTGGTCGCCCGCGGCATGGGCAAGACCTGCGTGTGCGGCGCGGAGGAGCTCGACATCGACACCAAGAACCGGCGCATGACCGCGCCCGGCGGCGAGGTGGTCGAGGAGGGCGACGTCATCTCCATCGACGGCACCAGCGGCGAGGTCCTCCTCGGCGAGGTCCCCGTGGTGGACTCGCCCGTCGTGCGCTACTTCGAGGGCGAGATCGACCCCGCCTCCGACGAGGCCGACGACCTCGTGCGCTCGGTGGACCGCCTCATGCACTACGTGGACGCCGCCCGCCGCATGCGCGTGCGCGCCAACGCCGACACCGCCGAGGACGCCGCCCGGGCCCGCCGCATGGGAGCGCAGGGGATCGGCCTGTGCCGGACCGAGCACATGTTCCTGGGCGACCGCCGCCAACTCGTGGAGCGGCTCATCCTCGCCGACACCGCGCAGGAGCAGGAGCAGGCCCTCGACGCGCTGCTGCCGCTCCAGCGCGAGGACTTCGGCGGCATCCTGGCGGCCATGGACGGCCTGCCGGTGACCGTGCGCCTGCTGGACCCGCCGCTGCACGAGTTCCTGCCCGACATCACCGAGCTGTCGGTGCGCGTGGCCGTGGCCGAGGCGCGCGGGGAGAGCCACGAGAACGACCTGCGGGTGCTCCAGGCGGTGCACAAGCTGCACGAGCAGAACCCGATGCTGGGCCTGCGCGGCGTGCGCCTGGGCCTGGTCGTGCCGGGGCTGTTCACCATGCAGGTGCGCGCCATCGCCCAGGCCGCCGTCGACCGGATCGCCGAGGGCGGACGCCCCCGCCCCGAGATCATGATCCCGCTGGTGGGCACCGTGCAGGAACTGGAGATCATCCGCGAGGACGCGCTGCGCGTGCTGCGCGAGGTGGGCCGGGAGAACGGCGTCGAACTCGACTTCCCCGTCGGCACGATGATCGAGCTGCCTCGCGCCGCGCTGACCGCCGGGCAGATCGCCGAGAACGCCGAGTTCTTCTCCTTCGGCACCAACGACCTCACCCAGACGGTCTGGGGCTTCTCGCGCGACGACGTGGAGGCCTCCTTCTTCTCCGCCTACCTGGAGAAGGGCGTGTTCGGGGTCTCGCCGTTCGAGTCCCTGGACGTGGACGGCGTGGGCCGCCTCGTGCGCATCGCGGCGGAGGAGGGGCGCGCCGCGCGCCCGGGCATCAAGCTCGGGGTGTGCGGTGAACACGGCGGCGACCCCGCCTCGGTGCACTTCTTCCACCGCGTGGGCCTGGACTACATCTCGTGTTCCCCGTTCCGGGTACCCGTCGCCCGCCTGGAGGCGGGCCGGGCCGCCGGACACACCGCGCCCTGACCGAGTCGAGGACGCACGCGGGTGCGGCGGTCCCCACGGACCGCCGCACCCGTCCTTCTCCGACCCCCAAGGCGGTGGAAGTCCCTGCCCAGAGGGGAAACGGCGCCTCCCCGACGCCCTAGACTCGTCCCGGTCAGCCGCACGCGTGGAAAATGCGCTGTGATCTGTTCGTGATGTATTCTGGCCGCCAGCCGGGCCACCACTTCCCCGCCCGCCTCCCCGTGCCCGCGGAACCGGGTACGGGGTGCGCTGACACCACCCTCCGCCACGGTCCCCCCACGGGCCGAATCGCTGAGAACCAGCGGTGGTCGGAGGCCGTCCCAGTGGGGGTGACACACCCCCCGACCAGAGAATGTGCGGAGGTGAGCCGGTGCGAACGGCGAACGACGGCCGCGGCGACGAGCCGTGGGACGACCCGACCACCGCTCCCTCGTCCGACGACGAGGCCACCCAGGTCTTCTCCCGGGGGGCCTACTTCCCCGCGTCCTCCGGTGCCGAGGGCGCCGAGAGCACCCGAGCGTTCTCCGACGACGAGACCACACGGGAGTTCCGGCGCGACGAGGTCCTGACGCCCGGGGCGACCGCCCCGCAGGGCGTGCCCGCCGACCTTCCGGCGGCCGACGACGCCGTCTTCACCCGCCGTTTCGTCCGCGAGCGTCCGCGGCCCCGCGCCCGCGTCTCCCCGCCTCCGGCGCCCGCACCCCCCGAGGTGGGGTTCCCGGAGGAGGAGTTCCCGCGCGCCCCGGAGACCGCGTCCCGCCGCCGCCCCGAGCCGCCGTCCTTCTCCCGGCCGCGCCGCCGCGGTCGGCGCCGCTTCCGCCTGCGCTGGCTGGTCAGCCTGCTGCTGGTCACCGCCCTGGCCGTCCCGGTCGGCACCTGGGCCTGGGTCTGGTACGTGGCCCGCCAGGACGAGCGCACCCCCTCCGACGCCATCGTCGTGCTCGGCGCCAGCCAGTACAACGGCGTGCCCTCGCCCGTCTTCGAGGCCCGGCTGCGCCAAGCCCAGGTCCTCTACCTGGAGGGCGTGGCCCCGGTCATCGTCACCGTCGGCGGCAAGCTGCCCGGCGACAACTTCACCGAGGCCGCCTCCGGACGCAACTGGCTGGTCGAGGTGGGCGTCCCCGGCGACCAGGTCATCGCGGTGGAGGAGGGGAGCGACACCCTCCAGAGCATCGAAGCCGTCGCCGAGGTCTTCGAGGCCAACTCCTGGGACACCGCCATCCTCGTCTCCGACCCCTGGCACAGCCTGCGCTCCGAACGCATGGCCGCCGCCCACGGCATCGAGGCGGGCACCTCGCCCTCGCGGTCGGGGCCCGCGGTCATCGAGCGCCGCACCCAGCTGTGGTACATCACCAGGGAGACCGCGGCGCTCTGGTACTACTGGATCTTCAACGACAGCAGCGACATCCAGGTCGATGCCGCCTGACCAGCGCGGACGGCGCCCGGGTCGTAGCTGGGAAGTAGGCTCGCACACACGATGACGAACAATCCCCGCGAGGGCGGAGCGCTCGGCTACACCGACCAGGACACCGAGCGCATGGCCCTGGAGAACCGCAAGAACCGGGCCCGCGACCCCTTCGAGCGGGACCGGGCCCGGGTCCTGCACAGCGCCGCCCTGCGCCGCCTGGCCGCCAAGACCCAGGTCGTCCAGCCCGGTGTGAGCGACTTCCCGCGCACCCGCCTCACCCACTCCCTGGAGTGCGCCCAGATCGGCCGCGAACTCGGCCAGGCCCTGGGCTGCGACCCCGACCTGGTGGAGGCGGCCTGCCTGTCCCACGACCTGGGTCACCCGCCCTTCGGCCACAACGGCGAGCGCGCCCTGGACGAGGCCGCCGCCGACTGCGGCGGGTTCGAGGGCAACGCCCAGAGCCTGCGCCTGCTCGTGCGCCTGGAGGGCAAGGTCATCGACCCCGACGGGCGCAGCGCGGGGCTCAACCTCACCCGCGCCACCCTCGACGCCACCGTCAAGTACCCCTGGCTCCGGGGCGAGGGCGGCAACACCCACAAGTTCAACTGCTACCCCGACGACACCGAGGTGTTCGACTGGCTGCGCCGGGACGCGCCCCCGGGCCGCACCTGCTTCGAGGCCCAGGTCATGGACTGGGCGGACGACGTCGCCTACTCCGTGCACGACGTCGAGGACGCCCTGCACGCCGGGCTGGTGGACCCCGCGGCCCTGCGCGGCGCCGCCGAGCGCGCCGAGGTCGTGCGGATCGCCGCCGCCGACTACTGCGACGCCGACCCGGCCGAACTCGACGAGGTCTTCACCGACCTGATCGCCCACCCCGCGTGGCCGCGTGAGTTCACCGGCGACCTCGCCTCGCTCGCCGCGCTCAAGAACCTCACCAGCGGGCTCATCGGCCGCTTCTGCCGGGCCGCGGAGGAGGCCACCCGCGCCGCGTACGGTCCCGGGCGCCTCACCCGTTACGGCGGCGACCTCATCGTGCCCCGCCGCCCCCTGCTGGAGTGCGCCCTGCTCAAGGCGGTCGCCGCCCACTTCGTGCTCTCGCGGGAGGAGGCCCGGGTCTACCAGGCCGAGGAACGCCGCCTGATCACCGAGCTGGTCGGACTCCTGTGGAAGAACGCCCCCGAGGGCCTGGACCCGCAGTTCCGCGCCGCCTTCACCGGGGCCGCCGACGACTCCGCCGCCCTGCGCGTGGTCATCGACCAGGTCGCCTCGCTCACCGACACCTCCGCGACCGCGCTGCACGCCAGCCTCACGGGCTGAGCGCGGGACCGCGTCCGCGTCCCCGGCCCCTTCCCCCGTTTCCACGACCGGGGTGAAGGGGGGTTGACTTCACTGATGTGAGCGCTAACAATGTTGCGCACATCACAGAAGTCCCCCCTTCCTGTGCCCGGAGGTGTCGTCCCGGTGAAACCCCCAGGTGGCCGTACCCCCGTCATGGCGGACGTGGCCCGGCTGGCCGGAGTCTCCCACCAGACGGTGTCGCGCGTGGTCAACGGCCACCCCAACGTCCGCGAGGAGACGGTGCTCCGGGTACGCGACGCCATCGAGGAGTTGGGCTACCACCGCAACTCCACCGCGCGCGCCCTGGTCACCCGCCGCACCAACGTGCTCGGCGTCATCGCCTTCGACCCCACGCTCTTCGGTCCGGCGCAGACCCTGGCGGGGATCGAGCGGGCCGCGCGCGAGGCGGGCTACTTCCTGAGCATGGTCAGCCTCGACGACGTGTCTCCCGAGGGCGTGGTCGCGGCCGCCGACTACCTGATCCAGCAGTCGGTCGAGGGCTGCGTGGCGATCGCCCCCCAGCGCGCCCTGGTGGAGGCGCTGGCCGCGCTGCCCGGCCCCGGACCCCTGGTCGCGGTCGAGGGCGGAGAGGGCTCGGGCCTTCCCGTCGTCTGCGTCGACCAGGTCCAGGGCGCCCACGACGCCGTCCGCCACCTGCTCGACCTGGGCCACACGACCGTCCACCACGTGGAGGGCGATCCCCTGTGGCTGGAGTCCGCGGCCAGGGTGGTCGGGTGGCGCCGGGCGCTGGAGGAGGCCGGAGCACCGGTCCCCGAACCGCTCCAGGGGGACTGGAGCCCCCGGTCGGGCTACGAGCTGGGCCTGGCGCTGGTGCGCAGGCGCGCCTCGGGGGAGCGGGTCACGGCGATCTTCGTGGGCAACGACCAGATGGCCATCGGCGTGCTGCGCGCGCTGCACGAGGCGGACCTGCGCGTCCCCGGCGACGTCAGCGTGGTCGGCTTCGACGACATCCCCGAGGCCGAGTACCTGACCCCGTCCCTGACCACCGTCCACCAGGACTTCGCCCAGGTGGGCCGGGAGAGCCTGGCCCTGCTGCTCGCCGAGATCGCCCGGGAGGGTTCGGCCGACCCCGCCGGGGCCGCGCGCCGGGTCGTCCCGGCGCGGTTGCGGGTGCGCGGCAGCAGCGGGCCTCCGCCGCCGTGACCCCCTGAGACCTCCCTGTCCGCCCCCTCACGGAGGAGCTTCCCTTGGCCCAGAATGTTAGCGCTAACAATTCACGTTCTCCCGATCCGGTGGTCGTCGGCGTCGACTTCGGCACCCTCTCCGGCCGCGCCGTCGTCGTCCGGGTCGGCGACGGCGCCGAACTCGGCTCCGCCGACTCCGTCTACCGGCACGGCGTCATCACCGCGCACCTGCCCGGATCGGCCGACCCCCTCGAACCCGAGACCGCGCTCCAGCACCCCGAGGACTACCGCGAGGTCCTGCGCACCGCCGTCCCCGAGGCGCTGCGCGCCGCCGGGGTCGCGCCGGAACGGGTCGTCGGCATCGGCACCGACTTCACCGCCTGCACGGTCCTGCCGGTGACCGCGGACGGCACGCCCCTGTGCGAGCTGCCCGACCTGGCCCGGCGCCCGCACGCCTGGCCCAAGCTGTGGCGCCACCACGCCGCCCAGCCCGAGGCCGACGAGATCAACGCCCTGGCCGCCGAACGCGGTGAGAAGTGGCTGGCCCGCTACGGCGGGAAGATCTCCTCCGAGTGGGAGTTCGCCAAGGCACTCCAGGTCCTGCGCGACGACCCCGACGTGTACGAGCGCGCCGACCGCTGGATCGAGGCCGCCGACTGGATCGTGTGGCAGCTGTGCGGGCACGAGACCCGCAACGTCGCCACCGCCGGCTACAAGGGCATCCACCAGGACGGGGAGTGGCCCTCGGCGGACTTCCTGGCCGCCCTGGATCCGGGCTTCTCCGGTTTCGTCCGCGACAAGCTCGCCCACCCCCTGTCCCAGCTCGGCGAGCGCGCGGGCGGCCTCACCGCCCGCGCCGCGGCCTGGACCGGGCTGCCCGAGGGCGTCCCCGTCGCGGTCGGCAACATCGACGCGCACGTCACCGCCGCCACCGCGCAGACCACCGGCAACGGCCGGATGCTCGCCATCATGGGCACCAGCACCTGCCACGTCATGAACTCCGACGTCCTCGCCGAGGTCCCGGGCATGTGCGGTCTGGCCCACGGCGGCATCACCCCCGGAGCGTGGGGCTACGAGGCGGGCCAGAGCGGTGTCGGCGACGTCTTCGCCTGGTTCGCCGACTCCTACGTGCCCCCCGCCTACCACGAGGAGGCCCGCGAACGCGGCCTGTCCGTCCACGACCTGCTCTCGGAACGGGCCGCCGACGCCGCGGTGGGGGAGCACGGACTCCTGGCCCTGGACTGGCACAGCGGCAACCGCTCGGTCCTGGTCGACCACGACCTGTCCGGCGTGCTCGTCGGCCTGACCCTGGCCACCCGGCCCGAGGAGGTCTACCGGGCCCTGGTCGAGGCCACCGCCTTCGGTACCCGCACCATCGTCGAGGCCTTCGCCGACGCCGGGGTCCCCGTGCACGACCTCACCATCGGCGGCGGCATGGTCCGCAACCCCTTCGTCCTCCAGGTCTACGCCGACGTCCTGGACCGGCCGCTGCGCGTCGTGGCCTCCGAGCACAGCTGCGCCGTGGGGGCCGCCATCCACGCCGCGGTCGCCGCCGGGGCCCACCCCGACATCCACGCCGCCTCCGCCGCCATGGGCGGGGTGCGCGAGGGGACGGTCGACCCCGACCCGGTCCGGGCCGCCGCCTACGACGGGCTCTTCGCCCTCTACACCGAACTCCACGACCACTTCGGCCGGGGCGGCAGCCGCAGTCTGCACCGCCTGCGGGCCCTGCGCAACGCCGCCCTGGCCGCCGCCGCGAGCGGCGGGGAAGGAGAACGATGACCGCCCCCACCCCCACGGCCGTGCCCGAGGAGCACCGGGAGGAGGTGGAGCGCCTGCGCGCCCTGGTGTGCGCCCTGCACGCCGAACTGCCCCGGTGGAACCTCGTCACCTGGACCAGCGGCAACGTCTCCGCCCGCGTTCCCGGCGCCGACCTGATGGTGATCAAGCCCAGCGGCGTCTCCTACGACGACCTCTCCCCGGCCGACATGGTCGTCTGCGACCTGGACGGCCGCCTGGTGGAGGGCGAGCACAAGCCCTCCAGCGACACCTCCGCCCACGCCTACGTCTACCGCGCCCGCCCCGACGTCGGCGGCGTCGCGCACACGCACAGCCCCTACGCCACCGCCTGGGCCGCGCGCGGCGAGGCCATCCCCTGCGCGATCACCGCGATGGCCGACGAGTTCGGCGGCGACATCCCCGTCGGCCCGTTCGCCCTCATCGGCGGCGACGACATCGGCAGGGGCGTGGTCGCCACCCTGGAGGGCCACCGCTCACCGGCCGTCCTCATGCGCGGCCACGGCGTGTTCACCGTCGGAGCGGGCGCCAGGGCGGCGGTCAAGGCCGCCGTGATGTGCGAGGACGTCGCCCGGACCGTCCACATCGCCCGCCAGGGCGGCCCCCTCCAGCGCCTTCCCCAGGAGCACATCGACGCCCTCCACGACCGCTACCAGAACGTCTACGGCCAGTAGGGCGCCTCCAGCGGCACCCGCCGCGCGACGGCCTCCGACACCACCGAACACGCCCTAAGGAAGCACCGTGACCGTACCCACGCCCCCCGCCACCGAGCACCCTCCCGTGCGCGCCCGCGCCCCCCGCGTCGGCCTGCTCGGCATCATGCAGCCGCTCTACGACGACATGATCCCCGGCATCACCGAGCACCAGGCGGCGTACGCGGCCCGGGTGGCCGAACGCCTCTCCGGCGTCGCCGAGTGGACCGTGGCCCCACCCGTGCGCGGGCGCGCCGACGCCGAGGAGGCGATCCGCGGCTTCGAGGCCGCCGGACTCGACGGGGTCCTGGTCGTCATGCTCACCTACGGCCCCTCCCTGCGCGTCACCCGCGCGCTGGCCCGCACCCACCTGCCCCTGGCGCTGGCCAACATCCAGCCCGACCCCGCGGTCAGCCCGTCCTGGGACATGGACGACATGACCTACAACCAGGGCATCCACGGGGCCCAGGACACCGCCAACGCCATGGTGCGGGCGGGGCTGCCCTTCGAGGTCCTCACCGGCGAGTGGCAGAGCCCGGAGTTCGCCGCGCGCGTGGACCGCTGGGCGCGGGCCGCCCGCGCCGTCACCGCCCTGCGCGGGCTGCGGGTCGGCGTGTTCGGCTACCCCATGAACGGCATGGGCGACGCCCGGGTGGACGAGACCGCGCTGCTGCGCAGGCTCGGCCCCGAGGTCCACGTCATCGCGCCCGGCGCCCTGCACCGGACCATGGCCGACCTGCCCGAACAGGCCGTGCGCGACCTCATGGCCTGGGAGGACGGGGCCCTGGAGGTGGACGGCCGCCTGTCCAAGGAGGAGCGCGAGGACCACGCCCGCATGCAGTTGGGCATCGAACGGCTGCTGGAGGAGTCCGGGTGCGGCGCCTACTCCACCCACTTCGACGCGATCGGGGAGGACGGCCGCTTCGCCCGGCTGCCGATGGCCGCCGCCTCCACCCTGATGGCCCAGGGGTACGGCTTCGCCGGTGAGGGCGACGTCCTGGCCGCCTCGATCGTCTACGCCGGGCACCAGCTCGCCGGGGACGGCCACTTCACCGAGATGTACGCGATGGACTTCCCCAGCGACTCCATCCTCATGAGCCACATGGGCGAGGGGAACTGGAGGGTGGCCCGCGAGGACGAGCCCGTCCGGCTGGTCAAGCGTCCGCTGGGCATCGGCGGACTGGGCGACCCGCCCACCATCGTGTTCCGCTACCGGCCGGGCCCGGCCACCCTGGCCTCCCTGGTCGCCCTCGGCGGAGAGGAGTTCCGCCTGGTCGTGGCCGAGGGCGAGGTCATCGACGCCCCCGAACTGCCCTCCCTGGAGATGCCCTACGGCCAGTTCCGCCCCGAGACGGGTGTGCGGGCCTGCATGGACGCCTGGCTCCGCGCGGGCGGCACCCACCACATGGTCATGAACACCGGGGCGCGTGCGCAGGACTGGCGGGTCCTGTGCGAGCTGTCCGGAATCGAGTACGTCCGGGTCTGACCCGGACGCCGAGCGCCCCGGCGCGTCCACACCCCCAGACGGAGGGCCCCGGGCGGTCCCTCCCGACCCCCAGGCGCAAGGAGAACACCGTGCGCGACACCACCCCCCACCACCCCCCACCACAGGCAGGGCCCGGTCGCAGGGCCCTGCTCACCGGCGCCCTGGCCGCGGCCGGACTGGCCGCCGCGGGCTGCGCGCCCCCCGACGCACTGCTGACCGGGGACACCCGCCTGCGGCAGTGGAACCTCTTCTCGGGCGGCGACGGCCTGCGGATGATCGAGATGCACGACGCCTACCGGGCCGAGCACCCGGAGGTCGACTTCCGGGCGACCACCTTCACCTGGGGCTCCCCCTTCTACACCAAGGTCGCGATGGGCGCGGCGGGAGGGCGCGGCGCCGACATCGCCACCGTGCACGTCTCCCGCCTGGAGAGCCTGGCCCCCGGGAGGCTGCTGGACCCGGTCGACCCGGCGCTGCTGGCCGAGGCCGGGATCGACGACACCGTGATCCTGCCCAACGTCTGGGAGAAGTGCTTCTTCGACGGGCAGCTGTACGCGGTCCCCATCGACACGCACGTCCTGATCCAGTACCACAACCTCGACGTGTGCCGCGAGGCCGGACTGCTCGACGCCGACGACCGGCTGGTCCAGGTCAGCGGGCTGGACGACTACATGGCCATGCTCCGCGAGATCAAGGCGGTCACCGGGGCCTACGGCCTGTCCGTCGACACCTGGCAGCCCTGGCCCAACTTCTGGGCGCTCTACCGCCAGCAGGACGGGGAACTCCTCCTGGGCGAGGACGACTTCACCATGGACGACGACAAGGCCCTGGCGGCCATGGAGGTCATGTACCGGCTCTCCGAGGAGGAGCTGGCGCCCCGCCACTCGATGCTGGCCGACACCGCGGCCAACCTCTCCAACGGCAGGGCCGGGCTGATGATCCACGGCAACTGGGAGATCCCGACGCTGGAGGCCGCCGGAACGGCCTTCTCGGCGTCCCAGTTCCCCGACGTCTTCGGCAACCGCCGCACCCGCGGCGACTCGCACTGCTACGTGTTCCCGCACCAGCGCGACCCCGATCCCGAGCGGATCCGGGCCGCCGTCGGATACGCCGCATGGATGCTGCGCCACAGCCTCACCTGGGCCGGGGGCGGCCACATCCCCGCCTACCGGCCCGTGGTCGAGAGCGCCGAGTACGAGGCGTTGCACCCCCAGTCCGAGTACCGCGAGGCGGCCGAGAACGTGCAGTTCGAGCCCGAGGCATGGTTCAGCGGCTCGGCGGGGCGCCTCCAGGAGGAGGCCAACGGCCCGCTCACCACCCTCCACCAGGGGACCCAGACACCCGAACAGGCGCTGGAACAGCTCAAGGGAGCCATCCGCGACCTGCTGACCGTGCCGTCACCGGTGTGAGGGAGCCGCCATGACCGCCCAGACCCCAGCGCCTCCCAGGACCGCGGCCTCCGGTCCCTCCGGCCGCGGCCTCGTGGACGTGCGCCGCAGGCCCGCCGTGTGGACCGGACTGTGGTTCGTCCTGCCCTTCCTCGCCTTCTACCTGCTCTTCCTCCTGTGGCCCGCCCTCGTCGGGCTCGTCTACTCCTTCACCGACCGCAGCCTGGCCGGGGGACCGGTCTCCTTCGTGGGACTGGACAACTGGCGGGAGAGCCTGACCGACCCCGACATGTGGGACGCGCTGTGGAACACCCTGTGGTTCACGGTGCTGAGCGTCCCCCTCATGGTCGCGCTGGCCCTGGCCCTGGCCCTGCTGACCGATCACGCCCGGCGCCTGGGGTGGTTCCTGAGGCTGTCGTTCTTCGCGCCGTTCGTGCTCCCGGTCGCGGTGATGACCCTCGTCTGGAACTGGATGTACAACCCCAGCCTGGGCCTGTTCAACGGCGTCCTGGGCCAGCTCGGGCTGGACGGCGTCGAGTGGCTCTTCAGCGAGGACACGGCGATGCTCTCGGTCGTCGTCGCCACCGCGTGGTGGCAGGTCGGCTTCAACTACCTGCTCTACCTCGCGGCCATGCAGTCGATCCCCAAGGACGTGTACGAGGCCGCCGCCATCGACGGCGCGGGCGCCTGGCAGCGCGTCGGCCGGATCACCCTGCCCCTGCTGGCGCGCACCACCGCGCTGATCGCCGTGCTCCAGCTCATCGGCTCCCTGCGCGTGTTCGAGCAGATCTACCTCATGACCTCGGGCGGCCCGAACTTCGCCACCAGGACCGCGATCCAGTACATCTACGACTCCGGTTTCGTGGGCCTGCGCATCGGACTGGCCTCCTCGATGGCCTACGTCTTCATGGCCCTGGTCGTCGTCGCCTCCATCGCCCAGTTCCGCCTCTTCGCACGGAAGGAGGCCTGACCGGCCATGGCAGCCCCCACCGCCCCCGCCGCGCGGCGCGTCCACCGGCCCCGGCGCGCGCCCTCCCCCGGGACGATCGCCCTCTACACGGTCTCCGCCCTGGCCGGAGCCCTCTGGCTCGTCCCCCTCCTGTGGGCCTTCGCCACCTCGGTCAAACCCGAGGGCGAGACCACCGTCATGCCGCCCTCCTGGCTCACCGACAATCCCACCTTCGAGGCGTACGCCCTCGTGCTGGGGCGCGGGGACATCCTGCGCTGGACGGCGAACTCCCTCATCACCACGGCCATCGTCACCGCCCTCACCCTGGTGGTCTGCGTCCTGGCCGCCTACGGGTTCTCCCGCTTCGACTTCCGCGGCAGGCCGTGGCTGTTCACGCTCGTCATCGGCGGCATCCTCATCCCGCCGCAGACCCTGATCGTGCCGCAGTTCGTCCTGATGACCCAGCTCGGACTGGTGGACACCTACTGGGGTGTCGCGCTGCCGCAGGTGGTCGCGCCGGTGTTCGTGTTCATCCTCAAACGCTTCTTCGACGCCATCCCCCGCGAGTACGAGGACGCCGCCAGGATGGACGGCGCCGGAGCGCCGCGCGTCCTGTGGAACGTGATCCTGCCCCTGTCGAGGCCGGTCCTGGCCGCGGTCGGCATCTTCGCCTTCATCGGCGCCTGGAACAACTTCCTGTGGCCCTTCCTGGTCACGAACGACCCCGAGATGATGACGCTCACCGTCGGGCTGGGCACCGTGGCCGGACAGTACGGGGTCCAGTACGCCCAGGTCATGGCCTCGGCCGTGCTGGGAGCGGTCCCGCTGCTGGTCGTCTTCCTGCTCTTCCAGCGCCACATCGTCACCGGTGTGGCCGGAGCGGGCATCAAGGGCTGACCCCACCAACCACCCCGAGGAGAACGCATGCTCCGAGCCTCCGTCACCGCCGACCCGGCGGCCGTCGTCTCCCCCGTGCACCGCCGCACCTTCG
The DNA here is from genome assembly GCF_000381685.1 of Nocardiopsis sp. CNS-639. Classification (NCBI taxonomy): domain Bacteria; kingdom Bacillati; phylum Actinomycetota; class Actinomycetes; order Streptosporangiales; family Nocardiopsidaceae; genus Nocardiopsis; species Nocardiopsis sp. CNS-639. Next base: position 427,467 of record NZ_KB906854.1, read on the forward strand.
GCTCGTTCGTCGAGCACATGGGCCGCTGCGTCTACACCGGCATCTACGAACCCGGGCACCCGACGGCCGACGCCGACGGCTTCCGCCGCGACGTCGCGGACCTGGTCCGGGAACTGGGCGTCACCACCGTGCGCTACCCGGGCGGCAACTTCGTGTCCGGGTACCGGTGGGAGGACGGCGTCGGCCCCCGGGACCGCCGACCGGTCCGCCGCGACCTGGCCTGGCACAGCATCGAGACCAACCAGTTCGGCCTCGACGAGTTCACCGCCTGGTGCCGCGGCCTGGACATCGAGCCGATGATGGCGGTCAACCTCGGCACCCGCGGCCTGGCCGAGGCCCTGGACCTGCTGGAGTACTGCAACCACCCCGGCGGCACCCACCTGTCCGACCAGCGCGCCGCCAACGGGCACCCCGAACCGCACGGCATCCGCATGTGGTGCCTGGGCAACGAGATGGACGGCCCCTGGCAGATCGGCCACCTCGACGCGCGCTCCTACGGACGCAAGGCCGGGCAGGTGGCGCGCGCCATGAAAATGGCCGACCGCGACCTCGAACTGGTCGTCTGCGGCAGCTCCGGATCGGCTATGCCCACCTTCGGTGAGTGGGAGGCCACCGTCCTGGAGGAGACCTACGACGCGGTGGACCACATCTCGCTGCACGCGTACTACGAGGAGCGCGACGGGGACCTGGCCGACTTCCTCGGCTCGACGACGGACATGGACCACTTCATCGACTCCGTCGTCTCCACCGCCGACGCCGTCGGCGCGCGCCTGCGCGACCCCAAACGCATCCAGCTTTCCTTCGACGAGTGGAACGTGTGGTACCTCAGCCGCCACCAGGCCCGGGCCGCCGCGCAGCCCGCCGACGACTGGCAGGTGGCGCCCCGCGTCATCGAGGACCGCTACAGCGTCGCCGACGCCGTCGTCGTGGGCAACATGCTCATCAGCCTGCTCCGGCACGGCGACCGGGTCACCGCCGCCAGCCAGGCCCAGCTCGTCAACGTCATCGCGCCGATCATGACCGAGCCCGGCGGCCCCGCGTGGCGCCAGACCGTCTTCCACCCCTTCGCCCTGACCGCTCGGGCCGCACGGGGCCGGGTGCTGCACACCGGCGTCACCGCGCCCCGGTACACGACCGCCAGCCACGGCGAGATCCCGCTCCTGGACGCCGTCGTCACCTTCGACGAGGAGGAGGGCACCGCGTCGCTGTTCGCGGTCAACCGCTCCACCGACCAGCACCTCGCCCTCGACGCCGACCTGCGCGGCCTGGCCCCGACGGCCGTCACGGACGCCCGGACCCTCAGCGACGAGGAGCCCTACGCCCACAACACCATGGACGACCCCGACCGGGTCGTCCCGCGACCGGCCGGGGACGTGACCCTGGACGGCGGCAGGCTCTCCGCCGTCCTACCCCCCGTGTCCTGGTCCGTCATCACCCTCTCGACCAGCCGGAACTGACCGGAACCCCGGTGCGCGTCCGCGCCCGGACCACGCCCAGAAAGGCGAACGCATGACCCCCCACCCCCGACGCACACCCCTGCTGGCCGCCGTACTGTGCGGCACACTCCTGCTCACCGCCTGCGGAGGCGTCGGCGACGCCGCGCGGCCCGAGGGCGAGGCCGGCGTCGTCGGCATCGCCATGCCCACCCAGTCCTCCGAGCGCTGGATCAACGACGGCGAGAACATGGTCGCCGAGTTCGAGGCCCGCGGCTTCGGCACCGACCTCCAGTACGGCGAGGACGTCGTGGAGGACCAGGTCTCCCAGATCGAGAACATGATCACCCGGGGCGCCGACGTCCTGGTCATCGCCTCCATCGACGGCGAGGCCCTCGGCGACGTGCTCGACATGGCCGCCTCCAGCGACATCCCCGTCATCGCCTACGACCGCCTCATCCTCGGCAGCGAGCACGTCGACTACTACGCCACCTTCGACAACTTCCAGGTGGGCGTCCTCCAGGGCGAGTACATCGTGCGAGCCCTCGACCTGGAGAACGAGGAGGGTCCCTTCAACATCGAGCTGTTCGGCGGCTCGCCCAACGACAACAACTCCTCCTACTTCCTCGACGGGGCGATGTCGGTGCTCCAGCCCCACATCGACGACGGCCGCCTCGTCGTCCGCAGCGGCCAGACCTCCATGGAGCAGATCGCCACCCAGGAGTGGTCCGGCGCCGTCGCCCAGGACCGCATGGACAACCTGCTCAGCGCCCACTACTCCGAGGAGGAGGTGCACGCGGTCCTGTCGCCCTACGACGGCATGAGCCTCGGCGTGATCGAGTCCCTGCGTGCCGTCGGCTACGGCACCGAGGACCGGCCGCTGCCCGTCATCACCGGTCAGGACGCCGAGGCCGCCTCGGTCCGGTCCATCATCGCCGGGGAGCAGACCCAGACCGTCTTCAAGGACATCCGGACCCTGGCCACCCAGACCGTGGACATGGTCGAGGCCCTGGTACAGGGCGAGGAGGTCCCGGTCAACGACACCGAGAGCTACGACAACGGGGTCAAGGTCGTCCCCTCCTACCTGCTCGACCCCGTCTCGGTGGACGCCGACAACTACCACGAGGTCCTGGTCGAGAGCGGCTACTACGAGGAGTCCGAGCTCCAGTGACGACGCAGGAGAGGCGGCCAGCCCCCGGCGGGCCGCTCCTGACGATGCGCGACATCCGCAAGGACTTCCCCGGTGTGCGGGCCCTGGACGGGGTGTCGCTGACCGTCGGCCACGGCCGCGTCCACGCCCTGATGGGGGAGAACGGCGCGGGCAAGTCGACGCTGATGAAGGTGCTCAGCGGGGTCCACCCCACGGGCTCCCACGGCGGCGAGATCCTCATGGACGGGCAGCCCTGCTCCTTCTCCGGCGTGGCCGACAGCGAGCGCGCGGGCATCGCCATCATCCACCAGGAACTCGCCCTCATCCCGCAGCTGTCCATCAGCGAGAACGTCTTCCTCGGCCACGAACAGGCCCGCTACGGCGTCCTGGACTGGGGCGCCACCCACGCCCGGGCCCGCGAACTCCTGCGCCGGGTCGGTCTGGACGAGAACCCGGCCACGCCCGTCTCGGCGCTGAGCGTGGGCGCCAGACAGCTCGTGGAGATCGCCAAGGCCCTGGCCAAACGGGTGCGGCTGCTCATCCTGGACGAGCCCACCTCCGCGCTGAACGAGGCGGAGAGCACCCGGCTGCTCGAACTCCTCCTGGACCTGCGCGACCAGGGCGTCACGTGCATCCTCATCTCGCACAAGCTCGGCGAGGTGGTGCGCGTGTGCGACGAGGTCACCATCCTGCGCGACGGCCGCGCCGTCGAGACCCTCGCCGTGGAGCGCGACGCCGACGGCAACCCCTCGATCGACGAGGACCGCATCATCCGCGGGATGGTCGGCCGCGCGCTGGACCAGCGCCACCCCCCGCGCACCGGCGAGGTCGGCCGGGTGCGCTTCGAGGTCCGCGACTGGACGGTGGACCACCCCACCCAGGCCGGACGGCGCGTGGTGGACGGGGTCGACCTGACCCTGCGCGCCGGGGAGGTCGTGGGCATGGCCGGCCTCATGGGCGCCGGGCGCACCGAGTTCGCGATGAACCTGTTCGGCCGCTCCTACGGGCGCCGCGTCCGCGGCACCCTGCTCAAGGACGGCGCCGAACTCGCGACCGCCAGCGTCGCCGACGCCATCCGCGGCGGTCTCGCCTACGTGCCCGAGGACCGCAAGACCCTCGGCCTGCTCCTCGACGACGACATCCGCCACAACACCACGCTGGCGGCCCTGGACCGCGTGTCCGCGCGCGGCGTCCTCGACCCCGGCCTGGAGGTGGTGGAGGCCGCCCGGATGAGCCGGAGCATGCGGGTCAGGAGCCAGGGCCCCGCCCAGACCGTGCGCACCCTCAGCGGCGGCAACCAGCAGAAGGTCGTCCTGGGCAAGTGGATGTTCACCCGCCCCGAGCTGCTGATCCTCGACGAGCCCACCCGCGGCATCGACGTCGGCGCCAAGTACGAGATCTACCTCATCGTCCGCCGCCTGGCCGCGGAGGGCGCCTGCGTGCTGCTGATCTCCTCCGAACTCCCCGAGATCCTCGGCATGTGCGACCGGATCTACACGATGTGCGAGGGGCGCATCACCGGAGAGGTCCCCGGTGAGGGGGCCGACCAGGAAACCCTCATGAGACTGATGACGCGAACCGGGGGACATCCGTGAAAGAGCCCACCGCAACCTCCCGACTCTCCCGGCTCGGCGGCGCGCTGACCCGCGGCAACTCCCGCCAGTACGGCATGGCCGCCGCCCTGGTGGCCATCATCGTGCTGTTCCAGATCCTCACCGGGGGCCTGCTCCTCACCCCGCTCAACGTCACCAACCTGATCATGCAGAACTCCTACATCCTGATCCTGGCGATCGGGATGATGCTGGTCATCGTCACCGGCCACATCGACCTCTCGGTCGGCTCGGTGGTGGCCTTCACCGGCGCGGTGTCGGCGATCATGCTCACCTCCTGGGGGCTGCCCACGGTCGTGGTCGTGCCCGTCGCCCTGCTGCTCGGTGCGCTCATCGGCGCCTGGCAGGGCTTCTGGGTGGCCTACGTGCGGGTCCCGGCGTTCATCGTCACCCTCGCCGGGATGCTCGTCTTCCGCGGTGCGACCCTGGCCGTCCTGGGCGGGGAGTCCGTGGCGCCGCTGCCGCCCTCCCTGCGCGACATCGCCAGCGGGTTCCTGCCCTGGCAGGCCGGGGACGGCCTCCACCTGCCCACCCTGCTGCTGGGCGCGGCGGGGGCCGCCGCCCTGGTGTGGATCCAGTGGCGCTCGCGGTCCCGCTCGCTCGGGTACGGGCTCCCGGTCCAGTCCGCGCCGGTCACAGCCGCATCCTCGGCCGTGATCGTCGCGGCCATCCTGGCGTTCACCTACGTGCTCGCCGACTACAACGGGCTGCCCGTCGTGGGCGTGCTGCTCGTCGCGCTCATCGCCGGGTACTCGTTCGTCATGCGCTCCACGACCATGGGCAGGCGGGTCTACGCCGTCGGCGGCAGCGAGCAGGCCGCCGCGCTGTCGGGGATCCGCACGCAGCGCACCACGTTCTGGGTGTTCGTCAACATGGGCGTGCTCTCGGCGCTGGCCGGACTCGTCTTCACCGCCCGGCTCAACGCCGCCACGACCGGCGCCGGGACCATGTTCGAACTCGACGCCATCGCCGCGGCCTTCATCGGCGGCGCCTCCGCCTCCGGGGGCGTGGGCACCGTCGTCGGAGCAGTCATCGGCGCCCTGGTCATGGGCGTGCTCAACAACGGCATGTCCCTGATCGGCCTGGGCGTGGACTGGCAGCAGCTCATCAAGGGACTGGTGCTGCTCCTGGCGGTCGCCTTCGACATCTACAACAAACGCCGCGTCAGCGCCGGGCCCGTCACCGTCCCGGTCCCCCCGCCCTCCTCCGGGGCGAGCCGGGGCGGGGACGGGGCCCAGGGCCCGCCGTCCGCGGCGGACCGGGCCCGGGCCTCCTCCTGAGGAGGCCGCATCCGGGAGGTCCGGGGCCCTACTGGTACCCCCGGATCTCCCGGAAGACCTGCTCCAGGTCCTGCTCGCGGGCGTCGAACACCCGGCCGCCCGTCAGCTCCGCCAGCTCGGTCATCTCCGGCACGTCCGACTCGCCGAACAGCACCGTGAACACCGGCACCCGCGCCACCGACTCCGAACGCGCGGCCAGCGACTCCCGGAAGCCCTCCAGCCCCACGCCCCGGTTCACCTCGCCGTCGGTCATCAGCACCACCGACATCAGGGGTTCACCGTCCGAGCCCGTGTCGCTCTCCAACAGCTCGTACGCCCGCACCAGGGCGTCGTAGGCGGCCGTGTCGCCCTCGGCCTCCAACTCCTCCACCGCCGCGGACAGGTCCGCGTTGACCTCGTCCACCGAACCCGTCTCCACCACGAAGGTCCGCGGGTCGGCGGGCCACGTGGAGAACGGCAGCAGCGTCACCACCTCCCGCTCCTGGAAGGCCTGCGTGCTCCGGGCCAGCGAACCGCCGTCCGCGCCGGTCAGCGCGCCCAGGGCCGACTGGAGCTCGGCGAGCCGGTCGCCCTCCATCGACCCCGACACGTCCAGCACGTACACGGTGCGCGCCGGACGGCGCAGCGAGGCCGAGTAGTCCGCCACCAGGCCGTCCACCACCTCCCGGCTCGCCGGGAACGGCAGCTCCACCAGCGGGGGCACCGGCGGGGACAGCTCGGCCCCGGCCGTGACCGGGCGCCGCCACGTCCGGTCGGCGATCTGCTGCTGCGTCCCCTCCGACGTCAGGTCCCCCACCAGCCGCTCGTACCCGTCCAACGCCTGCTCGGAGGGGTCCGACAGCAGGGTCAGCGGGTAGTCGGCCGTCACCACGCCGTCGGCCGGGTACACGACCGTCAGGGGCTCCTCCAGCGCGCCGGAGGCGTTCAGCGACAGGATCACCGACTCGTAGTTGACCAGCCCGTCCACCGGCCTGTCGCTCTCCGCGCGCCGTACGAACGCGTCCGTGAGCCACCCCGACGACCCCGCCGTCACCTCCTGGCCCGCGAAGAACTCCGCCAGCTCCGGCCCCACCCGCTCCACGTCCTCCGACCTCAGAGCCGCGCCCGTGTCGGCCAGCGCCGAGGCCACCCCGATCAGCGCGGAGAAGCCCGAGTTGGAGGCGCCCGGGTTGGTCATCCCGTAAACCAACTCCTCTTCCACGACCGCCCGGTGCACGTCCGACCAGGTCACCTCCGCGCCCCCGTCCCAGCCCAGCTCCCGCGCGCGGTCGGCGGCCACGCCCAGCACCACGGGGGAGACCATGACCGGCGTCTCCTCGTGCACCGCCGACCGGCCGTCGCCGTCCAGGTTGAGGTAGCGGTTGGAGGCGAACCACACCGCGTCGTACTCCCCGCCCTCGCCCCGCCGGTCGCCCGAGGCGATCCGGGCCATGCCGTCCAGCGTGCCGGTGTACTCCAGCTCCACCGTCACCCCGGTGCGCTCCCCGGCCTCCTCCAGCAGCGGCTCCAGGTCGGCGATCTCGCTCCCGGCCAGGATCCGCAGCGTCACGTCCGGGTCCGTGCCCGGGGCGGAGCAGCCCGCCGCCGCCAGGGCCGCCGCGAGCACCGCCGCGCACACGCCGCGGGCCCCGAGTCCCCCGCGGATCCTCCCGGTTCCCGTTCCAGCCGCCATCGCCGTCCCGCCTCCGTGTCCGCCCGCCATGCCCTAGCTCCCGCCCCCGGCGCCGTGCACCGACGCGTCGGGGGCGGGCGGGCGCATCCCGTTGCTGCTGTAGGAGTCCTCGATCCCCGTCAGCAGGGCCTCCAGGACCTCGTAGGTGGGCGTGTTCACCACGTCCGCGACCCGGGTGCGCACCGGCAGCCCGTGCTCGGCCACCAGGTCCTCGAACTGGGTGCCGCCCTCGGTGCGGAACCCGTGCGCGGCGGCCAGCTCCTGGAGCCGCGGGTCCTCGGTGAGGAGGCGGCCGACCGCGTCGCCCTCCTCCGTGAACGGCACGACGGTGTGCACCGCGTACACGGTCGGCCCGGGGTAGAGCACCACCGCGTCGTCGGCCAGCGCGGGCCCGTTGACCATCGCGTCCACGTACTGCGCCTCGTAGGCCCACAGCAGCGGCGTGTGCCCCGACCCCAGGTCGCGGTACTGGTCGAAGGGCTGCTGGGAGGACTCCGGCGGCTGGCCCTGGGCCAGGAACAGGCGCGACAGCGTCCGGGTGAGCTCCTCGTCCACCCCGCCCGGCGCCACCACCTCCTCACCGTTGAGCAGGTAGGACAGGGCCGCCACGTGCATCGCCGCCGAGTTGGAGGTGCGCGGGTCGGTGGTGCGCACCAGCACCTCGTTGCGGTTGCTGGAACTGACCGCGTCCCCGGGCAGGTCCCGCCAGCGGGTGCGCTCCTCGGTCAGCTCCAGGTAGGCGGCCAGGTCCAGCGACCACGTGCCGTCCCCGGCCTGTTCGGCGACCCCGGCGCCCTCCAGGGCGTCCACCATCGGCTGGTAGCTCAGCAGCACCATCGGGGTGCTGAAGGGCCGGTACTCGGCGGAGATCCCGTGCCGCTCGCGCACGTGCTCGGAGGCCGGGCCCGAGCCGGGGGAGACGAAGTCGGCGCCCTCGGCGTCCTCGGCCATCAGGCGCGAGCCCCGGGGGCGCACCCGGACCTCGTACCCGAGTTCGGCGAAGCGCTCCACGACCCGCTCGTCCTCGAACAGCTCCACCTTCTCCGAGCCGACCACGCCCTCCACGAGGACCGTGCCGCCGCCGGTCAGGCGGTTGACCACGACGAAGCCGAGCGCCACGGCCAGAACCACCGCGAGGACCGAGGCGACCACGACGAACCAGAAAGCGCCGCGGCCGGACGTGTGGGGGAGTCCGCGCACCTGTGCCGAGCCTCCTCGGGGAACCGGTCATCGGGGGGAGCCCGATGATCCCAGAGCCCGCGGGCGCGGAGCCGACCGGCAGGTGGCCGTCCGGTGGCGCGGCGGGAAACCCCGGCTCCGGGGAGGGAGGAGGGGGCGGGACCGAGGAGTGGACTGCGGACGGCGGTCGCGGCGTCGGCGGGGCGAACTACCCTGGAGACCGTGGCAGGCCGGATCAGAGACGAAGACATCGCCCTCGTACGCGAGCGCGCGCCCATCGCCGACGTGATCGGCGAGTACCTCCAGCTCCGCAACGCCGGGGGCGGGTCGCTCAAGGGTCTGTGCCCCTTCCACGACGAGAAGTCCCCCTCCTTCAACGTCACCCCCTCCAAGAACCTGTTCTACTGCTTGGCCGGGGAGACCCGGGTCCTCACCCGTGACGGGGTGCGGCCGATCCGCGAGCTGGCGGGCGGCAGGCACACGATCCTCACCCGCAGCGCCCGCTGGGTGGAGGCGCCGTTCTCCTCCTTCGGCGTGCAGAGGCTGATGCGCGTGACCCTGAGCAGGAACGGCCAGCGCAAGGAGATCCACGCCACCCCGGAGCACCGCTGGTTCGTCCAGGCAGGGAAGGACCGCTCCAAGCTCCGCGAGGTCACGACCCAGGAGTTGAAGCCGGACCACCGGCTCGCCTACGTCTTTCCGGCCAAGAAGATTACCAACACCATTCCCTCGCCCTTCGGTATCGCGCACGGCATCACCTTCGGTGACGGGTCCCGGCTGAACCGCGGCAGCATCGCCGAGCTTGACGCGGAGAAGGATCCGGCGCTCCTCAAGTGGTTTCCGTGCAGCGAGACCTCCCAGCGCGGACGCCAGATCCTCGTGCACCATCTGCCGGGGTTCTTCAAGGACCTGCCGTCCCTGGACGAGTCCCCCTCCTACCTCTACGGTTGGCTCGCCGGATACCTGGCGGCCGACGGACACGTCGCCAAGGACGGCACGGTCTCGCTCAACTGCGCCGACCGGTCCGTGCTGGAGCACGTCCGCATGGTCTGCACGCGTCTGGGCATCGGCACCTACGGGATCACCGAACAGGTACGCGAGGGCTTCCCCGGCCGTGAACCCTCCTCGCTCTTCCGCGTGCACTTCGTCAACGACGACCTGACCGAGGAGTTCTTCCTCCACGACGAGCACCGCACGCGGTTCTGCGGCGCGGAGAAGAAGTTCGCCCGTCGAGGCTGGACCGTGCGTTCGGTGGAGGAGACCGATCGCGTCGAGGAGGTCTTCTGCGCGGTCGTCGATGACGGGCACGCGTTCGTCCTGGAGGACAACATCCTCACGGGGAACTGCTTCGGCTGCGGAGAGGGCGGGGACACCATCTCCTTCCTCCAGAGGATCGACAGCCTCAGCTTCACCGAGGCCGTCGAGACGCTCGCCCGCCAGGTCGGCATCACCCTGCGCTACGAGGAGGGCGGGCGCAGCTCCGCCAGGCACGACACCGGCAAGCGCCAGCGCCTGCTCGACGCCCACCGGGCCGCCGCCGAGTTCTACGCCGAACAGCTCCTCTCCCCGGGCGCGGTCACCGCCCGGCGCTTCCTGGACGAGCGCGGGTTCAACCGCGCGCACGCCGAGCACTTCGGCCTCGGCTACGCCCCCGCCGGATGGGAGAACCTCACCGCGCACCTGCGCCGCAAGGGCTTCACCGACGCCGAACTGGTCGAGGGCGGCCTGGCCAGCCAGGGGCGGCGCGGCGCCTACGACCGCTTCCGCAACCGGCTGCTGTGGCCCATCCGCGAGGTCACCGGCGAGGTGGTCGGGTTCGGCGCCCGCAAGCTCGACCCCGAGGAGGACGGGCCCAAGTACCTCAACTCCCCCGAGAGCCCCGTCTTCCACAAGGGGCGGCTGCTGTACGGGCTCGACCTGGCCAAGCGCAACATCGCCCGGGAGGGCAAGGCGGTCATCGTCGAGGGCTACACCGACGTCATGGCCTGCCACCTCGCCGGGGAGGACACCGCCGTGGCCACCTGCGGCACCTCCTTCGGCGAGGACCACGTCAAGATCCTGCGCCGCATGCTGCTGGGCCGCACAGGACAGAGCGGCAGGGTCGTGTTCACCTTCGACGGCGACAAGGCGGGCCAGAAGGCGGCCGTGCGCGCCTTCGCCGAGGAGCACGGGTTCGCCTCCGAGACCTTCGTCGCCGTGCAGCCCGACGGGCTCGACCCCTGCGACCTGCGCCTCCAGCACGGACCGCAGGCCGTGGTCGACCTCGTCAAGGACGCCGCCCCGCTGTACGAGTTCATGATCCGCAACGTCATGGAGAGCTACGACCTGTCCACCCCCGAGGGCAGGATGGCCGCCCTGGATGCCGCCGCCCCGGTGGTCGCGAGCATCCGCGACGAGGGCGTGCGCCGCGACTACGGCAGGAACCTGGACCGCTGGATCGGCATCCTGGACGAGGCCTTCGTGCTGCGCCGGGTCAACCAGCACATGCGCGGCGCCCGGGGCCGCGCTCCCGGGCCGCGGACGGCCCCCGCGCGGCCCGTGCCCACCCCGGACGCGCAGGAGGCGCCCTACAACCTGGGCGACCCCTCGGTGCAGCGCGAGCGCCAGGCGCTCAAGATCGCCCTGCAGTTCCCCTCGCTGGCCGTGGGCTTCGACGCGTTCACCGAGGAGGACTTCACCGTCCCCCAGCACCGCGCGGTGCTGGGGCTCATCACCGCCGCGGGCGGGGTGGCCGCCGCGCACGACCCCGCCGCGTGGGTGAACGGCCTGCGCGAGGCCGCCCCCAATGACACACAGCGTGATTTCCTCACCCGTTTGGTGGTGGAACAGCTGGAGTTCTACGGAGAACTCGACGAGCATTACGCCCGGCAAATACTGGGCACAGTCAAGACTCATTCCATCAACCGGCGCGAGTCAAACCTGAGATCGGAACTGTCCCGCCTGGAGGGAACTCCCCAGGTGGAGGAGCAACAACGGCTGCTGACCGAACTCATGGCGCTCCAACAGCAAAAACGCGCTCTCCAGGAGATGTGACGGGGCGCTATGTAGCACCGGGGTGACAATAGTAGTTCTCCCTTCCCGGGTGCCCGAAAGGGCACAATGGGCGGGTGGCTCCAACAGTTGTGACCAACGAAACGCCGTCCATTCGACAGGTGGTCCGGCTGCTCCCCGACACGGGGCCGGTCAGCCGCGGCGAGGTCGCCTCGGCCCTGGATCGGCTGGACGCGCCCCCCGACTACCTGGACCAGGCGGTCGCCCACCTCGCCCGGATCGGCGTGGAGGTCTCGGGCCCCGAGGACACCGGTTCCGAGGACCCCGGCCCCGTCGCCGACGGCGGCAGGCGCTCCGGGTCGGACCTGGTCCGCCTCTACCTGCGCGAGATCGGCCGAGTACCGCTGCTGAGCGCCGAGCAGGAGGTCGAACTGGCCAAGGCGGTCGAGGTCGGCCTCTACGCGCAGCACTGCGCGCCCGTGGAGGGCGTGCGCACCGCCGAGGAGCTGGCCTGCCTGGTCGAGGAGGGGCGGCGGGCCAAGAGGAGTCTGATCGAGGCCAACCTGCGCCTGGTGGTCTCCATCGCCAAGAGGTACATGGGCCGGGGCCTGCTCCTGCTCGACCTCGTCCAGGAGGGCAACCTCGGCCTGATCCGCGCCGTGGAGAAGTTCGACTACGGCAAGGGCTTCAAGTTCTCCACCTACGCGACGTGGTGGATCCGCCAGGCCATCACACGGGCGATCGCCGACCAGGCGCGCACGATCCGCATCCCCGTGCACATGGTCGAGACGATCAACAAGGTCGTCCGGGTCCAGCACCAGCTGCACCAGCAGCTCGGCCGCGAACCCAGCGTCGAGGAGATCTCCTCGGCCGCCGGGTTCGTCGGCCAGCGCGTCGTGGAGATCCAGCGCATCGCCCGGGAGCCCGTCTCGCTCCAGTCGCCCATCGGCGAGGAGGAGTCCGACTTCGGCGACTTCATCGAGGACTCCGACGCGGTCGCCCCGGTCGAGGCGGCGGCCTTCACCGTCCTCCAGGAGCAGCTGGGGACCATCCTCGGCGGCCTGTCCGACCGCGAGCGGCGCATCATCCGGCTGCGCTTCGGGATGGCCGACGGCCACCCGCACACGCTGGAGGAGGTGGGGCGCGAGTTCGGGGTGACCCGTGAGCGCATCCGCCAGATCGAGGCCAAGACCCTGGCCAAGCTCCGCCACCCCTCGCGGGCCGGGAGCCTGCGCGACTTCATCCGCACCGACTGAGCGGGGGCACGGGGCGTTCGACGGCGCCGGACCGCGTTCGGACGGTCGGCGGTCACCACCAACGCGTGGGCCGCCCCCGGGGTTCCCGTCCGGCGGGCGGTCGGCCTGATGTGGCCGAACCGGTGTCGACCCGCCGCATCCGACGCGCTCGGCGTCTAACGTCGTGTGTGTGAGAACCACGCCAGCCCCGCCGGACGGCGCGCCGCCCACGCGGCGCCGACCCCTGCTCGTCCTGGGCGCGGTCGTGGCCGCCGCAGTGCTGATCACGGGGGTCTTCGTGGCCGCGACCGGAAGGAACCCCGAGCGCCTGGGGTACTTCGCCGACTGGAACGTGGCCAACCGCGGCTACACCGTCAAGGAGCTGGAGGACAGCGGAGCCCCCGAGCACCTGACCCGCCTGATGTGGGCGTTCGGCGACATCAGCTCCGGGGGCCTGTGCCACATCCCGGGCACCCACGACCAGCCCTGGGAGCTGTACCAGCGGCGCTACGACGCCGACGAGAGCGTCAGCGGGCGGGCCGACGAGTACGAACAGGAGCTCGCGGGCAGCCTCAACCAGCTGCGCCAGCTCCAGGAGAGGCACCCCCACCTGAGGGCCAGCCTGTCCCTGGGCGGCTGGAACTGGTCCACGCACTTCTCCACCGCGGCCCGCACCCCCGAGTCCCGGGAGGCCTTCGTGGCCTCCTGCCTGGACCTGTGGCTGCGGGGAGACCTGCCGGTGTTCGAGGACGAGCCGCAGGGCGGCGACGGGGCGGCCGCCGGGATCTTCGACGGCATCGACCTGGACTGGGAGTGGCCCGGGGGAGCGGGTCACCCGGACAACGTGGAGCACCCCGACGACGCGGCCAACTTCACCCTCCTGGCGGCCGAGTTCCGCCGCCAGATGGACGCGCTGTCCCGGGAGACCGGCGAGGAGTACGTCCTGTCCGCGTCGCTGCCCGGCGGGGCCGCGGCCAGCCAGGCCTACGACGCGCGGGTCTTCGAGTACCTGGACTTCGCCACCGTGCAGGGCTACGACTTCGCCGGTCCGTGGAGCGAGCGGACCGCCTACCACTCCAACCTGTACACCTCCGACGCCGACGCCAACAGCGTCGACCGGGCCGTGCGGCGCTACGTGGACCTGGGCGCGCCGCCGGAGAGGCTCGTGATGGGCGTTCCGGCCTTCGGCCGCGGCTGGCGGCTGGAGGACCCCTCCGAGCCCGGGCCGGGGCAGCCGGTCGCGGGACCCGCCGAGGACCGCTACGACGGCCCGACCATGGCCTTCTCCGAACTCCAGGAGATCGGGGGCCCCCGCGCCCTGGACGAGGAGGCGGGCGCCTCCTGGGTCCTGGACGGCGACGAGTGGTGGGCCTACGACAACCCCGAGGTGATCCGCATCAAGGGCGAGTACGTGCTCGAACAGGGGTTGGGCGGGCTCATGGTGTGGAACCTGGACATGGATCCCCGCGGCGAGCTGGTGCGGGCCATGGACGAGTCCCTCGGGGGCTGAACCCCCGGGACGTCCGGCGCGGACACCGGTTCCGGAGGAACCCGGACACCGGTCCCGGCCCCGTGCCCCCGGCTCCGGACGGCGCGGCGGCGCGGCTCGGCCGGGCAGCGCGGCACGCTTGCGGCGCCGCGGCCGCAGCCGCCACGCTGGCACCATGGCCGACCCGCACAGCACCACCACAGCCCGAAACGACGTCGCCGCCCTGCGCCGCGATCTGGAGAGCCGTGTCCGGGGCACGGTCGCCTTCGACGCGGGCACACGCGCCCTCTACACCTCCGACGCCTCCAACTACCGCCGGGTCCCGCTGGCCGTGGTGGTCCCCGAGACCGTCGAGGACTGCGTGGCGGCGGTCCGCTCCTGCGCCGAGCACGGTGTGGCGATCGTGCCCCGGGGCGGCGGCACCTCCATCGCGGGCAACGCCATCGGTACCGGCGTCGTCATCGACACCTCCCGCCACCTGCGCGCCATCGAGCACATCGACCCCGTGGCGCGCACCGCCACCGTGCAGCCCGGTGTCATCCTCGACGACCTGCGCCGCGCCGCCGCCGAGCACGGGCTCACCTTCGCCCCCGACCCCTCCACCCACAGCCGCTGCACCGTGGGCGGCATGGTCGGCAACAACGCCTGCGGCTCCCACTCGGTCGCCTGGGGCACCACCGCCGACAACATCGTCTCCCTCGACGTGCTGCTCAGCGACGGGACCCGGCTCACCGTCGGCTCCAGCGACGGCGACGAGGAGCACCGCGCCCTGGCCGCGCGCCCCGGACGCGAGGGACGGATCCACGCCGCCCTCGCCCGCCTCGTGGACGCCCACCGCGCCGAGCTGCGCACCGCGATGCCCGACTTCCGCCGCCGCGTGTCCGGATACTCCCTGGACCGCCTGCTGCCGGAGAAGGGCCGCGACGTCGCCGCCGCCCTCGTGGGCACCGAGGGCACCTGCGTGTTCGTCCTCGGCGCCACCGTGCGCCTGGTCGAGTCGCCTCCAGCCCGCGCCCTGGCCGTCCTCGGCTACCCCGACGCCCCCGCGGCCGCCGACGCCGTCCCCGACCTGCTCGGCCACAGCCCGCTCACCGTCGAGGGCATCAACCACCGCATGGTCGCCTCCCTGGACCGGTTCGGCTCCGGCTCGCGCGTACCGCTGCCCGAGGGCGGGGCCTGGCTCCTGGTGGAGGTCGCCGGGAAGGATCCCCGGGACGCCGCCGACGCCGCGGAGGGCATGCTCGCCGCCCTGTCGGGTGCCTCCCGCCCCCGTGACGCCCTCGTCGTCTCCGACCCCGCCCACCAGAAGGCGCTCTGGCGCATCCGGGAGGAGGGCGCCGGGCTCACGCAGCGCACGCCCTCGGGGGCCGAGGCCTGGTCCGGCTGGGAGGACGCCGCGGTGCCGCCCGAGAACCTGGGCGACTACCTGCGCGACTTCGAGGCGCTCATGGAGCGCCACGGCCGCTTCGGCGTGGTCTACGGCCACTTCGGCGACGGCTGCCTGCACGTGCGCATCGACTTCGAGCTCACCACCGAGCGGGGACGGCGCGAGTACCGGGAGTTCATGGAGGAGGCCGCCGACACCGTGGTCCGGCACGGCGGCTCCCTGTCGGGCGAACACGGCGACGGCCAGGCGCGCTCGGAGCTGCTGGCCCGCATGTACCCGGCCTCCCTCATCCGGGCCTTCGGCGAGTTCAAGCGGATCTGGGACCCCGCCGGCCTCATGAACCCCGGCGTCATCGTCGATCCTCTGCCGCTGGACGCCGACGTCCGGGTGGCCGCCGTCCCCGGTCCCTCCGGCCCCGGCCCGGTGCTGCCGCTGCTCTCGCGGGCCGAACTGGCCTACCGCGAGGACGGGGGCGACCTCGCCAAGGCGCTGCGCCGCTGCTCCGGGGTGGGCAAGTGCCGCCGCCAGGAGGGACCGGGCGTCATGTGCCCCAGCTACCAGGTCACCCAGGAGGAGAAGCACTCCACCCGCGGCCGCGCCCACCTGCTGTTCGAGATGGCCAGCGGCGACGTCATCACCGACGGCTGGCGCTCGGAGGAGGTGCGCGAGAGCCTGGACCTGTGCCTGTCCTGCAAGGGCTGCTTGAGCGACTGCCCGGTCAACGTGGACATGGCCTCCTACAAGGCCGAGTTCCTGCACCAGCACTACCGGGGCAGGATCCGTCCGGCCGCCCACTACTCCATGGGTTGGCTGCCCCTCTGGGCGCGCCTGGCCGCGCTCGCCCCGGCCGAGGCCAACCGAGCCGCCCGGCTGCCGGGGGTGTCGCGCCTGGCCAAGAGGGTCGCGGGCGTGGCCGCCCAGCGTGACCTGCCCTCGTTCGCCCGCACCACCTTCACCCGCGCGTTCCGGCGCCGCGCCGCGCGCGGGCGGGCACGCGTCGGCGGACCGAGGGTGGTGCTGTGGCCGGACACCTTCGGCAACCACCTCAACCCGAACGTGCCCGCGGCCGCCGTGCGCGTGCTGGAGGACGCCGGGTTCACCGTGGTGCTGCCCCGGGGGCAGGTGTGCTGCGGCCTGACGTGGGTGTCCACCGGGCAGTTGGACACCGCCCGCGCGGTGATGCGCCGCGCGCTGCGGGCGCTGGAGCCGCTGGTGGAGGAGGGGCTGCCCGTGGTGGGCCTGGAGCCCAGCTGCACCGCCGCGCTCCGCCACGACCTGGTCGAACTGCTCCCGGGGGAGCGCAGCGAGCGGGTGGCCGCGGCCGTGCACACCCTCGCGGGCTTCCTCAACGAGTACGCGCCGGACTGGCGGCCGCCCCGGATCGCGGCCTCGGCCCTGGCGCAGGTGCACTGCCACCAGCACGCGGTGATCGGCTTCGACGCCGACCGCGAGCTGATCGCCCGCGCGGGGATCGACGGAGAGGTGCTGGACTCGGGCTGCTGCGGGCTGGCGGGCGACTTCGGGTTCACCGAGGGCCACTACGAGGTGTCCGCGGCCATCGGCGAACGCGAGCTGCTGCCCCGCGTGCGCGGTGCCTCCCCGGACACGCTGGTGCTGGCCGACGGCTACAGCTGCCGCACCCAGATCGAACAGGGGGCGGGCCGCCGGGCGCTGCACCTGGCCGAGGTGCTGGCGCGGGGGCTGGCCGAACGCGACGCACGGGAGTCGACCGGGCGACCCGACCGTGTGTGACTCCTGACGTGTCCTGGGAGGCGTGTGACCCTGCCGACACCCCCGGTGGGTTCCCGCAGTTCCGGGCCCTCCGGGGAACGCGTCCAGCCGGTGGCCCGGAGGCTGAGCCTTTCGCCGGACCGCGTCCGTGGCTAGGGTGACCGTGCGTTCCGGCGCGGGCCCCGCCCGTGACCCCCTCCGCGTCCTGCGGACCGGGCGCGAGCACCTACCGTAGGCGTCGTCCCGCCCGCGCGGCGGGACCGCCGACCACCAGGCGGCGGAACACCCCACCGCCGCAGAACGGGGTTCCTCCATGTCCACACCCACCGGACTCCGCGCGGCCGCGGCCGTCGGACTGACGGCGCTCCTGGCCGCGGGCTGCGCGAGCCAGGGCGGAGGCGAACTCGCCTCGTCCACCTCCTCCACCGCGGGCACCGCCGACACCGCCGCCGAGGCGGCCGCCTTCGAGGGCTTCCCCGAGGGCACGTTGGACTACCAGCTCGGCGCCTCCTACACCCCGCCCCCGGGCGTGGGCACGGTGGTGCGCGACTCCACCTCCGAGCCGGCGGAGGGGATGTACTCCGTCTGCTACGTCAACGGCTTCCAGACCCAGCCCGGCGACCTGGAGTGGTGGTTGGAGGAGCACCCGGACCTGATCCTGCGCGACGCCTCGGGCGAGCCCGTCATCGACGAGGACTGGGACGACGAGCGCCTCCTGGACACCTCCACCGAGGACAAGCGCTCCGACATCGCCGCGGTCCTCGGCGAGACCATCGCCGACTGCGCGGACAAGGGCTTCGACGCGGTCGAGTTCGACAACCTCGACTCCAACCTGCGCTCCCAGGGCCTGCTCACGATCGACGACAACCTCGCGCTGGCCGCCGAACTGGTCGAACTCACCCACGGACACGGCATGGCCGCGGGCCAGAAGAACGCCGCCGAGGACACCGAGCGAGGCAGGGAGGAGGTCGGCTTCGACTTCGCCGTGACCGAGGAGTGCGCGGTGTGGAACGAGTGCGAGGCCTACACCGGCGTCTACGGCGACGCCGTCCTGGCGGTGGAGTACCCCCACGCGCTGGAGGAGGCGGGGATGACCTTCGAGGAGGCCTGCGCGGCTCCGGGCGCGCCCTCCCGGATGATCCTGCGCGACCTGAACCTGGTCGGCCCCGACCACGGGGACTACGTCTTCGACGTCTGCTGACCGGTTCCGGTCACCCGGCGCCGGGCGGACGGGGCCGGGCGGACGGGGCCGTCCCGCCGCCCGGCACCGGCCGGGCGGCGAGGGGCCCTCGGGTGCGGCTCACACGCCCATCTGGTCGTGGAGGGCGTCCAGGGAACGGGAGACGGCGTCGGGCAGGCGCGGGTCCCGCTGGTCCACCCCCTCGCCCAGATGGATGCGCCAGGCCACGTCGGCGCCGCCGGGCGGCCGCCGCGCCACCAGGCGAAAGCCCGTGGAGGAGTCCGGATCGGGGAAGGGCACGAAGCGGTTGACCAGGATGGTCGCGGTGACCCGCTCGGAGACGGTCTCGGCCAGGCGGCGGTAGTCCACGCCGTCCGCGTCCGGGTCCGAGCGCAGCCGCACCGTGTGCTCGCCCGCGCCCTCCTCCACGAAGGTGAAGGTGTCGGGGCTCCAACTGGCCTGGTCGATGTCCTGCCAGGGCACCGCGCGCCCGTCGGGCAGGTGCAGGGCCCGGGTGGTGGCGGCCAGGACGGGCGCCGCCTCCCCGGCCGGAGAGGCGACGGGCGCGTGGGCCAGCACGCGCTCACCCCGCTCCAGCCGGGCGCGCAGCGCGGCGGGTACGCCCCTGGAGAACAGGGCCACTAGCGGTTCCCGCCGTTGCCGGGGGAGCCGTTCTCCTCCGGAGGCTGGGTGCCGTTGGACCTGTGGCTCTCCCACTCGACGAGTTCGATCTCCTCGTCGGTGGGCCGCGCGAGGAAGTCGCGCACGGACGTGACCGGCATCTTGTCCACGGCCTTGTCGTAGACGGTGCGGCCCGCGTTGCTGACCTGGGCGCCGACCAGGCCGGCGACCTCCTGGACGACCGGGCTGTCGGCCACCTTGCGCGCGGTGCGCGCGAGCTGCTCGTAGCGGGCCCTGCCCGCCCGTGCTCCCAGGACGTAACCGATGGCGAGTCCGGCGGCGAACGTGATCCGGTAACGCATGGTCTACCTCTTCACCCTTTGGAGACGATCGGCGTGATCCGTGCTCGACGTTACCCCGTCGCGACCCCGCCACACATGCCGACACCGGTCACGAGCACTCCGCGGGGACGCTAGGCTTGATGTGTCGCCGCGGCCCCACCGCGGGGCACACGCCATCCCGCGTAGCTCAATTGGCAGAGCAGCCGGCTGTTAACCGGCAGGTTATTGGTTCGAGTCCAATCGCGGGAGCGCCCGGAGGGCCCGTCGGAAGCATCCGGCGGGCCCTCGGTCTTTCGGGTGGTCGGGCGGGTGAACGGAGCCGGTGCGCGGGGGCGAAAACACGTCGCGAGCACCCTTCGGAAGGCGCTAGGCTAGGGGACGTCGCCGAGCCTCCGGGGTTCGGGGACTAGCGCGATCCCGCGTAGCTCAATTGGCAGAGCAGCCGGCTGTTAACCGGCAGGTTATTGGTTCGAGTCCAATCGCGGGAGCAGCAGGACAGGGCCCTTCCCTCCACAGGGGAAGGGCCCTGTCCTTTTTTGTGCCCGGCCTTCGGGCGCACAGAAAGTACCGGTGACCACAGAAGGCACTGGGGTTCCCCAAATCCCAGGTACCCCTGCCGTCTCACGCGTCCGCGCCCGCGCGCCTCACTTCCGAAGGTATTCCGGAAAACTTCCGTTATTCCACTGGAAAAAAGCCGAAAACCCTTCCTACCATGGAGGCTCGCACCGCCGGTTCCGGCCCGAGACCCCCGCCCCCACCGGAAGTCCGCATGCCGCTCCCGCCGCCGCACGTGCGGCGGCGCCCCCGTCGGGCCGGACCGGCACCCCCCCGTCCGGCGCGCACCGGCGGGCACGCGACCCGACGCCGTCCGGCAAGGGCCGTTCCGGCCGACCGCGCGCCCTCCCTCCGGAGGACCCCATGCGCTTCCACCGCCACCGATCCCGGGTGTGGGCGGCCACGGCCCTCGTGGCCGCGGCCGGTCTGGCCACCACCCTCCTCCCGCCGACCGGCGCCGCCGCGCGGGCCGAACCCGCCGCCGAGCACAACGGCGCCGACTGCGCGGTGCCCGACCCCGGCCACCCGGCCGCCGACCCCCTGCTTCCCGATCCCTTCACCAGCCTGGACGGCACCCGCGTCTCCACCCTGGAGGAGTGGGAGTGCCGCCGGGCGGAGATCCACGAACTGGCGGAGCGCTCCGTCTACGGGGACAGACCCGCGCCGCCCGACAGCGTCACGGGCGCGGTCACCTCGTCCGGCATCACCGTGAACGTGACGGACCGGGGACGCAGCACCAGCTTCTCGGCGTCGGTGGACCTGCCGAGCGGTTCGGGCCCCTTCCCGGCCGTCATCGTCTACGGCGGGTTCGGGGCGGACACGGCCACGATCAACGCCGCGGGCGCCGCCGTCATCAGCTACGACCCCTTCGCGGTCGGAGCCGAGGGCACCTCGCGGGGCGACAAGCGGGGCGCGTTCTACGACATCTACGGCTCCTCCAGCGGTACGGGGCTGCTCATGGCCTGGGCCTGGGGGGCCAGCCGCATCATCGACGTCGTCGAGCAGTCGGGCGGCAGCGTTCTCCGGACGGACGCGACCGGTGTCACCGGGTGCTCGCGCTACGGCAAGGGCGCCCTCGTGGCGGGCGCGTTCGACCAGCGCATCGACCTGACCATGCCGATCGAGTCGGGCACCGGCGGTGTCCCCGCCTTCCGCGCGGTCGCCCGGGAGAGCGGAGCCCAGCCCCTGAACAGCGCCTACGGCGAGCAGCCGTGGCTGGGGGACGCCTTCGGCTCCCACACGGGAGACCCGAGCACGCTGCCGGTGGACACACACCAGATCCTGGGCATGATCGCGCCGCGCGGGCTGTTCGTCATGGACAACCCCCACATCGACTGGCTGGGCGCCCGCTCCGGGAGCGTGGCGGCCCTGGGCGGAGCGCAGGTGTACCAGGCGCTCGGCGCCCAGGACAACATCAGCTACTGGTCCGACGTCCAGGACGGCACCCACTGCGCCACCAGGCCCGAATGGCGGGCCCCGCTGCGACAGAGCATCGAGGCGTTCCTGCACGGGACGGGCGAGGCCCCCGGTGTGTTCCGGGTCGCCCCCGGCAGATCCGGCGACCTGTCCGAGTGGCGGGACTGGCGGACCCCGGCCCTGACCGACGGCGGTGGTGACGACGACGGCGGTGGTGACGACGGCGCGGACGGTGCCTGCACGGCCGACTACCGGACGGTCAACAGCTGGTCCGGCGGTTTCCAGGGCGAGGTGACGGTCCGCAACGACGGAGCCAGCGCGCTCGACGGCTGGAGCGTCGCCATGACACTGGCCCCGGGACAGTCCGTGGGCAACCTCTGGAACGGGGTGAACACCGGCACCAGCGGAGCCGTCACGGTACGCAATACCCCCTGGAACGGAACCGTCGCGGCCGACGCCAGCGTCACCTTCGGCTTCGTCGCCACCGGCGACTCCTCCGTGGCTCCCGGCGGCATCAGCTGCACCAGCCCCTGACCCCTACCGCGACCCCGCCGGACTCCGCCCCGGCGTGCTCCGGCCCGCCGGGGCGGACCCCGCGGCGGACGGGACGTGCGCCGGGTTCCGGTCGGCAGGTGCCGACGGGGAACAGGGGGGACGGCACGCGTGCGGACGCCGGATCCCCGGTCCACCGGGGCGTTCGGCGGTGACGGCGCGTGTGGGCGCCGGGCCCGGTCCGACCGGCTTCCCGGTCCGCCGGGACGGCGGCACGGCCCGTTGGGCGGGACCGCGCTCGGAGGGCAGCGACTCGGGGGCGGCACGCGTCCGGTCATCGGCGAGGAGAGCGGCACCGGGTCCGCGCCCGTGCTCTGGGGCGCCATCCGTCGGTGCCGGGGCGGCCGGGACGCCCCGCCGGACATCCGCCGTCCGCGCCAGCGGTTCGGGGCCGCTGGAGTACTCCGAGGGTTCCCGTGGTCGGGACACGGGACCGCTCGGTGTGGGGCCACTGGGCTGAGTGGCCTGGTGTGCGCGGTGGCGGACCTCGCCCGCTGCCGATCCGGGCGGCTGCGACGCGGGGCGGAGGTAACGCCTCAGATTCCGGCGACCCCGCCGATGAGCAGTCGGCGGTTGCGCTGGGGCATCTGGTAGCAGCCGGGCACCGGCGGGGCCACGGGCAGCGTGCGCCACCGCTGGACCTCGATCACGCCGGGTTCGGCGACGCGCCAGCCCTCGAAGAAGTCGAGGATGGCCCGCCGGGAGCGCCAGCGGCCGGACCGCAGGCGTTCGGCGAACACCTGCTCCAGCTGTTCGGCCCGCGCCGCGTCCTTGGGGAAGACGGCGGAGTCGGGACGGCAGTAGTGGCTGAGGACCATGTGGCTGCCGGGAGCCAGGGCGTCGCGCAGGGCGGCTATGTGCTCGGCCGGGTGGTCGGCGTCGGAGGTGTGCGTGACGGCACCGGTGAGCAGCAGGCCGACGGGCTCGTCCAGGTCGAGGAAGCTCCGGGTCTCGGAGCTGTCCAGGAGCCTGTCCGGGCGGGTGAGCGAGGCGCGCACCGCGGTGGTGGTGCGCCGGTCGCGGAGCAGGGCGAGGTGGTGGGTCAGGACCACCGGGTCGTCGGTGGCGTAGACGACGCGCGCGCGGGGATCGCTCTCGTGCGCGATCTCGTGCGGGTCGCCCGGTGCGGGCAGCCCCGCGCCGAACTGGATGAACTGCCGGATGCCCAGGTCCGCGCACAGGTGGCGGACGGCGCGCTGGAGGAAGGCCCTCTCGCCCAGCACGAGGTCCTGGAACCCGGGCGCGGCCCGCTCGGCGCGGCCGGCCAGGTCCCGGTCCGCCTCGAAGTGGTCCTTGCCCTTGAGGTGGAAGGAGTGCAGCCGGGCCACGCTGGGCCGGGTCAGGTCAACGGCGGGCGGTGGGTGGGCGCGGACGTGTTTGCCCCCCGCCTGCCTCAGGAAAGGGGGGGAGGTGAATCGAGACATCGCCGTCCTCTTGTCTGAGGTGGGAAGAGTGGTCGACCACTGGATTGTATTCCGCGTGAGCGGTGTTGTTAACCGAGTCACAGACTCCGGTCATAAAAATCGGTGTTCGCGATGCCCGGGAAGTACTGCGGGGTGTGGCGAAGGGCGATCCCGGGTGGGCTAGGGGTTATATGCCTAATGTCCATTATGAGAGGAATCAGGATGAGGCCCCGGAGCTCGTAAGCCCGTGGCTAAGGGCTTCCCGGGTTTCGTGAGTGCGCGTGTGTGACAGTGGAGACGTGTGGGTACGGGTGGTTGTGTCCCGTCCCCGGAGCGGAGCCGCGGGCTCCTTCGCCGTGCGGGAACGGTGAAAAGCGTTCCCCGCGCATATCGGAGGGCAATTCCGCGCACGCAGTCGCCACCTGCGGGAATTCCTTGCCGAGCCCAGGAATGCGGCGCAACCGGTGAACGGTGGAGCGGCGGGCCGAAAACACCGGAACGCCGTTGGGACGCTGGCCCTCCCAGCCGCCGACCCTTCCGGTCACGGGCTCCCGCGGACGCGGGCGCTCCCCGAGCGCGGACCGCCCGGCCCCGCGCCGTGGCCTAGCCTGGGGCCATGGACCGCCCGTACACCATCCTCAGCTGCGCCATGTCGGTCGACGGACGCATCGACGACACCGGGCCCGAGCGGCTGCGCCTGTCCAACGAGGCCGACTTCGCCGAGATCGACGAACTACGGGCGGAGTGCGACGCGATCCTCGTCGGCGCGGGCACCCTGCGCGCCGACAACCCCAGGCTGTTGGTGCGCTCCCCGCGGCTGCGCGAACGTCGCCGGGAGCGCGGGCGCACCGTGCACCTGCTCAAGGCCCTGGTCACCCGCAGCGGCGAGTTCGACCCCGCGGCCCGCTTCTTCTCCACCGGGGACGCGGGAGCCGTCGTCTACACCGGCGGGGCGGGCGTGGACACCGCCCGGCGCGCGCTGGCCGACCGGCCCGCCGCGGACCCGCCCGCCGAGGTCGTGGACGCCGGGGACCCGCCCACCGTCCGGGCCGTGCTGGCCGACCTGGCCGACCGGGGCGTCGGCCGCCTGCTGGTCGAGGGCGGCGGACACATCCACACCCTCTTCCTCACCTCGGGGCTGGTCGACGAGCTCCGGTTGGCGGTGGCCCCCTTCCTGGTGGGGCAGGAGGACGCCCCGCGCTTCGTCGTTCCCGGCGCCTTCCCGCAGACCCCCGACGCGCCGATGCGGCTGGTGGAGGCCAGGGCTCTGGGCGACGTGGCGGTCCTGCGCTACCGGCTGGACCAGGGAGCGCACGCGTGAGCGCCGGTCCGCCCCCCGCCGAGGGGGAGTCCGACGCCCGGTGGCTGCGCCGCACCGTCGAGCTGTCCCGCTCCTGTCCGCCCTCGGACACGGCGTTCTCGGTGGGCTGCGCCGTGGTCGCCGCCGACGGCACCGTCCTGGGCGAGGGCTACTCTCGCCGCGACGACCCGCACGACCACGCAGAGGAGGCGGCCCTGCGGGAGGTGGACGCCGGCGACCCCAGACTGGCCGGAGCCACCCTGTACTCGTCCCTGGAACCGTGCAGCTCCCGTGCCTCCCGGCCGCTGTCCTGCTCGGCGCTGATCCTGGCCACGCCCGTCGCGCGTGTGGTGTTCGCCTGGCGGGAGCCCTCCGTGTTCGTGGACTGCGACGGCGCCGAGCGCCTGCGCGCGGCGGGCCGGACGGTCGTGGAGCGGCCCGACCTGGCCGACGGCGTGCGCGAGGTCAACGCCCACCTGCTGGGCTGAGCGGGAGCCCGGTGGACGGCGGCCGCGTCATCTGAGCTTGCCCGCGTAGGAGTACAGGCGGCGCGTCCGGGCCTTGGTCTCCTCGTCCTCGTAGGGGTTGGTGACGCGGGCGTGCACCGCCCCGGAGAAGTCGTCCCACTGCTGGGCGCTCATCCGGGGCGCCCTGGCGTCGAGGTGGCGCATGGCGACGGGCTCCTCCATCTCCAGGAGCCTGTCGAGTTCGTCGCTGGCCGACACCGACCTGCCGAGGGAACCGGCGACCTCGCGGACCCTTCCGGCGAACTCCTCGTCCCTGGACATCCGGCGGGCGACGTAGGCGGCGGCCGCGGCGCCTCCCGCGGCGACGGCCCAGGCGATGAGGGGGAGGGGCATGGTCGAACCTCCTGTGTGTGAAGGTCCGCGCGACCGCTGGGACGGGAGGGGTCGGCGGGCAGGGGAGCGGATCCGGCGGCGCCGGACCCCGTGTCGTCCTTTCTACCCGCCGGAGGCGGCCCGACCCGAGTTGTCCACAGGCCGGATCCGGCTGTGGCGCGGCCCGGGCCCGGGGGTGTTCCCTTGGTACAGGGGCCCACCCCCGGAGACGGCATGGGCGTGCCCGAAAACGCCCCTTCCCCGAGGGCCGCCCGCCCCTACAGCCGGTCCACGTCCGCCACGTGCACCACCGCGCGCCCCTCGGCGTCGGACGCGGCCAGGTCCACCTCGGCGCTGATGCCCCAGTCGTGGTCGCCCGCCGGGTCGGCGAAGATCTGGCGGACCCGCCACAGCTCCGGCTCCCGCTCGATGAGCAGCATCGCCGGGCCGCGCGCGTCCGGCCCGGTCCCGATCGCGTCGTGCTCCTCGAAGTAGGCGTCCAGGGCCTCCTCCCAGGCCTCGGCGTCCCACTCCCCGCCCTCGTCCAGCCGACCCAGTTCGTCGTGGCGGCGCAGGGCGGCCAGCTCCACGCGGCGGAACATCTCGTTGCGCACCAGCACCCGGAACGCCCGCTCGTTGGTGGTGACGGGGCGTACCTTCTCCTCGGCGGCGGCCGCGTCCTCCGGCACCTCCGCCTCGGGGTTGGTCAGCTGCTCCCACTCGTCCAGCAGACTGGAGTCCACCTGGCGGACCAGCTCGCCCAGCCACTCGATGAGGTCGCGCAGCTCCTCGGTCTTGGCGTCGTCGGGCACCGTCTGGTTGAGCGCCTTGTACGCGCTGGCCAGGTAGCGCAGCACGAGCCCCTCCGAGCGGGCCAGTTCGTAGAAGCCCACGTACTCGGTGAAGGTCATCGCCCGCTCGTACATGTCCCGGGCCACCGTCTTGGGCCGGAGCGGGTGGTCGCCCACCCACGGGTGGCCGCGCCGGTACACCTCGTAGGCGTGGCTGAGCAGTTCCTCCAGCGGCTTGGGGTAGTCGACCTCCTCCAGCCGCTCCATGCGCTCGTCGTACTCGATGCCGTCCATCTTCATCTGCTGGACGGCCTCGCCGCGCGCCTTGTTGAGCTGGGCGCCGAGGATCTGCCGCGGGTCGTCCAGGGTGGACTCCACCACGCTGAGCACGTCCAGCGGGTACGTGGGCGACTCCTTGTCCAGCAGGTCCAGCGCGGCCAGCGCGAACGTGGACAGCGGCTGGTTGAGCGCGAAGTCGGCCTGGAGGTCCACGGTCAGCCGCGCGGTGCGCCCCTGCGCGTCGGGCTCGGGGAGCGCCTCCACGATCCCGCCGTCCAGCAGCGACCGGTAGATGGCGATGGCCTCGCTGATGTGGCGGCGCTGCCTGGGGCGGTCGTCGTGGTTCTCGGTGAGCAGGTGCTTCATGGCCGGGAAGCAGTCGCCGGGGCGGGCGATCACGCTCAGCAGCATGGCGTTGCTGACCCTGAACCGCGAGGTCAGTGGCTCGGGGTCGGACTCGATCAGCTTGGTGAAGGTGGCCTCGTCCCAGGAGACGAACCCCTCCGGGGCCTTCTTGCGCACCACCTTGCGCCGCTTCTTGGCGTCGTCGCCGACCTTGGCCAGCGCCTTCTCGTTCTCGATGACGTGCTCGGGCGCCTGGGCCACCACGTTGCCCACGGTGTCGAACCCGGCCCGGCCCGCGCGCCCGGCGATCTGGTGGAACTCGCGGGCGCGCAGGCGGCGCACGCGCACCCCGTCGTACTTGCTCAGCGCGGTGAACAGCACCGTGCGGATGGGCACGTTCACGCCCACGCCGAGGGTGTCGGTGCCGCAGATGACCTTGAGCAGCCCCGACTGCGCCAGGCGCTCGACCAGGCGCCGGTACTTGGGCAGCATGCCCGCGTGGTGCACGCCGATGCCGTGCCGCACGTAGCGGGACAGGTTGCGGCCGAACTTGGTGGTGAAGCGGAAGTTGCCGATCTCCGCCGCGATCGCCGCCTTCTCCTCCTTGGTGCACATGTTGATGCTGGTCAGCGACTGCGCGCGCTCGACCGCCTGCGCCTGGGTGAAGTGCACGATGTACACGGGGGCGTTGCCGCTGCCGAGCAGCTCCTCCAGCGTCTCGTGCAGCGGGGTGACCCGGTAGTCGTAGTAGAGGGGGACGGGGCGCTCGGCCGAGGACACCACGGCGGTGGAGCGCCCGGTGCGCTTCTCCAGGTCCTCCTCGAAGCGGCTGACGTCGCCCAGGGTGGCCGACATCAGCAGGAACTGCGCCTGCGGCATCTCCAGCAGCGGCACCTGCCACGCCCACCCGCGGTCGGGTTCGGCGTAGAAGTGGAACTCGTCCATGACGACCGTGTTGATGTCGGCGTTCGCGCCCTCGGCCAGGGCGATCTGGGCCAGGACCTCCGCCGTGCAGCACACGATGGGAGCGTCGGCGTTGACGCTGGCGTCGCCGGTCATCATGCCGACGTTGTCGGTGCCGAAGATCTTGCACAGGTCGAAGAACTTCTCCGACACCAGCGCCTTGATGGGCGCGGTGTAGAACGCGCACTCGTCGCGGGCCAGCGCGGCGAAGAGCGCGCCGGTGGCCACCATGCTCTTGCCCGAGCCGGTGGGGGTGTTGAGGATGACGTTGGACCCGGAGACGACCTCGATGAGGGCCTCCTCCTGGTGCGGGTAGAGGGTGAGGCCCCGCTCCTCGGCCCACAAAGCGAACGCCTCGAAGAGGGAGTCGGGTTCTGGTTCGGCCGGAAGCACATCGATGAGACTCACAGTCTCTATACTGCCTGCTTCCCGGCCCCCTTCGGGACGTCGGCCGCCGCGCGCGACGTCCGGGGCCCCGCGACGGCGACGGGCGCACCCCGCGCGGGGTGCGCCCGTCGTGTCACCGGTCTCGCGGTGCGCGTCTGGCTGGTCAGACCAGGCCGAGCTGCTTGACGGTGTCGCGCTCCTCGACCAGCTCCTTGACGGAGGCGTCGATGCGTGCGCGGGAGAAGTCGTCGATCTCCAGGCCCTGCACGATCTCCCACCTGCCGCCGCGCGAGACGACGGGGAAGGAGGAGATGATGCCCTCGGGCACGCCGTAGGAGCCGTCGGAGGGGATGGCCGCGGAGGTCCAGTCGCCCTCGGGGGTGCCGTTGACCCAGTCGTACACGTGGTCGACGGCGGCGTTGGCGGCGGAGGCCGCCGAGGAGGCGCCACGGGCCTCGATGATCGCGGCGCCGCGCTTGGCGACGGTCGGGATGAAGTCGTTCTCCAGCCAGGCCTGGTCGCCGACGGCCTTGGCCGCGTTGGCGCCGTTGACCTCGGCGTGGAACACGTCCGGGTACTGGGTGGCGGAGTGGTTGCCCCAGATCGTGAGCTTCTTGATGTCGTTGATCGACACGTCGAGCTTCTTGGCGAGCTGGGTGAGCGCGCGGTTGTGGTCCAGGCGGGTCATCGCGGTGAAGCGCTCGGCCGGGACGTCGGGGGCGTGGCTCTGCGCGATGAGGGCGTTGGTGTTGGCGGGGTTGCCCACCACCAGCACGCGGATGTCGTCGGCCGCACCGGCGTTGATCGCCTCGCCCTGGGGCTTGAAGATGCCGCCGTTGGCCTCCAGCAGGTCGCCGCGCTCCATGCCCTTGCCGCGCGGGCGGGCGCCGACCAGCAGGGCGACGTTGGCGCCCTGGAAGGCCTGGGTGGCGTCGTCGAAGATGTCGATGCCCTGGAGCAGCGGGAAGGCGCAGTCGTCCAGCTCCATCGCCGTGCCCTCGGCGGCCTTGACGGCCTGCGGGATCTCCAGCAGGCGCAGCTTCACCGGGGTGTCGGCGCCGAGCAGCTGGCCGGAGGCGATCCGGAACAGCAGCGCGTAGCCGATCTGGCCGGCGGCGCCGGTGACGGTGACGTTGACGGGTGCTTTGGACATGACGTGAACTCTCCCTGACGACGTTTCGCGACCCGCGATGCTCACAACGGGTTCGACGCGGCTTCGGTACCGGGCGCTGGGGGCCGTCCAGGCTCGCGCCGCACCTCACCACCCTAGACCGCGCGCTCCCGCGTGCTGTGACCCAGGTGCGCGCTACGTGTCCCCGCGCCGTCCCGGGCGGGCGGCCGGGAGGTCCTGTCCGTTAACGGATTTAGGGCGGGGAAACGTCGGACCCACCCTGTTAGGATGGCGTTTGCCGATCACGGCGGGCCGGTAGCTCAGTTGGTTAGAGCAGGGGACTCATAATCCCTGGGTCGCGGGTTCGAGTCCTGCCCGGCCTACCCTCTCCGAACACGAAAAAAGCGCCTCCCACCTGTGCGTACAGGCAGGAGGCGCTATCGCTTTCCCCACGGTCGGCTACGGCCTTCCGCGGCCCCGTCCGGATGGCCGCGGGGAATACACGTCGAAGTTTCGGAAGCCCTCGAACCCGGCCGCCGCCCGGTCGGCGGCGCCGTTCCGCGGCGCGGCGGTCGTCCGTTCCCGCCAAAGGCGCCGGACACGCGCGCCACGTGCCCTGCCGTCCCCGCACAGCCCCCCGTGACCCGCCGCCTTGCGGGTGCGGGCCGGGTCGGCGGCGCCACGGGCCCGGGGGCGCGGCGTCCGTTCTTCGTTTGTGTTTTGTCTACTTATAGGGCCTTTGGTATGTTCCTTCCTTCCGGGGAAGTCCTCACTGCGGTATCCGAATAACGGACGTCCGATTTCCCGGTCTGACATCGGACGAATATGGCGGCACTCCTGCCCGAATCCGAAGCTCCTGCGCGTTTTCCCGTTCCGTGCAGGTCGCAGGCCATACGACCCGCCGTCCAGTACATCCCGGAACCTCCGCGCCCGGCGGTGGCCGCTCGTTTACACTGGCGGCCGCTCCGAGGGGCGCGGTGGTCCACGTCTCAACAACCACGGCGCGCCCGGCGGCGTCCGACAGTCGGTGGACAGATGCATGCGGGGGGAGAGGCGAGCGTTGGGAGCGGACGGCACACGGCTGCGCGGAACCCACCGGCACGGGGTGGGCCTCCACCCCCGTCTGCTGTACGCCCTGGCCGCGGCGGCCGTGGCGGTGCTCCTCGTGGTCGTGGTCAACACCGCCGTCTCCCGGGACGACGGCGCCGGGCCCTCCGAGTCCAGGGAGCAGACCGTCCCCGCGGTGAACGCGGTCCCCTTCAGCGGTCTCGTCGACCGGATCGGCGTCTCCCGGGACACCTCCGTCGCCACCGTCGACCTCGACGGCTCCGGGAACAGCCTGTCCTCCCAGGCGCTGGCCGCCGCCGGGTGGACGCCCGGCCGCGAGGTGGTCCTGCTCGGCACACCCATGGAACTGCCCGACTACGCTCCCGGCCGCCCCGACCACCTGGTCTCGGACGGCCAGTTCCTGCGGCTCGCGGACGAGCGCTACCGGTCGCTCACCTTCCTGGCCACCGCGACCCGTACCGACGGCATCGAGGCCGAGGTCACCGGAACCGGCCGCGTGGTCTACGCCGACGGCCGGGAGCAGGAGTTCACCCTGTCCGTGCCGCACTGGACCGCCGGACCCGCGAGCGAGGCCGCGCTCACCCTGCCCTACGCCAACTCCGCGCGGCACGCCGGTCCCAGCCCCACCCTCGGTGCGGCGCGCCTGTACGCGCGCGGCGTCACGGTGGACCCCGCCCGTGAGATCTCCCACGTGGTGCTGCCCGAGACCGCCGACGAGGCGGGCCGCATCCACGTGTTCTCCGTGGGCGGGCGCGCCGCGGAGACGGAGTGGACGGGCACCTGGGCGCGCGCCACCTCCGGCTACATGGAGGTCGGCCCCTGGCGGGACCAGACCCTGCGGCTGTCGGTGCGCACGACCACCGGCGGCCACACGGTCCGCATCCGCCTGGACAACACCTTCGCGGTCGCCCCCGTCACCGTGGGCGCGGCCTCCGTCGCGCTGCGCGGAAGCGGCGCCGCCTCCCGCGGCGCCGCGGTCCCGCTCACCTTCGAGGGGCGCTCCGACACCGTCATCCCGGCCGGGGGACAGGTGTTCAGCGACCCCGTCGAGATGCTCCTGCCGCCGCAGACCGACGTGCTGGTCAGCATCCACCTGCCCGAACAGGTGACCACCGCGCCGGTGCACTACGCCTCGGTGGACACCAACTACACCAGCGCGCCCGGAAGCGGCGACCTGACCCTGGACACCACGGGGGAGCCGTTCACCGGCCGGGTCGCGCAGTGGCCCTTCCTCACCGCGGTGGAGCTCTCCGGGGGGCCGGGCGCGATCGCCGCCTTCGGCGACTCCATCACCGACGGGATCCGCTCAACCCCCGACGCCCACGCCCGCTGGCCCGACGTGCTCAGCGCCCGCCTGTCCGAGCGGTCGGGGCTGCCCAACCCGGGCGTGCTCAACCTCGGCGTGGCCGGGAACCACGTGATCCGGGACGGCTACCCGGGCGAGGGCGTCTCCACCAACCCCACCGGGGTGGCGCTGACCCACCGGGTGCACCGGGACGTGCTGGCCCAGAGCGGGGTGAACACCCTGGTCGTCTTCGCCGGGATCAACGACCTGCGCTGGAGCACCCCGCCCGAGTCGGTGATCGCCGGGATCGAGGAGATCGCGGGGCTGGCCCGCGAGAACGGCATGCGGGTGTTCGTGGCCACGCTCGGCCCCTGCGGGGGCGAGGCGCGCTGCACCGAGGAGGTCGACCGGGCCCGCCAGCAGGTCAACGACCACCTGCGGGCGCGGGCGAACGATCCCCTGTCGCCCTTCGACGGCGTGTGGGACTTCGACGCGGTCCTACGCGACCCGCAGGAACCCAGCCGCATGCTGCCCGCCTACGACTCGGGCGACCACCTCCACCCGGGGGACGCCGGACTGCGTGCGCTGGCCGAGTCCGTGGACCTCTACCAGCTCGTCGGCGGCTAGCGCCGACCGCAGGAGCGCGTGGCCCGCCCCGGCCGTCCGGTCAGCGCGGGCACCCCAGGTGGTGGTGGATCACGAGGTCGACGTAGACGGCGCCGAGGTCGTCCAGGCTCAGCCCGGCCCCGGGTTCGTACCAGTGCAGCAGGGAGTCGAAGGTCGCCAGCACGTCGTCGGCGACCCGCCCCGGCTCGCGCACCCCGAAGTCCCCGCGGGCCACGCCGTCCAGGATGATGCCGCGCACGTGTTCGCGGTACGCCCGCGTCAGGGAGGTGACCTCGCGGTGGCGGGCCGGGTGGACGGCGCGCAGCACCGGCAGCAGCTCGTGCCCCAGCGCGGTCGCCGCGCGGTGCCTCCAGCCGGTCTCCACGTGCCGCCTGACCAGCGTCGACATGCGTTCTGTCGCGGGTCGGTCCGGCCGGTCCGCGGCCAGCTGCCCGTGCACCCGCTCCCGGGTGGAGCGCAGAACGACGGCGTAGGCCAGGTCCAACCGGGTGGGGAAGGCGCGTCTGATCACGGCGGGGTCGGTCCCGGTCCCGGCCGAGATCCGGGAGGTCAGTTCGGACATCGCCAGGCCTTGTGAGCCGTGCTGGGCGAACAGGTGCGCCGCGCAGTCCAGGACGGGGGCCGTGGTGCGGAGCGCGTGAGGGGATGTGTCGGCCGTCATGTGGTGTCTCATCGCTCGGAGTACGCCCCCGGAGAGGGGGAGGGCGTGCGGTCTTCGGCGGATCGGTTCCGCGGCCCCCGCTCTCAGACCGGACCGGCGGCCGGTGCCCGCCGCTCACGGCTGCTGGTCAGCGACACCAGGTCCTCGATCCGCTCGGTGGCGAGCGCGTCCACGCCCATGCCCACCACGCGCGCCATCTCGGGGAAGTCGTTCACCGTCCACGCCGTGACGAGGTGGCCGCGCAGGTGTATCTCCGAGACCAGGTCCCGGGTCAGCAGCGTGTAGTGCGTGCCGAGGAAGGTCGGACGCAGGGTCCGCACCACGTCCTCGGGCGGCGGGCCGGGCTTGTCCCAGGCCAGCATCAGCCGGGCCTCGGAACTGCGGCCCCGCAGGGCGTCGAGCGTCTCGGTGGAACCGGTGAAGAGCACCTGGTCGCCGAACCCGCGCGCCCGCAGCAGGCTGTCCGCCGCCAGCGCCGCCTCGGGCGTGCCGGCGTCCACGAGCAGGGGAGGGGGAGCGTCGCCGGTGTACTCGGCGAGCACCTCCATCAGGGTGGGCACGCGGTGCTCCACGTCGTCGCGGGCGGTGGCGATCTCGGCCAGGGTCAGCTCCCCCACGGGGCGGGGCGGGGAACCGGGAAGGGCCACGAGTCGTTCGTCCACCAGGACGGGATAGCCGTCGGAGGTGAGGTGGACGTCGATCTTGACCAGATCGGCCCCGGCACGCGAGGCTGAACGCAGGGCCGGGAGGGTGTTTCCCGGGAAGCGTGCGGTGTCTCCGCGCAGTGCGATGGACAACGTCATGTGGTCAAGGGTGGCAAAGACTTCCGCTTCACGTGGTGCAAACAGGAAAAACGCCCGCCGGGGGCGGGCGCGGACGGGCGTGCGGCGCCCCGCGCGGACCGGTGTTGCCGTTACGTGGCGTCGCGATTGCGAGCGGACTCACGTCGTCGGGGACGCCGACGGGGTGCGGCGAGCTGGGAAACTTTGTTACACGGCGTCGTGACCGCACGGTGCCCCATGACCGTCCCTGGAGTGTGAGGCGAACGATGATTCCGGACCAGAGACGAGAGCACATCCTCAAGCTCCTTCAGGAGCGCCACGTGCTGAGCATCAACGAGCTCACGTCGATGCTGTCCGTGTCCCACATGACGGTCCGGCGTGACATCCAGGCGCTGGAGAACGACGGCAAGGTGCTGTCGGTCACCGGGGGGGTGCGGCTCGCGGCGCGGCTCAAGAGCGAGCCCTCCTACCTGGCCAAGGCGCAGCTGGAGGTACCCGCCAAGCGGGCCATAGCGCGCGCGGCGGCCGACCTGGTCCGGGAGAACTTCACCATCTACCTGGACGCGGGCACGACCACGCTGCAGATGGTCCCCCTGCTCACCGACAAGGTCGGTCTGACCGTCATCACCAGCGACTTCAACGTCGTGGGCCACCTGATGGAGTACCCGGGGATCGAGCTGATCCACACCGGCGGGGTGGTTTCGCACTCCGACCACTCCTCGGTCGGGCGCTTCACCGCCGACTTCCTGCGCCAGGTGAACGTCGACCTGGCCTTCATCGCCAGCAGCTCCTGGGACGCCGAGCGCGGCTCGACCACGCCCTCCGAGGCCAAGGTGGTCGCCAAGCAGGCGCTGCTGCGGATCGCCTCCAAGAGCGTGCTCACGGTCGACAGCACCAAGTACGGCAAGTTCGGCACCTTCAGGGTGGCGAGCCTGGAGGAGTTCGACCTGATCATCACCGACGACCGGCTCCCGCGCTCGGCCGTGGACGACCTCGCCGAGCGCGACGTGCGCCTGAAGCTGGTCGAGGTGGAGTAGAGGGGGCGCCCACCGGGCGCCCCGGCGGCTCAGGGCCGCCCGAGCCCGCTGCTCATCGCCTGGTCGGCGGCGCGCGGCCGAGGCCCCGGCTACGGCTCCACGCGGCTCAGTCCTCGTCGGCGTCGAGCTCCGCGTGGGCGAACAGGGCCAGTTCGGTGCCGTCCGGGTCGTAGAAGAGCAGGGTGGAGCCCTCCTCGCCGTGCATCACCGGGGAGTGCTCCACGTCCATCTCCGCGAAGCGCTCCTCCCAGGCCTCCAGTTCTCCCAGGTTCTCCACGCCCAGGGTGAGCCGGTCCAGGCCGCAGTGCCTGCGGTCGAACCTGCCCTTGAAGTTGTCGCGATGCTGGATGAGCGCCAGCAGCAGCCCGGAGGCCGGGTGCTGGCACTCGGTGCGCCGTGTGCCCTCGTGGTCGCTCTTGCCGAGGACCCGGAAACCCAGGACCGTGCGGTAGAAGCGCACACTCTCGTCGCGGTCGCGGACCGACAGGGTGACGCGGGCGAGCCCGTTGAGCTGGGGCACGGGCACCTCTCTGCGGCGGGGGCCGATGGTGGCCAGTAGATCGAGCACGATCATCGAGCCTAGGTCGGAGTCAGAATGATGGGTTCCTCTTTAACGCGGGTTTAACGCCTGATGTTCCCCGAATCACCCCGACACACTCCCTGACCTCCCCGGTCACCCCTCTCCGACGCCCGGAGTGGAACGTGTCACCGTCGCCGGAGAGGACGGTTCGCCGCGCACGTACCAGCGGGCGCGCATCACCAGGACGGTCACCGCGAAGGAGACCAGGCCGCCCAGTGTGGCCAGCACGAACGCCCCCTGGTGGCCGTGCGCGTCGGCGAGGACGCCCGCGACCGACGACCCCAGCGCCTGGCCCAGGATCAGGCAGCTCAGGATGACGGCCATCGACTGCGACAGGCGGCTGGCCGGGGCGGCCCTCTCGATCAGCCCGAACAGGCTCACGATGTGCGGGCCGATGGCGGCGCCCAGGACGAAGATGGCCACCGCCAGGGCGGCCGCGCCGTGGGCCGCGTACAGCGGCAGGGTGAGCAGGAACAGCGCGCCCGCCGCGATCCGGGTCCGCGCCGTGAGCGGGAAGCCCACGGGGACGGAGGCCATCAGCAGGCCCGCGACGGCGCTGCTGGTGCCCATCACCGCGTACATCAGCCCGGACAGGTCCCCGTGCCCGGAGGCGGCGGAGAAGGCGGTCACGCCGGTGGACATGCCGCCGAAGAACAGGCCCTGGCAGAACATGGGGACGGCCAGCACCAGCAGCGCGGGTGTGGCGATGCGGCCCCCGGCGCCGCGCACCGGCGGGGTTCCGGGCGGCGCGGTGGGGTGCAGGGCGAACACGGTCCCGAACACGCCGATGAGCACGGCCGCGCCCAGCACGCTGGCCGCCGGGGAGAGCGTCACGGTGAGCAGGCCCACCAGGGCGGGGCCCAGGACGAACGCGGCCTCGTCCAGCACGCCCTCGACCGACATCGCCGCGGACACCGACCGCTCGCGCTCCTCGCCCCGGTGCGGCCCCCGACGGATGAGCACCACCCAGCGCGTGCGCGCCATGGGGCCGATCTGGGGCATGCACAGGCCCGCCACGGCGGCGAGCACGGCCAGGACCGGGGCGGAGGCCTCCGCCAGGACGGCGGTCACGAGCACGGTGATGAGCACGGCGTCCACGAGCGAGGTGACCAGCACCGGGACGCGCTGCCCGCGCCGGTCGGCGAAGCGGGCGATGACGGGCCCGCCCACGGTCTCCCCGAGCGCGAAGGCGCCGGTCACCGCACCGGCGGCGGCCACGCTCCCGGTCGTGGTGGTGACCAGGGTGAGCAGGCCGATCAGGGACATGGAGATGGGCAGGCGGGCGAGGAAGGTACTCAGGAGCAGCGGCCACCCGGCGATGTGGTGCATGCGTCGCAGCGTGTCCAAAGGTGACATCCGGCCCCTGTCCGCGGTCGTGGTTGCCGACCCCCGACTCCCGGCACGGCCGTATGGCTCGGGCCATCGCGGAAGGGCCAAAATTCATCCCATGATATGGCCGTCGTCGGCGGGCGGGGCCCTTCCGGCGCCCGCGTGGGGGGCTTTCGGGGTTCCGGCGGATCTCCCGGTACCCGCGCGGGACCTCCGTGGCCCCGGCGCGCCCCGCGGTGCTCCCACCGGGCGCGCCGAGCGGGGAGGGGCGGGCGCACGCGCCGGATGTGTCGCGCGGGTGAGGCCGGGTGCCCGTCGCCGGTGATGACGTACTCGGGCCGTGGGGCGTGCCGAGCGGGGGCGCACGTGCTTGTCGGAGGGGGTGGCCCCACCCTGACTTTCGACGGTGCCGCCGACCCGCCCCCGGTGTGTAGGTTCACCGGCATGGACCTCTCCGTACCGCGCGAGGGCCTCCGGCGTGCGCTGACCCCACTCGGGGGGTGGCCCACCCGGGGCGCCGTCTGGCGCGACGTGCTGTTCGGGGCCGCGATCGCCGTCCTTTGCCTGGGGGAGATGCTCATCCGCTGGCGCGCCGGTGAGACGTCGGCCGCCGAGGCGCTCGCCACCGGGTCCGCCGCGGTGGCGTTGACCGCGCTGACCGTGGTGCTCTGCCGCCTCTACCCTCTGCTCGCCCTGACCGTGGCGCTGCTCGGCTCGTTCTGGGTGTACGGCTTCGGCGTCCTGCTGCTGTGCGTCGCCTACCTGGCGGGCCGCCGCCTCCCCACGGTGTGGTCGGCGCTGGCGCTCTTCACGTCCGTGCCCGTCCTGTGGACGGCGGTCGGAGTGCTGCTGTGGCCCGAGGCGCCCGCGGCGTGGCCCGCCACCGTGAGCACCGTCGTGTTCACCCTCGTGCTCCCCTGGCTGGTGGGCGTCTACCGGCGCCAGCACGTGGCCCTGGCCGAGGCCGGATGGGAGCACGCCCGCCAGCTCCAGCGCGAGCACCGCCTCACCGTCGACGAGGCCAGGCTCCGCGAGCGCTCCCGCATCGCCCAGGACATGCACGACTCCCTCGGCCACGAGCTCAGCCTCATCGCCCTGCGCGCCGGGGCCCTGGAGGTCAGCCCCGACCTGGACCAGGAGCACCGCCGCTCCGCGTCCGAGCTGCGGATCACCGCGGTCGACGCCACCCGCAGCCTGCGGGAGATCATCGGCGTGCTGCGCGCCGACACCGAACCCGCCCCCATGTCCCCCGCGGGCGAGGGCGTTCCCGCGCTGGTCGAGCGCGTCCGCGACTCCGGCATGCGGGTCGTGCTGGTGCGCGACGGGGACACCGGCGGCCTGCCGCCGATGGTGGACCGCGCGGTCCACCGGGTCGTCCAGGAATCCCTCACCAACGCCGCCAAGTACGCCCCCGGCGCCGACGTGACCGTGTGGCTGACCGCGAGCGGGGAGCGGGTGGAGGCCAGGGTCACCAACTCCGCGCCCCCCGAACCCTGCCCCGACACCGGTCCGGGCGGCAGGCGCGGACTCATCGGGCTGCGCGAGCGCGTCCGCCTGACCGGGGGCTCCTTCGCCGCCGGGCCGAACGGCGACGGCGGCTGGGAGGTCTGCGCGACCATGCCGCTGGACGGCACCGCCGGGGCGGGGCCCGACGAGGACGGGGAGGCGGCCCAGATCGACCAGCTCCAGCTCGCCGCCCACCGCCGGGTGCGCGGCTGGACGATGGCCCTGGCCCTGGTCCCGGTCACCGCCGCCGTGGTGCTCGTGCTCGGGCTGGGCTGGATCGGCGTCACGAACATGGAGAGCAGCACCCTGACCCCCGAGGAGTTCGCCGACCTGACCGTCGGCGACCCCCAGGCCGAGGTCGAGGAGGCCCTGCCGCCGAATTCGGTGTACATGGACGCGGGCGTCCTGGCGCAGGACGCCGTCCCCCCGGGCGCCACATGCAGCTACTACCGCAGCAACGGCGTGTTCTTCGGCGAGGAGACGGTCTTCTACCAGCTCTGCTTCTCCGAGGGGCGCCTGCTGACCAAGGGCGAGGCGCCGCTACGGTGACCACGCGAACCCGCTGCGGACACAGGGAAGAGGGACACACGTGATCAGGGTGCTGCTCGCCGACGACGAGGCGATGATCCGCGCCGGGGTGCGGGCGATCCTGCGCAGCGACCCGGAGATCGACGTGGTGGCCGAGGCCGCGGACGGCCGCGAGGCCGTGGATCTGGTGCTCTCCCACCGCCCCGACGTGGCGCTGCTGGACATCCGGATGCCCCGGATGGACGGCCTCGCCGCCACGGCGGAGATCCGCAGGGTCGCGCCCGGGACCGCCGTGGTCATCCTCACCACCTTCGGGGAGGACAGCTACATCTCCCAGGCGCTCGGCGGCGGCGCCAGCGGCTTCCTGCTCAAGGCCGGCGACCCGCGCGAGCTGATCGCCGGGGTGCACGCGGTCGCCGACGGCGGCGCCTACCTGTCCCCCCAGGTGGCGCGCCAGGTCATCGCCCGGTTTGGCGGGCCCCGGGCCGCCCGGGAGGCGGCGGCCGTCGCCCGGGTCGAGGAGCTCACCCAGCGCGAGCGCGAGGTGCTGGCCCTGGTGGGGGCGGGCCTGTCCAACGCCGACATCGCCGACCGGCTGTTCCTCGTGGAGGGCACCGTCAAGAGCTACGTCAGCGCCATCCTCAACCGGCTGGAGATGCGCAACAGGGTGCAGGCGGCCATCCTCGCCCACGAGGCCGGACTCGTGGACACCTCCGCCACCTGACCCGGTGCCGGGCGGACCCGCCGCGATGGGGGAGACTGGGGAGTATGGACGACGCGTGGCTGGAAGCCGCCTGGCGCGGACTCGCCGGGGACGGACCCGAGGCGGTGGCGGTCGGCGCCGAACTCCTGGGCCGCTGGAACGAGCCGCACCGCCGCTACCACACGCCCGCCCACCTGGAGGCCGTGCTGCGCGCGGTCGACCTGCTGCTCCTCGAGGAGAGGGTGCGCGACGCCGACCTGGTGCGCTACGCGGTCTGGTTCCACGACGCCGTCTACGAGGGGGTCCCGGGCCGCGACGAGCGCGAGAGCGCGGGGCTCGCCGAGCGGCTGCTGCCTCTGACGGGGATGGGGACCGCGCGGGTCCGCGAGGTCGTGCGCCTGGTCGGGGTGACCGCGGCGCACCGGCCGGGCAGGTGGGACGCCGACGGCGCGGTGCTCTGCGACGCCGACCTGTCGGTGCTGGCCGCCCCGGCCGACGAGTACCTGGCCTACGCCACGGCGGTGCGCGCCGAGTACCGGCACGTTCCCGACGGGGACTTCCGCGCGGGCCGGACCGCGGTGCTGCGGTCGCTGCTGGAGGCGCCGCGCCTGTTCCACACCCCGGCCGGGCGGGCGCGCTGGGAGGCGCGGGCCCGGGTGAACGTGCTCGCCGAACTCGACCGGCTGAACGCCCCGCCCCCGGTGGAGCCGCCCCCGCCCTGAACCGGCCCTGTCAGGCCGTGCCGGTCAGCCGGACGGCCTTGGGCCGCCGCAGCCCGGACGCGCGCAGGCGCGTGACCAGCTCGCGCCCGCTGACGTGCTCGGCGCCCAGTTCCAGGGCCCGGGCGTGCAGGTGCTCGGGGATGTCGTAGTGGTCGCGTTCGAACGCCCGCGGGTCCACCCCGAGCGCACGGGCGAAGGCGTGCAGCTCCTCGTAGGAGCTGTCGCTGACCAGGTGCGCGAACAGCCAGCCGCGCGGCCCCGGCCAGACCGGGGTGTCGATGAGAACGCTCATCCGGAAACTGTAGGGCCTGTCCGGGCGGGACCGGTGCGGCCCGTCGCCGCCCCGGTCCCGCTCCCTCCGACCCGCCTCAGGCGCCCAGCCCCCCGTCCACGGGCACGATCGCGCCCGTCACCATCGAGGCCCGGTCGCTGAGGAGCCACGCGGCCCGGCCGCCTGGAACCCGCGTGGGTCGAGCCCTCGGGCGGTGCCCGGTCAGGGCCGCCCGGTCACCGGGGCGCTCACCGGGCGCCAGGGCACGGGGCTGGACATGACCATGGTGCTGGAGGGGCGGCCGTGCTCGGCGAGCCTGTCGATGACCTCCTCGAAGTGCTCCATGGAGCGGACCGCGATGAGCAGGACGCAGCAGTCGTCGCCGGTCACCCGGTGCACCTGGAGGATCTCCGGCATCTCCAGCGACGCCTGGTCGCGCAGCAGGCAGTGCGCGCCGAAGCACTCCATGCGCACCAGGGCGGTCACGGGCAGTCCGGCCGCGGCCGGGTCCACGTGCGCGTGGTAGCCGGTGATCACCCCGCGGTCGGTCAGGCGCCGTACGCGGTCGGCGACGGCGGGCGCGGACAGGTTCACCCGGCGGGACAGTTCGTTGAAGGACAGGCGCCCGTCCTGTTGGAGTTCGGCGAGGATGCGCTGGTCAACGCTGTCCAGCGGGGTTGCCAACCGTGAGGCCATGCTTTGCGTTCCCAAAGTCGAGAGTCACAACGACTTACGAATGCTAGGCCAATGTCCCCTTCGCGTGCCTGTTGGCCCTTCCTGTCCGGGGTGCGGGTGCCCGATGATGTCACCTCACGCGCCCGGCGGCCGTGCGCGGGGGCGGACCCCTCCGCCCGCGGCGCCGAGGACGCGCCGCCGTACACGCGATCGCGACAAGGGGTTTCGCATGCTCA
This sequence comes from Nocardiopsis sp. CNS-639, assembly GCF_000381685.1. Classification (NCBI taxonomy): domain Bacteria; kingdom Bacillati; phylum Actinomycetota; class Actinomycetes; order Streptosporangiales; family Nocardiopsidaceae; genus Nocardiopsis; species Nocardiopsis sp. CNS-639. Next base: position 468,717 of record NZ_KB906854.1, read on the forward strand.
CCACGACCGCCCAGCAGTGTCCGTACGCCGGTGGCCCCGGCGGGACCGAGGCGGCCCGGAGCGCCGGGGACGACAGCCCGACCCTGTCCTTCGACCGCGCGACCCCCTACGTCGACTACGCCGGTATCGACACCCTGCTGTCCCTGCAGAAGCCGCGCACGGCCGAGCCCGCCGAGCCCTCGTTCATCATCGCCACCCAGGTCATGGAGCTGCTGTTCGCCCTGGTGCGGGAGCGCTGGGAGGCCGCACGCGACGCCCTGGAGGCCGACGACGTACCCGAGGCCCTGGCCTGGCTGCGCCGCGCCCGCAACGCCCAGGACGTGCTCAACGACTCCTGGGGCCTGCTCGCCGACATGACGCCCACCGAGTTCAACCGCTTCCGCGACTCCTTCGGCGAGGCCTCGGGCTTCCAGTCCTACGGCTACCGCAAGCTGGAGTTCCTGCTCGGCAACAAGTCCGCCGCCATGATCCGCCCGCACAAGGCCATGGACGGCGTCGCCGACGACCTCACCGCCATGCTGGAGCGGCCCGGGCTCTACGACGCGGCGCTGCGGCTGCTGCACCGCCGCGGCCTGCCCGTCCCCGAGGACCGCGTCGAGCGCGACTGGACCCTGTCCTACGAGGCCAGCCCCGGCGTGGAGGAGGCCTGGAAGGCCGTCTACGCCCACGACGTGCCCGGCAACGAGCTGTTCCTGCTGGCCGAGGCACTGCTCGACGTCGCCGAGCGGGTCACCCGGTGGCGCCAGCGGCACCTGGTCGCGGTCAAGCGCACCCTGGGCGGCAGACCCGGCAGCGGCGGCTCCAACGGCCTGAGGTGGCTGGCGCGCAACGCCGAGCAGGACGTCTTCCCCGAGCTGTGGTCCCTCCGCAGTACCGTCTGACCCGTTCCCACCCGCCGTCACGAGGAAGCAGGACCCCGATGACCCCCGCCACCCGCGCGGACTGCGCCGCACTCGACGCGGCCGACCCCCTCGCCCCCTTCCGGGAGGAGTTCGTCCTCCCCGAGGGTGTGGTCTACCTGGACGGCAACTCGCTGGGCGCGCTGCCGCGCTCCACCCCCGGCCGGGTCGCCGACATGATCGAACGCGAGTGGGGGCGCGACCTCATCCGCAGCTGGAACGACGCCGGGTGGTGGGACAAGCCGCGCACCCTGGGCGCCAAGGTCGCGCCGCTGGTCGGCGCGGCGGCCGACGAGGTGGTCGTCGGCGACGGGACCTCGGCCAACCTGTTCAAGACCCTGGTCGCGGCGCTGCGCATGTCCGACCGCTCGGTGGTGCTGGGCGAGGCGGGCAACTTCCCCACCGACCTGTACGTCGCCGAGGGGGCGGCCTCGCTGACGGGGGCGACGCAGAGGCGCGTGGACCCCGACGGCCCCGAGCTGGCCCGGGACCTGGAGCGGGGCGACGTCGCGGTCCTGCTGCTCAGCCACGTGGACTACCGCAGCGGCACCCTGCGCGACATGCCCGGCATCACCCGCTTGGCCCACGAGCACGGCGCCCTGGTGGTCTGGGACCTGTGCCACAGCGCGGGCGCGGTCCCCGTCGACCTGTCCGGCAGCGGCGCCGACTTCGCGGTGGGGTGCACCTACAAGTACCTCAACGCGGGCCCGGGCGCCCCCGCGTTCCTGTACGCCGCCCGCCGTCACCACGCCGTGGCCGACCAGCCCCTGAGCGGCTGGCACGGCCACGCACGCCCCTTCGACTTCACCGCGGACTACGAGCCCGCCGAGGGGGTGTCGCGCTTCCTGAGCGGTTCGCAGCCGCTGGTGGCCGACGCCGCCCTGGAGGCGAGCCTGGACGTGTGGGCGCGGGCGGACATGGGCCTGGTGCGCGCCAAGAGCCTGGCCATGACCGACCTGTTCCTGGAGCGCGCGGCCCGGGCGGGGATCTCCTCGATCACCCCGGCCGAGCACGCGCGGCGCGGCAGTCAGGTGGCCCTGGTGCAGCCGGAGGAGGGCGCCGGGTACCCGATCGTGCAGGCGCTCATCGCGCGCGGTGTGATCGGGGACTTCCGCGCCCCCGACGTCATGCGGTTCGGGTTCACTCCGCTCTACCTGCGCTACGTGGACGTGTGGGACGCCGCACAGGCCCTGCTGGAGGTCGTGGAGACGGGGGAGTGGCGCCAGGAGCGCTTCTCCCGCCGAGGCCAGGTGACCTGAGGCCCGGAGGCCCGGCCCAGGGCCGGGCCTCCGCCCCGTCGCGGCGGCCGCTCCCGTCGGCCGGGCAACCTTCCGGGACTCCTTTGCCCGTGCCCGGAGTCGTCCGGGGTCGAGCTGACTGTTCCCGAATGTGTGGTTTGCGTGGCCTTGACCACGTTCGTTGGCGTCCGGCGTCCGCCGCCGCGCCCCGTGGTCCGCGGCTCCCCGTACGGCCCCGTGCCGCTTCGCGACCGCCCGCGGGCGGGTGGAGCCGAGACTATGACGAGGGCCACGGAAAAGCCCGTCCGTTGCTCCGGGACGGTCCGTAAATCCCCTGCCACCGGGGCTTTTCGCGTTTTCGGTCCCCTGCGCGCCCCGTTTCGTAACGTATTGCGAGAGACACGCAAAGTCATTTTACCTCTGCGGCTTGCGCGCTTTGCCTAAACATGGGTTAGTGTCCTCGTGATCGGTTCGTTATTGCTGTTTGACGAACCGATGCCGAGCCCTTGACCGGCCGAGAGCCGCAAGGGAGTCGAGACCTCTTTCCCCGGGAACAGGGCCGCGCGAATCCACGCGCCTGCGCCAGCGGAGAAGCCGAATCCCATCGGTACATCCCGTTCCCGCCCGCCACTCGCCGCCAGCGACGCGGGAGAACCCTGCCTTGACCACGCCCTCGCGGGGGCGCACCGAGCGTGCCCGCATGCCGGGCGAGTCATGCCCGCGGTCTTCTCGGCCCTGTCGTCAACCTGGCTTCCTACTTATGAGCAACGACACTCCCATTCAGCACGGCGAAGTTACCGCGACCTACTTCTGGGACGACGGTTCCGGCATCAACGGGGACACAGGAGCCCCCGCGAGCGGAGAACCCATGCAGAAGGGGCTTTTCTCCAGCCCCAGTTGGCCGCTCGGCACCGAGGGCTATGTCGTCTACGAGGGCAAGAAAGCCGAGTTCTTCATCGGCGACCGGGGTCCGGGCGCCCCCTCCGAGGGTTGTGACGTCCTCCTCGACATGGACGGCAAGACCTTCGCCGAGATCACGGGCGAGACCTGGAACGACAGCAACTACACCGTCAGCGGCGGCAACGGCCACCTCGAGGTGGAGTACTACATCACCGAGTGGGGCGACGGCGCGGGCACCGAGGGCGCACCGCACCCCTTCCAGCAGCCGGGCAACAAGTGCGAGGACGCGGTCTCCCCGATCCCCGAGGACGCTCTTCCCGAGGAGGAGACCGAGGAGCCCGCCGAGGAGAGCGCGCAGAAGACCGAGGAGAGCGAGGAGCCCGCCCCGAAGAAGGCCGAGGGCGAGCCCGAGCAGAGCGCCGAGGAGGAGCAGCCCGAGGAGGGCGCCGCCGAGGACGGGGGCGAGGACGGTGATGGCGGCGTGACCGCCGAGACCGCGGCCAACGACCTCTCCGGCTTCCAGCTCATGGGCTCCGACGGCGTCATCAGCGGCACCGGGCTGCTGGCCCTGGCCCTCATCCCGGCCGTGCTGCTCGCCGTGTTCTTCGCCTGGACCCGCCGTCCGGCCGGCGCCCACGCCGGGGCAGAGGACGACGGAGGAAGCCTGACGGACGCGAGCAACGGCCGCCACAGCCTGGGCACGCGGCTGAACTCCGTGATCGACAGGCTGCGCGGCGGGCGCTGACCCGCACCGGGACGGCCCGCCGGCCGGAACACGGGTTCCGGCGCACCGCGGGGGCCGCGGCCGACCGGCCGCGGCCCCCGTTCGCGTCCGCGGCACGGAGGTCCGCACCGGCAGGTCCGCCGTTCAGGCCTCCCGCGGCCCGTGGACCGGGGCCAGGTGCCGGTCCACGAGGCGCACCGGCTCCGTCGAGGGGAGTGGAGGAGCCGGGGCGGATCGCTCATCGGTGCGCTTCATGTCTTGAATATGAGGTGAATCACCCCATATTGTCGAGAAGTCCATCCGGATACTGGACGAACTGCCCAGTAGTGCGGTGCGGCGGCCCGGATGTTCTCCGTCGATGATCGTGTGAGCGGTATGAGGTAAGTATGGCCGTGCAGCTGGACGACACCGACCGTCGCATCATCTCCCTGCTCCGCGGCGACGGGCGCATGTCCATCCGCGCGGTCGCCGAGCAGGCGCACATCTCCCGTGCCAACGCCTACTCGCGCCTCGAACGCCTGCGCTCGGAGGGCGTCATCCGCGGCTTCACCGCCGTCATCGACCCGGAGAAGTACGGCACCGCCCTGTCGGCCTACGTGTCCGTGCGCATCGAACAGCACTCCTGGGAACGCTTCCGCGGCTACCTGCGCGACATCCCCGAGGTCGACCACGCCGCACTCGTCTCCGGGGACGTGGACCTGCTCCTGCTGGTCCGCGTCGCCGACGCCGCGGCCCTGCGCACCTTCGTGCTCGAACGCCTCCAGCGCATCCCCGAGGTCAAGAGCACGCAGACCATGTTCATCCTCGACGAGCCCCCGCTCTAGACGGGGGCGGGGCGGGGAAAAGGCCACCGTCCCGGGAAGTGGCCCTTGGGGCGGCGCGGGGGAGGCTCCTAGTCTGGGCCCCATGCCTGAGTACCGCGTGGTCGACGCCTTCACCGACCGGCCCCTGGCCGGGAACCCCGCCGCCGTCCTCGTCCTGGACGAGGCCTACCCCGACGACTGGGCCCAGGGTGTGGCCGCCGAGTTCAACCTGTCCGAGACCGCCTTCGCCCGGCCCGTGCACGAGTCCGGCGCCGACTACGAGCTGCGCTGGTTCACCCCCACCGTCGAGGTCGACCTGTGCGGGCACGCCACCCTGGCCACCGCGCACACCCTGTCCGAACTCGGGGTCCCCGGCCCCTACCGCTTCACCACCCGCAGCGGCGTCCTCACCGTCACCGAGCGGGACGGGCGGATGTGGATGGACTTCCCCGCCGCGTGGCCCAAGCGCGTCGAGGAGCCCGAGGGACTGGCCGAGGCCCTGGGCTCGCGCCCCCTGTGGACCGGCCTGGGCCTCGGCGGCCAGGACCTGATGGTCGAGCTCGCCGACGAGGACGCCGTGCGCGGGCTGTCGCCCGACATCGCCGCGCTGGGGCGGATGCCGTACCACCTGGTCATCGTCACCGCCCGGGCCGACGAGGGCCCCGACTTCGTCTCCCGCGTCTTCGGCCCCAACGTCGGCGTGCCCGAGGACCCGGTCACCGGCAGGGCGCACACCGTGCTCACCCCGTTCTGGGCCGACCGCCTGGGCCGCAGTGAGCTGAGTGCCCACCAGGCCTCCGCGCGCGGGGGCGACCTGCTGGTGGAGGAGCGCAACGGGCGCGTACTGATCGGCGGCGAGGCGGTCACCGTGGCCACCGGCACGCTGCTCCTCTAGGTTCCGGCCGGGCCCCGCGCACCGCCCCGGGCGCGGGGACGGAGGAATCCGGGTTTCCCCCTCACGGAGGCCCGAGTTCCGGTAGAACTGGTCCGAGGCACCTCCCCACCCCTCCCGGGGAGGTGCCCGCCGCGGCCCCTCCGGCACACCCCCTTGGTATCGGGGGGCCGCGGCGCACCCCCCGGAAGACCGGCCCCGCCGCCCCAGCGGGGCCGGTCCTCTCCGGCGGACGGCCATCGTCGCCGACGGAGCCGTCCCACCGGCGCTCCCCGCGTCCACTCCCGGACCGGGAGCCCGCGTCGGGGTGCCGCCCGCCCGGGCGGGCGGGACCGCGGGGTTCAGGGCGCGCTGAACCCCCAGGTCCTCGCCCGGGCGCGCGGCGACCGGAACACCTGGTGCGCTCGTCCACGGGCCCTCACAGCGGATCCGCGCAGCACCCCCCGGGGACGGGACCCGCCCCCAGACAGGACCGCTCCCTCACCCCGCCCGGGACAGCAGGAGCGAGGAGTTCTGCCCGCCGAAGGCGAAGGAGTTCGACAGGGCCAGTCCCTCGGGCATCGGCTGCGGGTCCCCCAGGAGCAGGTTGAGGTCGATGTCGGGATCCACGTCGTCCTTGCTCACGTTCAGGGTGGGGACGGCCACGCCCCTGTCAAGGCTGAGCAGGCACACGATCGCCTCCAGCGCGCCCGCCGCTCCGAGCGGATGGCCGTAGTACGACTTGGTCGACGACACCAGCGGCCGGTGCGGGAACAGGGACGCGATCGCCGACGCCTCCGTCCGGTCGTTGAGCTGCGTCGACGTGCCGTGCGCGTTGACGTATCCGACCTCGGACACCCTGTGGTCGGACCTCGGCGAGAACAGCCCCGCCATCGCACGGGTGACCCCGTCCAGGTCGGGGGCGAGCAGCGAACCCGCGTCCGAGGTGCCGTGGTAGCCCACCACCTCGCCGAGGACGGGCGCGCCCCGCCGCCGCGCGTGCTCCCACGACTCCAGGACGAGGACCCCCGCGCCCTCGGCCATCACGAACCCCGAGCGGTTCCCGGAGAAGGGCACCGACGCGCCGTCGGGATCGGACGAGGACGTCATGGCGCCCAGCTTCCTGAACGGTTCGAGGACCTGGTCGATGACACAGGCCTCGGCGCCTCCGGCGACGGCCACTTCCAGATCGCCCGCGCGCACCCTCCGGAACGCCTCGCCGATCGCCACGCTGCCCGAGGCGCACGCGGAGGCGTAGCTGAGCGCCTCGCCCCGCAGCCCGAACTCGATGGAGATGTTCGCCGCGATCATGTTCATGAGCCCCTTGGGCACGATCAGGGGGGAGATCTCCCGCACCCCGTGGACGGCCCCGTCACCGAACTCGGAGGCGAGGGTCTGCACGCCGCCGATCGAGCTGCCCATGAACAGGCCCGCCCCGTGGAGCACCTCGGGCAGATCGAGCAGGCCAGCACCGGTCAGGGCCTCCTTCGAGGCGCGCAGCGCCAGGCGGGTGACCCGGTCGGTGTGGCGGCGGACGCGGGTGGGGAACCCCTCCTCCCAACCGTCGGGCACCCGGGCGACGAGGGTCACACCCTCGATGTCCGGTTCGGTGAAGTTCGTCCTTCCGTTGAGCAGCGATCCCCAGAACTCCTCCGTGTCAGCGCCGATCGGGCTCACCACGCCGGTACCGGTCACCACGACGCGTCGTTTCGTTTCGGACACCATCAACTCCTTCTCAGGCGGGATCGCGACCTGATGAGGACGACCGCGAAGAGCACGAGCACGGTCGAGCAGGTCAGGGCGAACGGCAGATAGGACGTGCTCGCGGGGACGAAGGTGACGAAGGTGGACATGATCCGGTCGAAGAACGCCCGGACCACGGCCGAGGCGGCGAACGCGGTCAGAGCGACGAGCGACACGACCAGGGGGACCGTGTAGCCGAACACCGCCCGGTTGAGGACGCCGGGCGAGTAGCCGTTCATCCGCATGATCCGGACGAACTCGCCCTGGGTGGCGAAGGTGAAGCGGTAGATGGACAGGAGCATGATGGCCAGAAGGGCCACCGCGATACCGATGAGCAGCGACACCTGGATGTTGATGATCTCGACGATGCTCTCCCCGGAGGAGGCGATGCTCTCCCGCAAGACCGAGGGGACCGCGTCGTGCAGGTCGGGATGGCGCGACCCGGTGAACGCGACCGGGACGGACGGGGCCCGCGTCCCGGAGTCCTCGATCCGCTGGTCCTCGGGGACGTAGACCAGCGCGGAGGTCGCGTTGTCGGTGACGGCGCCGACCTCCAGCGTGTACTCGGCCTCGCCCTCGATGTCGGTGAACCGGAGCTCGCTGCCCTCGCCCACCCCGTACTTGTCGGCGAACGCCTCGGTGACGGTGGGTTCGTCCACCTCACCGAAGAAGCGCGAGTCCGACGGTACGGAGAACACCATCTGCGCGACGTGCTCGTCGTCGTACAGGGTGGTGAGCCGGGCGAGTTCGTCCTCGTCCCTTTCCAGGCCCGCTTCGGCCACGGCGTCCGACAGCACGTACATGTACTCGTAGTCGGTGTCCGTTTCGAGCATCGCCACGTACTCGTCCACCGAGATCTTCAGCATGAACGAGAAGTTCACGAAGAGGCTGACGATCAGTACGAGCGCGACCAGGGACAGCGGCTCCCGGGGGTTGCGCAGGGCCTTGACCAGCCGTAGCCGCAGCCCGAAGTCGGGGATGAACCGCAGCCCCGAGGTGGACACGCGGGGCTCCCGGCGTGCCCTGCGGCGCCGGCGGGGCCTTCGGTGGACCATCCGGTAGCAGGCGTAGTCCACGAGGAGCAGCACGGCGAGGGTGACCAGGGAGACGGCGAGCAGCACCGGGACGTCGACCGAGAGCGGCGGATAGTTGTAGAGCCTGCCGTTGATCGACATGATCGGTGTCGCCGCCACCGCCATCAGGGCCGTGCACACGATCCAGGCCGCGACGAGTGTGAGCACCGTCTCGACCCGGTAGTGCCCGCGCAGGTGGGAGGCGAGCCCGAGCCGCTCGAAGGTGGCGATGTCGCGCTGTTCCCTCCTGCGCGTCTCGAAGTGGTACACGGACACCAGGGCGACGATGATGGCCGTGAAGATGACGAAGATGAGCGCGGCCAGGTCGCGCGGGGCGGCGGAGTCCCCGATGACCTGCTGGATCCGGGAGTTGTTGTCCGAGTCGCGTATGAGTGAGGGAGCGTACTCGTCGATGACGGACGCGACGTCGGTGCGCTCGTCGAAGGAGAACTGCCGGGTCGCCTCGTCGAGGAACTCCGCGTCGAAGGTGTCGCCGGTGACGAACGCCATGCCGAAATCGTCCGCGTTCGGCTGGAGGACCAGTTCGCTGCTCTTGGTGGTCATGTAGTCGGGTGCGGTCGCGAAGCCGACCACTTCGAGGTCGAGGGGCCCGACGGTGACGCGGTCGCCGATCTCCAGCCCGTGGGCGTTGGCGTACTGCTCGTCGAGCAGCACGTCGTCGTCGGCCTCCAGGTCCCGTCCGGCCACCACCGCGTGCAGGTTGACCGACTCCCGGGGAGGGAACAGCCGCAGCGTGGAGTCGTCCGGTCCCGGCACGTCGGCGCTGAGCACCGACTCCACTCCGTCGGCCACCTCACCCCGTACCCGCTCCCCGTCGTCGGCGACGAGGAAGTACCCCTCCTCCTGGTTGTTCTCCTGGGCGAAGCGTTCGAGGTCGCCGAGCACGCTCGTGGACGCCACGAAGAAGGAGTTGCTCAGGGTGAACCCGATGACCGTGATGAGGAAGAGCGTCACGAGTTCGGGCCAGTTGCGTTTCGCTCGTCGCCGCACCCGCTTGCGCAGCGTGTCGCGGAGGGCGGGGCTCACCATGCGACCGACGAGGCGTTCACGGGGGCCAGGCCCCGGTCGTCGGAGGCGACGCGGCCGTCGTGCAGGCGCACGACCTGGTGGGAGATCCCCGTGACCAGCTCGTTGTGCGTGATCATCACGATGGTGACACCGAACCGCAGGGTCAGGTCCTGGAGCACCGAGAAGACCTCGCGGGTCGACACCGTGTCGAGCGCTCCCGTGGGCTCGTCGCAGAACAGGATCGCGCACTCCTTGTTGAGCGCCCTCAGGATCGCGCACTTCTGCCGCTGGCCGCCGGAGCACTCACCGGGGAAGCTGTCCACCACGCCGCGCAGGTCCCAGCTGTCGATGAGCTCGTCCACCTTCGGGATGAGCGGCCGGTCGAGCACGATGTTCTCGTGGAGCGTCAGGTCCCCGACCAGGTTGTACTCCTGGAAGACGAACGCGATCTCGTCGCGGCGGAAGCGGTCGACCTCCCGGCGTGACAGGGAGTGGACGTCGCGGTCGGCGACGGTGACGGTGCCGGAGTCGATCCCCTCCAGGCCGGACAGGCAGTTGAGGAGTGTGGACTTCCCGGACCCGGACGGGCCGAGGATGGTGCAGAGCGTCGCCTCCTCGATCTTCAGGGACACCCCCTTGAGCACGGTGGTGCCGTGCTCCCCGCCGACGGGGAACGACTTGACCAGGTTCTCCGCCGCGATCACGAGGCGCCCTCCGCCCGCCGCACGAGCAGGAAGTACGAGTAGTACATGCTGTCCGCCGGAACGATCTCCTCCACGGCCAGGCCGGCCTCCGAGAGCTGGTCCTGGAGTGTGCTCCAGTAGGCCACCGACCGGAAGTCCGACAGCACGCGGTTGAGGAGGGCCTCGGCCTTGACCAGGGAGTTGCCCACACCGGACAGGTAGAGCTGGATGCCCGGCACCGGGGAGGTCGAGCGCACGAGGACCTCCTGGACGTCCTCGAAGTCGGGGAAGTACTGGCCGATGACGTAGGTGCCCGTCGGCGACAGGACCTCACGGACCCTGCGGAAGAACGGGACGCGCTCCTCCTCGGGCATGTAGAAGATCATGAAGCTGCTCAGGACCATGTCGAAGCGGTCGGTGGTGTCGTGGTCGGTGAACCGGACCGATTCCACGCGTGTGTTCGGATGGCCGGACAGCCGCTCGCGTGTGGCGTCGGCGACCTTCACCTGGGGTTCCAGGCCGACCATCCGGGCGGTGGGCAGAGTGGAGAGCACCGAGCTCATGTGCAGGCCGTCACCGCAGCCGATGTCCAGGACGGACGCGGGGGAGAGGCGGCGGCAGAGCCGTTCGAACGAGCGCTTCGTGTAGAGCTCGTAGGCCAGGGCCCCGAGGTCGGAGTAGAACTTCTCGGAGAAGGAGGGCGCGACCTGGGCGTCGAACCTCATGCCCTCCAGTTCGAGGATGTACCGGCTGAGGACGATCAGGTAGCGCACGTCCGGCCGGTGGAGCGGCCCGGACTCCCCGTCCGCCTCGGCCTTGCGGATGAGCCCTCGGACGAACACGTAGTCCTTCTCGGCCTCGGCGCGCGGGCGCGTGGCCGAGTCGCCGCCGAAGCCGGGGAAGCCGGTGGTGTAGGCGGGTTCGGGGACGACGGCGCCGTCCACCCGTGCGGCGACGCCCAGTTCCAGGGCGAGCCGGAGGAAGTCGTCGAGGATCCGGGGGTCGGTGTCCGGGCGCGCGGACAGGTCGCCGTCGGGGAACTCCCGGTCCATGAGGGTGAGCACGATGTGCCGGAGGAACCCCTGGAGCTTGGACAGGAGGAGGAGCTGGAGCAGGGGGCCGCCGCGCAGGCCCAGCCCGTTCGCCGCCGCCAGCGCCGCGCGGACGACGGGCGTCTGCCGGGAGCGGAGCGCCAGGTTGTGCCGCCTGAGGGCGATCTCGCTGTGCCTCATCGGGCGGCCTCCAGCTCGTTCAGGGCCTTGAAGGTCACCTCGAGGTCCTCCTCGGTGTGCAGGCGGGACAGGAAGAAGCGGAGCCTGGCCTCGTCCTCCCGGACCGCCGGGTGCAGGATGGGCGCCACGTTGATGCCGCTGACGTGCAGCTGTTCGGAGAACCTCAGGGCGAGGGCGGAGTCGCCGGTGATGAGCGGGACCACGGGCGTGCCCCCGCTCTTGCCCGTGTTCAGGCCCATGTCCCTCAGGGTGTCGAGGAAGCGCTGGGAGATCCCGTGCAGCTCGTCGATCCAGTGGGGGTTCTCCTGGCACAGGCGGATCGACTCCAGGGCCGCCGCGGTGTTGGCGGGGGTCATACCCACGCTGAAGACGAAGCCGGGGAGGTTGTAGCGCAGGTACTCGACGAACCCGCGGCTTCCGGCGATGTAGCCCCCGCAGCTGTTGAAGGCCTTGCTGAGGGTGCCCATGTGGATGTCGACGCGGCGCGGGTCGACACCGAAGTGGCTGGCCACGCCGCGGCCCGCGCGCCCCACGGTGCCGATCGAGTGGGCTTCGTCGATCATGAGGAAGGCGTCGTGGTGCTCCTTGATCCGCAGCAGCTCCGGCAGGGGGCACAGGTCGCCGTCCATGCTGTAGACGCCCTCGACGACGATGACGACGTTGCGGAACCTGGGGCGCAGCCGTGCCAGCTCCTGCTCCAGGTTCTCCATGTCGTTGTGCTTGAAGGGCTTGCGCTTGGCGTCGGAGAGCAGCGCGCCCTGGATGAGGCTGTTGTGGGCCAGGGAGTCGTGGAGGATCAGGTCGTCCTCACCGAACAGGTTCCCGAGGACGTTGACGTTGGTGCTGTGCCCGCCGACCTGCACGAGCGCGTCGTCCACGCCGATGAAGTCGGCGATCGTGCGCTCCAGCTCCCCGTGGAGACCGATCTCGCCGCCGATGAGCCTGCTCGCCGAGACCGAGGTCCCGTGCTCCGCGACGGCGTCGTCGACGGCCTTGCGGATACGGGGGTGGCCGTTGGTGCCGAGGTAGTTGTAGCTGGAGTAGTTCACGAACGTGCGGGCGCCGACACTGATCGTGTTCGCGGCGATCCCGCGGTAGGCGGCGAAGTAGGGCAGGTCCTCCTGTCCGCGGAGGAAGTCCCCGAACTGGACGATCTTCTCCATCCGTGCGATGCCCTCGGGAGCCGCGGGGGCGTCCGCCGGAGTGTCCTCGACCAGCGCGTGCAGACGGAGTTCGAGGTCGGCGTAGGTGATGTCGTCCTGGAAGTCCTCCCACGGGTCGATCGAGCGGATCTGGGGGTAGTTCTTGGCGAGGCTGGAGACGAGGTCCATGATCATGATCGAGTCGAACCCGAGGTCGTCGATCATGAGTTTTCCGGGGTCGATTTCGTGGGTTTCGTACGAGGCTATTTCGGCGACGGTCTTGAGCAGATCGTTGCTCATGTTACTCGTGTGGCTCATGGGGGCTCCAAGTCGTTCTTCACGGCTTCTGAGACACGTGTTCGTGAATGTGTTCCGCTGCTGACGCCGCCCCGTCGACTCCGGAGAGGAGTTCGCGGAGGGCCCGTGCGCGGGAACGGGTGCGGGGGTCGGTGAGGACCTTCTCCACGGCATTGCGGAAAGAGGTTCCGGAAACGTCCTTGGGGGAGATGGCGACGGCGTTTCCGAAGCGGACGCAGTCCGCCACGTTCCACCGCTGCTCCATCTGCAGGCCGATTCCGACGAAGGGTTTTCCGGTCGTGACCGCGGTCTGCACGGTTCCCTCGCCCCCGTGGATCACGGAGGCGTCGATGAGGTCGCCGAGCAGGTGTGCGGGGAGGAGGTCGCGCACGTGGATGTTGTCCGCGACCTGGGGGAGGTCGCTCTCCTTCAGGTAGGAGGCGACGGGGGCGATGACGGTGACGGGCATCCGGGAGAGCTCGGTGAGGACCCGGAGCACCACCTCCCGGTTCCCGGAACTGCCCATGGCGAAGTAGACCACCGGGCGCTTCGCCCGCGCCGAGGCCTCGGCGACGCGGACCACGTCCGGAGGGATCTCCCGGTCGATCCGGGCGAAGACCGGGCCGACCAGGCGGTAGTTCGCGGGCATCCGGTAGGGGCGCAGGTAGCAGGAGAGGGAGGTGATCAGGTTGAGGTCGGCGTCGAGCGCCTGGATGGTGCGACCGGGCAGCCTGACCCCGTGCTCGCGCGCGACTGCCCGGAAGGCCGCGGGCTTGTAGGTGGTCACCCGGGCGGCCTCCCGCAGGAGCGCGGCGGCGCCGGTGTTGACCGCCCGGGGGAGCGGGCCGCCCCCTTCGACGAGCGGCAGCGACCGCGTCTGGAGGATGTGGGGCCAGCTGTAGGCGAAGGGCTTGACGTAGACGAGCGGTACGCCGGCGGCACGGGCGGAGACGAACTGGCTGAGCGTCGTGCCGATCACGACCGCCGCCGGGCGGAGAGTGCCGATGAGGGCGAGTTCACTGGCGACGCGGGTGCGGAGCATCGCGGCGGTGAAGGGGTGCCGGACCGCCTTCCCCTGGTCGACGCGGATCAGCTGGTCCGCGTCCTCGTCGGTCAGCGCGGGGGCCAGGCGGTGAAACGTGAACCCGGCCTCTTCAATGAGGCCGGAGTATCTTTCGGAATACCCGGAAAAGACGCATTCATATGTTTCACGGAGGTGTTTCGCCACCTCGATGGACCGGGTTGTCTCCGCGAGATTGAATGTCTCGGGGGCGAACAATATAACGCGCACCAGTAAACGCACCTAAGCAAAATTTATGGGACGTCCATGAAAGTAGCATTGGCGAATATAAGCGTCAAATGTGACGCGTATCACACTAAAAGTCTCATGTTTTGGAGGGCCAGGTGGGGAAGGCGTGGGGCAGGGGCGTTGCGTCGAGCCGGTGCGTGTTCCCTGGTGAAGGTTTTCCGTCCTCGGGGTGGAGGAATCGGTGGATTCACGTTCTGCTGTCACTTCTTGCAGTATTTCGACCACGAAGAGAAATGTTGGATTCGCGTTTCTCTCTTTTCTTCGGTCATGTTGCGCGCTTGTTACCGCGGGGCGGCTTCACTGTGCCACTGCCGGGGTGCGGGGGTGTTCGCGCCGGTGCGCCGCCGGGCGGCGGGTGGGAGCGCGGAGTTCGGGGCGCGCCGATTCCCCGGTTCCCGTCCCACCGTTCGGCCACCAAAGCTCCTGTCGCGCGTCCCACGGGGGCGAGGCGCCCGGGCGGGTCCGCCCTCGGAGGGTCCGGAGGCGGGCGGGGCGCGTGGTGTCCACGCCGGACGGACGGGTAGGGGCGGCCAGGGCTCCGAACAGGGCGGACGCGGTTGTCCACAGGTCCTCTGCGGCGAATCCGCCCAACGCCTAACCTGGCCGGAGCAGAGGAAACGACGTCTGGGGGACAGCGATGACGGGACGGTACGGGGGAGGCCAGGGGCGCCGGTACGGGGGCGGCGGGGGCCGCGGCGGCGGGCGCGGGCCCGAGCCCGAGCCGATCCGCGGAGTCCGCGACGAGGCCCGGCTCTCCGAGGAGCTCCTGCGCATGGACGGCGCCTCCTACGGCCGCTACAAGACACTCAGGGGCGACTGGGACTTCGGCGACTTCACCCTGACCGTGCAGCGGGTCCAGGCCGACCCCTTCGCACCGCCCTCGCGGGTGCGCGTGCTCATCCCGGACGCCGGCATCCCCAAGAGCGCCTGGGGCGACCCGGTGCGCCGCCGCGCCACCGCCGACTACCTGGGGCGGCGTGCCCGTCGGCTCCTGCGCGGATCGCTGCTCAGGATCGACACCGGCGGCCAGGAGGTGATCGAACGCTCCTCCTGCCAGCTCACCGACGGCGGCATCGACCTGCGCGTCGGCATCGACCTGCCCGGCCACGGCCGCCGCATCGACGGACGCACCGCCGAGCGGGAGCTGTGCCGCACCCTGCCCGGCCTGGTGGACGACCTGGACTGGGAGGAGATCGACGCCGAGGAGGCCGCGGCCTTCGCCGACACCGTCGCCGACACGGTCGCCCTGCGCTCCCAGCTGGAGGAGAGGGGCCTGGTGGCCTTCGTCGCGGACGGCGCCGTGCTGCCCCGGCGCAGCGGTGTCAGCGACGAGCCCATGACCGGCGGCGCCGTACCCTTCGCCTCCCCCGAGGGCCTGCGGGTCAGCGTCGACCTGCCGCACCGGGGCACGGTGAGCGGCATGGGCGTGCCCGAGGGCATCACCCTCATCGTCGGCGGCGGCTTCCACGGCAAGTCCACCCTGCTGCACGCCCTGGAGCGCGGCGTCTACGACCACGTTCCCGGCGACGGCCGCGAACTGGTGGTGACCAGGGGAGACGCCGTCAAGATCCGCGCGGAGGAGGGCCGCAGGGTCGAACGCGTGGACGTGAGCCCCTTCGTGCGCAACCTGCCCACCGGGGCCGACACGAGCGACTTCCGCACCGAGAACGCCTCCGGGTCCACCTCGCAGGCTGCCAACATCTGCGAGGCGGTCGAGGCGGGGGCGCGCGCCCTGCTGGTGGACGAGGACTCCACCGCCACCAACCTGATGATCCGCGACGAGCGCATGCAGGCCCTCGTGCACGGCGACCGGGAGCCCCTGGTCCCCTTCATCGACCTCGTCCGGCCCCTGCGCCGCGAGCACGGGGTGTCCACGGTCCTGGTCATGGGCGGCAGCGGCGACTACTTCGACGTCGCCGACCACGTCATCATGCTCGACGCCTACCACCCGCACGACGTCACCGAACGGGCCCGCGAACTCGCCCACGAGCGCGTGGACGCGGACTTCGCCCTGCCGCGCCCCCGCGTGGTCGATCCCGCCTCCGTGGACGACGGCACCTCGCGGGGCCGGGGCCGGATCAAGCGCCGCGACATGGACGTGCTGGTGTTCGGCGAACACGACGTCGACGTGCGCGCGGTGGAGCAGTTCGTCGACCCCGGGCAGATCACCGGTGCCGGGCTGGCCCTGCGCGAGCTGGTCGCCGGGCGCCACCTGGACGGCGGCCGCACCCTCGCCGAGGCGCTCGACTCCCTGGAGGAGGCCCTGGACAGGAGGGGCGTCACCCTGCTGGGCTCCGACTTCGGCGGCGACTACGCCCTGCCACGCCGCTTCGAGGTCGCCGCCGTCCTCAACCGGCTGCGCTCGCTGCTGGTGGCCGACCTGCACTGAGCCGCGGGGGCGGGGCCGGGGTGTGGCGGTCCTCTCATGCCCCGGTTGCAGGAAGCTCCCTCCACCGGTCGGGGTTGGTAGGGGTGTGGGTGAGCGTCCTCGCACGGCTCCACCGGCCGGGGTTCCCTTTCCGCGCCGGCCGGTGGCGGTGGTGCCGTGGGGCGTGAGCGCCCTCGCACGGCTCGGTCGGTGGGCTGGTGGGTCGGTATTCTGGAGAAGCAGGGCACAGCCTCCCAGGCGGTGCGAATCGGGCCTCCCCGGCCGTACCCCGGCGCCCGACCGCCGCGCGAGCGCGGCCCTGTGATCCCGACCAGTTTTGGAGACGAGAACCCGGTGCGTGATTCCGCAGATCTGTACGAACTCCACCCAGGCTTCGAGGATGTCGCCGGCCTGGCGATGCTGGTCTGTCTGGACGGCTTCGTGGACGCCGGACACGCCGGGCGCCAGCTGATCACGTCGCTGTTCGAGCGGTTCACCGCGGAGGAGGTCGCGACCTTCGACGCCGACCGCCTCGTGGACTACCGCTCGCGCCGTCCGACGATGACCTTCGTCGAGAACACCTGGACCGCCTACGACGCGCCCAAGATCGCCCTGTACCGGCTGCACGACGACGAGGGCGCCCCCTTCCTGGTCCTGCACGGCCCGGAGCCGGACCGCGAGTGGGAGGCCTTCGTCGCCGCCGTGGGCCGCCTCGTCGACCACTTCTCCGTCACGCTGTCCGTCAGCGTCCACGGCATCCCCATGGCGGTCCCGCACACCCGGCCGGTCACGGTCACCCCGCACTCCACCCGCCCCGAGCTGGTCGAGGGGCACACCCCGTGGATCGGCCGCGTCGAGGTGCCCGGCAGCGCCACCTCACTGCTGGAGTACCGGCTCGGCGAGCGGGGCCACGACTTCGTGGGCTACGCCGTCCACGTGCCCAGCTACCTGGCCCAGGCCCAGTACCCGCGCGCGGCCATCGCCGCCGCCGAGTACGTGGCCGGGGCCACCGGCCTGGCCCTGGCCACCACGGAGATGGAGGAGGTCGCCGCGGCGACCGACGTCGACATCGCCGAACAGGTCATGGCCTCCGAGGAGATCCAGCGCGTCGTGGCCAACCTGGAGCGCCAGTACGACGACATCATGTCCTCGCGGACCGACCCCGAGGAGCGTCCCACGCTCCCGCTGGCCGACGACGACGCCCAGCTGCCCACCGCCGACGAGCTCGGCGCCGAACTCGAACGCTTCCTCGCCGAGCGCGAGGGCGAGGGAAACGGATGACCGTGTTCTACCAGATGCTCTTCCGCTCGGTCCTGCGCCACATGGACGCGGAGAAGGTCCACAGGCTCAGTTTCGCCGCGCTGCGCGGCGTGACCTCCCTGCCCGCGGTGGCCTCCGCCATGAACGGTGTGCTCGGGCCGCGCGAGCCGGAGCTGACCGTGCACGCCCTCGGGCAGGAGTTCCCCGGTCCGCTGGGGCTCGCGGCCGGTTTCGACAAGAACGCGGAGAGCCCCTCCGGGCTGGCGGCGCTCGGCTTCGGCTTCGTGGAGGTGGGCACCGTCACCGCCCAGCCCCAGCCGGGCAACCCGCGGCCGCGCCTGTCCCGGCTGGTGGCCGACCGCGCGATCGTCAACCGCATGGGCTTCAACAACGAGGGGTCGGCCCTGGTCGCCGAACGCCTCCACCACCGGCGCGGCGGCCGCCGTCCCGTGCTCGGCGTCAACATCGGCAAGACCAAGGTCACGCCTGAGGAGGAGGCCCCCGCCGACTACGCCCTCAGCGCCCGGCGCCTGGCCCGCTACGCCGACTACCTGGTGGTCAACGTCAGCTCGCCCAACACCCCCGGGCTGCGCAACCTCCAGGGCGTGGAGCGGCTGCGCCCGCTCCTGGCCGCCGTGCGCGAGGCCATGGCCGAGGCCGGTCGCCCGGACCTGCCCCTCCTGGTGAAGATCGCCCCCGACCTCGCCGACGAGGACGTCGACGCCGTCGCCGACCTCGCGCTGGCCGAGGGGCTCGACGGCATCATCGCCAC
Source organism: Nocardiopsis sp. CNS-639 (assembly GCF_000381685.1). NCBI lineage: Bacteria > Bacillati > Actinomycetota > Actinomycetes > Streptosporangiales > Nocardiopsidaceae > Nocardiopsis > Nocardiopsis sp. CNS-639. The sequence continues at coordinate 487,060 of NZ_KB906854.1, forward strand.
CAACACCACCATCTCCCGTGAGGGCCTGACCAGCCCCGCGGCACAGGTGGAGGCGGCCGGTGCGGGCGGCCTGTCCGGCGCCCCCCTCAAACGGCGCTCCCTGGAGGTGCTGCGCCGCCTGCGCGCCCGTGTGGGCGACCGGGTGACCCTGATCGCCGTCGGCGGCATCGAGACGCCCCTGGACGCCTGGTTCCGTATCCGGGCGGGGGCCAGCCTCGTGCAGGGCTACACCGGCCTCATCTACGGCGGTCCCCTCTGGCCCCGCCGCATCAACCGCGGCCTCGCCCGGCTGGTGCGGGCCTCGGGCCACCGTTCCATCAACGAGGTCGTCGGGGCCGACGTCCCCGCCCCGGTTGCCCCGGCGGCCGACACCGGGCAGGGGGCGGACCCCGCCGAGGCCACCGCCAAGGGCTGAGCCCGCCGCCGGAGCCCGGACCCGCGGACCCGCCACCGATAACCGGACCTGCGGACCCTTCACCGAGGACCGGTCCCGCTGCTCCGCCTCCCGGGGGCCGCGTCCGCCCAGGGGCGCGACGCGGCCGCACGGACGCGGCGGCCGGTGGGACCCTTCCCACCGGCCGCCGACACGCGCGCCCCGCCGCCCGCGGACCTCAGGAACCGGCGGGTGCGGACAGCCCCTCGGGCGGGTAGCTCTTCCCGGCCTCCGGGCCGTCGTAGACCTGGCTGACGGTCGCGAACTCGTATCCGTCGGCCCGCAGCCGTTCGATGATCTCCGGGACCGCGGCCAGGGTCGGCTCCAGGGTGTCGTGCAGCAGTACCACGCCCCCGGGTCGGGCTCCGTCCACCACGCTCTCCACGACCTCGTCACGGCTCATGCCGGTCCAGTCCTTGCTGTCCTGGCTCCACAGGATCTCGGCCATGCCCTGACGGCCGATCTCCTCCAGCACCTCCGGCGAACTGTCGCCGAACGGCGGCCGGAACAGCTCCACGGTGTGGCCCGTCTGGCGGCGCACCATCGCGCTCACCGCGGCCACCTGGTGGACCAGTTCCTCCCCCTCGAAGGCATCGGGCATGCGTTCGTGCAGGTGGTTGTGGCTGCCGATCTCGTGCCCCTCGGCGTAGGCGCGCCGGATCACGCTGGGCCGGGTCAGCGCCGGGTTGCCGTTGAGGAAGAAGGTGGCCGCCACCTCCTCCTCCGCCAGCAGGTCCAGCAGTCGCGGAGTCGTCGCCACCGGTCCGTCGTCGAAGGTCAGCGCGATGCACTTGGCCTCGGCGCAGTCCAGGTCGGGGTCTCCCGCCGAGACCACCCCCGGCACCGGCGGGTCGGCCGGGGGCTCGGCGTCGGGGGCCTCCACGGTCAGCACGGGCTCCTCCGCCATGGCGGCCTCCCGCGCCCGCTCGCCCAGGCCGGACAGCAGGGGCGCGGCCTCCTCGGCGGGCACCACCGCGACCATCCTCCCCGGCTCCGAGGACGGGGGGTGGCCCTCCACGATCGGGGACAGGTGCCCGTCGTCGAACTCCACCACCAGGTCCCCGTCGGCGTTGAACCCCATCGAGTCGTAGGTGCGCATCACCGGGTGCAGTCCCCGCGCGTCCACCGCCTCCTCGTCGGCGAACGAGGCGCGGACGATCCCGTTGAGCTCCCGGAGCGCCGCGTCGTCGGCCAGCAGCTCCGTGGAGTAGGCGGTGTGGCCGGTGGACGCGTCGTACCAGTACGTCCCGTACCCCTGGCGCAGTCCGTGGAAGTCCTCCTCGGTGCGCACCAGGCGCACGCCCAGCACCCCGTTCCCGGCGGCGACCACCTCCCAGTCGACGCCCAGACTCACCGGGTCCCGGCCGGCGCCCCGGTAGTCCCGCACCTCCCGGTCCACCCGGGCGGCCAGTTCCTCGGCGAAGGCGTCGGCACCCGGGAACACCGGGTAGGCGACGTCGATCGTGAGCCCCTCGGGCTTGTACGGGTGGTCCTCGAAGTCGGAGGCGTCCCCGCGCCACTCGGTGACCCCGTCCCCCGGCTCCGCCGCCACCACCGTGATCAGTTCCGGGTCCTCACCGCCCCCGGAGGCGATCCCCTCGGTGCCGCACGCGGCCAGGGGCAGGACCAGCGCGACCAGCGCCGCCCCGGGCCACCGGGCTCTGCGCTCCCACGGCCGGTTCCCCCCGGCCCCGGGACAGGGGGCGGCCTCGTTCGGGTGGACTCGAGTCGACGACAACACCGGACTCCCTCATCCCTCAGCGGGTGGCCAACACGGCTGCTGCTGGGAGCAACATAGGGGACGCCGTCACCCGTCCCGGGGCGGTGACCACATGTGGTCACCGCCCCGGGACGGGCAGCGCGCCGGGGACCGGGAGCACCCGTGCGGGGCGCCCTTTCCGGCCTCACCCGGTGCCCCGCACGGCTCCGCGCCCCGTGCGTCCCACCGGCCGCGGCCCCGAAGCCCTCCCGGGGCCATCCTCACCCGGGACCGCCCGCCGCGCCGTGACGCCGCGCCCTTCAGGCCCCCTCGGAAGCCTCCTCGGCCCCCTCAGCGGGCTCACCGGCCTCCTCGGAGGGGTCGGCGTTCTCCTCCGGGGCGTCGGGGACCCCGTCCATGTAGCTCTGGCCGGGGGTCGTGGTCCCCAGCAGCTGGGACACCGTGACCATGGTGTACCCCTGCTCGTCCAGTTCCCGGATGGCCGTGCGGGAGGCGTCGACGGTGGTGCCGTGGATGTCGTGCATGAGGATGATCGCCCCGTCCGAAGCGCCCTCCAGCACCCGGTCGTGGATCACCGGGGCCTTGCGGTCCTTCCAGTCGAGGGTGTCCACGCTCCACAGGATCTGGGCCAGGCCCATGTCCGCGGTCACCGAGGCCACGCCCTCGTCGGTCGAGCCGTAGGGCGGGCGCATGAGGTTCATGGTGTAGCCGGTCTCGCGATACACCAGCGCCTGCACGACGTCCAGGTCCGCGCGCACCCCTCCCGCGCCCAGACCGGCCAGGTCGGGGTGGTTCAGGGTGTGGTTGGCGATCTCGTGCCCCTCCGCGTAGGCGCGCCGCACCGTGTGCGGGTGCTCCATGACGGGGTTGCCGGTGACGAAGAACGTGGCCCGCGCGTCGTACTCGGCGAGGGCGTCCAGCAGTTCGGGGGTGCGCCCGCCGGGTCCGTCGTCGTAGGTCAGCGCCACGCACTTGGTTTTGGGGTCGGAGCAGTCGACGTCGGGGTCCACCGCGGGCACCTGTCCGGGCACGGCGCCCTCCTCCTGTCCGTCCTTGTCGGCCCGGGGCGGGGCGGCGATGGAGAAGTCCTCCACGCCCACGGTCGCGGCGTCGCGCACGCGCAGGCCCAGATCGGACAGCAGGCCCTCGGCCTCACCGGCGGCGACCACGGCGCGCGTGCGGCCCTCCTCCGCCGGGGCGACCTGCCCGGCGTCGAACTCCACGACCAGGTCACCGTCGGGGTTGAAGCCCACCGAGTCGTACAGGGAGCTGATCGGGTGGATGACGCCGGGGTCGGCCGGGCCCTCCCCGTCCTCCCTGCTTCCGACGGCGCCGCGCACCAGGCCGTTGAGCTCCTCCAGCTGCTCCTGGCCGCCGACCAGTGCGGCGGAGGGGTGGTGCGCCGCGGTCTCGGTGTCGTACCAGTAGGTGGTGTACCCCTCCCGGGACCCCTCGGAGTCGGTCTCCACCCGGGTCATGCGGACCCCCAGCAGGCCGTCGCGCGCCGCGGTCAGGTTCCACCCCGCCTCGAAGGAGACCGCGCCGGGGTTGGCGGTCTCGAAGGCGTGCACCTCGTCGGTCAGCTCACGCTCCAGGAAGTCGGCCAGCGGCTCGGCGTTGGGGATCACCGGGTAGGTCACCGCGACGGAGACCTCCCCGTCGTAGGGCAGTTCGGCCTCCTCCAGGCCCGCCACCGCGGCCGCGTCCACCTCGGTGAGCCCGTCGGGCGCACCGGAGGCCGGGGGCGATGGCTCGCTCTCGGAGACCGGCGCTCCATGCGTCCGCGGCCCGGGCTCGGGCTCTCCGGAGGAGCGGGTGGCCAACAACACCATGCCCGCCAGGACCGCCAGGGCTACCACGACCGTGATCAGGGGGTGGTCCGGTGCCATGGCGAGGCGGGACTGCTTACTCACGAGGGAATCTCCACGTTCATCGCTCAGACGAACGTCCGCGGGGAGCAGAGGGGAGCTCACCCGCGCAACGCTTGACTTCGTGTGTGACGCCGGTCGAAGGACGGGGGTTCTCACCGTCCGGGCCGGGCGCATGGGGCCGCACGCCGGGTACAGGGGCGAAGGGGGCCCTCCCTATACTTGCAGCCGTGGAAGGTACATGATCCACCCCCGCGTCCCGGGTCCGGCCCGGAACGGGCGGGGCGGAACCATGTCGCAAGAGGGAACCCGGTGCGAGTCCGGGACTGCCCCGCAGCGGTATGGGGGAACGAACGTCGCCATGAGCACTGGTAGTGCCGGTCGCGGAGACCGCACACCGGGAAGCGGCGGCCAGTAGGAGGAGCGGTGTTGGCACCGCCCGCGCCCCCGAGTCCGAAGACCTGCCTCCACCCGGCGACGCACCCGCGGCGCCGGTGGTCCCGCGCCCCGAGGGAGGGCCGGAGGCGGTGGCAGGTCCGGTGCGCGCCCGCGGCGCGTCCGTCGGCGTGCCCGCCCCCTCTTCTCCCCTCGCGGCCGGTACCCGGCTTTCGACGAGGGAGAGAAGCTCATGACCACGACCCCCGCGCCGTCCGCGGCCCCGGGCGGACCACGCCCCTCCGTGCGCTCGACCGTGCACGGCTACCCGCGCATCGGCCCCGCCCGCGAGCTCAAGCGCGCCTGCGAGTCCCACTGGAGGGGCCGCACCACCGCCCGCGAACTGGACGCGGTCGCCGCCGGACTGCGCCTGGACGTCTACGCCCAGCTGCGCGAGGCCGGTGTCGACGACATCCCCTCCAACACGTTCTCCTACTACGACCACGTGCTGGACACCGCGGTCCTGTTCGACCTGGTCCCCTCCCGCTTCGCCCCTCCCGCCGCGGCGCCGGACCGCGAGGAGGAGCTGCGCCGCTACTTCGCGCTCGCCCGCGGCGAACAGGGCGCCCCGCCGCTGGAGATGACCAAGTGGTTCGACACGAACTACCACTACCTGGTCCCCGAGCTCTCGCCCGGCAGCCGTCCCCGCCTGGTGGGCGACAAGCCCGTCGCCGAGTTCCGCGAGGCGGCCGAGGCGGGTTTCCACACCCGTCCGGTCCTGGTCGGTCCGCTCACCTTCCTGCTGCTGGCCAAGCCCGCCGACGGCGCCCCCGAGGGCTGGGAACCCGTCCAGCTGCTCGACCAGCTCCTGGAGGCCTACGCCCAGCTGCTCGGCGACCTGCGGGCCGCGGGCGCCACCGAGGTCCAGCTGGACGAGCCGATCCTGGCCACCGACGAGGGCCGTGCCGCCGTCGGCCACCTGGAGCGCGCCTACCAGTACCTGGGCGCGGTCACCGACCGCCCCTCCCTGCTGGTGTCCACCTACTTCGGCTCCATCGGCTCCGCCGCCCTGCGCGTCCTCAAGGACTCCGCGGTCGAGGCGGTCGGCCTGGACCTGGTCACCGACGACGAGGGCGTGGACGACCTGGTGCGGGTCTCCGGCCTGGGCGCCACCCGCCTGGTCGCGGGCGTGGTGGAGGGGCGCAACGTCTGGTGCACCGACATCCCGGCCGCCGTCGCCGCGCTCGGTACCCTGCTCGCCCTCACCGACGAGCTGACCGTGAGCACCTCCTGCTCCCTGCTGCACGTGCCCCTGGACCTGGACGCCGAGCCCTCCCTGGCCCCCGAGCTGCGCGGGGCCCTGGCCTTCGCCAGGCAGAAGGCACAGGAGACGGCCCTGCTCGGCCGCGTGCTGTCCGAGGGTGCCGAGGCCGAGCACACCGGACGGGGCGGCGTCCGTCCCCCCGCCTTCACCGACGCGCGCGTGCGCGCCCGCCTCGACGCCCTGGGCCCGGACGCCTACGAGCGCCCGCGGGAACGCGGCAGGCCCACCGACACCCCGCTCACCACGACCACCATCGGGTCCTTCCCGCAGACCGCCGAGCTGCGCCGCGCCCGCGCCGCGCACCGCAGGGGGGAACTGGCGGAGGACGCCTACAAGGCCGTCCTGCGCGAGGAGATCGACCGGGTCGTCGCGCTCCAGGAGGAGATCGGCCTGGACGTGCTCGTGCACGGCGAGCCCGAGCGCAACGACATGGTCCAGTACTTCGCCGAGCAGCTGGAGGGCTACGCCACCACCGAGAACGGCTGGGTGCAGTCCTACGGTTCGCGGTGCGTGCGCCCGCCGATCCTGTTCGGCGACGTCTCGCGCCCCGAGCCGATGACGGTCGAGTGGACCACCTACGCCCAGTCGCGCACCGACAAGCCGGTCAAGGGCATGCTGACCGGTCCGGTCACCATGCTCGCCTGGTCGTTCGTGCGCACCGACCAGCCGCTGGGTGAGACCGCACGCCAGGTGGCCCTGGGTCTGCGCGACGAGGTCGCCGACCTGGAACGCGCCGGGATCCGCCACATCCAGGTGGACGAGGCGGCCCTGCGCGAACTGCTGCCGCTGCGCTCGGAGCACCGGGCGCGGTACCTGGACTGGGCGGTGGGCTCCTTCCGCCTGGCCACGTCGGGGGTGTCGCCGTCCACGACCATCCACACGCACATGTGCTACTCGGAGTTCGGGCTGATCGTCGGCGGCATCGAGGCGCTGGACGCCGACGTCACCAGCGTGGAGGCCGCCCGCTCGCGCATGGAGCTGGTGCGGGACCTGGGCGAGCGCGGCTACGGGCGCGGGATCGGCCCGGGCGTGTACGACATCCACTCCCCGCGGGTGCCCTCGGTGGAGGAGATCGAGGGCTCGCTGCGGCTGGCGGTCGCGCACATCGACGCCCGGAACCTGTGGGTGAACCCCGACTGCGGCCTCAAGACGCGCGGTTACGCCGAGGCCGAACAGGCCCTGCGCAACATGGTCGAGGCGGCCCGCCGGGTGCGCGCCGACCTGGCGTGAGCCCGGCAGTGTTTTTTGGACCTCCGCCTCGCTCCGGTCCGTGTTCGGGCGCCCGGAGCGCGGGAATCGGGTTGAAGCAGGCACAGCGGCGCCTCCGGTGAGACGGCTCGTGCCCACACCGTCGCCCGCCACCACCCTCAACGGACGCCTACGGCGCAGTCCTGCTTGCAGTCTCACCTCCAGCCGCTCCAGAACCCCGTGGGCGCCCGAACCGGCCCCCACAAGCTGAGGCCGATCCAAGAAGAGTCCTCAGGAGGCTGGAACGCGGGAGGGGGCCGCGGCGAACGCCGCGGCCCCCTCGTGCCGTGTCCGGTCAGCCCCCTCAGGCGCCGACCAGGGCCAGCGCCTCGGCGCCGGCGTTGAGCATGATCTCCTCGACGTTGTCGGGCATGACCAGGTCCTCGGCGGAGGCGTCCTCGGTGAAGGGCGGGTGCATCTGGTACTGGACCCGGATGTTGAGGTTGGCGGTGCGGATCACCAGCGTGGCCTCGGGGATGTCCTCACCCAGGAAGTCGTACTTGGTGAGGACGTAGTGGGCCTCGTCGCCGAGGTCCACCTCCTTGTCCTCCTCCACGTTCGCGGCGTCGTAGAAGGTGTTGTAGTCACCCTCGCCCCGGAGCTCCTGGACCGCGGTCTGGAAGTCGGTGGTGGCGGCCTCGACGGAGTCGGCTGCGGAGTAGGGGACCTGATAACTGATCTCGAACATCGCGTAGCTCTCGGCCGGGTTGCCCTCCGGGGCGGCGCCTTCCAGGCTCTCGCAGTAGGAGTTGTTGTCCTGGACGTACTTGTCGCCCTCGTCCTGGATCAGGAAGTCGGAGAGCACCTGGTCGGTGAAGGCCTCGCAGGGCTCGGCGGGGACGGCGTAGGGGGGCTCGCCCGCGGGGGCCGCCTCGGGGGCGGGCGCGGCCGTCTCACCGCCGCCGGTGGTCTCCTCCGTGCTCGGGGCGGGCTCGGGCTCGGGGGAGACGGTCTGCTGTCCACCGTTGTTGGTGACGAGCACGACCAGAACGGCGATGACCAGGACGACGATCACGGCGCCGCCGCCGATCACGACCCACAGGCCCGCCTTGCTGCCGCCGCCCTGAGGCTGCTGCGGCGCAGGGGGGTACCCGGGACCGCCGGGGCCGCCGCCGTAGGGCGGCTGGCCACCCGCGTACATCTGCTGGTCCTGGGGGCCGGGGAAACCCGCGGGGCCGCCGCCGTAGGGCGGCTGTCCTCCGGTGTTGGGGTCACCGTAGGGACCGCCGTGGGGCGGCTGTCCTCCGGTGTTGGGGTCACCGTAGGGGGCGCCGTGGGGCGGGCCGTAGGGCGGCTGGCCCCCGCTGTTGTCCCCACCGCCGTATGGGTTCTGCGGCGGCTGGTTGTATGGTCCGTTTTCGCTCATGGCTCCCCTCGCCCGTGTGTGATGACCGTGTTGTCTGGGACGCGTGTGTGCGCCGTTGGGTTCTCACGACTTCCCGTGCCGCCCCGGGAGGGGCACGGTGGCCGTGTGGGGGAGGCGCACCTGTCGCCACTGCCGTCCCGCGGGCGAGGGCGGGGGAGTGGGCGGGCGTTCCCCGCCTCCATGCGGAGGTTGCGGTGGACCGGGGGACCGGCCACCGGGGGCGGTGGCCGGGCGGAGCCGAAGGCGTCCTTCGGTCCGGGCCGGGACGTGTGCATCCTAGCTGTGAGTGGTGTCCCCTGGGCAGGTCAGACCGGGGGTAGCAGGGTGAATCGTCACTGTTTTGTGTCGGTTGTGCAGGAACTCATCCCGCACGTGACGCAATCGTGACGCCGTTCCCCGCGCGGTCGCGCCCCGTGCGGGGTAATGGGGCGTCCGTCGCGGGCGCCGCCGGATCAGAACATCGAGATGTGCACGTGGTCGAAGTGGTTCTCGGTGATGCTGCCGCGGTCGGCCATGTCGCGCCAGCCCTCGTCGCCGCGGCGGATGTCCCAGATCTGCTGCCGGTAGATGATGTACATGATGCCGAGGCGGTCGGCGTTCTCCTGGGCCCACTCGGCGATCGCGTAGCCGCGGTCGATCTGCTCCTGTGAGGGCGTGTTCCCGTTGGGGTCCACCATGAAGTCGCAGGCGCGGCCCTTGGGGTGCTCGCCGACCACCCAGCCGCCGACCTCCCGGTAGCAGCCCACGCCGCCCACGTCGGTGCCCTCGCCGAACTCCTCGATGATCAGCTCGCGCATCTGCTCGGTGCGCGGGGTGATGTTGTACTGGCCGCCCATCGGCTGCACGGGGTGGTCCGCGATCATCTCCTGGACCTCCTCGCGGCGCCCCTCCAGCTCGTCCAGGTCCTCCTCGGCCGCGGCCAGCTGCTCCTCGGCGTTCTGCTGCGCGGTCTCGTCGCGCTCCAGGGCCTCACTGAGCTGGTCGATCTTGTCCTGGTTGCTGGTGGACAGGTAGTTGATCACCACCGCGCGGTCGATGACCTCGTCGGGATCGGCCTCGACGAACAGCGACATGGACAGGCCGATCCCGCTGCTGGTGTAGGTGGCCACCGCCAGGGCGCGCACCTGCTCGCGCGCCTCCTCCACGTCCTCGCGGGTGCTCTGGGCCCGCTCCTCGGCGCGCTCGGCCTCCTGGATGACGCCCTCCATGTCGCGCAGCTCGCCGTTGAACTCCTCGCTCAGGGCCTCCGCGCGATCCTGGAGGGCGCCCATGTCCTCCGGCTCGGCGGGCACCGGCGCCGCCACCGCCGTGCCCTGGGGCGCGAACAGGAAGCTCCCCAGCACGGCCACCGCCAGCGCGGCCACACGCGCGCGGCCCGGGCGAGCAGCGGCGGCGAGGAACCCCGCCAGGGCCCGGGCGCGGTCCGGCCAGCTCAGTTCGGGAGGGTCGGGAGCCCAGAAGTCGGCGAATTCGTCCACTCGGCTCAGATCGTCGGGCTGCACGGTGTGGTCGCTCCTCGGGCCCGCCCGGCCCCCTGGCACGGGAGCGGAGCGGGCGCTGTTTCTCGTCGTTTCCCCAGGGGGCCGACAGCCGCGGGAGCGGCCTCCGGCCCTGGCCTCCCGCGCACACCCGTGAGCCGGGGGCGGGAGTAAAGGGACCGTCATGAGTGTAGGCACTCGCGCGGTTATTCGGGAGGGACGGGACGAATCCACCGTGCCACGGGAGCCCCGATGTGGTGGAGGTAACCCGGCGCGAACAGTGAAATCGGGTGAACCGACCCTTTTCCCCGTGGTTGAGTAGGAAACGTGAAGGCTCCCGCGCACGACCCAGCGACCACCGCTCCCACGCGGTCGGACACCGCCGAGCGGTGTCTTCCGCTGCCCGGCGGACGCTGTCGTGTCCGCCCGGTCCCGTGGACCCGCCCGCAGCCCCCGGACACCGGGGGCTGAGGCCCGCCTTCTCGAACCGGCCTCAGTTCGCGGGGGTTGGTTCGGGCGCCCGGACACCGACCGAAGCGGAGCGGAGGTCCAAAGAGGTACCGCCGCCGGGAGCGGCGCGTCCCCCGACCGGCCGCCCCGCGCGGGCGCGCCGCCACCGGCGCCCGCCCGACCACCGGCGCGCCGCCGCCCGCGCCCGCGGGGCGCTCCGTACGCTCGGACGCGGGCGACGGACCCGCGCCGGACCCCCGCCGGGCGCCACACCACCGCCAGACGTCGATGGGAACACCGTGATTGACGCAGTGGGCCTCCACAAGGCCTACAGGTTGAAGAAGCACCGGGTGACCGCCCTGGACGGGGTCGACCTGCACGTCGAGCCCGGCGAGATCTTCGGTGTGGTCGGCCAGAGTGGCGCGGGCAAGAGCACCCTGCTGCGCTCGGTCAACCTCCTGGAGCGCCCCGACGCCGGAACGGTCCGGGTCGACGGCGAGGAGCTCACCGCGCTGCGCGGCGCGCGGCTGCGGGTCGCCCGCCGCCGCATCGGCATGGTGCACCAGCACTTCGCCCTGCTGTCCTCGCGCACCGTCGCGGGCAACGTGGCCTTCCCCATGGAGGTCTCCGGCGTCGACCGCGCCCGCCGCAGGAGGCGCGTGGGCGAACTCCTCGAACTCGTGGGCCTGGGGGACAAGGCGCGCGCCTACCCCTCCCAGCTCTCCGGCGGCCAGAAGCAGCGGGTGGGCATCGCCCGCGCGCTGGCCTCCGACCCCAAGGTGCTGCTCAGCGACGAGGCCACCTCCGCGCTCGACCCGGCCACCACCGACGCCATCCTCGCCCTGCTGCGCCGCCTGCGCGACGAACTGGGCCTGACCATCCTGCTGATCACCCACGAGATGGACGTGATCAAGCGGATCTGCGACTCCGCGGCGATCATGGACAGCGGCGCGTTCCTGGAGTCGGGCCGGGTGCTCGACCTCATCGGCACCCCCGGCTCGCTGCTGGCGCGCTCGCTCTTCCCGCTGCCCGCGCACGGCGGACCGGACACGGTCTACGTCACCTACCCGCGTTCCTTCGACGAGCCGCTCATGTCCGAGCTGACCCGCCGCTTCGACGTGGACGTCAACATCCTGAGCGGCGGCGTGGAGGAGGTCGCCGGGCAGTCCGTGGGCCGCCTGAGCGTGGACCTGCGCGGCGACCGCCGCGACCAGGCGCTCGCCTACCTGTCCGAGCACGGCCTGCTGGTCGAGGAGGCCCGCAAGTGAGCACCAACCCCGCCGACGTCCTGCACCTGGCCGCCGCCACCGGGGCGGCCGGACCCTGGGACGCCGTCGTCGCGTTCGTCCAGGCCTGGCCCGCGATGTGGCCCGACCTGTGGCTGGGCACCCTGGACACCGTCTACATGGTGTGGTGGGCCACCGTCGTCAGCGTCCTGTTCGGCCTGCCGCTGGGCGTGCTGCTGGTGGCCACCGACCGGGGCGGGCTCATCCCCGCCCCCGCCGTGCGCGCCGTGCTCAGCGCCGTCGTCAACATCGGCCGATCCCTGCCGTTCATCGTCCTGATGGTGGCCGTGCTCTCCCTGACCCGCCTGCTGGTGGGCACCACCCTGGGCCCCACGGCCGCGATCGTGCCCCTGAGCATCGGCGCGATCCCCTTCTTCGCCCGCCTGGTGGAGACCTCCCTGCGCGAGGTGGACCGCGGGGTCGTGGAGGCCGCGCACGCCATGGGCACCCGCCGTGTCACCATCGTGGGCAAGGTGATGCTGCCCGAGGCCATGCCCGGCCTCATCGCGGGCCTGGTGATGACCGTGGTCACCCTCATCTCCTACTCGGCGATGGCCGGAGCCATCGGCGGCGGAGGCCTGGGCGACCTGGCCATCCGCGAGGGCTACCAGCGCTTCAACGACCACTACCTGTGGGCCACCGTCATCCTGCTCATCGTCATCGTGCAGATCGCGCAGAGCCTGGGCGACCTGCTGGTGCGCCGTCTGGCGCGGCGCTGACGCGACGGGGTACACACAGAGGACGACCCCCTCCCCCCACCAGTTGTCCCGGCGACACGGAGGGAGACGGCGATGACCGAGGACGCGAGGAGGCGCGCGGTGCGGGGCGCCGCCGCGGCGACGGCGGTGGCCCTGCTGGCGGCCTGCGGCAGCCCCAGCGAACGGGCCCGGGAGGAGACCGGCGGGGAGGACGTGACCGTCCTGAGGATCGGCGCCACGCCGATGCCGCACGCCGAGATCCTGGAGTTCGTGGACGAGAACCTCGCGGCCGACGCGGGGCTGGCCCTGGACGTGTCCGTGTACACCGACTACAACCAGCCCAACGCGGCGCTGGCCGAGGGCGAACTGCACGCCAACTACTACCAGACGCGGCCGTTCCTGGAGGAGTACCTCCAGGGCAACCCGGACGCGGACCTGAGCTACGTGACGGACGTGCACCTGGAGGCCTTCGGCGTCTACTCGCAGGAGCTGACCGACCTGGCCGACCTGCCCGAGGGCGCGCAGATCGGCGTGCCCAACGACACCTCCAACATGGGCCGGGCCCTGGACCTGCTCGACACCGAGGGCGTCATCACCCTGGCCGACACGGGCGAGGAGGCGCCCTCGGTCGACGACATCGAGGACAACCCGCTCGACGTCACGGTCACCCCGGTGGAGGCCGCCCAGCTGCCGCGCTCGCTCCAGGACCTGGACGCGGCGGTGGTCAACGGCAACTACGCCCTGGAGGCCGACCTGGTCTCCACCGCCAACGTTCTGGCCTGGGAGGAGACCGAGGACAACCCCTACGCCAACGGTCTGGTGGTGGCCACGCACGACATCGGCGACGAGGAGATCGCCCGGCTCGACGAGCTCCTGCACAGCGACGAGGTGCGCGCGTTCATGGAGGAGCGCTGGGAGGGCGTCGTGGTCCCCGTCGGCGGGGAGGGCACCTGAGGGCGGTCCCGGGCCGGCCGCGCGGGCCGCACCGCGGGGTTTCGCCGCGCGGCGGCCGCGCCTCGGGGCCGGTTCCGGGGCGCCCGGTCGGGGCGTTTCGGAGCCGTCTCCATCACCGCCTGCCCGTAACGTTTGGATTGCGGTGACAAGGCTGTTGATTGACATCAAGGTACTTCTCTGTTTCTTTTATGGGAGCGCTCCCAAAACGATGTCCCCTCGTCATGGAAGGTGCGTACACCAGCAGTGAACAACCGCAACGATTTCCCTGAGGGCTTCCTCTGGGGGGCGGCCACCGCCTCGTTCCAGATCGAAGGCGCCACGACCGCCGACGGCCGCGGCCGCAGCATCTGGGACACCTTCGCCGAGACCCCCGGCAAGGTCCTGGGCGGAGACACCGGCGACCCCGCCGACGACCACTACAACCGCTACGCCGACGACGTCGCGCTCATGACCCAGCTCAACCTGGGCGCGTACCGCTTCTCCGTCGCCTGGCCGCGGATCATCCCCGAGGGCACCGGCGCCGTGAACCAGGCCGGGATCGACTTCTACGACCGCCTGGTGGACACCCTCCTGGCGGCCGGGATCCAGCCCTGGGCGACCCTCTACCACTGGGACCTGCCCCAGCCGCTGGAGGACGCGGGGGGCTGGCCCCACCGCGACACCGCCTACCGCTTCCGCGACTACGCCCAGGTCGTGGCCGAGGCCCTCGGCGACCGCGTCAGCAACTGGATGACCATCAACGAGCCCTGGTGCTCGGCCTTCCTCGGCTACGAGAACGGTCACCACGCGCCGGGCCACAAGGACCCGGCCGCGGCCCTGGCCGCCGCCCACCACCTGCTGCTGGGCCACGGCCTGGCCGCCGAGGCGATCCGCTCCACCGGCCACCCCGCCCGGGTGGGCCTCGCCCACAACCAGGCGGTCATCCGGCCCCACGGCCCCAGCGCCGCGGACGCCCGCGCCGCCCGCCGCGCCGACGGCGTGCGCAACCGCATCTTCACCGACCCCCTGCTCAAGGGCCGCTACCCCGCGGACGTCAGGGAGGACCTCGCCGGCGTCAGCGACTTCTCCTTCATCCAGGACGGCGACCTGGAGATCACCTCCGCCCCCCTGGACTTCCTGGGCGTCAACTACTACTCGCCCGAGTTCGTCGCCGCCTCGGCCAAGGGCCTGGACCCCGCGCTGGTCAGCGGCGAGGGCGGCGCGTGGCTCGGCGCCGAGCCCGAGGAGGTGCACGTCTCGCAGGGGCTGCCCGTCACGCACATGGGCTGGGAGATCGACCCCACCGGCCTGTACGACGTGCTCTCCCGCCTGGCGGGGGAGAGCGGCGGCATCGACCTCTACGTCACCGAGAACGGGTGCGCCTTCGAGGACACCGTCACCGAGGCCGGCGAGGTCAACGACACCGACCGGATCGACTACTACGAGGGCCACCTGAGGGCGGCCAAGGAGGCCGTCCTGGCCGGAGTGCCCCTGCGGGGTTACTTCGCCTGGTCGCTCCTGGATAATTTCGAGTGGGCGTGGGGATACTCCCGCCGGTTCGGCATCGTGCACGTCGACTACGAGACGCAGCGCAGGATCATCAAGGACAGCGGTCACTGGTACGCCGAACTGGCCAAGACGGGGCAGTTCCCCGAGCGCCAGTAACGCGTCCGGCGGACGCCGCCCGCCGCGTGGCGGGCGCCCCGCCGAGCACGTCCTGGATTGCGCCGGACCGCCGCCGTGCACGCGGCGGCGGCCCGGCGAACCGCGGAAGGACCGTGGGGTGTCCCAAGGGGCACCCCACACAGTCGTTCCGGGCGGGTATGACCGTGGATGCCCGTCGCACACGCCGCCGCCCCGGGGAAGCAGCCCCCGGGACGGCGGGACACGATCCCAGAGGGAGCCTCGAAGTGGCCAAGACCGGTGCTGGTCGGAAGCGTCCGACCCTGGAGATGGTGGCGCAGCGCGCCGGGGTCGGACGAGGGACCGTCTCGCGGGTGATCAACGGGTCCGCGCAGGTGAGTCCCCGCACCCGGGAGGCCGTGCACGCCGCGATCGCCGAACTCGGCTACAGCCCGAACCAGGCCGCGCGCACCCTGGTCACCAGGCGTACCGACACGATCGCGCTGGTCGTCTCCGAGCCCCGGGACCGGCTGTTCTCCGACCCCTTCTTCGCCGACATCATCCGCGGAGTGAGCTCGGTCCTGCACGAGCGAGACCTGCAGCTCATGCTCACCACGGCCCGGACCGAGGCCGAGCACAAGCGCGTGGGCGACTACCTCAGCGGCTTCCACGTGGACGGCGCGCTGCTGATCTCCCTGCACAGCGACAATCCGCTCTCGGCCCGTCTGGACGAGGCCGGGGTGCCGGTCGTCCACGGCGGTCGCCCGCACTCGCCCGAACAGCCCGCGCCCTACTGCGTCGACATCGACAACATCGGCGGGGCCCGGATGGCCATCCGCCACCTCCTGGAGCGCGGATGCCGACGGGTGGCCGCCATCACCGGCCCCCTGGACATGAACGCCGGTGTGGAGCGCCTGCGCGGCTACCGCGAGGTCATGGCCGCAGCCGGGCTGGAGGTGGACGACAGGCTCGTCGTGCAGGGCGACTTCAGCGTGGAGGGGGGAGCCGAGGCGATGGAGCGGCTCCTGGGCACCGGGCTGGAGCCCGACGCGGTGTTCGCCGCCTCCGACATGATGGCGCTCGGCGGGCTGCGGGTGCTGCGCGCACGCGGCCTGAGAGTTCCGGAGGACGTGGCCCTGGTGGGTTACGACGACACCGTCATGGCCCAGCACAGCGACCCGCCGCTGACCACCATCCACCAGCCCACGGTGCAGATGGGGCAGGAGATGGCGCGGCTGCTGGTGGACGTGGCGATCCCGCGCACGACGGAGGCCGAGACCGTCATGCTCGGCACCCACCTGGTCGTGCGCGAGTCCGGCTGAGCCGCGGGGCCTCCCGGAGCCGCCGGGGCCAGCGCGCACCCTCCCGCAGCGCTCTGACCCGCCCGTTCACGCCCTCCCGGGTGGACGCGGCGCGGTGACTGTGCAAGGCTGGTCGCGATTTCGCGGGAGACGGTGGGAGCGCATGGAGCGGGAACCGACACACAGCAGGTGTGCGATTTCCTCGTGCGGATGGTGCGAGCGGGACGGCGTCGAGTGCCGGTTCTGCTCCGGCACGGGCTGGTGGCGACCCGAGCGGCCGCACCGCGACGGCAGCGGGGTGATCGTCTGGCTGCGCGTCGACGAGCCCTGCCGCGGGTGCGCGGGCACGGGCAAGGAGCACAGTCCCACCGCCGCCCTCTGAGCGGGGGCGCGACGCCCCTTCCGCGCTGGACAAGGAGAAGCACATGCGCTGGGTGACCTACCTGTCGCCGAGCGGCGGCAGCGAGCGCGTCGGAGCCCTGGACGACGGCGACGTGCTGGGCAGCCCCGACCCCGTCCGCCTCGCCGACCTGCTGGAGGCGGGTGGCGACGCCCTGGCCGGGGCCCACGAACGCGCCGTCGCCGCGCCGATCGAGATCATCGTCGAGCCGGAGGCGCGCATGTGCGCCCCGCTGGTCCCCGCCGAGCCGGTGCCGGTCAGGGCGGGCGACGACGTCTGGCGGATCCCCCCGGAACTGGTGCGGGGCTCGGACGACGCCGTGCCGCCCCGGGCGAGTTCGGCCCGCGTGGGCGTGGCCGCCGTCGCCGGGGGAGGGGCGTCGGTGAGCGCCTACACGCCCGCCTGCCTGTGGCTGGACGGCGAGGGGCAGCCGGTGCAGCTGACCCTGGGGCCGGTGCTGACCACCGCCGACGAGGTGCCCGGGGAGCCGCTGAACGTGAGCGCCTCGGTGGAGGAGGGGGAGCTGGGCCGCGGTCTGGCCGACCCCGCGCACGAGTGGCTGGTGTCGGGCCCCGGGCGGGTGCGCGCGCTGCTGCCGGTGGCGACACCGCCGCTGGAGACCGACGACGAGCTGTTCGTGGACGCCGACGTCCTGGGCACCTTCGAGGTCCGGGTCGGCTCCCAGGTCTGACCGCGACCGGGGCGCTCCCCGGTGGACCGGCCAGGAACGCTGTCGGCGTGTCACGGGAGCCCCGGCGAACCCTGGTGGTCAGGCGCTACGGCGTGAACTCCCAGTGCCAGGGCTCGAAGCCGCCCCGGGCCCAGGGCGGGTTGTGCCAACCGTGGTCGGGCGCGTGGGCCAGCATCCACTGGTGCTCGGCGGTGCCGAGTCGGTTCACTCCGCCGCACAGGTCCACGGCCAGACCCAGGCCGTGCTGGCTGGTGCCGGGCCGGGCGGCCATACCGGGCACCATCTCCTGGAAGAGGCGCACCTGCTCGTGGTAGGGCCGGTAGGAGTCGGCCACGCACATCGGCCGTCCGAACGCCTCGCGGTAGTCACCGTCGAGTTCGATGAAGGCCTCGGCCGCGTCGGCGCGCAGCCGCTCGCCGGGCTGGGGCAGGGGGCACAGCACCGACTCCGGGATCCGCCCGTTGGCGTGAGCGGTCGCGACGCCCCCGGTGCAGCCCTGGTCGGCGCTCTCCGCGGACGGAACCTCCTCCCCGCCCTCCTTCTCCTCCGCCGAAACGGCGGTGACGGCGGACTCCGCCGACCCCCCGGAGGCGTTCGCCGCCCGCGCGTCGCGCAGGGCCTCCTCACGGCGCCTCTCGGCGGCCTCGGCGTCGCGCACCTCCGCGAGCCGTGCCTCAAGCCGGGTCTGCTCCTCCAGCAACTCCTCCAGTGCCGCCTCCTGGTCGGCCACGGCCTCCACCGCGTCCTCCCGGGCGCTCCTGGCGTCCTCGACCGCCTCGGCCTGCTCCGTCCGCGCGGTCTCGGCGATCCCGGCGAGGGTGTCGGTGGCCACCCGAGCGGCCTCGGCGCGGCCCACGTCGGCCTCCCGGTGCGAACCGAGCAGGGTGAGGTAGGCGCCCCGTTCGAGCATCCCGGTGGGCCCCTCGGGTCCGGCCCAGGCGTTGACCATGCCCAGCTCGCCGCCCTTGTAGGCGGTGGCGGCCTGCCGGGCGGCGGCCAGGCGGGCCGTCTCGCCGCGCTCGTCGGCCTCTCCCGCGCGCTCCTGCGCCTCGCGGCTGCGCTCGGTCAGCTCGGTGAGGCGTTCGCGCTCGGCCTCGTAGTGCTCGATCTTCTCCGAAGCCTCCTGGCGCAGGGTCTCCATGCCCGCGCGCAGCGCGGCCAGTTCCACCCGCACGCTCCCCAGCGCGCTCCCCGACGCGTCGCCGTCGGAGGCGGCGCCGGGCGCGGCGGTGGAGAGGCAGAGCAGTACCGCGAGGCCGGCCGGGAGCGCGGTACTGACCGAAAAGGCGCGTGCGGAGGGCCCGCGGGTTTTCCCGCGAGCGGAACCCTCCGCTTTCGTTTTGTCACCGAGCGTGTGTGATTCAGGACATGACGAGGTACGCATTTCCGCTTCCTCCCCGGGACCTGCGTCTACCGTCTTGTCACGATGTCATGTCGGTGGGGTGTTGGTGGGGAAGCTGGCGGTGTGTCCAAAAAGTTACCTCAGTCCCGGGGTGGTTTCGGACGCTATCCCTGACCTGGTGCATCGGCCATAATGCCGACAATGGCGGGCATTATGTACCGGTCGAGGGAAGAAGATCCCACCGATCGCCGTCAAACGGCCGAAGCGAGTCCTTCGCGCCCATTGGTACGCTATCCACCGCACGCGCACCTACGGAGATCTTCGGGTGCGCGGCTCCTCTCATCCCAGGCGAGTCCAGCGGACAGTCTTCACATCTCCCCACATTCCCGCCGCTTCCGGCTCGGCGGACCACCTGGTCTGTACCGATTTCCCCGAAGAGCCTTCGGTTGGAGCGGTCAACCCTGGGGTCCAACCAGCCGCCCGAAGCGGTGACACGAAAGGTTGCGAGGGTCCGTGTCGACACGAGCGACGAAAAACGGGGCCGGCGCGCAGAGCGAGGCAGCGCAGGCCGAACATGCCGATGCCACGCCCAAGCGCAGAGCCGACTGGTGGCGGCCACGTAACTGGCGGGTGCGCTCCCGACTGGTGGCCCTCATCGTCATCCCCACCGCGGTAGCCCTGGCACTCGGCGGCCTGCGGGTCTACGAGGCGGCGGTCTCCACCGTCACCCACGCGCACATCCAGGACCGCGCCGAGGTCGGCGTCCTCATCGTGGAGCTGGCCAACCAGCTGGGCCACGAGCGCAGCGCCAGCGCGGTCTACATCTCCGACAACGCCGACCCCGCGCGGCGCTCGGACGAGCTGCGCCAGCGGATGGAGGAGGAGCGCGACGCCTCCCGCGACCTCCAGCAGACCCTCACCGCCCGCCTGGACGACATGGGAGAGGTGGACACCGAGACCGCCTCGAGCCGCCTGTCCAGCATGCGCAGCCAGCTCTCCACGCTGGACGCACTGCGTACCGAGGTCGACGAGACCCGTATCACCGTCCTGCCGGTGGTCACCAAGTACCGCACGATCACCCGCTCGCTGGCCGAGTTCAACCAGACGATGGCGGACGAGACCGGCGACACCGACCTGCGCGAGAGCGTGCGCACGCTGACCGCGCTCTCCACCGCCCGGGACCAGCTCTCCTACGAGACCGCGCTGATGGGCCACTCCCTGGCCCGCAACACGATGACCGGCGGTATCGCCGAGGCCATCGACTCCGCTCGCGCCCGCTACGAGAGCGAGATCTCCAACTTCGTCCAGGCCGCCTCCGAGGAGCAGCGGCAGATCTTCGACGACAACTTCACCGGTCTGGAGGTCAGCCAGGTCTCCACGATGCGCATGCGCGTGATGTACCGCGCCGACCGCGGCGACGACCTCACCGGTGTGACCGCCAACGACGGCCCCGAGGACTACCGCGAGATCGCCGACGTGGCCCTGGGACGCCTCCAGACGGTCGAGGAGGGCATCGCCGAGGGCATCGCCGCCGACGCCAACACCCTGCGCGACGAGGCCATGGGCCGCGCCCTGATCGACCTCTTCGTCGTCGCGGGCGTGCTCCTGGCGGTCTTCGTCCTCACCTCCCTCGTGGTCCGCTCCCTGGTGCGCCCCCTGCGCGCCCTGGAGGACGGCGCGCGCCGGGTCGCCGAGCGCGACCTGCCCGACGCGATCAACCGGATGCAGGAGGCCGGGACGGTCCCCGAGAACGTCAAGGTCACCCCGATCGAGGTCGACACGCACGACGAGATCGGCGAGGTGGCCCGCGCCTTCGACGACGTCCACCGCGTCGCGCTCACCCTGGCCTCCGACGAGGCCGCGCTGCGCAGCAACGTCAACGCGATGTTCGTCAACCTGTCCCGCCGCAGCCAGACCCTTGTGGAACGGCAGCTGCGCCTCATCGACGGTCTGGAGCAGTCCGAGCAGGACGCCGACCGCCTCTCCGACCTGTTCCAGCTGGACCACCTCGCCACGCGCATGCGCCGCAACAACGAGAACCTGCTGGTCCTGTCCGGCCAGGACAACACCCGCAAGTGGGCCCAGCCCGTCCCGCTGGTCGACGTCCTGCGCGGCGCCGTCTCCGAGGTCGAGCAGTACGAGCGCGTCAACGTGCGCGCCCCCTCCCACATCTCGGTGCTCGGCCGCCCCGTCAACGACGTCATCCACCTGGTCGCCGAGCTGGTGGAGAACGCCACCTCGTTCTCCCCGCACGACACCGAGGTCCTGGTCAGCGCCAAGACCCTCGACAACGGCGGCGTCCAGGTCGACGTCACCGACAGCGGCATCGGCATGGCGCCCGAGGACATGGCGGCGATCAACGCCCGCCTGGCCGCCCCGCCGGTCATCGACGTCGCGGTCTCGCGCCGCATGGGCCTGTTCGTGGTCTCGCGCCTGGCCCACCGCCACGGCGTCAGGCTGCGCCTCGAGGAGGCGCACGGCGGCGGAACCACCGCGCACGTCATCTTCCCGCCGGACCTGCTGATCACCCCGGTCGAGGGCCAGCACGCCCTGGGCGGCGCGGACAGCCGTCCCGAGCTCACCTCGGGCGCGCCCAACACCTACGCCGACGCCGAGGCGGCCTTCGCCTCCACCCCGGCGCCCGTCGAGCCGAACGACCCCTGGCAGACCCAGGAGAGCGGCAGCGTCCCGGGCGACCTGGGCGGCCTGCCCAGGCGCCAGACCACCGGTTCCCACACCGAGGAGCACCCGCCCAGCGGCCAGGACCTGTGGGGCAACACCGGCACCGGTTCGGTGTGGGACACCACCAGGGGAGCCGGAACCACCGGCGCCTCCTCCGGCGGCGCCAACGGCCGGCCCGTGGTCGACCCCTACGACGCCTCCGAGGACGACGAGCCCCAGCGCCCGCAGCCCGAGACCGGCGGACGCAACTTCTTCGACCCGAGCCCCCGCGGCGACTCCTTCGGCGGCGGCTCCGTGGGCCGCTCGACGGACACCGGGTCCTTCAGCAGGCCCTCCGACACGGGGTCCTTCCGCCGTCCCACCGGCGACACGGGCGAGTTCCGCCGGCCCGACACCGGCGCGTTCCGTTCCACGGCGAACGAGTCCTACGACGCGTTCGGCGGCGCCGGCACGCAGTCGGGCGGCCACACCGGAGCCCCCGCCGACAACGGCGCGTCCGCGGGCAGCGGGACCTTCTCCGGCAACGGCTCGGGCCACGCGTTCGGCGGCCGCGACATGGGCGCCCACGAGCGCCCCGCGGCCCGCGAGCGCGACGACAACACCGAGACCTTCCCGGCGATCCCCCCGTCCCAGGACGGCGGGAACTGGCGCTCCGGCGGCATCGACTCCCGCGAGGGGTACGGCTCGACCGCCTACCTCTCCCGCCGCTACGGTGGCGCCCAGGGGCCGAACAACACCGTCGTGCCGCCCACCCCGTCGGGTGAGGAGAGCGACTCGCTGCCGATCTTCGACGCGATCGAGTCCAACTGGTTCAAGCGCCGTACCGGCGGCCCCACGGTGGACACGACCGAGACCGGCCCGATCCAGCAGGTCCCGGCGGCCCAGGAGCAGCGCTCCCCGGCCAGCACCGACCAGGCCCCCCGCTCCACCCAGGAGTGGACCTCCGAGGCCGACCGCGGCTGGAAGGCCGCGCGGACCGCGGCGGAGCCCAAGGCGGACGGGCTGACCCCCTCGGGCTTGCCAAAACGCGTTCCCAAGGCAAACCTTGTTCCGGGGACGGCGCCCAAGCCGGAGAACTTCAAGCAGATGCCCACGCGCAGCGCGGACCGCGTCCGCAACCGCTTCTCCGGTTTCCAGAAGGGCGTCCGCGAGGGACGGGACCGACTCGGGGAAGGCTCGACGGAGGGGTGACCTCAGTGGAACCTGGCGGGACGGGGTCCCCCTTAATCCCGGGGGCTGGATGCAATAGCATCTACCGAGCTTCTCGGACGCGTCTTACCCACAGCTCGACGAGAGCAGAACACCAGACTCCCGGCCACCCCCACGGGAGGGGCCGGGCAGTTCGTAGAGGCAGTGCTGTCACATGCCGTGCCGGCGGTAGCAGTGCCCAGAGACCAGCCGGCGAAACTGGACAGGAGATCAGATGAGTCGACAGGTGAATGAACTCAACTGGTTGATCACTGACTTTGCCGACCGTGTCCCCGATGTCGCCCACGCGATCGTCGTCTCCTCTGACGGCCTTCCGTTGGCCTCGTCGGCGGGCTTCCCAGCGGACCGGGCCGACCAGCTGGCGGCCATCGCCTCCGGTCTGTCGAGCCTGACGCAGGGTGCTGCCCGGGTGTTCGAGGGTGGAGCGGTCGCCCAGACCGTCGTGGAGATGGAGCGGGGGCTGATGCTCATCATGGCCATCAGCGACGGCTCCTGCCTGGCGGTCCTGGCGTCGGCTGAGAGCGACCTGGGTCTGGTCGCGTACGAGATGACCCTGCTCGTCGAGCGGGCGGGGCGGGCGCTGACACCAACGGCGCGCACCTCGGGAATCCACTGAACCACCACCGACAGGAGGAAGTGGTGGCACCTCACAGTAGAGATGCCGGGAGCGCCTCGTGGTTCGGACAACAGCCGAGCGGTCCCCCCACGGGGGGAATGCCGGCGGTTCCGGGCGGCGGAGATGTTCCCCGACCAATCCAACAACCATACGACCAACGATCCGCTGCGGGGAGCGCGCCCAGTTCTCTGGTCCGTCCCTACGCGGTGACCAAGGGCCGCACCAAGCCGAAGTCGCAGCTTCCCCTGGAAGCCCTGATCTCGGCCACCGCGGCGGCCCGCAACGAGTCTGGGACGCTGACGCCCGAATGGCAGGCGATCAGCGACCTGTGCCGGGAATGGCGTTCCGTGGCGGAGATCTCCGCGCTGTTGCGGATGCCGCTCGGTGTGGCGCGGGTGCTTGTGGCGGACATGTCCGAGCAGGGACTGGTCCAGATCAGGTCCTCGCTCAACAACGACGCCCGTCCCAACACCAACCTGCTTGAAAGGGTGCTCAGTGGACTTCGCAAGCTCTAGCCCAGCCGAGGAAGGCGGTGCTGGGGGGAACGCGATGACGTCGGTCAAGATCGTCGTCGCCGGGGGCTTCGGTGTCGGGAAGACGACATTCGTTGGCTCCGTCTCCGAGATCGTGCCGCTGACCACCGAGGCGGTCATGACCAGCGCCAGCGTCGGGGTGGACGACCTCGCAAAGACGCCGGACAAGCAGACCACCACCGTGGCGATGGACTTCGGCCGCGTCTCCCTCGACTCCGACCTGATCCTGTACCTGTTCGGCACCCCCGGACAGCACCGGTTCTGGTTCATGTGGGACGACCTGGTCAAGGGCGCCATCGGCGCCGTCGTCCTGGTGGACACCCGCCGCCTGGCGGACTGCTTCCCCGCGATCGACTACTTCGAGGAGGCGCGTCTGCCCTTCATCGTGGGGATCAACGGGTTCGACGGCTACTACCCCCACGCGGCCGACGAGGTCCGGGACGCGCTGACGCTCAGCCCGGAGATCCCGATCGTCCAGGTGGACGCCCGTGACAAGGCCTCCACCAAGTCGACGCTCATCACCCTCGTCGAGCACGCCATCACGGTGGGGGACCCCGAGGGCGCGGCCGGACAGCCCACTTCCACGGGCGGCCAGAGCTCCTGGCGCTAGGAGGGCCACCCGGGCCGGGGTCCCGCACAGAGCACGGCCCGGTTCCCGTCGGACGGGAACCGGGCGTCCGTGCTGGCATCATGGCGCCATGAGCTCTTCCTCCCAGCCCGACCCAGAGGCGATGACCCGGCGGTTCCGCGAGGTGGCCGAGCGCGTGCTCGACTCCCTGCTCCACGACGCCCCCGAGTGGGCGCTGGACCTGGGTGACACCCGTGGCGCCTCCCGTCTGTCCGACCACTCGGCCGAGGCCGACGTGCGCCGCGTCTCCGTGCTCACCGACGCCCTCGGATCCCTGGACGAGATCGACCCCGACCTCATCCCCGCCGGCGACCGGGTCGACCTGGAGGTGCTGCGGACCCGCGTCAGCGCCGACCTGTGGCACACCGCGGAACTGCGCCCGCACACGTGGGATCCGCTGCTGTACTCGCCGGGCGAGGCCCTGCACGCCCTCGTGGAGCGTGAGGTCCTGCCCCTCCCCGAACGCCTGTCGGCGCTCGCCGCGCGCTGCGCGGCCCTGCCCGACCACCTCGCCACCGCGCGCTCGCGCCTGTCGGAGGGTCCCGGCATGCCCCGCGTGCACGTGGAGACGGCCCTGGCCCAGGCGGCCGGGGCCCGCGCCATGCTCACCTCCGACGTGCCCGCCCCGGCCGAGGGAGCGCCCTCCGCCCTGGAACCGGCCCGGGAGGCCGCCCTGGCCGCCGTGGAGGAGCACGCCGCCTGGCTGCGGGACCGTCTGGAGACCGCCACCGCCGACCCCCGTCTGGGCGAGCGCGACTTCGCCGCCCAGCTCTGGTACACCCTCGACTCCGAGCTCTCGCCCGAGGCGCTGCTGGTGCGCGCCGAGAGCGACCTGCTGGCCACGGAGGAGGCGATCGCCGAGACGGCGGCCGAGTACCTGGGCGGGGCGCGCCGCCGGGAGGGGGTGGCCGAGGCGCTCGCCGAGCTGGCCGCACGGGGCGCCACCGACGCCGACACCGTCCGCCCCGCCTGCGCCGACGCCCTCCTGCACCTGAACGAGCGGGTGCGCGCGCTGGACATCGTGACGGTCCACGACGACCCGGTCCGGATCGTGCCGATGCCCGAGGCCCGCCGCGGGGTGTCGGTGGCCTACTGCGAGCCCCCCGGCCCCCTCGACCCGCGGTCCGGGAAGCAGCCGACCCTGGTCGCGGTGGCCCCGCCGCCGGAGGACTGGCCCGCCGAGCGCAGGGAGTCCTTCTTCCGCGAGTACAACGCGGTCATGCTGCGCGACCTCATGGCCCACGAGGCCGTTCCCGGGCACGCTCTCCAACTCGCCCACGCCGCCCGGTACGAGGGCGGCACCCGGGTGGGCCGGGCCCTGTGGAGCGGCACCTTCGTGGAGGGCTGGGCGGTCTACGCCGAGGAGGTGCTGGCCCGCCACGGCTGGTCCGGCGACCGGCGCGAGGACCTGGAGCTGCGCCTGGTGCAGCTCAAGATGCGCCTGCGGATGATCATCAACGCGATCCTGGACGTGCGCCTGCACACCGGCGACATCACCGAGGCCGAGGCGATCTCCCTGATGACCCGGCGCGGGCACCAGGAGGAGGGCGAGGCCGTCGGCAAGTGGCGCCGCGCCCAGCTCACCAGCGCCCAGCTGTCCACCTACTACGTGGGCTACGCGGAGGTCTCCGACATCGCCAGAGACCTGGCCCTGGCCCGGCCCGCGCTCACCGAGCGCGAGCGCCACGACGCGATGCTCGCCCACGGCAGCCCGCCCCCGCGCCACCTGCGCACCCTGCTGGAGCTGTAGGGACGCGGCCACCCGGCCTGACGGGCACTCCGGCCGCCCTCCACGCGTTGGTACACCGGCGGCTGCGGCGGGCACGACCGGTCCCCGCGGGTTCCCGCGGAGTTGTCCACAGGCCGGGCCGGGTTCGGCCCGCGGTCGCCATCGCGCTTCTATGCTGGAGGCGCGAGAGAGTACGGACAGGCGACGGAAACGGACGAGCCATGCGCGGTGCCGACGACGAGCACGGGGACGTTCCCGGCGACCCTCCCGCCGTGGGGACGGGAAGCCCCGACGGCTGGGAACGGCTGTGGACGCCGCACCGCATGGCCTACATCAAGGGCGAGGGCAAGCCCAGCGGCTCGCGCCCCGAGGACGGGTGTCCCTTCTGCCGCGCCCCCGGACTGTCCGACCCCGAGGGCCTCGTGGTCGCCCGGGGCAAGTCGGCCTACGCGGTCCTCAACCTCTACCCCTACAACAGCGGCCACATCCTGATCTGCCCCTACCGCCACGTGTCCGACTACACCGCCCTGGACGAGGAGGAGACCGCGGAGGTGGCCGCCCTCACCCAGGCGGGCATCCTCGCGCTGGGCGCGGCCTACGGGCCGCAGGGCTTCAACGTCGGCATGAACCTCGGCGGCTCGGCCGGTGCCGGAATCGCGGCCCACCTGCACCAGCACATCGTTCCCCGCTGGGGCGGCGACGCCAACTTCATGCCCGTGATCGGCCGGACCAAGGTGCTGCCCGAGATGCTGGAGCAGACCCGCTCCAAGCTCGCCGCGCACTGGCCCAGAGAGTAGGGCGCGCCCCACGGGAGCACGCGAAACGCCCTCACCCGAGCGCGCGACACGCCCCCCGGACGCCGCCCCGCCCACCCACGCGGCCCGCCCGGTCCGACCCGCACATCCATTCAGCCCCGCCCGACCAGTCCGCCCCCCACGCCCAGTCCGACTCGCCCGTCCCGGCCCCCGAGCCGCTCCGCCCGCAGGATTCCGACTCCCGCGGTCGGGCTCCCACCTTCTCTGTGGGGTCCCCACCCCCGCCGGTGCGGTTCCCACCTCCATGACCGTTCCCGCCCTACGATTCCAAGAAGACATGCTGAGAATCCTTCGCCCCATGGTCTCCCGGGTCACCACTCCGCTCGGCCGGAGTCTGGCCCGCCTCGGCCTCACACCGAACATCGTCACCATCGTCGGCGCCCTCGGCGTCGTCGTCAGCGCCCTGTTCTTCTATCCGCAGGGACAGCTGTACGCCGGGTCGGTCGTCGTCACGGTCTTCGTGCTCTTCGACATGCTCGACGGGGCCGTGGCCAGGGCCCGGGACAGTGCCAGCGCGTTCGGCGCCTTCCTCGACTCCAGCCTCGACCGGGTGGCCGACGCCGCCATCCTCTCCGGGCTCCTGTGGTGGTTCATCGGCGAGGGCGACGACCCCCTGCTCGCCGGACTCACCCTCTTCTGCCTGGTCAGCGGTTTCATGGTGTCCTACATCAAGGCGCGCGCCGAGGGGCTGGGCGTCAACTGCGACGTCGGGGTCGCCGAACGCACCGAGCGACTGGTGGTCATCCTCGTCGCCGTGGGCCTCGGCGGCCTGGACGTGCCCTACGTGCTCGCGGGCGGTCTGTGGCTGCTGGCCGCGATGAGCCTGCTCACCGTCCTCCAGCGCCTGGTGGAGACCCGCGCCCGCCTCAACGACCCCGACTACGTCGAGGGTGCCGCGGGGACCGGCGAGGCCAACGGCGGAGCCTGAGCGCACGAGGGGACGGCGAAACGGGCAGAACGGGAAACGGGGGACACGACGTGGACGAACGCACGGCCGACCTGGCCTACACGGCGGGGTGGGCGATGATCCGCCGCACGCCCGAGCGCGCGGGGCGGGCGCTGTTCCAACGCCTGGCCGACCGCTCCTGGCGCGCCCACGACGAGAGCACGCGCGGCCTGGAGCGCAACCTGAGGCGCCTGGTCGGCCCCGGGGCCACGGACGCCCAGCTGCGCGCGCTCTCCCGCGCGGGCATGCGCTCCTACATGCGCTACTACTACGAGATGTTCCGCCTCCCCGCCATGAGTGAGGAGTACGTCCTGGGCCGGACCCGCGCCACCGGGATCGAGGTCCTGGAGGAGCACGTCCGGTCGGGCCGCGGTGTGGTCGCCGCCCTGCCCCACATGGGCAACTGGGACCACGCCGGGGCCTGGATCGCCCTGAGGGGCACCCCCCTGACCACCGTCGCCCAGCGGTTGCGCCCCGAGAGCCTGTTCCAGCGCTTCACCGCCTACCGGGAGTCCCTGGGCATGGAGGTGCTGCCGCTGACCGGAGGCTCGAACACCGTGGGCACCCTGGCCCGGCGGCTGCGCGAGGGCGGACTGGTGTGCCTGCTCGCCGACCGCGACATCAGCGGCACCGGCCTGGAGGTGGACTTCTTCGGGGAGCGTGCGCGCGTGCCCGCCGGGCCCGCCGCGCTGGCCCTCAACACCGGCGCAGCCCTGATGCCGGTCTCGCTGTGGTACGACGGCCCGTACTGGAACATCCGGGTCCACGACGAGATCCCCGTCGCCGGGGGAGCCACCCGCGCCGAGCGGGTCCAGGCCACGACCCAGCAGCTGGTCCGCGTCTTCGAGGGGGCGATCGCCGAGCACCCCGAGGACTGGCACATGCTCCAGCCGGTGTTCAGCGCCGACCACGCGCGAGTCTCGCGCGGTCGCGGAGCCGACGGCGGCGTTCCGACCCCGGTCGCCGCCGACCGCGCGCGCGTCTCGCGCGAGGCGACCGCGGAGACCGCTGTGCCCGCGGTGACGGACGAGGGCACCACGCCGGGAGCGGTGGGCGACGGTACCGCGCCGGGTGGCACTGTCCGGGAGGGTCCGGGCTACGGCACCGCGCCGGGTGGCGCTGTCCGGGAAGTCCCGGCCGACGGCACGGTACCGGGCGACGGTGCGCCTGGAGGGTCGGGCGACGGTACCGCACCGGGCACACGGGGCGGGTTCACCGCGGCGAACGGGGTAGGGGCCCCTCAAGGCAGCGGGGCGAGGCCCCCCGGACGAGACGAACGGAACGGGTGACCGTGGGCATGCGGGTCGGCCTGGTCTGCCCCTACGCCTGGGACGTCCCGGGCGGGGTGCAGCAGCACGTCGGCGACCTCGCCGAGGCGCTCACCGGCATGGGGCACGAGGTGTCGGTACTGGCACCGGTGGGCGACGCGGACACCGGCGCCCTGCCGGACTACCTCGTTCCCGCCGGAAGACCGGTCCCGGTGCCCTACAACGGCTCGGTGGCCCGGCTCACCTTCGGCCCCAGGGCCGCCTCGCGGGTGCGCCGGTGGATCGCCGAGGGCGGGTTCGACGTCCTGCACATCCACGAGCCGTCCGCGCCGAGCGTCTCGCTGCTGGCGTGCTGGGCGGCCGACGGCCCCGTGGTGGCCACCTTCCACACCGCCAACCCCCGGTCGCGGGCGATGGCGGTGAGCTCCCCGGCGCTGCGTTCGGCCATGGAGAAGATCAACGGCCGCATCGCCGTGTCCGAGGCCGCCCGGCGCACCCTGGTAGAACACCTGGGCGGCGACGCCGTGCTCATCCCCAACGGGGTCGCGGTGCGCAGGTTCGCGCACGCGGACCCCCTGCCCGGCTGGCCGGGGGCGGGCGGCTCGATCGGCTTCCTGGGACGCCTGGACGAACCCCGCAAGGGGCTGGGCGTCCTTCTGGAGGCCTTCGTGCTCATGGCCCCCGAACGCCCCGGCCTGCGCCTGATGGTGGCCGGGCCCGGCGACGCCTCGGCGGCGATGGAGGCCGTCCCCGGGCACCTGCGCGAACGCGTCGTGCTGCTCGGACGCCTGGACGACGCCGACAAGGCGCGCGCCTACCACTCCGCCGACGTGTTCTGCGCGCCCAACCTGGGCGGTGAGAGCTTCGGCATCGTGCTGACCGAGGCGATGGCCTCCGGCGCGGCCATCGTGGCCAGCGACATCCCCGCCTTCGCCGCGGTCCTGGACGGCGGGGCCGCCGGGGAGCTGTTCGCCGCGGGTGACCCCGCCCACCTGGCCGAACGCGCCGGTGCGCTGCTGGACGCACCCGGGAGGCGTGCCGAGCTCTCGCGCGCCGCCCGCCGCGCGGTGCGCGCCTACGACTGGGACACCGTGGCCGCCGACGTCGCCCACGTCTACCGGACCGTCCTGCTGTGGGACGGGAACGGGGACGGCCACTCCGGCGGGGTGGGCCTGGACGGCGGGCCCCGGGCCACCGCCCTGCTGCGCCGGGGGACGACGTGACCGCGGAACGGGGTGAGCGGCCCTGACCGAGGACGTCCTCTTCGCCGCCACCGTCGTCGGCATCCTCCTGGCCCTGGTGCTGTTCGGCTTCTACCTCTCCTGGCGGGCCACCCGCCTGCACCGCCTGCACCACCGGGTCGACACCGCCCGCGCGGCCCTGGAGGCCGCGCTGGAGCGGCGCCTGGCCGCCGCGTCGGCGCTGGCCGCCGCCGACGGCACCGACGTCACGCGCGCCCTGCCCGAGGCCGCCGAGGCCGCCCGCGGGGCGCGCGACCGGCAACGCGAGCTGGCCGAGAGCGCGCTCTCGCGCACGCTGCGCGCGGCACTGGAATCTCCGGGTCCCGCTGAGCGTTCCAACATGCTGCGGCCCCACCTGATCGAGGTGGAAGCCGCCGCCAAGGGCGTCCACATGGCCCGCACGTTCTACAACGGCGCGGTCTCCGACACCCGCCGCGCCCGCCGTTCCCGGCTCGTCCGGACGTTCCGCCTGGCGGGCACGGCGCCCCTGCCGGACTTCTTCGAGATCGACGACCAGCCGCCGCGGATCCCGCTTCTCCCCGTCGGCCCCGACACCCCGTAGATACGGGCCTCGGGAAAACACCGATCTGGCCAAAACCCTCGAAAGGGGGTGGAAGTAGGATGGGGGGCTGGTCGACCAGGGTGCGCGGCGCCGACGGTGTCCGCGTACCGCCGCGTGGGGCCGCCGACTCCGCTGCCCGAGAGCAGCCCTCAGCAGAACCGAGACAACGGGAGTCCACCACCGTGGCCAACAACGCACCGAACACCTCCGACAACGCCGTCGGCACCGAGCGTGTCAAGCGCGGCATGGCCGAGCAGCTCAAGAACGGCGTCATCATGGACGTCGTCACGCCCGAGCAGGCCAAGATCGCCGAGGACGCCGGAGCCGTCGCGGTCATGGCCCTGGAGCGCGTCCCCGCCGACATCCGCAGGGACGGCGGTGTCGCCCGCATGTCCGACCCCGACATGATCGACGGCATCGTCGAGGCCGTCTCCATCCCGGTCATGGCCAAGGTCCGCATCGGCCACTTCGTCGAGGCCCAGGTCCTGGAGTCGCTCGGCGTCGACTTCATCGACGAGTCCGAGGTCCTCACCCCGGCCGACGAGGCCTACCACATCGACAAGTGGGCCTTCACGGTCCCCTTCGTGTGCGGGGCGACCAACCTGGGCGAGGCGCTGCGCCGCATCGGCGAGGGCGCGGCCATGATCCGTTCCAAGGGTGAGGCCGGAACCGGCAACGTCGTCGAGGCCACCCGCCACATGCGTTCCATCCGCGGCGAGATCCGGCGCCTGGGCACCCTGGACGAGGCCGAGCTGTTCGGCGCGGCCAAGGAGCTGCGCGCCCCCTACGAGGTCGTCAAGGAGGTGGCGGCGCTGGGCAAGCTCCCCGTCCCGCTGTTCTCCGCCGGAGGCGTGGCCACCCCGGCCGACGCCGCGCTCATGCGCCAGCTCGGCGCCGAGAGCGTGTTCGTGGGCTCGGGCATCTTCAAGTCCGGCGACCCGGCCAAGCGCGCCGACGCCATCGTGCAGGCCACCCTGCACTACGAGGACCCCGCGGTCATCGCGCGCGTGTCCCGCGGTCTGGGCGAGGCCATGGTCGGCATCAACCTGGACGAGCTGTCCGACTCCCAGCGCTACGCCGGCCGCGGCTGGTAGCCGCCGCCCGGCGGACGCCTCCCGCGCCCGTCGTGCGGGCGGCGGGGCCGGGCGCGGCCCCGCCGCCCGCACACGGCAGAACACGAGCCTACGTCCACGAGTGAGGCCGTACTTGACCGCCACACCCACCATCGGCGTCCTCGCCCTCCAGGGCGACGTCGCCGAACACCTGCGCGCGCTCCAGGCCCTGGACGCGCACACCGTCAAGGTGCTCTCCCCCGACCAGCTCGACGCCCTGGACGGGCTGGTCATCCCCGGCGGGGAGTCCACCACCATGTCCAAGCTGGCCGTCCGCTACGGCCTGATGGAACCGCTGCGCAAGCGGATCGCCGCGGGGATGCCCGCCTACGGCACGTGCGCCGGGATGATCATGCTCGCCGACCGCATCCTGGGCGGGACCGCCGACCAGCAGACCGTCGGCGGGATCGACATGACGGTGCGCCGCAACGCGTTCGGACGCCAGACCGAGTCCTTCGAGGCCGCCGTGGACATCGACGGCCTGGAGGGCGATCCCTTCGACGCGGTGTTCATCCGCGCGCCCTGGGTGGAGTCGGTCGGGCCCGGGGTCGAGGTGCTCGGCGCAGTGCCCGGCCCCGACGAGGCCGGTAGGATCGTCGCCGTACGGCAGGGCGGCCTGATGGCCACGTCCTTCCATCCCGAACTGACCGGCGACACGCGCATCCACCGCCTCTTCGTCGACATCGTGAAAGGACATTCATGAGCGGCCACTCCAAGTGGGCCACCACCAAGCACAAGAAAGCCGTCATCGATGCCAAGCGCGGCAAGCTCTTCGCCAAGCTGATCAAGAACATCGAGGTGGCCGCGCGTACCGGCGGTGGAGACCCCGACGGGAACCCCACGCTCTACGACGCCATCCAGAAGGCGCGCAAGAACTCCGTGCCGCTCGACAACATCGAGCGCGCCCGCAAGCGCGGCTCCGGCGAGGAGGCGGGCGGCGCCGAGTGGCAGACCATCATGTACGAGGGCTACGCCGCCGGTGGCGTCGCCCTGCTGGTGGAGTGCCTGACCGACAACCGCAACCGCGCCGCCTCCGAGGTGCGCGTGGCCGTGTCCCGCAACGGCGGCAACATGGCCGACGCCGGTTCGGTCTCCTACCTCTTCAACCGCAAGGGCGTCGTCATCGTGCCCAAGGAGGGCACCACCGAGGACGACGTGACCCTGGCGGTGCTGGAGGCCGGTGCCGAGGAGGTCGAGGACCTGGGCGAGTCCTTCGAGATCGTCTGCGAGGCCACCGACCTGGTCGCCGTGCGCACCGCGCTCCAGGAGGCGGGCATCGAGTACGACTCCGCCGAGTCCAGCTTCCTGCCGACCATGGAGGTCCCGGTCGACGCCGAGACCGCCAAGAAGGTCATGCGGGTGGTGGACGCGCTGGAGGACTCCGACGACGTGCAGAACGTCTTCACCAACGCCGACATCCCCGACGAGGTCATGGCCGAGATCGGCTGACCCTCCGGTCAGGCGACCTCCCGCAGCAGGTCGCGCACGCGCGCGGGCGCCTCGTGGAGTGCGAGGTGGCCCGCGCTCGCGATCGTGCGCACGTCGGTGCCCAGCAGCCTGCGCACCGCGCCGCGCAGCAGCGAGGGTGTGAAGACGCGGTCGTGGGCTCCGGTGGCCACCGTGACGGGTGTGCCCGACCAGTCCCGGAAGTCCTCGCCCCGCAGTATGCCCGGGACCGGGCTGGGGCGGCAGTGCCGCCCGACCAGGGTCGCCCACTCCGTGAGCGGGTGGGTCGCTCCGCCCGCGGCGACGGGCCCGCTGAGCAGGCCCAGGAGCCGCGAACTGGTCCGCTCACCCGGTGAGAGCCGCCAGGAGAACGTGGCGCGCAGTCTCTCGCCGTCCATGACGGGGGCGGCCAGGCCCGCCGGACCGACCAGCACGAGCCCCGCCACCAGCGGCGAGGGCATCGCCGCCAGGGCGGCCGCGGCGCCCGTCGAGTGCCCGAGCAGGATCACCGGTTCGGTGGTGACCTGGGGTAACAGCGCGTCCAGCCAGGCGCCGTAGGCGTCCGCCCGGCCGAGCAGGGGGCGCCGGGAGTCGCTCGTGCCCGGGTGTCCGGGCAGGTCGGCCAGGAGCACGGTCCGGTCGGCGCGCAGCACCCGCGCGGTCTCGACCAGGTTCGCCGACCCCAGGAGGGCCCCGGACAGCAGCAGGACGGGGGTCCCCGGCCCGCCCGGGAGGACGTGCACCCGCGTGGCGCGTCCGGCGGCGGTCACCGCCCCCGGCGAGCGCAGGTCGCGAGCGCCGCCCAGTGCGCGCTCGCACCAGGAGCGCACCGCGATCTCACCGGCGTCGGACCGGTAGATCCGGGTGAGGGACAGCGTGGACATCGTTCACCTTCTCGTGACAGGGGCGTCCCCGCCGGAGAGCCGGGACGCGGGGATGGGCGCGAGGGAACCCGTGCGCGAGGATCTGGCGGCACCGTTGACACCCCCGGACGGAGGTGCACGGGCAGGCACCCCGTGCCCGGGGTCGGCGGCTCGTACGGCACGACCGCCTCCGCGTGACGTCGGACTCCCGCGGGCTGAAGCCGGTGGGCGGGCGGGCCCGTCCGCCGGCTCCGCGTTCGGGGTTCGCGCACGGAAGGGCCGGTGCCCCTCGGGGACACCGGCGCCGACGGCGGGGGTTTCAGCGCAGCGGGTCGAGCGCCTCCAGCGCGCCCGGGCGGACGCCCGTCGCGATCTGCTCGGCCAGGAGGTCGCCGGTGACCGGGCCGTGCGTGAGCCCCCACATGCCGTGGCCGCCCGCGACGAAGACGCCGGGGGTGCGGGTGGCCCCCACCAGGGGCACACCGTCGGAGGTGACCGGCCTGGGCCCCACCCAGGCGTCGGTGCGCTCCTGCCAGCGCACCCCCCTGAGGTAGGGGCTGGCCGAGCGCTCGATGGCCTCGACCCGGCGCGGGTCGAGCGCGTCGTCGGGGCCCCGGAACTCCATCGTTCCGGCGACCCGCAACGCCCCCTGGTAGGGGGTGCACGCCACGCGGGCCTCCGGCAGGTAGACGGGGCCGGGCACCGGCTCGTCGGTGGGGACGGTGAAGGAGTAGCCCCTCCCGGCGCGGACCCGGGCGCGCACGCCGTGCTCGGCGGCCAGCCGGTCGAACCAGGCGCCCGTGCACACCGCGACAGCGTCGGAGCGCAGCCGCTCGCCGTCGCCGGAGACGGTGACGACCGCGCCGCCCTCCCGGTGGACGCCGACCGCCTCGAACCCGGTGCGCACCTGACCGCCGCGCTCGCGCACCGAGGCCGCCAGGTTGCGGACGAGGGCGCCGGGGTCCACGTGGCGCTGCCCGTCCAGGCGCACCGCCGCCCCCACGGCCCCCGAGGCGTGGGGGAGGACCTCGCGGACCGCCGCCCCGGTGAGGGCGCTGTGGCTGACGTCCAGCCCCGAGGCCGTGATCCGGTCCAGTTCGCGCAGGAGCGCGACGGCCGAACGCGGGGACCGGAACAGCGCGGTGACGGGCGCGGAGACCTCGGTGGTCTCCACACCGCCCTTGGCCAGGGCGTCGAAGGCGTCCAGTGCCCCGGTGTTGAGGGGCAGGTTGGCGCGTACGGCCCTCTCCCAGGCGTCCCAGCGGCAGTGCGCGGCGAAGCGGGCCAGGAACAGCCACAGGTCCGGCGAGGGGGACAGCGGAACCGACAGGGGCGCGTCGCGGTCGAGCAGGGAGCGCAGGCCGTAGCGCAGCACGCCCGGCTCGTTCAGGGGGATGGCCAGGCCCGGCGAGAGCCATCCGGCGTTGCCCCAGGAGGCTCCGGAGCAGACCCCGTCCCGGTCCACGACGGTGACGCGGACGCCGCGTTCCTGGAGGAACCAGGCCGTCGACAGACCGACCACCCCCGCGCCCACGACCAGCACGTGCTGGACCCCGCCGACACGCCCCACGTCCGCCATCGCGCCTGTTCCCCCTGTTCACCGTGTCCGTCGGTCCCCACCATGCTCGCTTTCCACCGCGGGGGCCTTGTCGGGAAGCGACAATCAGGAGTGGGGTTCCTGTGCCGATCAGACAAAGGATGCGGCGGGGTCCGCGCCCGGATCAGGGCAGGCGGGAGAGCACCTCGGCGGTGAACTCGTCCGTGCCCGCGCTGCCGCCCAGGTCGGCCGTGCGCACGGGGGAGGAGGCCAGCACGGCGCGGACCGCGTCCATGACCTGCGCGCCCGCCTCGGGGTGGCCCAGGTGGTCGAGCATCATCGACGCCGACCAGATGGCCCCCAGCGGGTTGGCCAGCCCCTTGCCCGCGATGTCGGGCGCCGAGCCGTGCACCGGCTCGAACATCGACGGGTACTCGCGCTCGGGGTTGAGGTTGGCCGACGGCGCCACTCCGATACCGCCCGCCACGGCGGCGGCCAGGTCGCTGAGGATGTCGCCGAACAGGTTCGAGCCCACGATGACGTCGAACCGCGCCGGGTCCAGGACGATCTTGGCGGCCAGGGCGTCGATGTGCTCCTGTTCCCAGGCCACCTCCGGGTGGCGCGCCGCGCGCTCGGCCACCAGCTCGTCCCAGAACGGCATGGTGTGCACGATGCCGTTGGACTTGGTGGCCGAGGTCAGCCTGCCGCCGCGCCGCCCGGCCAGGGCGAAGGCGTGGTCGAGCACCCGTTCCACGCCCATGCGGGTGAACACCGACTCCTGGAGGGCCGCCTCGTACGGGGTGCCCTCGTGGATCCGTCCGCCCACACGCGAGTACTCGCCCTCGTTGTTCTCGCGCACGACCACGAAGTCGACCTCGCCGGGCAGCGCCCGCGCGACCGGGCTGGGCACCCCCTCCAGGACGCTGATCGGCCGCAGGTTGACGTACTGGTGGAAGCCGCGGCGGATGGGGATGAGCAGCCCCCACAGCGACACGTGGTCGGGGACGCCGGGCCAGCCCACGGCGCCCAGCAGGACGGCGTCGTGGTGGCGGATCCGGTCCAGGCCGTCGTCGGGCATCATGGCGCCCTCGGCCAGGTAGCGCGCGCAGGACCAGTCGAACTCGTCGTAGGAGAAGGAGAGCGCGTGGTGGGCGCCGATCCGGTCCAGGACGGCCCGGGCGGGCGGCAGGACCTCCTTGCCGATGCCGTCACCGGGGATCGTGGCGACGCGGTAGTGCTTCATGGCGGTGTCCTTCCGTGGGGTGTTCGGGGGCGTTCGGGCCCGGCGGGGCCCTCTTCGTCCTCGTGGGGCTGGTCCGTCTCATCGCGTCGGGGCCGACGGGGGCCCGGGCCCGGTCGTGGAGGGCCCGGCCGGGGGACGGGGAACCGCGCCCGGACGTCGGCCGGGACCACGCGGCGCCCCGTACGTTGCGGGACAGGGGGAGGCGGGAACCGCGCCCGGGGCGTGCTCAGGGCGCGGAGCCCCCGCCCAGGAACGCGCGCAGGTGCCGCGCCGTGGCCCCGGGCGCCTCCTCGGGCACGTAGTGGTCGCAGTCCAGCGCGTGGCCGCGCACGTCGCGGGCGTATCCGCTCCAGGCGTCCGGCACGTCGTAGTGGCGGCCCACGAAGCTGTGCCGTCCCCACAACAGCAGGACAGGGCACTCCAGGCGGCGCCCGGCGTCGGCCCGGTCGTGCTCCAGGTCGATCGAGGCCGCCGCCCGGTAGTCCTCGCAGGAGGCGTGGATCGCGGCCGGGTCGCGGAAGCAGCGCACGTACTCGTCCACGGCGGCGGGCGCGAAGGGGGTGCCGCCGTGGTGGCGGGCGTTCATGCGGGTGCGGACCCAGAAGTCCGGGTCCTGCCCGATGAGGTGCTCGGGGATGCCGTTGCCCGCCGCCAGGAAGAACCAGTGGTGGTACCCGAGGGCGAACTCGGCGTCGGCGTGCTCGAAGGCGTACCGGGTCGGCACGATGTCCAGCGCGCACAGCGCCGTCACCGCCTCCGGGTGGTCCAGGGCGAGGCGGTGGCCGACCCGGCCGCCGCGGTCGTGGCCCGCCACGGCGAAGGAGTCGAAGCCCAGTTCGCGCATGACGAGGTACTGGTCCCGCGCCATGGCCCGCTTGGAGTAGGGGGCGTGCCGCTCGTCGGAGGCGGGCTTGTCGCTGTCCCCGTAACCGCGCAGGTCGGTCATGACCAGCGTGAACCGGTCCGCCAGGAGCGGTGCGACGCGGTGCCAGATCAGGTGCGTCTGCGGGTAGCCGTGCAGCAGCAGGAGCGGGGGGCCGTCCCCGCCCGTGCGGACGTTGACGCGCACGCCCCCGGCGTCCACGGTGCGGCGTGCGAACCCGGAGGGGAGGAGGTCGCTCATGACTGGATTCCAGCAGGCCGGGGGCGCGGGTGTCCAAGACCGGCTGTCGATATCGTTGATAGGCCCGGCCTATAAGGAGGAGCGGTGGACGTCCGGCAACTGGAGTACTTCCTGGCCGTGGTCGACCACGGAGGGGTGAACCGGGCGGCCTCGGCCCTGTACCTGTCCCAGCCGTCCCTGTCACAGGCGGTCCGGGCCCTGGAACGCGACCTGGGAAGCGACCTCTTCCACCGCATCGGCCGCCGCGTGGTGCTGACCGGGGCGGGACGCGCGCTGGTCGAGCCCGCCCGAGAGGCGGTGCGCGCCCTGGACCTGGCCCGCTCGGCGGTCGAGTCGGTGCGGGAGCTGCGCGGCGGACGGGTGGACGTGGCCGTGCTGCCCACCCAGGCGATCGAGCCGCTGACCGGCCTGGTGGCGGGCTTCACCCGGCGCCACCCGGAGGTGTCGGTGTCGGTCCGCAGCGCGCTGACCACGCGCGACGCCGTGGAGATGGTGCGCACCGGCGCCTGCGAACTCGGTGTGGTGGCCACCTCCGAGCCCTTCGCGCGGACGGGGGTGCGCGCCCATCCGCTGGTGCGCCAGAGCTTCGTGCTGCTCGCCCCGCCCGACGGGCCCTTCACCGCGGGGGAACCCGTGCGCGCCGAGCGGTTGGAGGGGCAGCGGTTGATCGTGGGACAGCACGGTTCGGGCATGCGCCGGTTCGTCGACGAACTGGTCGCGAACGGCCTGGACGCCCGGGTCGCCGTGGAGAGCGAGCACAGGGTGTCCCTCCTGCCGCTGGTGCTGGGCGGAGCCGGGATCGCGGTGGTCACCGACGCCTGGCGGGACCTGGCCGAGCGGGCCGGGGCGCTGGTGCTGGACCTGGAGCCCACCGGCCACCTGTACGTGTCCCTGGTCAGCAGGAGGGGGCCGCTCACCGCGGCGGCGGAGGCGTTCGTGGCCCACGCGGTGGACTGGTCCGCGGGGGCGGACCCGGGCCCGACGGACGAACCCGGGACCGACGTCCTCACCGGGGGTTCGGGCTGATCAGCTCTTGGGGGTCCGACGGGTTGAGGCTGCCCGGCCCGAAATCCGGCGCGTCGACCCCGAAGCCGTGTCGGCGCGGTACCGCCACCGCGTCGTCCAGGGACTCGCGGTCGGTGGTGGAGCCGCGATCACCCACGCTGTTCGGACTGAGGCTGTGGTACAGCTTCCTCCCGTCGTCGTTGCAGACGAACAGGACCGCGTTCCCGGGGACGTCCACGCGCGGGCGCTCAGCCGACCATGTCGAAGGCGGAGACCACCCTGGTCGGGCGCAGCCGCACCGCGAGCTCGCCGGGCACGCCGTTGCGCCGCCCGAACTCCTCGGCCCGCTCGGGCCCCATGTAGCGGCGGGCGATCGCGGTGGCGGTGCGCACCAGCTCGTCGGGGTCCTCGGACACGACGGCCTCGCCCTGCACCTGCACGAAGGCGTACGGCGGTTCGGGCAGGTCCACGGTGAGCGCCACCCTGGGGTCGCGCGCGATGGACCGGCCCTTCGCGGTGGAGGCGCCGGTGTTGAAGACGATGTCGCCGTCCTCGACGACGAACCACACCGGTGCCGCCAGCGGCCGTCCGTCCGAGGCGGTGTAGGCGAGCATCCCGGTACGGGTGCCCTGGAGCAGGAAGTCGCGGACCCGGGGGTCGGAGAGAGAAGTCACGGCCCCACGCTAGTGCGCGGGTCCCGGTCCCTCCAGGAGGACGCGGCGCCGGGGTGCCCGCGTGTCGGCGCGATCCCGCGTATCGGTACGATCCGCGCAACACGGACGTCCGCCGCGGGCGGTCGGACACGGGAGAGGGATGCCATGGGCGGGGTCGTGCCGGAGGACGGGACGTGGCGGATCGGCGCCCGTGAGGGCGTCGCGCTCTCGGCGCGCTGGTGGAAGTGGGTGTGGTCGGCGCCGGAGGGGTGCGATCCGGTCCGTGATGCCACCGGCGAGCACGCGGCCCGCAACCAGCCGGACGACCTGTGGTTCCTCGCCGGTACCTACGGGGGCAGGGTCGTGCGCCGGTGCGAGGTGCCCACGGGACGCCCCCTGTTCTTCCCGGTGTTCAACATGCAGTTCCCCTTCGAGTACTCCAGGGAGCCGATGGCCATGCCGGTCGCGCGCGCCGACGCGCACCTCAACGGCGTCGCGCTGCCGCTGGAGGAGTTCCAGGGGGTGTTCCGCAGCCCCCTGTGGGTCCGCAGGCACAGCTGGGGGCTGTGGGGCGCGGTCTCGCCCCTGAGCCCCGGCGGGTACGTGCTGGAGATCAGGGCGGACGACGGGCAGGGCTTCCGGGTGGACACCACCTACCACCTGACCGTCGTCTAGGCGCGCGGGACGGCGCGACGAGGGCCGCGCCACGACGGTCGGCCCCGCCGCCCGCCGGAGCGGACCTCGATGGGGTGGTCAGGCACGGGACGGAACGCGGGCGTCGGCGCGGGTCGGCCCCGAGAACACCGCCTCCAGGGGCAGCCCCAGCTCCTCGCCGACGGCCTCGGCGGGGGAGTCGGGCGCGGGGGCGAGCACGGGCCGCGCCGCCAGCAGGGCGCGGGCCAGGCGCTCCTGCCGGTCCAGGCGCGCCGCGGCGTCCGCCAGGGCCGCGCCCGTCACGGCGGCGCCCGGCCCGCTGGGCGCCGGGGCCGGCGCGGGGACCGGTTCCAGGCCGGACCCGTCCGGCGAGGTGTAGCCCGTGCACCAGCGCAGCCGCCCGCCCGCCCGCGCGGGGGCGTCGGCGTGCGTGACCACCAGCGAGTCCACCCCTCCGGTGGCGGCGAGCGCGTACCGGTGCGCCACCGCGTCGAAGTGCCCGACCCGGAACGCCCCCTGCCACGGGTGCGCGCCGTTGTGCGCCTCGGCCAGCACCGCGCCCAGTTCCGGGTCCTCGGCCACGAGCGGGCCCGCGCCGTGCCGGGTGGTGTAGGTGCGCACCACACCGATCCGGCGGGCGTCGTCGGGGCGCCCGGCCTCGGCCATGAGCGCGAGCGGGTTCGCGGTGGTCGTGGTGGACCAGGTGGTGTAGGGGTGGAACCCGTGCCACTCGTCCAGCAGCACCCCCTGCGCCCCCTCGAACACCACGGGGGAGCGGTCGAGCAGCCGGGGCAGGTAATCCTCGTCCACCAGCCGCACCCGCCGCGCGAAGGCCAGGTAGGCCTCCACGCACTCCTCGACGTCCGGCTCGGTCTCGGGCCGGGACCCGGCGCCGGGGCTCGGGGCCGCGCTGGACCCTGCTGCCGCGCCGGAGGCCGCCGCCGGCCCGGTTCCGGCTGCGGTGACCCCGGCACCGGGGCCGGGGGCCGCGTCCGGGGGCTCCAGGGAGCGGCGCACCGCGTGCAGGTGGTCGGCCAGGCGGCGCAGCTTGCGGCGCAGCGCGTCCGGCCGCGCGCAGTCACCGGCGGTGGGCGCGTCCTCGGGGCGGGCCAGGGCGTAGGCCACGGTCTCGCCCACCCCCATCCCGCAGGAGCCGTGCCGGGCCTCGCCCCGCGCCCGCTCCCGCGCCTGGTTGGCCGCCCGGTGCCACGGCGTGCTGATCAGCGCCCGGCGGTCCACGGTGACCAGCGCGAACGGGTCGGCCACGCCGAGCGAGGCCAGGTGCCCGGCCTCGGCGGCCAGGGCGAAGGGGTCCACCACCATCAGCCGCGACAGGTGCGTGGGCACCGGGCCGCCGGGGGCCAGCGTGCCCGCACCGAACTGGGCGAACGTGTGGTGGCGGCCGTCGGGGGTCACCACGTTGTGCGCGGCCTGGGCGCCACCGTTGGCGCGCACGACGGCGCCGAAGCGCCGCCGCGCGCACAGCAGGTCGACCGTCACGCCCTTGCCCGCGTCGCCGAACCCCAGGTCGACGACGACGGCGTTCCCGTCGGCCCACGGGGCGATCGCGCCGGTCACAGCCGGTCCACCCCGCCCGTGTCGGCCGGGCCGCCGAGCCCGATCGGGGCGTCGGCCACGACCACGGAGCCGCGGCTCTCGGACAGCGTCCGCAGCGCCCTGCCCACCGCCTCGCCCGCGTCTGAGCCCGCCTCGGCCAGGTCGGCCAGGCCCTTCTCCAGGTCGATGGCCTCCTCTGCG
The DNA here is from genome assembly GCF_000381685.1 of Nocardiopsis sp. CNS-639. NCBI lineage: Bacteria > Bacillati > Actinomycetota > Actinomycetes > Streptosporangiales > Nocardiopsidaceae > Nocardiopsis > Nocardiopsis sp. CNS-639. The sequence continues at coordinate 529,219 of NZ_KB906854.1, forward strand.
AGTCCGACGGTGACCGCGATGGTCTCCGACACCGCGTCGAGGTCGTCCAGGTAGATGACGTTCTGGCCCAGCTGGGTGTCCCAGAAGCCGCGCACCTTGTCGTTGTGGTAGTGGCCGCTTCCGGTCGGCATGATGAAGTACACCTCGAAGCTGCGCCGCAGCTCGGCCAGGATCCGCGGGAAGGGGATGTCCTCGGTGAGGTCGTCGCCGATCACCTCGCGCACCTCCCGCGCCTTGACCGCCCCGTAGGCCATCTCGTCGCCGATGATGAAGAGGTGGCCGCGCCGTCCGCGCTTCTCCAGGCAGTCCATGGAGGTGTGCCTGGCCATGAAGTACATGGCCAGCTCGTAGGACTCCATCACCTGGCCGCCACCGCCGCCCTCCAGCAGGATGTTGCCCAGGTCGTCCTCCAGTTCGTTGCCGGACTCGAACTGCCCCACCTGGAGCGGGGCCCGGTCGCACGTGGCGTCGCCGATCGCGCCGAAGAGGATCTGCGGGTCCTGCACGTACCCCTTGCGCAGCAGCAGGCCGAACAGGTCGGGCAGCTTGGTCTGGAGTACGCGCGGCACGTTGCGCATGGACCCGGTGACGTCGAAGAGCACCGAGATGGCCAGCGACTCGGGGTGTTCGGCGGAGTCGCGGCTCTCGCGCACGTCCACCCCGTGGGGGTCGAGGCTGTCGTGGACCCGCCAGGCACTGCGCGGGGTCGAGGCGAGCACGTCGTCGGTGTAGCCGAAGCTGCTGGAGCCGACGGAGGCGTTGTAGGCCTGACGCGCGTGGTAGGCGTCGGTGGACCAGTTGCTGCTTCCCATGGGGTTCTCCTCGGGAGATGGGGTGGGCGGATGGGGCCGCCGGGGTCGGGGGCGGGGAATGCGCGGGGGACGGTGGTCGGGGAGGGGGTTCAGACCCCGGCGGCCGGTGCCGGGTCCGGCATGGTGAAGGGGCGGAACCGGCGCGGCCCGTAGAGGCGTTCCAGCACGTCGTCCAGTTCGCAGAGCAGGGCGAACCCGTCGCGGGGCCGCCGCTCGGGGGCGGGCAGGGTGCAGCCGCGCGCGAAGGAACGCAGCTGCGGGGGCAGGCGGCCCGCGGTGACGTACTCCACGCACCGGGTCGCCATGTGGATGTCGGTCTGGGCCAGCGCGGGGCGGCGGGTGGCCACCTCGGGCGGGTAGAAGTCCGCGCGTCCGGGCACCATCGCCGGGATGTGCGGCGCGGTGCGCGGGGCGTGCGCCGTCACCGAGTAGCACCAGTCGACCAGGACCAGGCCGTGCTCGGCCGGGTGGATCATCACGTGCTCGGGCACGACCGCGCCGTGCACGACCCCCGCCAGGGCGGCGTTGCCGACGGCGACCAGCAGCCGCCGCCACATCCACGCCGCGTCGCGCGGGTCGACGCCGTCGGGGTGGGCGCGGCGCACCTCGGCCAGCGTGTGGAAGCCGTGCAGCCGCCCCAGGACGTTGGCCCGCCGCTCCACGCCGGTGGCGGCGTCGCGGTGCTTGAAGGACTCCACCAGTTCGGGGACGAAGGCCCGGTAGCGCTCGTGGCCGTGCTCCCGGATGCGGCGCAGCGCGGTCGCCTCGGCCTCCAGTAGGTCGTTGTCACGGGGTGCGCGGGGCAGTTTGAGCACCGCGTCGCGCCACTCCGGCGCCCGGTAGCGCACCGGGTGCAGGTCGGAGACGTCTCCGCGGGCCAGCCGCTCCCGGCCGATCCGGTAGGTGTGCGCGCCGGTGGCCAGGGTGAGGTCGTCCAGGCGCAGGTCGCCCGCGGCCATCGCCCGGTACAGGTCCCACAGCTCCGAGAGCCGGGCGAAGGGGCCGGTGCCGCTTCCGTGCGGCGCCGTGTCGGGGTGCAGCGCGCGGGCCAGCTCGCGGTGGCGGGCCGTGGCCGCCGGGGGCACGCCGCCGTCCTCGGGCAGCGGGCCGAACAGTTCCACGGGGTCGCCCGCCAGGGCGACCTGGCGCTCGGCGTCCTCGAAGGCGGGGCCGGTGGCCGTCATCGGGCTCCTCTCGGGGGTCACTGCGTGCTCCGCAGCAGGGGAGGGTGCAGCAGGGCGGCGCCGCCCGCGCGGTAGAGCCGGGCGCGCCGTCCGCCGCCCGCGCCGCCGCGCTCGGCGAGTTCCCCGGTGTCCTCCACGAACCCGGGGGCGGCGAGGATCTTGCGGTGGAAGTTGGCCGCGTGCAGGGACTGGCCCCACACGGCCTCGTACACCTCGCGCAACGCCGTGATGGTGAAGGCGGGCGGCAGGAAGGCCGTGGCCAGCGGGGTGTACTCCAGCTTGGAGCGGGCGCGCTCGACGGCGTCGGCCAGGACGCGGCCGTGGTCGAAGGCCAGGTCGAGTCCGGCGCGGGCGCCGTCTCCGTGGCCGAGGTCGCGCCAGGGGATCCAGGCGGCCTCCTCGGTGTCCCGGCCGGTGTGCGGGTCGGGCAGGTCGGGGGCCAGCAGGACGTAGGCGACCGAGAAGACGCGCATGCGCGGATCCCGGTCCCGGGCGCCGTAGGTGCCCAGCTGCTCCAGGTGCAGCTCGGTGGGCAGCAGGGTCTTCTCCGAGAGCACGCGCAGGGCGGCGTCGGGCAGGTCGGGGTCGGCGGGGCCGTCCGGTCCGTCCTGGGCGCGGACGAACCCGCCCGGCAGCGCCCACCAGCCGCGCTGGGGGTGCGCGGCGCGCCGGGTCAGCAGCACGTGCGGCACGCCCGACCGGATGGTGAGGGCGACGACGTCGACGGTGACCGCGACCGGGGCGAACGCGTGCGGGTCGTAGTCGGCGAGGAACCGGCTCTCGCCCTCCTCGTCGCGCGGGTCGGCCACGTGCGCCTCCAGTTGTTCTCATATCGAGTATTTCTCGAACTGAGAGCAACTTAGCACGCGTTCGGCGTCCCGTCCATCCCTTTCCTCCGGAAGCGCGAGGGCGGCGCGCGGACCCGGGCCGTGCGGGCGTGCTCGGGCGGGCGGCTACGCTCGCGTCGGGGCGGCCCGCGGCCGCGGCGGGTTTCCGGCCCGCCGGGTGTCCCCGGGGGCCGACACGCCCGGGTGGACCGGAGGCGGACGTCGTCGCCCGCCGCTAGCATGTGGGCGAACGGACGTTCGAGAGGGCAAGGGTGAGGCGCGTGCGCGTGTTGGGGATCGACCCCGGGCTGACCCGGTGCGGTGTCGCCGCCGTCGAGGGCGCCATCGGCCGACCGCTCACCCTGCTCGGAGCCGACGCCGTGCGCACCAGTCCCGACACCGACCTGCCCCACCGGCTCGTGGGGATCGAGCGCGGCATCGAGGAGTGGCTGGACCGCTACCAGCCCGACGCCGTCGCCGTCGAGCGCGTCTTCGCCCAGCACAACCTCAGCACCGTCATGGGCACCGCCCAGGCCAGCGGCATCGCCCTGGTCTGCGCCGCCCGCCGCGGCCTGCCCGTGGCCATGCACACCCCCAGTGAGGCCAAGGCCGCCATCACCGGCAACGGCCGCGCCGACAAGGCGCAGGTCGGCACGATGGTGGCGCGTATCCTCGGACTCGACGGACCCCCCAAGCCCGCCGACGCGGCCGACGCCGTCGCCCTGGCCATCTGCCACATCTGGCGCGGCGGGGCCCAGGCCCGCGTCGCCCAGGCCCAGCAGGACTTCGCCCGCAAGGTGGAGCTGGCCCGCCGCACCCGCGGCCGCTAGCGCCCCGCCCCCAGGAAGGAGAGGGGCACCGTCCCCGGTGCCCACACCAGATGATCGCGTTCCTCACCGGCCGGGTGGCCGCACGCGGCGCGGGCACCGCCGTCATCGACGTCGGCGGGGTCGGCATGACCGTGCAGTGCACGCCCTCCGCGCTCTCGCGCCTGCACGTGGGCGAGACCGGGACCGTGGCCACCAGCCTCGTCGTGCGCGAGGAGTCCCTGACCCTGTTCGGGTTCGCCGACGACGACGAGAAGCACCTGTTCGAGCAGCTCCAGACCGCCTCCGGTGTCGGTCCCCGACTGGCCCTGGCCATGCTCTCCGTCCACAGCCCCTCCAGCCTGCGCCACGCCGTGTCCACCGAGGACACCACCGCCCTCACCCGCGTGCCCGGCATCGGCAAGAAGGGCGCCCAGCGCATCGTCCTGGAACTGCGCGGCAAGCTCGACGCGCCCGTGCTCACCGACGGCACCCTGCCCGGGTCCGAAGCCGCCGGGAGCGGCAGCGAGCCCAACGGCGCCTGGCGCGGACAGGTGGTCTCCGGCCTGGTCAACCTCGGCTGGTCGGCCAAGGACGCCGAGGCCGCCGCCTCCGCCGTGGCGGCCGAGGCCGAGCACACCGACGACGTCGCCGTCCTGCTGCGCAGCGCCCTGCGCAGGCTCAGCCGGGCCTAGGAAGGAGGAAACCCCGTGTACGACTTCCACGAGGAGGACCCCCGGGGCTCGGCCCCCGGCGGGCCCCCGCCCTACGAGCGCGACGCGGTCTCGCCCGACGCGGGCACGGACGAGCGCCAGATCGAGGGCGCCCTGCGCCCCCGCGCCCTGGACGAGTTCGTCGGCCAGGAACGCGTGCGCGAACAGCTCTCCCTGGTGCTGCACAGCGCCAAGCGGCGCAACCGGGCGCCCGACCACATCCTCATGTCCGGCGGCCCGGGCCTGGGCAAGACCACCCTGGCCATGATCATCGCCGCCGAGATGGGGGCCCCGCTGCGCATCACCTCGGGCCCGGCCATCGAGCGCTCCGGGGACCTGGCCGCGGTGCTCTCCACCCTCCAGGAGGGCGAGGTGCTCTTCCTGGACGAGATCCACCGCATGGCCCGCCCCGCCGAGGAGATGCTCTACGTCGCGATGGAGGACTTCCGGGTCGACGTCGTGGTCGGCAAGGGCCCCGGCGCCACCGCCATCCCGCTGGACATCGCGCCGTTCACCCTGGTCGGTGCCACCACCCGCGCGGGCATGCTGCCCGCGCCCCTGCGCGACCGCTTCGGGTTCACCGCGCACATGGACTTCTACACCCCCCAGGAACTGGAGCTGATCCTCCAGCGCTCGGCGGGCCTGCTCGGCGCGCCCCTGGACGCGGACGCGGCCGTGGAGATCGCCGGGCGCTCGCGCGGCACCCCCCGGATCGCCAACCGGCTGCTGCGCCGGGTGCGCGACTACGCCGAGGTGCGCGGGGACGGGCGGCTGTCGCTGGACACCGCCCGCGCCGCCCTCGACCTCTACGAGGTGGACGAACTGGGCATGGACCGCCTGGACCGCGCCATCCTCGACGTGCTCATGAGGAGGTTCCGCGGCGGCCCTGTCGGCCTGTCCACGCTGGCGGTGTCGGTGGGGGAGGAGGCCGAGACGGTGGAGACCGTGGCCGAGCCCTTCCTGGTCCGCTCCGGCTTCCTGGCCCGCACCCCGCGCGGCCGGGTGGCCACCCCGCAGGCCTGGGCGCACATGGGGCTCACCCCGCCGCCGGACGCGGCCTTCGGCGCGGCGGCGGCCAACGGCGGCGCCACCGGTAACCCCGCCCCCGCGGGCAACACGGGTCACAACGGTGCGGCGAGTCCCTGACCAGTGCGTCTGACACGGCGCCCCGGTCCGGGCACAATGGGTTCCGGCCGCGCGGATCGGGGGCGAACCGTTAACGCTCCGATCTCATCCGGTGGGACAGCGGTGACCCACGCCACGTAAGCTGGGACGAAACAGCCGAGACGGGGCACGACTCCGTACGTGTCGTTGGACACCGGTGGAACGAGTCGGCCCTCTGGCGCGTTGTACGTGCCGGACAGGTCCGGACCACGCGGTTCGTGCCGACGCGAAGAAGGTGGCCGTCGCGGTGTCCGATCCGACAGCCGTCGGCCACACGAAGAAACCTCAGGAAGGACGCCCCCGTGCAGGGCCTTTACCACCTCGCTGCCCAAGGAGAGCCCACGGGCGGACTCCTCAGCATGCTGTTCCCGTTCCTGCTGATCCTTCTGGTGTTCTGGCTGCTGTTCTGGCGCCCGGCCCAGAAGCGCCGCCAGCAGGAGATGCAGATGCACAACGCCCTGGTCCCCGGTGTCGAGGTGATGACCAAGGCCGGCATCTTCGCCACCGTCGTCGAGATCCACGAGCAGGACGTCCTGCTGGAGATCGCGCCCGGGACCCGCATCCGCATGCTCAAGGCCGGTGTCGGGGAGGTCGTCACCCCGGCCGCCGACGACACCCCGGTGGAGGACCGCCCCGACTTCGGCGACGACGACAAGCCCAAGGGCTAGAAGTACTCCTTCGGGCCTCCGCCCCGCTTCGGCCCAGGCTCCGGCCTCCGCCCCGCGCGGTGAGCGGACGGCCCGCGCGCGTCCGACCCCGGTACCGGCCCCCCGCGCGGGGGGCCGGTACCGCCGTGTCCGGCCCGTCGGGCCGCGGACCGCCGCGGCGACTCCCGCGAGGCCCCGCCCACGTCGGCCCCGACAACACGAGAACCCAGCAGAAGGCCCATCCCACATGCCCGACGACACCGCCACCGCGGCGCCCGTCCCCAGCCCGGAGCTCATCCGGGCGCACATCCGCGACGTCCCCGACTTCCCGAAGCCCGGCGTCCTGTTCAAGGACATCACGCCGCTGCTCAACCACCGGGAGGCCTTCGCCGCCGCCGTGGAGGGCCTCGCCGCGCCCTTCCGCGCCGCGGGGGTGGACCACGTGGTCGGACTGGAGGCGCGCGGGTTCATCTTCGGCGCCCCGGTCGCCATGGCGCTGGGGTCGGGCTTCGTCCCCGCGCGCAAAGCCGGGAAACTGCCCTCACGGACCATCGGGCAGGCCTATGATCTGGAGTACGGCACCGCGACCGTCGAGATCCACGCCGACGCGGTCTCCCCGGGCAGCCGTGTGCTGATCGTGGACGACGTCCTCGCCACCGGCGGCACCGGCAGGGCCGCGGTGGACCTGGTCCGCAAGGCGGGTGGTACGGTCGTGGGATTCTCCGTCCTGATGGAGCTCTCCGCGCTCCGGGGACGGGACAGGGTGCCCGACGTGGAGCTGCACACCCTCCTCACGGTCTGATCCGGCCGACCCGCGCCGCGGCCGACGCCCCTCCCCACGGGGAATGCGCGACGGCCCGTCATCGTTGACGTACTCCACCACCGGGGGTGAACCCCCGGTGGCCAGTGTCACACCCGCCGCCGGGCGCGGCGGGAGCGGGGAGGCCGAGGCCGTTCCCGACGGGAACGGCCCCACTAGACTGGTGGGAGAGGTACCGCGGCGGCCACGTCACGACTGGCCCTGATGACACGCACGTGCACCGGTGGAGCCGGGCGGCGCTGACGGCGCCCGCGCGACCGGACGGATCCGCGGGAGGTAGGCATGCCAAGCGAAGTGGTTTCGACCGGGGCGGTACCGACGGACGAGACGCGGCGGGGCGCCTCCCAGGAACCGCGGCCGAACGCGCCCCAGGGGCAGGCGGACGGCACCGGCGCGCGGGGCGCCACCACAAGTCCACAGGGAGACCGGCCGGAGGGCGCCGCGAACGGAGCGGCGCCCTCCGACGTCTCCGGAGCGGGGGCCACGCGGCAGCCGTCCCCCTCCACCACGCCCTCCACGGTGCGAGTACGCAGAAGGCTCGCCCGACTCGGCGCCCAGCGGGGAGTGACGATGAACCCGGTGCTCGAACCACTGATCAAGACAGTGCGGGCCACCCATCCCAAGGTGGACGTGCGGCTGGTCGAGCGCGCCTACGAGGTCGCGGCCCACCACCACCGCGACCAGAAGCGCAAGAGCGGCGACCCCTACATCACCCATCCCCTCGCCGTCGCCACGATCCTCGCCGAGCTGGGTATGCAGGAGGCCACCCTGGCCGCCGCCCTCCTGCACGACACCGTCGAGGACACCGACTACTCCCTGGGCGAGCTGCGCTCGGACTTCGGCGACGAGATCGCCGAGCTGGTCGACGGGGTCACCAAGCTCGACAAGGTCAAGTACGGCGAGGCCACCCAGGCCGAGACCGTGCGCAAGATGGTCGTGGCCATGGCCCGCGACATCCGCGTGCTGGTCATCAAGCTGTGCGACCGGCTGCACAACATGCGCACCCTGCGCTACCTGCCCTCCCGCGCCAAACGGGAGAAGAAGGCCCGCGAGACCCTGGAGATCTTCGCCCCCCTCGCCCACCGGCTGGGCATGAACACCATCAAGTGGGAGCTGGAGGACCTGGCCTTCGCCACCCTCTACCCCAAGCGCTTCGACGAGATCGCCCGCCTGGTGTCCGAGCGCGCCCCGCGCCGCGACGTCTACCTCCAGGAGGTCATCGAGGCGGTCTCGGCCGACCTGCGCGAGTCCAAGCTCAAGGCCACCGTGCGCGGGCGGCCCAAGCACTACTACTCGATCTACCAGAAGATGATCGCCCGCAACTGCGGCTTCGACGAGATCTACGACCTCATCGCCGTGCGGGTCCTGGTGGACAGCGTCCGCGACTGCTACGCGGCCCTGGGGACCATCCACGCGCGGTGGAACCCGGTGCCCGGCCGGTTCAAGGACTACATCGCGATGCCCAAGTTCAACATGTACCAGTCGCTGCACACGACGGTCATAGGGCCCTCGGGCAACCCGGTCGAGCTCCAGATCCGTACGCGCGCGATGCACCGGCGCGCCGAGTACGGCATCGCCGCGCACTGGAAGTACAAGGAGGATCGGGGCAGCGGGGGCGAGAGCAAGCCCCGGGGCAGCTCCGACATGCAGTGGCTGCGCCAGCTCATCGACTGGCAGCAGGAGACCAAGGACCCGGGCGAGTTCCTGGAGTCGCTGCGCTTCGACCTGTCGGTGCAGGAGGTGTTCGTCTTCACCCCGGGCGGCGACGTCATCTCGTTGCCCCAGGGCGCCACCGCCGTGGACTTCGCCTACGCCGTGCACACCGAGGTCGGCCACCGCACCGTGGGCGCCCGCATCAACGGCCGCCTCGTGCCGCTGGAGAACGAACTGCACAACGGCGAGACGGTGGAGATCCTCACCTCCAAGACGCCCGACGCCGGGCCCAGCCGGGACTGGCTGAACTTCGTCAAGAGCGCCCGGGCCCGCAACAAGATCCGGCACTGGTTCACCAAGGAGCGCCGCGAGGCCGCCATCGAGCAGGGCAAGGACGAGATCGCCAAGGTCATGCGCAAGCAGGAGCTTCCGGTCAAGCGCCTGTTCAGCGGTGAGGCGATCATCGGCCTGGCCAGCGACCTGCGCTACCCGGACGTGGACTCGCTGTACGCGGCCGTGGGGGAGCGCCAGGTCAGCGCCCAGCACGTGGTCGGCAAGCTCGTCGACTCCATGGGCGGCCTGGAGAGCCACACCGAGGACATCGCCGAGTCGGCGCTGCCCACCAAGGCGGCCACCCGCCAGCGCCAGCACGGCAACCCGGGCGTGGTCGTGGAGGGTGACGCCGACGTGTGGGCGCGCCTGTCCAAGTGCTGTACCCCCGTGCCGGGCGACGAGATCGTCGGCTTCGTGACCCGGGGCAACGGGGTGTCGGTGCACCGCCGGGACTGCGTGAACACCGCGACGCTGGACACCGACCGCATGGTCAAGGTGGAGTGGTCGCCCACCGAGGACTCGATGTTCCTGGTGGCGCTGCACGTGGAGGCCCTGGACCGGTCCCGGCTGCTGTCGGACATCACGCGGGTGCTGAGCGACCAGCACGTCAACATCCTGTCCGCGACCGTCCAGACCAGCCGCGACCGCGTGGCGCAGAGCCGCTTCACCTTCGAGATGGCCGACCCCGCCCACCTGGGCAGCGTGCTGCGCGCGGTGCGGGGCGTGGACGGCGTCTACGACGTCTTCCGCGTCCGCAACTGACCCGGCCGGACGGCGGGGGAGGGGCCGCGGGCACGGGGGACGCCGCGGTCCCGTGTCCGGGGCCGCGCGGGCAGGGCCGGACACGGCCGGGCCCCGGACGCCCGAGTGGGGAGCCCGGAGCCCGTGCGCGCCGTCAGATGCGGATCGTGGTCGAGCGCACGATCTCGAACACCGGGTGACGTTCGGCCTCGGCCGCGAACGCCTCCTCGGGGGCGTCCGGCGGCGTCTCGAAGTACAGGCCCACCATGGCGGCGCGCGGGTGGTCCAGGTACTCCTTGAGCAGCGGGGCGGCCTCCGCGGCCCCCAGTTCGCGCACGCTGATCAGCTCGATCCAGCCGCCCTGGCGCAGCGTCGCGAAGCCGTCCTGACGCAGGTTGCGGACCCAGTCCACCTCCCCGTAGGGGGAGACCAGGAACCGTCCGCGGTCGCTGTCCAGCACACTGAGCGGGATGGTGCGCAGGAAGCCCGACTTGCGCCCACGCGTGGTGAGCAGGTGCAACTCGGGCAGGCACACCCCGTACTTGACGAAGCCGCTGACGACGGCGTTGGCGGTCCGCCGCAGCCCCGTCATCTCGAACCGCTTCGTCGGCTCGTTCCCCATCTCGGCAACTCCCTCGCTCGGCTGCTCCCCATTCTGGTGGCTGCGCGCGCCCGGCGGCACCGGGGGGAGGCGCGCGACCCGCGGCGGACCACCGCTGACCGGCCCTGACCCGGACCGGAGAGCGGGCCCCGGGGGCGGGATTCAGCGGAAGGCCGAGATCCCCGTCACCGACTGGCCGATGCTGAGCGCGTGGATCTCCTCGGTGCCCTCGTAGGTGGCGACCGTCTCCAGGTTCAGCATGTGCCGCATCACCGGGTACTCCAGGGTGATGCCGTTGGCGCCGTGCACCGAACGCGCCGCCGCGGCCACCCGCTGGGCGGCGGCCACGCACGAGAGCTTGCCGAAGCTCACGTGGTTGTGGTGGCACCGGCCCTCGTCCTTCAGGCGCCCGATCCGCAGCGCGGTCATGGCCGCCTGGTTGACGTCCACCACCATGTCGGCGAGCTTGCGCTGGGTCAGCTGGAACCCGGCGATCGGCCGGCCGAACTGCTCGCGGCTCAGCGCGTACTCCAGGGCCGCCTCGTAGCAGGCGCGCGCGGCACCGGCCGCGCCCCACACGATGCCGTAGCGGGCCTCGTTCAGGCACGACAGAGGCGAGCCCAGGCCGCGCGATTCCGGCAGCACCGCGTCGGCGGGCAGGCGCACGCCCTCCAGCACCAGTTCGGAGGTGATGGACGCGCGCAGCGACAGCTTGCGGTGGATGACGTTGGCCGAGAACCCGGGCGTGTCGGCGGGCACCACGAACCCGCGCACGCCCTCGTCGGTGGCGGCCCACACCACGGCCACGTCGGCGACCGACCCGTTGGTGATCCACATCTTGGTGCCGTCGAGCACCCAGTCCGACCCGTCCCTGCGGGCGCGGGTGCGCATCGAGCCCGGGTCGGAACCGGAGTCGGGCTCGGTCAGCCCGAAGCAGCCGATCGCCTCACCGGCGGCCATGCGCGGCAGCCACTCCTGCTTCTGCTCCTCGGAGCCGAACTTGTGGACGGCCGCCATCGCCAGCGAGCCCTGCACCGACACGAAGCTGCGCAGGCCCGAGTCCACGGCCTCCAGTTCGCGGCAGGCCAGACCGTAGGCGACCGCGCTGGAGCCGCCGCAGCCATACCCCTCCAGGTGCATGCCCAGCACCCCGAGGGAGCCGAAGGCCCTGGCCAGCCCGCGCGGGTCGGGCAGGGTGCCCGCCTCGAACCACTCGGCCACGTTCGGCGCCAGCTCGCGCGAGGCGAAGTCGCGCACGGCGTCGCGGACGTCGCGCTCGGTGTCGGACAGATCGGCGTCCACGGCCAGGAAGTCGTGCGGGTCCGGGGCGGCGGGCTTGCGGGAGTCGCTCATGGTGGGGTGTCCCTTCGTGGTGCTGACGGCCGGTGCGGCCGTGCGGGAGGTGGACGGTGTCCTCGGATCCGGGTGCGGGACCCGGAGGAGGGACGGGCGGTGGTCCGCGGACCGGGTGCGGAGCCCTGAACGGCCCCGGGGCGCGGCCGGGTGGATCCGGTGCGGTCCGCTGGGGTCTCAGGACAGGTCGGGCTGCTGGACGGCGCCGCGCGCGACCATCGCGTCCACGTCGGCCCCGTCCACGCCGAGTTCGGCCAGGATCTGCCGGGAGTGCTGCCCCAGCAGCGGCGGCGCGCCGAGCGGGGGCGGGGTGCCCTCCAGCCGGAACCCCGCGCGGACCTGTTCGATCAGCCCGGCGGTGGGATGCTTGACGGTGCGCAGGACGTCGTCGCCGCTGGCGTCGGCGGTGCGCAGCGCGTCGAGCACTCCGCGCACCCGTCCCACCGGCACCCCGGCCCCCACCAGCAGCTCCATCCAGTGGTCGGCGGGCCGTGAGCGCAGGGTCGCCGACAGCTCGCCGACCAGCTCCTCCCGGTGCGCCACCCTGCCGGGGTTGGTGGCGTAGCGCGGGTCGGCGGCCAGGTCGGGGCGGTCCAGGGCCGCGCACAGCCGCTGGTACAGGGCGTCGTTCCCGGCGGCGACGACGATCTCGGCGTCCGCCGTCGCGAAGGTCTGGTAGGGCACGATCGTGGTGTGCGCGTTGCCGACCCGGGCGGGTTCGGCCCCCGTCACCAGCGCCTGCTGGGTGAGGTTGACCAGGCCGGAGAGGGTGGAGTTGATCAGCGACACGCTGATGTTCTCGCCGCGCCCGGTGACGCGGGCCCGCATGAGCGCGCCCAGGACGCCCACGGCGGCGTTGAGCCCGGTGAGCACGTCGGTCAGGGCCACGCCCACCTTGCTCGCCGGTCCCTCCGCGGGCCCCGTGGCGGCCATGAGCCCGCTCTCGGCCTGCACCACGATGTCGAAACCGGGGCGCGTCGCGGGCTCGTGCTCGGGTCCGAACCCGCTCACCGAGCAGTACACGACGGCCGGGTTGCGGGCGCTGACGGCCTCGTAGCCGAGCCCGAGCCGGTCGATCACCCCGGGCCGGAAGTTCTGGACGACCACGTCGGAGGCCGCGCACAGCTCCTGGACCGCGGCCAGGCCCTCGGGGTCCTTCAGGTCCACGGCCAGACTGCGCTTGTTGCGGTTCACCGACAGGAAGTAGGCGGCCTCGCCGTGCCCCTCCGGTCCGGCCTCCCCGGCCCAGGGCGGACCCCAGGCACGGGTGTCGTCGCCGCGTCCGGGCTGCTCCACCTTGACCACCTCGGCGCCCATGTCGGCGAGCAGCATGGTGGCGTAGGGGCCGGCCAGCACGCGGGACAGGTCGGCGACGCGCACGCCCGCCAGCGGCAGCGGCGCGGCCCCGGCCGCGCTCTCGGTTCCGGTCTGGGGACCGGCCCCGGCCCCGGTTCCGGCCCGGGCTTCGGCGGGGGCTCCGGCGGGGGTCCCGTCCGCGCGCAGGTCGTCGGTCACGGCCGCGCCTCCTGCCCGGCCTCGGGGTCCGCGGGCAACTGGTCGCCCTCCCGGAGCTGGACGTAGGTCTCCAGACAGCGGCGGAGGGCGGTGGTCAGCGCGGCGCCGGACTGGCCCGCGTACCGGGTCTGCACCCGCCGCACCAGTTCGGCGACGTCCTCGGTCACCGACTCCCCCTCGACCAGGGCGCGGAAGAAGTCCCTGGCCAGCTCGGTGAGCAGGGTGGTGTCCGCGGCGACGACGCGCCCGTCGGCGGTGTCCACGGCCAGCACGACGCCGAGCCGCTGGTACTGGGAGTGGCTCGCCACCGAGTCGGGCAGGCGGGCGTAGCCGGACACCAGGACGATCCTGGGATTGCGCAGAACCTGCTGGATACGGTCGTCGCCGTACAAGGTGCACACCTCTCGCTCACGGGCACGCGAAAACTCCGACGCTCTGGAGTCTCGCGCCTGGAGGGCGGCCGGGGGAAACCGGACACCCGCGGCGTGAGGGCAGGCAGGCACAAGTATGTCCCCACCGCGCGCGCCGCTGTCAAGCGGATCGGTGGTCCGGGCCACATCCGGTCCCCCTGCCGCGAGCCGGAAGGCTGTGTTAGTGTGCCTCGCAGGTCACGAGTACCAGCGTCAAGCCCCGGCTAGCTGGTCGGCAACCCTCCTACCGCGGTGGGGTGCCCCGGGTGAGGACCAGGTCCCGACACGACCGTGTCGGACAAGCGCGGACCCCTGAGGCGTTACCGGAGTGACATCTCCGCGGGTCCCACGACCCACAGGAGAGGTGCTTCCATGACCACTGCCGTTTCCGTCCACGCCGCCCGTTCCGCCGAGTCCCCGGCCGACGCCGCCGCGTGCACCGTCGTCACCTCCGACGAGGGCGTCCCCCTGGTCACCGGCGAACGCGTCGAGTACGCCAACTTCGACTACGCGGCCAGCGCCCCGTGTCTGACCCCGGTGGCTGAGGCCCTGTCCGCGGCGCTGCCCTACTACGCCAGCGTGCACCGCGGCGCGGGCCACCACTCCCAGGTCAGCACCGACGCCTACGAGCGCGCCCGCCGCAGCGTCGCCCGCTTCGTGGGCGTGCGCGCACAGCCCGCCGACGCCGTGGTGTTCGTGCGCGGCACCACCGACGCCCTCAACCTGCTGGCCCGCTCGGTGCCCGAGGGCTGCACGGTGGTCGTGTTCGAGTCCGAGCACCACGCCAGCCTGCTGCCCTGGGAGCACCCCGCCGCCCGCGCCGGACGGGTGGTGCGCCTGCCGCTGCCCGCCTCCCCCGGGGACGCGGTGGAGGCCGCGCGCGCCGCGCTGCGCGGGGCCCCCGAGGGCCCGCGTCTGCTGTGCGTGACCGCCGCCTCCAACGTCACCGGCGAGATCTGGCCGGTGGAGGAACTGGTGCGGGCCGCCCACGCCGAGGGCGCGCGCGTGGTCGTGGACGCCGCCCAGTACGTGCCGCACCTGCCCTTCAGCCTGGAGGAGACCGGCGCCGACTACGTCGCCCTGTCCGCCCACAAGCTCTACGCCCCCTTCGGCTCCGGGGTGCTGGCCGGTCGCGCCGACTGGCTGCGCGAGGCCGCGCCCTACCTGTCCGGCGGCGGAGCCACGCGGCTGGTCGGCGAACACGACGTGGTGTGGAACGACCTGCCCGCGCGGCACGAGGCGGGCAGCCCCAACGTGCTGGGCGCCGTGGCGCTGGCCGCCGCCTGCGACACCCTCGCCCCCGCCACCCAGGAACTCCTGCACGTGCGCGAGTCGGCGCTGCTGGAGCGGCTGCGCGCGGGGCTGACGGCGATCGACGGTGTCACGGAGCTGACCCTGTGGGGCGGGGACCACCCGCGGGTGGGCATCGTGTCGTTCACCGTGGACGGTCTGCCCGCCGACCTGCTGGCCGCGGCCCTGTCCGCCGAGTACGGGATCGGGGTGCGCGACGGCCTGTTCTGCGCCCACCCCCTCACCCGGCACCTGCTGCCCCGGGGGCACGGCCAGGCGGTGCGGGCGAGCCTGGGAGTGGGCACCACACGGGAGCACGTGGACCGCCTCGTCGGCGCGGTCGCCGAACTCGTGGCCCGCGGACCGCGCTGGGAGTACGCCGACTGCGACGGCCGCCTCGCCCCGGTGCCCGACCCCGCGCGGGTGCTCTGACGGAGGTTCCGGGCGCGGGCGCCCCGTCGGATTCCCGCGGCGGGTGGTCGCCGTGTGGCTCCCCGCTTCGGCGGGGGCCAAGGGCGCGGTGGAGGCGGGGGTAAGTCCGCGTCGTGGTGCGCGGCGGTGGGCGCCAACGGCCGTTTCCGCCCGGCCCGAGGGCGTTGCGGCGGCGCGGTCGGCGGGGGGACGGTACGTGTGCCGTGGCGGCGGAGCGCTCCACGTGTCGGTGGGGCTCCGTTTCGGCGGGGGCGGCGGGCGGGGCCGGGAACGCGCGTCGTGGCTGATCAGAGGGGTTCGGGTCGGTACTACTACAGCTGGCTGTAACAGGGGTCGACCGGTGAGCGGGATGTTTCGGCGGGCCGCGTCCTCGTAGCGTCGGAGACGACACGGCGGGCGGTACGCCGGCCGTGTCCAGCCACCCACCGAACCCCGGGAGCAGCCGTGTCCGACGACCCCTACCGCATCGACGCTCCGACCGCCGGAGCCCCGTCGCCCTCCGTTCCGCGGGTGCCCGCGCGCGACCCCCGGCCCCGGCGCACACCCGCCCGCAAAGCCCCGCTGGTCCTGCTCGGCGTCCTCCTCGCCGGGGCGGCCACGGCCAACGGCACGCTGTCCCTGCTCGGCCACGAGCTGATCGGGTCGGCCTTCGGACTCGCGGCGCTGGTCTTGCTCGTCGCGCTGATCGTCCTGGTCCGCAGGGGCGACCGGTGAGCGGCGCGAACGGGGCGGCCGCCGCCCCGGCCTCCACCGCACCGGGTTCCGCCGGTCCGGACGCCGACGGCGAGGCCGTCCGGCTCACCGACGTCCACCGCGTCTACTCCGACGGCGAGGGCGCCGTCTCGGCCCTGGCCGGGGTGTCGCTGCGGGTTCCCCGCGGCTCGTTCCTCGCCGTCATGGGGCCGTCCGGGTCGGGCAAGAGCACCCTGCTCAACTGCGCGTCCGGCATGGACCGGCCCACCTCGGGCTCGGTGGTGGTGGGCGGCACCGACATCAGCTCCCTGCGCGAGCCCCGCCGCACCGAGTTCCGCCGCGAGCGGGTCGGTTTCGTGTTCCAGCCCTACAACCTGGTGCCCACGCTCACCGCGGAGGAGAACATCACCCTGCCGCTGCGCCTGGCCGGACGGACCCCCGACCAGGGCTGGCTGCGCTCGCTCGTCGGCCGGGTGGGGGTGGGGCAGCGGCTGCGCCACCGGCCCACGGAGCTCTCCGGCGGCCAGCAGCAGCGGATCGCGATCGTGCGGGCCCTGGCCTCCCGGCCCGACATCGTCTTCGCCGACGAACCCACCGGAGCGCTCGACGGCGCTACCGCCGACAGCGTCCTGGGACTGCTGCGGGAGGTCGTGGACGAACTCGGCCAGACCGTCGTCATGGTGACCCACGACCCCAAGGCCGCCGCCCGGGCGCACGCCACCGCGGTCATGGCCGACGGCCGCCTCGCCGACGTCCTGCACGCCCCCTCCGCGGCCGACCTGGCCGGACGTCTGGCCTCCCTGGAGACGGCCGGGGCGGAGGCTGACCGATGACGGCGATCCCCGAACCGAATCCGGCTTCCGGCCCGGCCTCTGGCTCCGGCCCCGCCTGCGGTCAGGGCCCCGTGGGCGGACGCGGCCCCCTCGCGCTGAAGCTGGCGCGCGGCCGTGCCGGGGTGCTGGCCGCCGTCGCCGTCGCGGTCCTGGGCGGATCGGCGTTCGTCACCGTCGGCGGCGTGCTGGCCGACACCGGGCTGCGCTCGTCGGTCCCCGCCGAACGCCTCCGGGGAGCGGACGCCGTGGTCACCGCCCCCCAGACGGTGGAGCAGTCCGAGGACCTGGACCTGCCCCTGCCTGAGCGGGCCGGACTGCCCGAGGAGCTCACCGCCCGGCTGGCCGCCCTGCCCGAGGTCGGCACCGCCGTCGGCGACGTGGGATTCCCGGCCGCCGTGCACACCGGGGAGGGGATCGCCACGGGAGCCGACCCCCGCACCACCGGCCACGGGTGGTCCTCCGCCGCGCTGCTGGAGGACGCCCCCTTGGAGGGGGAGGCGCCGCGGGGGCCGGGAGAGGTGGTCCTGGACGCCGCCACGGCGGCCGCCGCCGACGCCGGGGTCGGCGACCGGGTGCGGGTCACCGCGGCGGGGCGCACCGGCGACCACCGGCTCTCCGGGGTGCTGGACACCGGCGCCACCGTGGTCCTGTTCGACGACGGAACCGCCGCCGACCTGGCCGGGCGCACCGAGGGCCCGCGCGAGGGCACCGTGGACCTGGTGGCCCTGCGCGCCGCGCCCGGAGTGTCGCAGGAGCGGTTCACCGGGGCGGTACGGGAGGCCCTGGAGGGAGAGGACGCGCTCGTGCGGACCGGGGACCGGATCGGCGACGCCGAGTCCCCGGCCGCCGGAGCCGCACGCGGTGTCCTGGTCGCGGTGGCCGGTTCGCTCAGCGGTGTCCTGGTGATGACCATCGGCCTGACCGTCGCCGGAGCGCTGTCGGTCTCCGTGGCCGCCCAGCGTCGCGACCTGGCGTTGCTGCGGGCCGTGGGCGCCACGCCCCGGCAGGTCCGCCGCCTGGTCGCCGCCCCCAACCTCCTCGTCACCCTGGCGGCCCTGCCCTTCGGCGTGGCCGGCGGCTACCCGCTGGCCGGGGTCGCGCTGGACTGGTTCGCCTCCCTGGGCCTCGTGCCCCCGGGCCTGCCGCCGGTGTTCGGACCGCTGCCCGCCCTGGCCACGGCGGTGCTGATGGTGCTCGCCGTGTGGCTGGCCTCGCTGGCCGCGGTCGGCCGGACCGCGGCCGCGCCGCCCACCGACGCGCTCGCCGAGTCCGTCGCCGAACCGCGGGTTCCCGGCCGGGCGCGGACCTGGACGGGGGCGGCGCTGCTCCTGGCCTCGGTGGGGGCGTCGGTCCCGGCGCTGGTGCTGGGCGACGAGACGGCGGCGGTCGGCCCGGCCTCGGCCAGCCTGCTCGCGGTGATCGGGCTGGCCCTGGTCGGCCCCGCCCTGCTGCGGGCGGTGAGTGGGGCGCTCGGCCGCCGCCTGCCCGCGCGTTCGTCCGCCCTGACCTGGCTGGCGGTGCGTAACCTGCACGGCCACTCCCACCGGGTGGCGGGCGCGGTCAGCGCGCTGGCGATGTTGGTGGCCTTCGCACTCAGCCAGGGTTACGTCAACACCACGCTGCTGGCCGCGCAGACGGAGCAGCGACAGGACGGCGAGCTGGCCGCGAGCACGCTGACGGCACCCGCGCTCGGCGGGCTTCCGCCGGGGCTGGCCGAGACCGTTCGGGAGGACCCGTCCGTCGCCGCGGCCGCCACCGCCACGCCGACCGCCCTCGTGTGGACCACCGAGCTGCCGTTCGACGAGGGGGTGCTGCACCAGGAGACGCCCGCGCTGGTCCTGGGGCCGGGAGCCCCGGAGGTCGTCGACGTGGGCGTCACCGGGGGCGACCTGGGCGCGCTGACCGGCGACACCGTCGCGCTGGGCGCGCAGACCGCGCGCTCCCTCGGAGCGGAGCCGGGGCAGAGGGTGACGTTCCGGATGGGGGACGGGGCCGAGGTCAGCGCCGAGGTGGTCGCGCTGTACGAGCGCGAACTCGGTTTCGGTCCGGTGCTGGTCTCGCGGGACCTGGCCCGGGGACACCTGACCGGGGACCTGTCCGCCGAGTTGCGGGTGCTCGCCGAACCCGGGCGGGAGTCCGAGGTGCGCGGGGTCCTCGACGGCCTGGCCTCGGCGCATCCGGGGGTGGAGGTCGCCGACACCGCCCCGGACGCGGCCGGGAGCGGGCTCGCGGCGAACACGGTGCTCAACCTCGTGGTGCTGCTCTGCCTGGCGGGGTACGTGCTGCTCTCGGTGGCCAACCGCCTGTCCGCCCAGACCCTGCGCCGCCGCGCGGAGACGGACGCGCTGCACGCCGTGGGCATGACCCCCGCGCAGGTCCGGTCGCTGCTGCGCAGGGAGGCCGTCCTGATCGCGGTCGGCGCGGTCGTCGCCGGTGTCCTGGCCTCGGCGGTCCCGCTCGCCTTCGCGGGGATGGGGCTCCTGGGGCGTCCGTGGCCCGGCGGCCCGTTCTGGCTGCTGCCCGCGACCGTGCTGGTGGTCGCGGTGGTGTCCTGGCTGTGCGCGGAGCTGCCCGCGAGGAGGCTGACCGCGGACCGGTGGCGCGCCGGGGCCGGGGCCTGACGGGCTTCCCCCGGGAGCGGTCCTCCGCGCGGAGCGGCGTTCTGGCGGGGACCGCCTCCGGCCGGGAGCGGCCTCCCGGTGGGGGCGGCCTTCTGATTGGGGCGGCCTCCGCCCGGGAGAGGTCCTCGTGACGGAGGGGCGGTCGCCCCCGTCGGGGGGCGACGCCTCGGGACCGGAGCCCGGGGGGTGGGGGACCCTCTCGCCCCCCGGGACCGTCTCCCTGGAAGCGCGGCAGGAGAAGCTCCGGTCGGGGGCGACGCCTCGGGACCGGAGCCCGGGGGTGCGGGGGACCCCTCGCCTCCTGAGGCCGCTTCCCGGCAAGCACGGCAGAAAAAGCGCTTTCCCGGACGATCCGGCCGTGCCTTGGGGCTTTCCCGGGAACACACGTCGGTGACCTGCTGGAACCGCGGGGGAGCGGGGCGTGACGCCCCCTCCCCGTTCGTGGGGCCGAGTTCGTTTACCAGAAACACTTGCGCCCCAGGAGTTCCCAAAGGGCGAAATAGGGCGCATAACACCCAAGTGTGTGCTGAGGATCACTTTCACAGGAGGTACCATCGGGCCCTGACGGCATGGCGCGACGCTGTCCGGGCCCGACCGGCCCGCCCCGCCGAGCGTCTGCCTCCCGCGAGCGAACCGGCTGGGGGAGCGTGAACGTGACCAACGTCCGAGGGCCCAAGACGGGTCGGCTCACAGCCGTGTTCCGAGGACGCGGGTCCGTGCCCGTCCCCGGCCAGCGGTCCGGTGTGGTCGACCTCGGCTCCCGCGCGGGCGGACGTCCCGACCCCCGGCACGCCGAGCACACCCGCCTGCACCAGGCCTTCCTCGGGCGCGTGGTCGACTACCTGTCCGCCGACGCGGGCGTGCGCCAGTTCGTCGACTGGGGGTGCCCGGTACCCGGAACCGCCGAGCGCGTGCACGCCACCGCCCCCGACGCCTCCGTCGTCCACGTCGCCCCGCACGGCGCGGCGGGCATGCTCTCCGCCCCCGGCGCCCGCGTGCTCTCCGGCGACGGATCCGGCACGGACACGCTCCTGCGCCGCCTCGGCACCTCCGGTCTCGTCGACTTCGACGAGCCCGTCGCCGTCCTGATGACCCGCCCCTTCACCGCGGACGACCCGCCCGCCCGGATCGACGCCCTGCACGCCCTCATGCGCGGGGGCGGCTACCTCGCCCTCACCTCCCCGGCGCCCCGCGCCGCGGTGGAGCGCGCCTTCGACCCCTTCCAGCCCATCGAGCCGGGCGTGGCCGACCTGCGGTGGTGGCCCTATCCGGACGAGGACGTGTCCGATCCGGGCACCGGCGTCCTGGCGGGGCTGGGCCGAACGCCAAGACGCCGAGGGGGCGTTCGCGGGTGGCGGTGAACTGGACCGGAGAGGTCCTGGCGCAGTTGCGGTTCTACTGGGACTTCTCCCTGTGGCCCCGCCTGGAGGGGCTCACCGACGAGGAGTTCCACTGGGCTCCGGTGCCCGGAGCCTGGACCGTGCGCGAGGGGCCGGACGGACGCCACCGGCCCGACACGGTCGTCCCCGAACCCGAACCGCCGCCGGTGACCACCATCGCCTGGCGGCTCGGGCACATCGTCGTCGAGGTCCTGGAGACCCGCGTCAACTGGCACTTCGGCGACCGCACCGCCACGCGGGAGAACGCCGACTGGCCCGCGACCGCCGCCGAGGCCCGGCAGCGGCTGCGCCACGCCTACACGGCCTGGACCGCGCACGTCCAGGAGTTGGACGAGAGCGGCCTGGCCGCGCCGGTGGGCGGCGCCGAGGCGCCCCAGTGGGAGGACTTCCCGATGGTCGCCCTCGTGCTCCACGTCAACCGGGAGGTCATCCACCACGCGGCGGAGGTGGCCGCGCTGCGCGACCTGTACCGCGCGGAGTACGGCCGCTGAGCCCTACGGCCGCCCCCGTCGGACCCCGGGCCGCCCCGGACGAGGCCCTCGACGCGTTCCCTGCCGCGACGACCGCCTGGCCCCGAGGCGCCCGAACCCGCTACGAGTACAAGGCCACCGCGGGGCCAGACCCCGTGTGCCACACCGGTGATACTTTCGGACGGGCGGGCCCCGGTGCTCCCCCGGACGGCCCCGACACCGCCTAGACCACGTGCAGCGGGTCCATCCGCACCTGCGCCAGGTGCTCGTCGCGGCGCGCGCTGCGCGCCGAGGCCGCCACCTTGAGCGACCGGGACAGCGCGCCCACCCCGGCCCGGGGCACCCGCAGCAGCGCGCGCTCCGTGGGGTGGGCGCCGTCCGGCCCGACCGCCCGGTCCGCGCCCACCGGCACCGGCCCCAGGAGTTCGGCGCCCTCGGGCAGTTCGATCTGGTCGAGCAGCTCGCGCACGTGCTCGGGAGCGCCGGTGACCGAGGCCATCGCCACCGCGGGGGGGAACCCCAGCTCCCGGCGCTCGGCCAGCTCGCGCTCGGCGAAGCCCGCCGGGTCCCAGCGCACGAACGACTGCACCACCGGCAGCGAGGCGTCGGCCGACACCACCACCGTGCCGCCCGGCCGCACCAGGGCCCCCGCGTTCAGCCAGCGCCGCAGCGCCTCCTCCGAGGCGCGCAGGTCCATCCGGTTCAGCAGCGCCCAGCCGTCCAGTAGGACCGCCGCCGCGTACCCGTTGTCGGCCACCGGTTCGGCCCCCGGCGTGGCCACCACCAGCGACGGCGCGTCCGCCACCCTCGACAGCACCTCCTCGCGGCCCGAGGTGCGCACGGTCAGCGAGGGGAACGCGCGGCCCAGCTCCTCGGCGGTGCGGCGGGCGCCCACCACCACGGCGCGCATGCGGGTGACCCCGCACTCCGGGCACGCCCACTGCCCGGCGACCCGGCCGCACCAGCCGCACGAGGGCATGGCGTGCGAACCGCGCACGGCCAGCGGGCCTCGGCAGGAGTCGCAGCGCGCGGGCTCGCGGCACCCGGCGCAGGCCAGCGTGTTCAGGTAGCCCCGGCGCGGAACCTGGAAGAGCACCGGACCGGTCCGTGCGGCCTCGCGGGCCGCGCGCAGGGCCACGCTCGGCATCCGCGCCGACCGCGCCGCCTCGTCGCGGGCCAGCTCCCGGTCGTCCCCGGCCGCACGGACCACGGGCGCGCGGCGGCGCAGGGTCGCCCGGTCGGCGGTCAGCGGGTGCGCCCACCCCGACTCCACCAGCAGCTGGGCGTCGGTGGTGCGCGTGTGCCCGCCGATCAGGGCACCGGCCCCGGCGCGGTGCGCGCGCATCGACAGCACCGTGCGCGCGTGGGGATAGGGGGCGTGCGGGTCGGCGTGCACGTCGTCGCCGTCGTCCCACAGCACCACCAGCCCCAGGTCACGCACCGGCGCGAACACCGCCGCGCGCGTGCCGACCACGACCCGGACCCCGCCGCGCAGCACCGAGAGCCAGCGCCGGTAGCGTTCGGCCGGTCCGAGGTCGGCGGTGAGCGCCACGTACCGGCCCCCGCCCAGGCGCTGTTCCAGGGCGTGGTCGACGGCCCGCACGTCGCGGCCGTCGGGCACCACGACCACGGTGCCGCGCCCGGCGGCCAGGGTCTGCACTGCGGCGACCGCCACCGCGTCCGCCCACCCGGTTCCGGGCAGGGCGTTCCACACCGCGCGGGCGGGCTGGCCCGCGCGCAGCGCGCGCAGGAACGAGGGGCCCTCGGAGTAGTCGGCCCAGGGGCCGGGATCGGTGGCGGCCCCGGTGGCGTCCTGTGTCGCTGCCGTAGCGGAGGGCGGATCTGTCGCGGTTGAGGACGCCTGTGGGGCGTCGGTGGTGTTCGGCGCGGTGTCGGGGCCCGT
Organism: Nocardiopsis sp. CNS-639; assembly: GCF_000381685.1. Classification (NCBI taxonomy): domain Bacteria; kingdom Bacillati; phylum Actinomycetota; class Actinomycetes; order Streptosporangiales; family Nocardiopsidaceae; genus Nocardiopsis; species Nocardiopsis sp. CNS-639. The sequence goes on from NZ_KB906854.1 coordinate 552,440, forward strand.
TCCGGTGGTGTCCTGTGTCGTTGCCGCACCGGAGGGCGGGTCTGTCGCGGTTGAGGACGCCCGCGGGGTGTCGGCGGTGTTCGACGGGGCTTCAGGGGCCGTCCGGGTGCCGTGCGGGACCGCCTCGGGGGTCTCGCCCGGGGCCATCACGGAGGGGGCCTCGTTCGGGTCCGCTCCGGTCGCCGCGATTTCCCAGGAGGGTGCCGCTCCCGGTGTCTTCGGATCCGTACCGGGCCCCGCCGTCTCCGGATCTGCGCTGACCCCCGTGGCCTCCGAAGACGCTTCGGCCCCCGACATCCCCGGATTCACTCCGGACTCCGTTGTCCCCGGGGTCGTCGCGGCCGCTGTCGCCTCGGAATTCGCGCCGGAACCCGCTGTCTCCGGGGGCGCGCCGGTCACGGCTGCCCCGGAACCCGCACCGAGCGCCAACATTTCCGGACCCACACCGGTCACGGCCGTCTCGGGTGCCGCTCCGGCCTCCGCTGCCTCCGGAACCGCGCTGACCCCGGCCGCATCCGGAGACGCGTCGGCCCCCGACCCGACTCCGGTGGCCTCCGCGGGTGCGTCGGACCCCGTTGCCTCCGCGGCCTCCGCTGCCTTGGCCGCCTCCTTCTCCACGCGGGCGTGGCGGGGCGGCACCGCCAGCCGCAGCACGTCGCTCAGCGTGCCCGCGTAGCGGTCGGCGACCGCGCGGGCCAGCCCCAGGATCTCGGGGGTGAGCACGGGCTCGGGGGAGACGACCGCCTCCAGGTAGGCCAGCCGCCCCGAGAACTCCGAGGTCTCCACCCGTTCGGCCAGGAAACCGCCCAGCTGGCGGTTGTTGAACCGCACCTTCACCCGGCAGCCGGGCACCGCCGCCTCGTCCATGTCGGCGGGCACCCGGTAGTCGAAGTACCGGTCCAGGTGGGGCAGCGGGGTGTCCACCACCACGCGCGCGACGGGCAGCCGCTCGGCGGGCCTGCGTGGGGCCGGGCGGCGGGACCTGCTTGCCGCCCGAGCCGTGGCCTTCTCCTGTTCCGGCTCCTGTTCCGGAAGCTCGAAGAGGACCCCGTCGGGCTGACCGGGCTGCGCTGTCATCCTCCTCTGTCTACCAGAACCGTGCGACACCGCCCCGCGCACCGGGCGGCGCGGCCCGGCGCCACTGGTAGAACTGGGGAACCGACAGACCTCGGTGGAGGGGAACCCACGTTGAAGCTTGTCTTTGCCGGAACACCGCAGGTGGCGGTACCGTCCCTGCGCGCACTGATCGACTCCGGCCACGAGGTCGCCGCCGTGGTCACCCGTCCCGACGCCCGCTCCGGGCGCGGCCGGAAGGTCTCCGCCAGCCCGGTCGGCGAACTCGCCGAGAGCGAGGGCATCGAGGTCCTCAAACCCGCCAAGGCGGGCGACCCCGAGTTCCTGGAGCGGCTGGCGCACATCGCCCCCGACTGCTGCCCCGTGGTCGCCTACGGCGCCCTGCTGCCCCAGTCCGCGCTCGACATCCCCCGCCACGGCTGGGTGAACCTGCACTTCTCCCTGCTTCCCGCCTGGCGCGGCGCCGCCCCCGTCCAGCACGCGGTCCTGCACGGCGACGACATCACCGGCGCGTCCACCTTCCGGATCGTCAAGGAACTCGACGCCGGTCCGGTCTTCGGCACCCTCACCGAGACCGTGCGCCCCACCGACACCAGCGGTGAACTCCTCGACCGGCTCTCCGTCTCCGGCGCCGAACTCCTCGTTCGCACGATCGACGGCATCGCCGCCGACCGGCTCAGCCCGGTGGAGCAGCCCGCCGACGGAATCTCCTACGCGTCCAAGCTCACCCCCGAGGACGCCGAACTCGACTTCACCGCCCCCGCCCTGCGCGTGGACCGCACGGCCCGCGCCTGCACCCCCGCCCCGGGCGCCTGGACCACCTTCCGCGGGAGCCGCCTCAAGGTGGGGCCGGTCACCCCCCTCACCGACGCCGACACACCCGCGCTCGACCCCGGCCAGCTGCACGCCGACAAGAAGCGGGTCCTGGTCGGGACCGCCACCCACCCGGTCGTCCTGGGCGAGGTGCAGCCGCAGGGCAAGCGCGCCATGGCCGCCGTCGACTGGGCGCGCGGCGTGCGCCCCGGCGACGAGGACCGCCTGGGGCGCTGAGCTGCCGTAGTCTCGACCTGGCGGCTGAGCCCGCCGGTCCCGTCCCCGGTTTGTTGAGGCAGCACACGTTGAGCGAGCAGTCCCGATCCCCGTACCGCCGTCCCCGCCGCGGCGGGAAGCCCACGCAGGGCGGCGGCAGGGGCGGGGACGGACAGTCCCCGCCCCGCGACCCCGCCCGCCGCGTCGCCTACGACGTGCTGCGCGCGGTGGGCCAGCGCGACGCCTACGCCAACCTGCTGCTGCCCGCCCTGCTCAGCGAACGCGGCATCAGCGGCCGTGACGCGGCCCTGGCCACCGAGCTGACCTACGGGACCCTGCGCCTCCAGGGCACCTACGACGCGATCCTGGAGGCCTGCGTGGACCGCACGCTCGCCTCCGTGGACACCGAGGCGCTGCCGCTGCTGCGCCTGGGCGCACACCAGCTGCTGTCCACCAAGATCCCGCCGCACGCCGCGGTCAGCGCCACCGTGGACCTGGCCCGCAGGGTCGTGGGCCACCACCGCGGCCGGTTCGTCAACGCCGTCCTGCGCAAGGTTTCCGCCCGCGACCTGGACGCGTGGACGGCCGTGGTCGCCCCCGACCGCGCCACCGACCCCAGCGGGTACCTGTCGGTCGTGCACAGCCACCCGCGCTGGATGGTCAAGGAGCTGGCCCGGGCGCTGGGGGAGCGGTCCGCCAACGGACTGGTCGAGACCGAGCGCCTGCTCGCCGCGCACAACGAGCGCCCCCGCGTGACCCTCGTGGCCAAGCCGGGCCGCGCCACCGTCGCCGACCTGGTGGCCGCCGGTGCCGAGGAGGCCCGCTACTCGCCGTTCGCCGCCTACCTGCCCGAGGGCGACCCGGCGGCGATCCGCGAGGTGCACCAGAACCGGGCCGCGGTGCAGGACGAGGCCAGCCAGCTGGTCGCCCTCGCCCTGACCAGGGTGGACGCCCACGGGGACGACGCGCGCTGGCTCGACATGTGCGCGGGGCCGGGCGGCAAGGCCGGTCTGCTGGCGTCCCTGGCCGGACAGCGCGACGCCCGCCTGCTGGCCGCCGAGGTGCAGCCCGCGCGGGCCGGACTGGTGGCGGGTGCGGTGCGCCGCTCCCCGCGCGACGCGGGCCGGGTCGTGGTCGCCGACGGAACCAGGCCCGCCTGGCGGCCGGGGGCCTTCGACCGGGTGCTGGTGGACGCGCCGTGCACGGGCCTGGGCGCGCTGCGCCGACGCCCGGAGTCGCGCTGGCGGCGCACCGAGGGGTCGGCCGCCGAGCTGGCGCCGCTCCAGCACGACCTGTTGACGAGCGCGGTGGAGGCGGTGCGCCCCGGCGGTGTGGTCGCCTACGTCACCTGCTCGCCGCACCTGGACGAGACCGACGGGATCGTGGGCCGGGTGCTCTCCGAGCGCGACGACCTCACGCTGCTGCGCGCCGCCGACTACCTGGACGGGGTGCCCGACCTCGCGGCCGGTCCGGAGGGAAGGTACGTCCAGTTCTGGCCGCACGTGCACGGGACCGACGCGATGTTCCTGGCGCTGCTGCGCAGGTCCGAGCGTTCCTAGGTCCGAGCGGTCCTGAAGCCGTGGGGGCCGCTCGCGCGGCGGTTCCCTCATCGACCCGGGCCGGAGGAGTCCCCGGGCCCGTCCACAGGAGGGGATCCGGAGTGGGCGGGAGCGGGACGGCCGGTCACACTGGAACACGGGGGCATGTCACCGCGCCGACGGACGCCCGCGGCGCCCCCGATACCAGAGTAGGGACCTGCGCGCCTTTCCGCGGAGCCCTGTGGACAACCCGTCCGGGGCGGCGGGGCGCTCGTCGTCCTCGGGCTCGTGTCCGGCGGTGTCTGCCGCCGATCGAGGCGTCCGCTACCAATGGCGCCCCTCGTTCTCGGGCTCGTGTCCGGCGGCGTCCGGTGCCGACCGAGGTGTTCGCTACCCAGGGGGTCCTTCGTCCTCCGGCCCGGGGGCGGTGGTGTCCGCTGCCGACGGCGGCGCGGGCTCGGGTACCGGAGGCGGCGCGGACCCCGGCGGAGGCGCGGATTCCGGAGGCGGCGGCATGGTCACCGGGGACGTGGTCTCCGGGGGCGGCGACGCGGATTCCGGAGGCGGCGGCATGGGCACCGGAGGCGCGGTCTCCGAAGGCGGGCGCACAGGCACCGGATCCGGCGACGCGGCCACCGGAGGTGCGGCCACCGGCGGGGGCACGGACGCCAAGGGTGCGAGCACGGGCGCCGGTGGCATGCTCGCGCGCAGGCGCAGGGTCAACCGCTCGCCCAGCTCCCCGCTGAACACCCCCTCGTGCGCGACCCCCACGCGGTCGGCCAGCTCCACCGCGTGCAGGCGCACGACGGCCTCCACCAGCGTGGCGTAGTTCCCGGCCGCCGACCGGGCCCGCACCCACGCGATCCCCGCCACGGCCGCCGCGACGAGCGCGGCGGGCCACCACCACACGGTCAGCGGCAGGTACAGCAGTCCCCACGCCGTCAGCCCGGTGGCGCGGGACAGGTCCTCGCGGGCCGCGGTGACCTCCACGCGCTCCTCCTCCGGCAGGACCAGCCACAGGTGCGGCCACAGCACGGCCAGGTCCGCGCGGTGGTCGCGGGCCAGCCGCGTGCGCACGGCCGCGATCCGGTCACCGCACCAGGTGGGGCGCTCCGGCCGCTCGGGGGAGATCCTCGCCATGCGGTCGTAGGCCTTCGCGAACGCCTCCTCCCGGCCGCTGCCCCGCGCCTGCCCGACTTCCCCGCCCCCACGCCGAGCCCCCTCCCCGCCTTCGCGCCGCGGCCGCTCGGCTTCCCCCTTCCACGTCCGCTCCGCCTCCCCGTCCCGTGTCCGTTCAGCCTTCCCACTCCGCGTTGGCTCGGCTTCCCCCTTCCGCGCCCGCTCCTCCTCTCCGTCCCGTGTCCGTTCAGCTTCCCCGCCCCGGAACTGCTCCTCCTCCCCGTTCCGCGCCCGCTCGACCTCCCCGCGCAGCCGGTCCCACCGCGCGCGGCGCGAGCGCACCCACCGCCAGGTCCAGCCGCGCAGCGGCGGCGGCCACCGCTCCCAGTCCGCGGCGGTCCACAGGCGCTCGACCAGCCAGCCCGACCCCCGGGCGACCAGGCCCACGGCGGTGCTCCCGGCCAGCACGGCGGCCAGCACCAGGGCCTGGCCGCCGAAGGTGTCCACTCGCGGATCCGCGGCCCATCCGGTGACACGCTCGGCCAGGTGCCCCGCGTCCCACGCCCCGGACCAGCCCAGGGCGTAGGCGGCGGTGGCGACCGCCAGGTAGAGGGCGCCGGGCAGCGCGAGGGTGCTGACCCACCTCTCGGTGAGCCTGCGGCCCAGTTCCGCCCACAGGTCGCCCACCGCCTACCGCCCCCGCGGCGGGCGCAGGGCGGCGCCGCTGACCAGGCAGGCCGGCACGTCCTCGGCCGGTGTGGGCTCCCACGTGCGCACGCACCTGCCCTGGGGGCACCCGTACAGGGCGAAGGCGGGGCGGGGCAGACCGATCCCGGCCACCCCCGCGCCCCCGGACCCCACCCGGTGCACTCCGTCGGCGTGGGCGGCCAGCCCGCGCCCGTCGAGGGCGACCAGGGCCTCCTGGAGTTCGGCCAGCTCCGCCGACGCGTCCCCGCCGCCGCGCGCGGCCCCGAGCACCGCGTCGACCAGCGCGGGGCCGCCGGGCACCGGTTCCAGCCGGTCCCTGATGTCGCGGGCGTGCTCGCAGACCACGCCCAGCTCCGCCGCGGTGTCCTCGCTCACGGATCTCCCATTCCTCCCGGACGCTCCTGCGCGCGGGCGTCCGCCACGGCACCTGGCACGGGCCCCACCTCCCCGGGGGCCGTGCCAGGTGTGCTCGGACGCCCTCCCCCCACTCCTCTCGGCCACTCCGCATGTCCGAAAAGGGCGATTTGTAATCTACGTCGTAAAGATCCTCCACAAAGACACCCCGAACAGTGAGGGGGAGGGGAAAACCTCTTCGCATCCCCGCAGTTCCGGGCCCCGCACCCGGACCACCCGCCCCCCTCCGCCGTGGCTACACTGCACGCGTGGCCATCCAGATCTCACCCAGCATCCTGAGCGCCGACTTCGCGCACCTCGCCGACGAAGCGGCCGCCGTGTCCCCTTCCGCCGACTGGCTCCACGTCGACGTGATGGACAACCACTTCGTCCCGAACCTGACGCTCGGCCTGCCCATCGTGGAGTCCCTGCTCAAGGCGACCGACACCCCCCTGGACTGCCACCTGATGATCGAGGAGCCCGACCGCTGGGCCCCCGCCTACGCCGAAGCGGGCGCGGGCAGCGTCACCATCCACGCCAAGGCCGCCGGGGCCCCCGTGCGCACGCTGCGCGAGATCCGCCGCCTCGGCGCCCGCGCGGGCCTGGCCCTCAACCCCGCCGAGCCCGTCGAGCCCTACGCCGACCTCGTCGGCGAGATGGACATGCTCCTGCTCATGACCGTCGAACCCGGCTTCGGCGGACAGAAGTTCCTCGACGTGGTCCTGCCCAAGATCCGCCGCGCCCGCGAGATCCTCGACAGCCGCGAGGCCTCCGTCTGGCTCCAGGTCGACGGCGGCGTCAGCGAGGAGACCATCGAGCGGGCCGCCGAGGCCGGAGCCGACGTCTTCGTCGCCGGTTCGGCCGTCTACGGGGCCCAGGACCCGGCCAAGGCCGTGGAATCCCTGCGCGCCCTCGCCGCCGGGGCCGCCGCCAGGTCCTGAACCCGAAGCCCCGACCCTCCGCAACCGAACGTCCGTCTGCGCAACGATCGCGACACGGTTCCGCCCTTCGCTGGCCCCGCCCTGCGTCTCCCCCTAAGCTGTGCGACTCGTAGTCGTGAATCTCGCTTGGTCGCGGCTCCGTCTTCCCCTCCGCCTTCGCGCGCGCGGGGGAGCGGCGCGGCGTGAGCGCGTTGCCAGGCGCGGACCCCCGGGAGTACGCGTTGAACGCTTGGACCGCCGAGCACCTGGCCATGGACGCGCTGTGGGAGGCGGAGACCGTCCCCATCCTCTGGCTCCAGGGCCTGGGGGACTGGCTCGCTCACCCGCTGGGCCTGGTCACCCACCTGGGTTCCCACACGCTCGTCATCCTCGCCCTCACCCTGGTCTTCTGGTGCGTCAACCCCGGCCTGGGGGCGCGCCTGTTCGTCGTGGTGGCCTGCTCCGGCGTGGTCAACCAGCTGTTCAAGTCCCTGCTCTACGGGGCCCGGCCGCCCTGGTTCGACGCCCGCGTCACGGCCCACACGAGTTCGGACAGCTTCGGGATCCCCTCCGGGCACACCCAGGGCGCCACCGTCACCTGGGGCTACCTCGGCATCAGGTCCGGCCGCCGCGCCGTGCTGTGGGCGGCGGTCGCGGTCATCGCGCTCGTCTCGCTCTCGCGGGTCTACCTGGGCGCCCACTTCATCAGCGACGTCGTGGCCGGGCTGGTGCTGGGCGCCGCCCTGCTGTGGGCGGTCCTGCGCTGGGAGGACCGCGTCACCGCCTGGTGGCTGGGGCTGGGCACGGCCCGCTGGATGGGCTACGCCCTGGCCGTCGCCCTGCTGCCCTGCCTGGCGGCCACCCTGTGGCAGCTGCTGGTGCGCGGTGACTGGACGGTTCCCCAGGAGTGGATCGGCGCGGTCCCCGCCGACCCGGCCGCCGAAACCCTCACCGGTCTGTACACCGTGGCCGGGACCCTGCTGGGCGGGCTGGTGGGCTTCACCCTGCTCGCCCGGCGCGGATGGTACAGCGCCGCGGGCACCCTGGCCTCCCGGGCCGCCCGTTTCGTCCTGGGGGTCTCGGTGATCGTGCTGGTGCAGGTGTTCGTGAGCGTGCTCTTCGGCCACCTGGGCGGGCTCGCCGACGCCGCCGTGTCCTTCGTCGCCTACGGCGCTATCACCTTCTGGGCCTCCTTCCTGGCTCCGGAGGCCTTCGTCCGCAGCGGCCTGGCCACCCGGCCCGGGGCCGAGGCCGAGACCTCCTGAGCGGGCGGGACGCGCGGCCGCGGCGACACGCCCGCCGGGGCCGCCCGACCGGGCGCGTGCCGTCCGCGCCGACGCCTGTGGGGCCCGATGATTCGCGTCACACCGGCTAGGCGCTCCTGTTGACGAGGGGTTAGGATCCCTACCAGCAAGTTCAACACGTGCTCCGGGGTCGGTGTAATTCCGAACCGGCGGTGACAGTCCGCGACCCGGCCGAGTCCATCGGCCGGTTGAACCGGTGGAATTCCGGTACCGACGGTGAAAGTCCGGATGGGAGGCAGTACGTGTCGGGACGGCCCCTCGCCGCCCGCGTCCGCTGACGCGCGGCCCCGGTGCCGTCCTGTTCGTGGACCCTTCTCCACGCGTCCCCTCACCCCGGAGCCACCAGGCGAAGGGAAGGCAAGGGCGTGTTCACCGGAATCGTCGAGGAACTCGGCGAGGTCGTCTCCATCCAGGCCGCGGGCACCACGGGTGAGGCCGTACTGCTCACCGTCCGGGGCCCCCTGGTCAGCTCGGACGCCGCACACGGCGACTCCATCGCGGTCAACGGTGTGTGCCTGACCGTCGTCGACCGGGGCGAGGGCACCTTCACCGCCGACGTCATGAAGGAGTCGCTGGACCGCTCCAGCCTCGGCGGCCTGGCCCCGGGCTCCCCCGTTAACCTCGAACGCGCCGCCCGCGCCGACGGCCGCCTGGGCGGGCACATCGTCCAGGGCCACGTCGACGGCACCGCCGCCCTGGTCTCCCGGAATCCCGGCGACAACTGGGACGTTCTGCGTTTCGGGCTGCCCGCCCACCTTTCGCCGTACGTGGTCGAGAAGGGCTCGATCACCGTCGACGGCACCAGCCTCACCGTCTCCGCGGTCAGCGAGCCCGGCGCCGAGGATGAGTTCTTCGAGGTCAGCCTCATCCCCGAGACCCTGCGGGCGACCACTCTGGGCGGACTGGCCACCGGTGCCACCGTGAACATCGAGGTGGACGTCATCGCCAAGTACGTCGAGCGCATCACCGCCGTGGCGGCGGTCCGCCCGCGGGCGTGAGCGCCCGCGCACGGCACGAGGGGGCGGACCCGCGCGGGCGGGCCGCCGCCCGCCCCAGCACCCACATCCACGATCCATCCCAGGGAGCGGCCATGACCGTCACCGAACCCACCCCGGCCACGACACCGATCGACCAGGCCGTCGTCCTCGACCCGATCGAGGAGGCCGTCGCCGAGTTCGCCGCGGGGCGGGCCATCGTGGTGGTGGACGACGAGGACCGCGAGAACGAGGGCGACATCATCTTCGCCGCCGAGCTCGCCACGCCCGAACTCCTGGCGTTCATGATCCGCTACACCTCCGGTGTGGTGTGCGTCCCCCTGGAGGGCGGGGACCTGGACCGCCTCGACCTGCCGCTGATGACCGCGCGCAACGAGGAGAGCCTGCGTACCGCCTACACGGTCACCGTGGACGCGCGCGAGGGCGTCACCACGGGGATCTCCGCCGCTGACCGGGCCCGCACCATCCGCCTGCTGGCCGCGGAGGGCAGCGGCCCCGCCGACTTCGTGCGCCCCGGTCACGTCCTGCCGCTGCGAGCCCGCCCGGGCGGCGTGCTGGCCCGGCGCGGCCACACCGAGGCCTCCGTCGACTTCGCCCGCCTGGCCGGTCTGCGTCCCGCGGGCGTGCTCGCCGAGGTCGTCAACGACGACGGCACCATGGCCCGTCTGCCCCGGCTGCGCGCGTTCGCCGACGAGCACGGCCTCAAGCTGGTCTCGGTCGAGCAGCTCGCCGCCTACCGCGAGGCGCTGGGGGAGGCGCTCACCGAGGCCGAGGCGCACCCGCCGCTGGTCTCCCGCGCGGTCCAGACGCGCCTGCCCAACAGGTACGGCCAGTGGCGCGCGGTCGGGTACCGGGGCACCGCAGACGGCGCCGAGCACGTCGCGCTGGTGTACGGGGACCTGACCGACGGCACCGACGTCCTGGCGCGCCTGCACTCGGAGTGCCTCACCGGCGACGCGTTCGGCTCCCACCGCTGCGACTGCGGCGCCCAGCTGGACGCCGCCATGGCCGACATCGCCGAGGAGGGGCGCGGGGTGCTCGTCTACCTGGGCGGCCACGAGGGCCGGGGGATCGGTCTGCTGCACAAGCTGAGCGCCTACAGCCTCCAGGACCAGGGGGCGGACACCGTGGACGCCAACCTGCGCCTGGGCCTGCCCGCCGACGCGCGCGAGTTCGGCGCCGGGGCGCAGATCCTGGCCGACCTGGGGGTGTCGTCGGTGCGGTTGCTGACCAACAACCCCGCCAAGGCCGAGGGGCTGGAGCAGCACGGGGTGCGGGTCAAGGAGCGGGTGGCGATGCCCTCCTTCGTCACCGAGGACAACATCGACTACCTGCGCACCAAGCGCGACCGCATGGGCCACGACCTGACCGGCGTCGTCCGCTGACCCCGGCCCTGCGGCGCGGCCGACCGGCCGCCCCGCGCGCGGCGCCCCCGGAAGGCCGGGGCGGCGCCCGCCCCGGCGGTGGTCCGGGGCCGCACACTTCGTTCGGAGAGGAAGCAGGAGCCCATGAGTGGTGAAGGACGCCCCGACAGCAGTGGTGTCGACGCCTCGGGGATGTCGGTGGGCATCGTCGTGACCCGTTGGAACGCGGGCGTGGTCCAGCCGATGCTCACCAGGGCGCTGGAGGTGGTGGCGTCCTCGGGCGCGGCCGAGCCCGTCGTGGTGGAGGTGGCCGGGGCGGTCGAGATCCCGGTGGTCGCCCAGGAGCTGGCCCGCAAGCACGACGCCGTGGTCGCCCTGGGCGCGGTCATCCGCGGGGGCACCCCGCACTTCGACTACGTGTGCCAGTCGGTCACCCACGGCCTGACCGAGGTGGCGCTGCGCCATTCCACCCCCGTGGGCAACGGTGTGCTCACCTGTGACACCCTGGAACAGGCGCTCGACCGCGCCGGTCTGCCGGGGAGCGCCGAGGACAAGGGCGCCGAGGCCGCGCTGGCCGCCCTGGACACGGCGGCGGTCCTGCGCGGGCTGCGCCGCTGATCCGGTCCGGCGGCGCACGGTGACGGTGGTGGGCCGTCCGCGCACGCGGACGGCCGAAGAGGTGTCGCGCGGGTCCCGATCCGGCGGGTGGCCGCTGGGCGGTCCTCGCCGGGCGGTGCGCGCCGGAGGGCCCGAGGGGGCCGTCCGGCGGGGTACGGCGTCGCGGGACGCGGCCTGGCGGCGTGCCGGGACCGCGGCGGACACGGTCCAGAAGTGGAGCAGTTGGTGCGGACGAGGGAACAGCCCGTGGACGGCGAGGAGTCGGGACAGGCGGTGCTGCCCAGGACGTGGCGGCCCCGGTCGGTGCGGTGGGTCGCCTACGGCCTGGCGCTGCTGATCGTGGCGACCCTGGCGGTCCTGGCCGTGATCCTGCCGGGCAGCTGGGGGGTCATGGACCGGGTCCTGATGGTGGGCCTGGGCCTGGCCATCGCGGCCGCCCTGCACCTGTTGGCCCGGCCGCGGCTGGTGGCCGGTGAGGAGGGTGTGACGGTGGTCAACAGCATCCGCACCCACGTGCTGTCCTGGGCGGAGGTCGTGGACGTGCGGATGCCCGAGGGCGAGCCCTGGCCCTCGGCGGACCTGTCCGACGGCACGACCCTGGCGGTGATGGCCATCCAGAGCGCCGACGGCGAGTCCGCCCGGCGCGCCCTGGAGGAGTTCCGCGCGCTGCTGCACGAGCGCGGCGAGGGCCGCGAGCCCGACCGCTCGTAGGAACCTCCGGGAGGAGCCGCCGAATTCCTGAGGATCGGTGGCTCCCGAGTGTTGTGCGGGGCACATACTTTGGTACCGAGAGCCACCGACGGAACGTGGAAGAGGTACCGCGTGCGCGACATCCGAGCGGCCGTGTCCGGCCTGTACGCGTCGGGCGAGACGTTCGCGCTGGCCACCGTGATCGACACCTACAAGAGCGCTCCCCGCGACGCCGGGGCGGCGATGCTGGTCAGCGCCTCGGGGGAGGCGGTCGGCAGCGTGTCCGGCGGCTGCGTGGAGGGCGCGGTCTACGAGGAGGCCCTGGAGGTCATCCGCACGGGGGTCCCCGTGCGCCGCACCTACGGGGTCAGTGACGACGACGCCTTCAGCGTCGGCCTGACCTGCGGCGGAACACTGCACATGTTCATCGAGCCGATCAGCCGGTCCGCCTACCCCCAGCTGGGCTCGGTGATCGGCGCGGTCGACGAGCACCAGCCGGTCGCCGTGGCCACCATCGTCTCCGACCCCTCCGACCAGGGCCGGGTGGGGCGGCGCCGGGTGGTCTGGCCCGGCCACGCCGAGGGCGACCTGGGCAGCGACAGGCTGGCCGACGCCCTGGACGACGACGTGCGCGGCATGCTGGCCCAGGGCAGTACGGGCCTGCTGCGCTACGGCACCGACGGGCAGCGGCGCGGGGACGAGCTGGAGGTGTTCGTGCAGTCCTTCGCGCCCGCCCCTCGCATGCTGGTCTTCGGCGCGATCGACTTCGCGGCGGCCGTCGCCGACCTGGGCACCTACCTGGGTTACCGGGTGACGGTGTGCGACGCCCGGCCGGTGTTCGCGACCGCCAAGCGCTTCCCCACCGCCGAGGAGGTGGTGGTCAAGTGGCCGCACGTGTTCTTGGACGAGATCGCCGACCAGATCGACGAGCGCACGGCCATCTGCGTGCTCACCCACGACCCCAAGTTCGACGTGCCGGTGCTCAGCGTGGCCCTGCGCACCCGCGCCGGGTACATCGGCGCGATGGGGTCCCGGCGCACGCACGAGGACCGGTTGGAGCGGCTGCGCGAGGCCGGGGTGGGTGAGGCGGAGCTGGCGCGCCTGCACTCGCCGATCGGTCTGGACCTGGGGGCGCGTACTCCGGAAGAGACGGCGGTGTCGATCGCCGCGGAGTTGGTGCAGGTGCGGTGGGGCGGCAGCGGGCGGGCCCTGCGTGAGACCAGCGGCCGGATCCACCACGACACGTCGGGTAAACCCCTGGTTCCGGCCGGATTCGGCCACCGTGTGAAGTGAACCGAAACCCGCCGGTCCGTGGAGTGCCTGGTCACGGCGGGTCCGTGGGGGCGGTCGCGGAACAGGGCCGGACGGGCTGTGCCAGGTCGCCCATCCCTCGCGTCCGTGCGTGGCATCATCACGTCATGGGTATCGGGGGGCAGGAGCAGGGCGGGGAGCGTACGGGTCCGGTGGCGGGCCTGCTGTTGGCCGCGGGTTCGGGGAGCAGACTCGGGCGGCCCAAGGCGCTGGTCGAGGTGGGCGGCGAACGTCTGGTGGACCGCGGCGTGCGCACGCTGACCGCGGGCGGCTGCGCTCCCGTCATGGTGGTGCTGGGCGCCGCCGACACCCCGGTGCGCGGCGCCCACACGGTGCACAACCCCGACTGGCGGACCGGGATGGGGTCCTCGGTGCGCGCCGGGATCGACGCCCTGCCCGACACGGTCGACGCGGTGCTGATCGCGCTGGCGGACCAGCCCCTGGTCACCCCCGAGGCGGTGCGCCGCCTGGTGGAGGCGCACGAGCAGGGCGCCCGCGCCGTGGTGGCCACCTACCGCGGCAACCAGCGCAACCCCGTGCTGCTGGGTCGCGAGCACTGGTCCACGGCCTACGCCATGGCCGTGCACGACGTGGGGGCGCGCCCGTTCCTGCGCGCGTACTCCCACCTGGTCACCGCCGTGGCCTGCGACGACATCGCCAGCCCGGAGGACATCGACACGGTGGAGGACCTGGAGCGGCTCAGCGGCGTGCTGGGCGGGGAGCCCTCCGGTTCGGGCTGAGCCCCCCTGCCCGGGGCCGTGTCCGCTGCGGACTGAACCCCTCGTTCCGGGCTGTGCCCGGTTCGGGCGAGCCCTCCCTTCCCCGGCCGTGTCCGGTCCCGGCGCGCCCCCGTACGGCTGGGCTCGCGTGGGCCGGGTCATCGGTTCGGCGACCGCGGGCCTCTTCCGGCGGGGCCGGACCCGCCGGAAGAGTCACGGCGCCGTGCGCGCCGGTGGGCCGGGGCTCAGGCCAGGGGCTCGGCGAGGATGCCGAACACGTGCGCGGTCGACTCCCCGGGGGCCAGCACGATCAGGTCGGTGCCGGTGGCCAGCGCGTTGGCCGGGCAGGTCATGGGCTCGGCGGCCAGGTGGGCCCGGTGGTCGTCCCCGCCGAGGGTGTCGGCGCTGAACAGCTGCAACCAGCCGAAGCCGCGGTCGCACCACAGCGACACCCGGTGCTCGGGGCCGCTCGCCCGCACCCACGCGCGCCCGTCGGCGTCCCTCTCCAGTTCGGTGAAGGCGGTGTCCAGGACGGTGTCGCCCAGTTGGCGGCCGGGCGCGCGGAAGTCGAAGTCGCCGCCGTCCACGGGGACGGGGCCGCCCACGGGCAGCATCTGCCCGTCCACCGGCTGGCGGGTGCCGGCGGTGACCTCCAGCGCGAACTCCCCGCGCGCGGCCAGGGCCGACAGCGGCTCGCCCAGGGTCAGGTAGGGGTGGAAGCCCAGCCCGAACGGCAGGGGGGAGCCGCCCGGGTTGCGGGCGGTGGTGGCGACCGTCAGCCCGTCGGCCGAGAGCCGGTAGGTGACGCTCATCTCCAGGGGGAAGGGGTAGCCGGGCCCGCCGCCGAAGTCCAGCCGCAGTTCGACCGCGTCCTCGGAGACCGTCTCCGGCGTCCACTCCCGGTCGTGGACCAGGCCGTGGATGGCGGTGCCCGTGGCCGGGTCGTTGGGTTCGGGACGGTGCTCGACCCCGTCGAAGCGGTAGCCGTGCTCGGTCACGCGGTTGGGCCACGGCGCGAGCACCTGGCCCTGGAAGGCCTTGGGGCCGTCCCCGTCGTAGGGCCAGACCACGTCGCGGCCGCGCCAGGTGAGTGCCCGCAGTCCCGCTCCCGTGCGGTCGACGCGCGCTCGGTACTCTCCCGAGCGCAGCTCGATCACCTCACCCACCTGACACCTTCTTCCCCGTCGTGGCCGTGCGTCCGTGTGCCGAACCGGGCGATCATAGCCCACGCGCCCCGCCGGGGGGACACGGCGGGACACGTGACGCGTGTGACGGAAGTTGTTCAGGAGGTCCTGAGGCGGAGTGCGGCGACCGTGGACACCCACAGCATGGCGGTGACGGCTCCGACGGCCAGGGTCAGCGAGCCGTACTGGCCGCCGGTCATCGCCCAGCCGTTGCCGACCAGCAGGACGGTGCCCGCGACACGGGAGGCGGCGGCCGCGCCCCGGTGGCCGGTGCGGCCGTAGTGGTGCCCCAGTACGTAGCAGGCGGCGATCAGCGCGGCGAAGGAGACCGATCCGGCGGCCATGTGGCCGTAGCCGTGCCAGGTGAGCTGCTCGGGCATCCCCGCGGGGGTGCCGACGGGGAAGCCGTCGGCCGGGTCCATGACGAGGAGCCCCGCCGCGATCATGCCGAGGCCGTTGACCAGGACCAGCCGAGGCGCCCACGTGCCGCCGGGCGCACCGCGCATGGACCGGCGCAGCCCGAGGGCTCCGGCGGCGGTCAGGGCGCCCGCGACCAGGAAGTTCGTGATCTGGAGCCAGCCGAGTTCGCCGGTGCTGAGCGCGCTCAGGGGGTGCCGGGTCAGGTCGAACCCCTCCCGTGCGGCGGCCTGCGCCAGGGAGACGGCGGCCCACAGGGGCGCCGCGAGGGCCGCGCCGGCGAGCAGCGCGCGGGTGGTGTCCGCGGTGGCGAGGCGGACACGGGGTGCGGTGGCGGGGGTGGCGGTCATGGCCGGGGCCTCTCTCGTGTTCTGTGCTTCTCCCTCTCACGTCGCTGCGGCGATGTGACAGGGAACGCGACCGTTCCCTGTCACATCACCTCGTTCGACGTGTATCCGAAGGCAACGAAAACGAGACGAAGGAGCACGCCGTGCGCTTCCTGATGACCACCCGCCCCTCCGAGGACGCCCGCGACGACGAGGGCCTGTACGCCGAGATGGCCGCGTTCGTGGAGGAGCTCACCGCCTCCGGAGTCCTTCTGGCCACCGGGGGGCTGGAGCCCGGCGGTGTCCGGATGGTCTCCGCCGGTGAGGAGATCACCGTGACCGACGGCCCGTTCACCGAGGCCAGGGAGGCCGTGGCCGGGTTCGCCCTGGTCGAGGTCCGCTCCCGCGAGGAGGCCCTCGAGGTCGCCCGCCGCTTCCGCCGCATCGTCGGCGACGGCGAGAGCGTCATCCAGCAGGTCTTCGGTCCCTGACCGGCCGCGGCACCGGCCGGGTTGCGCACGAGCCCGGCCGGTGCTGTCATCTTCGGTGTGACCGATGTCCACCGCACCGTCGACGCGGTCTGGAAGATGGAGTCGGCGCGGATCGTCGCCTCGCTCACCCGGATCGCGCACGACGTCGGCGCCGCCGAGGAGTGCGCCCAGGACGCCCTCGTCGCCGCCCTGGAGCAGTGGCCGCGTGAGGGGATCCCCGACAACCCCGGCGCCTGGCTCATGACCGCCGCCAAACGCCGCGTCCTGGACCGTCTGCGCCGGGAGCACCGCCTGGAGAGCAAGCACAAGGAGATCGCCCACGAGCTGGAGCGCGGTCCCGGGGTCGCGCCCGCCCCGGACGACGGCGTCCTGCGCCTGCTGTTCGCGACCTGCCATCCGGTGCTGTCCACTCCGGAGAGGGTCGCGCTGACCCTGCGTCTGGTGGCCGGGCTGACCAACGGGGAGATCGCCCGCGCCTTCCTCACCGGGGAGGGGCACATCGCCCAGCGCGTGGCGCGGGCCAAACGGCTGCTCGCCGAGGAGGGGGTGGCCTTCGGTCTGCCCGACGGACGGGAGCTGGCCGAACGCCTCTCCTCCGTCCTCGGCGTCATCTACCTCGTCTTCAACGAGGGCTACGCGGCGACCTCGGGCGAGGACCTGATGCGCCCCGGCCTGTGCCTGGAGGCGCTGCGGCTGGGCCGCACCCTGGCCGAACTGGTGCCGCACGAGGCCGAGGCGCACGGCCTGGTGGCGCTGATGGAGCTCCAGCAGTCCCGGGCCGGGGCCCGGACCGGCCCCTCCGGCGAGATCGTCCGACTGCACGAGCAGAACCGGGGCCGCTGGGACCCCCTGCTGGTGCGCCGGGGCTTCGCCGCCATGCTGCGCGCCCGTGACGCGGGCGGCCCGCCCGGCCCCTACGTGCTCCAGGCGGCGATCGCCGTGTGCCACGCCCGGGCCACCAGCGAGCAGGACACCGACTGGGCCCGTATCGCCGCCCTCTACGACCAGCTGGTCGTCCTACTGCCCACCCCGGTCGTGCGCCTGAACCGGGCCGTGGCGGTCGGCAGGGCCCGAGGTCCGGGGGAGGGGCTGGCCCTGGTCGACGAGCTGGCGGGGGACCCGGTCCTGCGCGACTACCACCTGTTGCCCGGCGTACGCGGCGACCTGCTCCTGCGGCTGGGCCGGGCCGCCGAGGCGAAACGGGAGTTCGAGCGCGCCGCCGTGCTGGCCGAGAACACCGCCGAACGCGCCTTCCTGTCGCGCCGGGCCGAGGGGACCGCGGTCCCCGAGCCCACCGGGCCCGACCTGGGCGCAACGGCCCGGGAGTTCCTGGGCCGCGACGACCTGGACCCCCAGACGCTGCGCTCCTACGGCCAGACCCTGGACCGGCTGTGCCGTTCGCTGGGGGAGGGGCTGCCCCTGGCCGACCTGACCCCCGAACGGGTGGCGGGCGTGTTCGCCACCGCCTGGGGCGGTGCGGCCCCGCGCACGTGGAACCGGCACCGGTCGACCGTGCGCTCCTTCGGCGCCTGGGCGGGGCTGGAGGATCTCGCGGCGGACCTGGAACGGCGCGGCGAGACCCGCTCACCGCACGTGCCGCTCGACCCCGAGACCGTGGCGCGCCTGTGCGACGGGGAGGGTTTCGCGCTTCGCGAGCGCGTGCTGTGGCGGCTGCTGCACGAGTCCGGCGCCCGGGTGAATTCCGTGCTGGCGCTCAACGTGGAGGACCTGGACCTGGAGGACCGCCGCGCGCGGTCGGGCGACGGCTGGGTGGGCTGGCGGTCGGGGACCGCCCGGCTGCTGCCCGGGCTCGTGGCGGGGCGCGAGCGGGGGCCGCTCCTTCTGGCCGACCGGCGTCCGGGACCGGCGCGGCGCCCCTCCGCGGCCGACCTGTGCCCGCTGACGGGGCGGGGGCGCCTGTCCTATCCGCGTGCGGAGTACCTGTTCAAGCGGGCCACGCGCTCCCTGGACCCGGCCGGGCGGGGCTACACCCTGAGCAGGCTCCGGCCCTGAGCGCGCCCGCGCGCGGCGGGGCGCAGGGGCCCGCCCCGTGGTCCCGGCCGGCCCGCCGGGGAGTGTCCCGGGCGGGCTCCCGGATCGGCGAGCGGTCCTCCGGGCCGTCTCCCGTACGACGGTTCGCGCGGGTCGGCCCGGTGGGCTTCTCCGGCGGGCACCCGAGGCGCGGCGCGGGGACGGCGGGTCCGGTGGGGGCGGGCGGCCCACCCGTGGGCGCCGGGCCACCGCCCGCACCGGACGCTAGGCGAGCAGGCCGTCCAGGGGGATCAGCACCCCCGAGCCCAGCGCCAACAGGCCCGTGGACAACAGCACCACCACCATGAACAGCGTTCCCACCACGGCCAGGCGGAAGGCCCCCAGGCGCCGACGGGCCCGCGAGGTGGGCTTCCTGCTGGCCGCCGAGCGGCCCAGCGCCACCAGCAGCACCGACAGCAGCACCGGCAGCCACCACGCCGCCCCGGTGTCGCCGGGCAGCAGACCGGTGACGGCCCCGGTGACCTCCGACAGCCAGCCCAGGACGGCGCCGTTGCTGGCGTCCAGCAGTCCGGTGTAGGCCGAGGTCACGAACTCGCTCTCGGGGTAGAAGCCCTCCTGCGGGCGCACCACGCGGCCCAGGCCGTCCAGGAGCCCGAGCAGCGCCGCGGGGTAGGCGAACCGGCGGCACGCGCCCGCCTTCATCGCCCGCTGGATCTGGCCCATGGTCTTGTCGGCCCGGCGCCTGCGGCGTTCCTGTTCGCGGGGGTCGAGCGAGGGATCCTGCGGTCCCGCGGGGTTGTAGGGGTGCGGGGCGGTCGCGCCCCCCGACTGGCCGGGCGGGGAGGCCCCGGCGGCGCGCCTGCGGACTCCGGCCGCCTTCTCGCGGACCTGCGACCAGCGTTCACCGGCCGAACCGGCCAGCGACGCCCACCGGTCCTGGCGGCGTGCCCTGCCGTCGGCGCGCTCGCGCTCGGCGACCGCGCCGCCGACCCGGGCCGCCTCGGGCAGCAGGAGCACCGCCGTGATCAGGGCGGCCCGGGTGGCCAGGGCGTCGCGGCCGTTGGCGTCGCGCAGGGCCAGGCGCCGCTGCTCCGCCCACCAGGGGGCGTGCGGGGCGGCGGTGCGCTGGCGCGGGTGCCAGGACTGGCGGCGCAGCAGCGACCGGCTCCGGGAGGCGGTGTCGGGGAGCAGGACCAGTTCGACCGCCCGGGCCCAGGCGGTGTCGGTCTCGTGGGTGTCCGGGCGCCGGGGCGCGTCGGGGCCCGAGCCGACCAGCTGGTCGACGTTCTCGGACACCTTGCGCATGATCAGGGGCACCTCGTGCTGGACGCGCTCCAGCAGGGCGCACCGCCCCGAACCGCCCGAGCGGCAGGCCGGGTGCGGGCACCAGTGCTGGGCGCCCAGTCCGACCGCGCCCGAGGTCACGGCCTCGCGCACCACCGCGTGGCGGCTGGCGTCGCCGGTGGCCAGGTCCAGCAGCCCGTCGGCGCTGATCTCGTGGCCGCGAAAGCGCGGCGGCATCCCGGGCACGTAGCGGGCGGCCAGCGCGCTGATCGCCACGTGCGCCTGTTCGGGGTGGGCGTCCAGGCCGGTCAGGTAGGCGCGGTCGAAGGTGTAGTCGTTGACCTCGCGGTCCAGCCAGCTGCGCAGCTGCGACCAGTGGGTGCGCAGCCACATGGCGCCGGTCTCGGAGCGGTCGAGCAGGTCGAAGGCCAGGCTCGGCGGGTCCTCGTGGCTGGCTCCGGCGAACTCGATGGGGCGCAGGCGCTTGACCGCGCGGATCTGCGGGCGCTCGCCCGCCAGCCACTGCGCGACCTCGTCGTATCCCCAGCGGGCCGAGGGCGCGAGCGTGAGCAGGCCGCGGGCGAGCAGGCGCCAGCGCTCGTCGGTGATGGCGGAGATGTCCACCTCGGTGTTGCGGGCGGTCAGCCAGTTGCCGCCGCGCTCGGGGCGGCGTCCGGCCACCAGTTCGTGCACGATCACGCCGAGAGACCACCAGGCCGCGGGCGCCTCGCGGCGGCCCTCGACGACCTCGGGCGCGGCGTAGTCCTCGGTGACCGCCAGTCCGCCGTAGACGCGGCTCATGGTGGCGCGTACGGCGCCGCCGAAGTCGGTGAGCGCCACGACCGGCGGGTCCAGGGACCGCACGAGCAGGTTCTCGGGCTTGACGTCGGTGTGGTTGTGCTGGAGTTCGTCCTGCCAGTGGTGCAGGCACTCGGCGACGGCGGAGACCACGGCGCGGGCGCGGTCGTCCGGCAGCGGGGCCTGGTCGATGAGCGCGCGCAGCGAGCCGTGGGAGAAGTACTCCTGGGCCTCCCAGGCCAGGTCCTCGCCCCAGGAGCTGGCGGCGGTGCCGTAGCCCTGGATGGCGGGGGTGTGCGGTGAGGCGGTGCCGCGGGCGCGCAGGCGGTCGAGGAGTTCGCGGTTGATGTCGTGGCCGGGCCGGTACACCTTGAGAGCGAGTCGGCGCCCGGGGGAGTCGGTGGGTTCGGCCAGGTAGACGACGGCCTCGCCGCCCGCGCCGATGTGGTCGAGCACGCGGTAGCGGCGGCGCAGTTCGGCGGGGACGGCGTAGTCGAGGTCGCTGGCGGGGCCGACCACCACGCGCGAGACCAGGCGGGCCATCCAGTCCAGGAGCGGGCCGAACAGGGTCCGCCACCAGGGCGCGCGGCCGTCGGTGCGGCCGTCGCCCGGGATGGTGCGGGCGGGGCGCGCGCCCGGGGCCGCGTCGGCCGTGCGGGTGGCGTCCGCCTGGCCGGCGCCGGGCAGGACGCTTGTGCGGTCCGCGGCCGGGGAGGACACGCGGGTGGGCTCGGTGTCGCCCCCTGGGGCCGTCCCCGGGCGGAACACACGGGTGGCCCGGTGGGTGCGGGCCGCACGCGTGCGGTCCTCGTCGGGGCCGATGCGTGTGGTGGGCGCGGTGGGTTCGATCCGCTGGGTCGGCGCGTTCTCGTCACCGGGGTCGGGCGTGACCATCGGGGTCGGAGCCATCCTTCGGATAGGCGTTGGTGTCGTGGACCTGCGGGGGAACGAGGGCCCCTCCAGGGTAGGTCCGCGCGGCGCGGTTCGCGCGCCGTTTCGGGCCCCGGTGCGGGTTCCTCGGCGTAGCCCCTCGTCTCCTTTGACTCCCCGTGGGCGCATGGAGTTCCACCCGGAACGCGCAGACGGTGCGCTCCGGGGCGGGAAGACCGGTGCCGCGGCCCTGCGCGCGCCTCGGCGACGTCCGCGCGGGCCACCGCGCACCGGCCCCGCTCCGCCGTGCGGGACCGCCTGTTCGGCCCCGTCCTCTGTGACATGGCGGCCCGATCCCAGGCGGCCGGTCAGCTGCTCGCGGTCGGCCGTGCGCCCCTGCGGCACGAGGGCCCGGTGCCGCCCGTGGTGCTCAGTGCCGTCCGCGCGGGGTCACGCCGAGCCTGTCGCAGGCCTCCTGGTACATGCGCACGACCTCGGCGCGGATCTGGGCGCGCTCGGTGAGCGGTCGCGCCCACGGCACGCGCACGGCGTGCTCGGTTCCGTCCACGGTGACCGCGTAGTCGCCGCCGTCGCCGTCCAGGCCCGTCATGCGCGCGGCGGTGGCCCCGGGCTGGCCGCCCAGCGCGCGGCAGATGAGCAGGGTGTCCTCGGGGTGGTCGCCGTTCATGTGGGCGGTGACGGCGGCGACGACCTCGGGGGAGAAGGGGTTGGACGGGGACACGGGACCTCCTGGTCGGCGGGTGGCGCGCACGCGTGACACGAGCGGGGGGAGGGCTGTGCGCCCTCCCCCCGCTGACGATATCCGAGCGGCCCCGAAGGTGATGACGGTGTGTCGTCAAAACTTCCGGGAGGCCGTCCCGTCCCGCGTGTTCCCCTGCTTCGTCCGGCCCGGAGTCCGCCCGGCCGTCACGGACGTGCTCAGGCCTGGCGGGTGAACTCGGCGTCGATGTCGATGGTGATCTTGTCGCCGACGACCACGCCGCCGCCGTCCATCGGCATCTCGATGTCCACGCCGAACTCCTTGCGGCTGATCTGCGTGGAGGCGGTGAAGCCGGCGCGGTTGAGACCGTAGGGGTCGATGGTGGAGCCGTTGAACTCCAGCGCGATCTCGACGGGGCGGGTGTTGCCCTTGATGCTCAGCTCGCCCTGAAGGACGAAGTCCTCGCCCTTGGCGACGGCGCCGGTGGAGCGGAAGGTGAACTCCGGGTGGTTCTCGACGTCGAAGAAGTCGGCGGAGCGGATGTGGTTGTCGCGGTCACCGTTGTCGGTGTTGATCGAGCTGGCGTCGATGGTGGCCTCGACGGACGCCTGGGTGGGGTCCTCGGGCACCGTCAGCGTGGCGTCGAACTTCTCGAACCGCCCGCGGACCTTGCTGACCATCATGTGTCGTACGGAGAAGCCGACGACGCTGTGGGCGGTGTCGATCTTCCAGGTTCCGGCCTGGAGTTCCTGCGCTGCCATGGTGTCTCCCTGTCGGGTCGGCGGACCCGGGGACCGGGCCCATTCGCTGAGGTGTAACAAGACGCCTTAGAAGAATCTTCCTCGGAAGAGGAGTTTAGGCAATGCCGGGCCCTCGTGCAAGGCGTTCCCCCGAGGAGAGCCGACGCGGGGCCCGACGGTGTGGCGGAGCGGGGGTTTCGGACACGCCGCTACGATGGGCCGCATGAACAACGCCGGGTGGCTCGACGTCAAGGAACAGCACGTCTGGCGTGGTTTCCTCAGGATGAACGCCTGGGTCTACGACGAGCTGGAGAAGGACCTGCGCGCCCGTACCGGGCTCTCCCTCATCGAGTACGGCATCCTCGTGCACCTGTCCGAGGCCGAGGGGCGGCGCATGCGCATGCGGGTGCTCGCCGACAGCGTCATCGTGTCCAAGAGCAGGCTCTCCCACCAGGTCGCACGGCTCGAACGCGGCGGCTACGTGCACCGGGAGCACTGCGACGACGACCGCCGCGGGCTGTGGGCCGTGCTCAGCGACAAGGGCTCCCTCCTCCTGAGCCAGGCCGCGCCCGGCCACGCCGAGCGCGTGCGCTCGCTGGTCTTCGACCGCCTCAGCGAGGAGCAGGTCGCCCAGCTCGGCTCGATCATCGGCGCGCTGGAGCAGGACGAGGCCGCCCGGCAGGGGTGAGGCCCCGCGCCCGTCGTCCCCGCGGGCCCGCTCGTTCCGTGTGTCCGGCGAACCCCGAGGGCGGCCGGTGACCGGGCGCGCCGCCCGGTTCGCGCCGTTTCGGGCGTGCCCGCCACAGGCCCCGCGCCCCACGGGTAGAGTCGGTGCACGTGAGCAGACCATCCATCATCGGCGCCCAGAACTTCCGCGACGACGACGGCAGCGTCGATCCCGGGGTCGAGGCACGCCTGCGCGAACACGCGACGGGCGCGACGGGCGACCGCCAGGTGCTGGCCGCGCTCAGCGGAACCCGCGTGCTGATCCCCGTGGTCGCCGTGGCCACCGAGACCGAGGAGGGCGTCGGCGGGCTCACCAAGGACAAGAACAGCGAGGTCGCCGTCCCGATCATGACCGGCAGGGACGGGCGGCGCGGCATGCTCGCCTTCACCTCCGTGGACGCGGTCCGCCGCTGGCGCCCGGACGCGCGCCCCGTGCCCTTCACCGTCAGGGACGCCTGCCAGGCGGCCCTGGAGGAGGAGGCGGACGCGCTGGTGCTCGACGTGGCCGGCCCCGTGCCCTACACCGTTCAGGGCCCCTTCCTCAGCATGATCGCCGAGACCGGCGCCGTCCCCGAGCCCAAGGACGACCCGCAGGTCCTCGGACTCATCTACCAGGTCACCAAGGGCGAGTTCGGTATCGAGCGCGTCCGCATCCACCCCTCCGAGCGCGGCGAGATCGGCATCCGCCTCGAACTCGACGAGCGCGACGACGAGGTCCTGCGGCGCGTGGCCGAGCGGCTCACCGCCGAACTGCGGCACGTGCTGCCCGGAGGCATCGAACTGAGCGCCGTCGTGCGCGCCCAGCGCGACGACGCGCCCCCGAACGGGCCCGGGACCGCCGCCCGGGACTGACTCCGTCCCGATCGCTTCCGGCCGGGCCGCGAGCTCCGCGGTCGTGGACCGCTCCGCGCCTTGTCCCGGGCGTTTCCGGCCGGGCCGCGATCCCCGCGGTCGTGGACCGCTCCACGCCCTCGTCCCGTGCGTGCGCCGTGCGGGCGCGCGGTGCCGCGGCGTTCTCGGACGGGGAGTTTTCCACAGGCCGGACCGGGCGGTGTCGCCGCGGGCCCCGGAAGGGTAGCTTCCCATCATGCCCACCCCCTCGACACTCCTCCTCCATCCGCACCTGTGGACGGCGTCCGTCGCCGTCCTCCTCGCCCTGCTCGGAGTGGTGGTGGGCCAGGTCAACGGCCGCCTCGTCCACCTCTTCGGCCCCGCCAACCCGCCGCCCGCACCCGCCTCCCGCGGTTCGCTCACGCCCTCCGCCGACCGGCACGTCCAGCCCGCGCGCGACGACGCCACCGCGGTCCCCGACACCGGGGAGGACGCGCGCGGCGAGCGCCGGCTCCCGCCGCCGGACGACGACGAGGGCCCGCCGCCGCCCCGCTGCCCCCACTGCCGCGCCGAGCTGCGCTTCCTGCGCTGGTTCCCGGCGGTGGAGGCCCGGACGTTCCGAAGACGGGGGGCCTGCCCCCACTGCGAGCAGGTCGTCCGGTCCCACCCCGCCGTCGTCGTCGTGACCGCCGCGCTCTTCGGCTGCGTCGGCCTGTGGGCCACCCTCCAACCCGACTGGTCCCCGTTCGGCGTGCTGGCCGTGCTCTGGCTGACCGCCGTCGGCGTGCCGCTGGCCGTCATCGACCTGCGGGTCATGCGCCTGCCCGACGCCGTCGTCCTCCCCGCCTACCCCGTCGCCGCGGTCCTGATCGGGCTGGCCGTCCTGCTGCCCCCCGAGGGACCCGACACCGACCGGGCCGCCGGGGCGCTCGCCAGCATGGTCATGGTCACGGTGCTGTACTGGCTGCTGTGGCGGGTGCACAGCGCGGGGCTGGGGTTCGGCGACGTCAAGCTCTCCGGGCTCACCGCGCTGTACGCGGGGTGGGCGGCGGGGACCCTCGGCGCGCTGGTCGCCGTGTTCTGGGCCTTCGCGGCCTTCTCCCTGGTGGGGGTCGTGCTCATGGCGCTGCGGCGGCTCACCCGCAGGGATCCCTTCCCGCTCGGTCCGTTCATGCTCGCCGCAGCGCTGGCCACCGTCCTGACGGGAGCAGCGCTGTTTCCACAACCCTGAACCCGGCGCTCCACCGCGCACCGATCCGTGAAAGGATCGTGCACATGTTGCGTTGGCTGACCGCGGGGGAGTCCCACGGACCCGCACTCGTCGCGATTCTTGAGGGCCTCCCGGCCGGTGTGTCCGTCACCTCGGACGACATCGCCGCCGCGCTGCTCCGCCGTCGCGCCGGGTACGGGCGGGGTGCCCGGATGAAGTTCGAGAAGGACCAGGTCTCCGTCATCGGGGGCATCCGACACGGCCGCACCCAGGGGGGTCCGGTCGCGATCGAGGTCGGGAACACCGAGTGGCCCAAATGGGAGAAGGTGATGTCCCCCGACCCCGTGCCCGCCGAGGAGCTGGAGAGCGTGGCGCGCAACGCGCCGCTCACCCGGCCCCGCCCCGGCCACGCCGACCTGGTCGGCATGCAGAAGTACGGCCACGGGGAGTCGCGGCCGATCCTGGAGCGCGCCAGCGCCCGTGAGACCGCCGCCCGCGTCGCGATCGGCGAGGTCGCGCGCCAGTTCTGCCGTCAGGCCCTGGGCGTGGAGATCCTGAGCCACGTGGTGTCCATGGGGCCCGTGGCGGTGCCCGAGGACGCCCCCGAGCCGCGCCCGGAGGACCTGGCCGCCATCGACGCCGACCCGCTGCGCTGCTTCGACGCCCAGACCAGCGCCCGCATGGTCGAGGAGGTCGACGACACCAAGAAGTCCGGCGACACCCTCGGCGGCGTGGTCGAGGTGCTGGCCTACGGCCTGCCGCCCGGCCTGGGCAGCCACGTGCACTGGGACCGGCGCCTGGACGCGCGCCTGGCCGGTGCGCTCATGGGCATCCAGGCGATCAAGGGCGTGGAGGTCGGCGACGGCTTCCGCACCGCCGCCCGCCGCGGTTCGGCCGCCCACGACGAGATCGAACCCGGTCCGGACGGCGTGCGCCGCCGCACCAACCGCGCCGGAGGCGTCGAGGGCGGTATGACCACCGGCGACCCGCTGCGCGTGCGCGCGGCGATGAAGCCCATCGCGACGGTGCCCAGGGCGCTGGACACCATCGACATCGAGACCGGCGAGCCCGCGCAGGCCAACCACCAGCGCAGCGACGTCACCGCCGTCCCGGCCGCCGGTGTGGTCGCCGAGGCGATGGTCGCCCTGGTGCTCGCCGAGGCCGCCGTCGAGAAGTTCGGCGGCGACTCGGTCGCCGAGACCGCGCGCAACCTCCGGGGCTACCTGGACGCGCTGACCATCCGCTGACCTTCGATCCCGACCTCGGCGTGCTTCCGTCCCGTTCACGAACGGGACGGAAGCGGATTGGGAACCGCCACGGCGCCCCTTGCCGGAGCGGTTGTCCACAGGCGCGTCCTCGGGGCTGGCGGGGCGCGAAGGGAAGGGCCGCACTGGATTCGGGGGCGCTCGTCGCGCTCACGGGCGACGGAGCCGCCCCCGAATCCGAGCACAGGGGTGGATCGGATGTCCCCGCCAGTGCCGCGGTCCGGCCTGCGGACGGCCTCTCTCACCGCCTCCGGGGACCGAGGTCCGCTGGAGTAGGACAACGCCGTGGCCGTGCTGTCCCCGCACGCGCGGGAACGGTTCGCACCCCCGGCAAGGGTTCGCGTCTCCCCGGCGAAGCTAAGGTGGGGGGACGGCAAGATCAAGGCAGGGGGCAGCGCTTCTCAGCGCGCGGTGCCCCGGATTCTCCAGATGGGAAGAGCGTGGCAAAAGCGATCGCGGTGCTCATCGGTTCGCCCGGATCGGGCAAGTCCACTGTCGGAGAGGCCCTGGCAGGGCGCCTGGGCGCCGACCTGTTGTGCACCGACACCGAGGTCGAGAAGCGCGCGGGCAAGCCCATCGGCGACATCTTCGTCGAGGACGGCGAGGAGCACTTCCGCGCCCTGGAACGCGAGGTCGTCGCCGAGGGGCTGCGCGCCTGGGAGGGCGTGATCGCCGTCGGCGGCGGCGCGGTCCTGGACGAGGACACCCAGCGCGACCTGGCCGGACACCACGTGGTCTACCTCCAGGTGGAGTTCGGTGAGGCCGCCAAGCGCGTGGGCATGGACGTGGCCCGTCCCCTGCTCGCGGGCAACCCCCGCACCCGGCTGCGCCAGCTGCTCAACGAGCGCCTGCCCGTCTACGAGCGCCTGGCCAGCGTCACCGTGGAGACCACCGGCTACCACCCCGAAGAGATCGTCGACGCCATCCTGCCCTCGCTGGCCGGACAGGACTCCGGAAAGGCCCAGCAGTGACCGTGACCCGGATCGGTGTGGGCGACTCCGCGGGCCGCTACGACGTGGTGGTCGGCAGCGGGGTCCTCTCCGAACTCCCCTCCCTGGTCGGCGACGCCGCCCAGGTGGCCGTCATCCACCCCGAGAGCCTGGACGGGATCGCCCGCCCCGTGGTCGGCGCCCTGGAGGCCGCCGGTTACCGGGCGCACTCCATGCCCGTCCCGGACGGCGAGGCCGCCAAGACCGCCGCCGTCGCCGCCGACCTGTGGTCCCGGCTCGGGCAGCGCAACTTCACCCGCAGCGACGCCGTCGTCGGCGTGGGCGGGGGAGCCGCCACCGACCTGGCCGGGTTCGTCGCCGCCACCTGGCTGCGCGGCGTGCGCTCGGTCCTGGTGCCCACCACCCTGCTCGGCATGGTCGACGCCGCAGTCGGCGGCAAGACCGGCATCAACACGCCCGAGGGCAAGAACCTCGTCGGCGCCTTCCACCCCCCGGCCGGGGTCCTGTGCGACCTCGCCACCCTGCCGAGCCTGCCCCGCGCCGACTACATCGGCGGCCTCGCCGAGATCGTCAAGGCCGGGTTCATCGACGACCCCGTCATCTGCGACCTGGTCGAGGACGACCCCGAGGGCGCGGCCGAACCCGGGGGCAGGCACACCCGCGAACTCATCGAGCGCGCCATCCGGGTCAAGGCCGACGTCGTCTCCGGCGACCTGCGCGAGAGCGGCCGCCGCGAGATCCTCAACTACGGCCACACCCTGGGCCACGCCATCGAGCGCGCCGAGAACTACACCTTCCGGCACGGCTACGCCGTCTCCATCGGCATGGTCTACGCCGCCGAACTCGCCCGCCTGGACGGCCGTGTGGGCGACGACCTGGTCCAGCGCCACCGCTCACTGCTCTCCTCGGTCGGCCTGCCCGTCTCCTACGCCCCCGAGGCCTGGCCCGAACTGCGCGCCGCCATGAGCGTGGACAAGAAGGCCCGCGGGGCCACCCTGCGCTTCGTCGTCCTGGACGGCCTGGCGCGGCCCGCCATCCTCAGCGGACCCGCCCCCGAACTGCTGGACGAGGCGTACCGCGCGGTCACGGGCGACACCCGGGTTCCACGAAGCCACTAGACTGCACACAGGCGACGTGCGCACCGGCGCGCCCGGGGAGCTCCCCGAGGTGCCCGTGCCCGGCCCCACCGAACACCGACCGGGCCCCGCGGGGGTCGGTCCCCGACGTGTCAAACCCCTTGGAGAGACGACCGAAGTGGCCACGACGAACGACATCAAGAACGGCACGACCCTGCGGCTCGACGGCGGCGTCCTCTGGAACGTCCTGGAGTTCCAGCACGTCAAGCCGGGCAAGGGCGGCGCGTTCGTCCGTACCAAGCTCAAGAACGTCCTCACGGGCAAGATCGTCGACAAGACCTTCAACGCCGGGTCCAAGGTCGAGTTCGCCAACGTCGACCGCCGCGAGATGGAGTACCTCTACCACGACGGCGAGGCCTTCATCTTCATGGACACCAGCACCTACGACCAGATCCCGGTCCCGGAGGCCGTCGTCGGCGACGGCAAGGACTTCCTGCTGGAGAACACCAAGGTCACCGTGGCCACCAACGAGGGCAACCCCCTCTACATCGAGCTGCCCCCCGCCGTCGAGCTGGAGATCACCCAGACCGACCCGGGCGTGCAGGGCGACCGCTCCACCGGCGGCACCAAGCCCGCCACCGTCCAGACCGGCGCCACCATCCAGGTGCCCCTGTTCATCAGCGAAGGCGAGCGCGTCAAGGTCGACACCCGCACGGGTGACTACCTCGGGCGAGTCAACTGATGAGCGGAGCACGGCGCAAGGCACGGCGGCGCGCGGTCGAGGTCCTCTACGAGGCCGAGGTGCGCGCCACCTCGGTGGAGGACGTCATCCGGCGCCGGCGGGCCCAGCCCGAACCGCCGATCAACGACTTCACCGAGAGTCTGGCCCGCTCGGTCGACGAGCGGCGTGAGCGCATCGACGAGCTCCTGGACACCTACGCCATCGGCTGGACCCTGGAGCGCATGCCGGTCGTGGACCGCAACATCCTGCGGATGGGCGCCTACGAACTGCTGTGGGCCGACGACATCCCGGACGGCGTGGCGATCGCCGAGGCGGTCGGCGTGGCCAAGGAGCTGTCCACCGACGAGTCCCCCAACTTCGTCAGCGGACTCCTGTCCAGGCTGATGGAGAACAAGTCGACGCTCTCGCTCTAGGGCGCGACCGGCATCGGCGCGCGGGGGACCGTCGGGGCAACGTGGATTGAGGGAACGCAGGTGACTGACAGGACCAGCGTGGCCGCGGGCGGCGGCCTCGGCGCGAGCGGGGCGACCGGCCCGGGGCGGGCCGCCAACGCGGCCCGGACCGCGGTCGTGTGGGACGCCCTCGTCGGACTGCTGGACCGGCTCGGGGACGGGCCCCTGGAGATCGTCGACGCGGGCGGGGGCACCGGCGGTGCCGCCGTCCCCCTGGCCGAACTCGGCCACCGGGTGACCGTGGTCGAGCCCAGCCCCGACTCGCTCGCGGCCCTG
The DNA here is from genome assembly GCF_000381685.1 of Nocardiopsis sp. CNS-639. NCBI lineage: Bacteria > Bacillati > Actinomycetota > Actinomycetes > Streptosporangiales > Nocardiopsidaceae > Nocardiopsis > Nocardiopsis sp. CNS-639. The sequence goes on from NZ_KB906854.1 coordinate 582,573, forward strand.
GAGCGCCGCGCCGCCGAGCGGGGTGTGTCCGTGCGCGGGGTCCAGGGGGAGACCCGCGACCTGGCAGCCCTGTTCGCGCCGGCCAGCGCCGACCTCGTCCTGGTGCACAACGTGCTGGAGTACGTGGACGACCCCGCCGCGGCGCTGCACGACGTGGTCGGCATCACCCGCGAGGGCGGTGCGGTGAGCCTGCTGGTCACCAACGCGGTCGCCGGAGCCCTGCACCGCGCGCTGGCCGGACACATCACCGAGGCCCACCACCTGCTCGGCGACCCCGACGGGCGCTGGGGCGAGGGCGACCCGATGCCGCGCCGTTTCACCCGCCAGCAGGTCCTGGAGCTGATCGGCCGGGCCGGGCTGTCCGGGGAGAGCGTCCGCGGCGTCCGCGCGTTCGCCGACCTCGTGCCCGGGCACGCCTGGGAGGGCGACGCCCACGCCGGGCAGCACCTGGTGGAGCTGGAGAGGGCCGCCGCCGAGCATCCCGAGCTGATCGGCATCGCCACCCAGCTGCACGTCGTCGCGCACCGCTCCTGAACCCCGGTACCGGGGGCCGGGGCGCCCCCGGCACGGCATAACCTGGCTGTATGAGCCGACGCCAACTGGAACGCGGCGCCGCGATGCGGGGCATGGTCTCCCCTGAGGGCATCGCGGCGCTGGACGCGGACTTCCCCGCGGACGGCTCCGGACCGGACGGCGACTGCCACATCCTGCACCTGGACATGGACGCGTTCTTCGCGAGCGTCGAACAGCTGCGCCACCCCGAGGCGCGCGGGCGCCCGGTCATCGTGGGCGGTACCGGCCCGCGCAGCGTGGTCTCCTCCGCCGACTACCTCGCCCGCGCGCACGGCGTGCACTCGGCCATGCCCATGGCGCGGGCCCTGCGCCTGTGCCCGGACGCCCTGGTCTTCCCGCCCGACGGCCGCGCCTACCGCCAGGCGTCGGAGGCCGTCATGGACATCCTGCGCTCGGTGACGCCGCTGGTGCAGCCGCTCTCCCTGGACGAGGCCTTCCTGGACGTGTCCGGCGCGCGCCGCCGCCTGGGCGGGCCGGTGCGCATCGCGGCGATGATCCGCGAGCGGGTGCGCCGGGAACAGCGCCTGACCTGCTCCGTGGGCGTGGCCGCCACCCGCTTCACCGCCAAGCTCGGCTCCACGCACTGCAAGCCCGACGGCCTGCTCCTGGTGCCCACCGCCCACGTGCGCGGTTTCCTGGATCCTCTGCCGGTCGGGGCGCTGCCCGGGGTGGGGGACCGGACCGAGCAGACCCTGGCCCGGCTGGGCGTGCGCACGGTCGGGCAGCTGGCCCGCTACGAGCCGGACCTGCTGCGCATGGAGCTGGGCGACAAGGCCGGGACCCGCCTGGCCGAGCTGTCCCGGGGGGTGGACACCAGCCCGGTCGTGCCCGAGTCCCCGGACAAGAGCATCGGCTCGGAGGAGACCTTCGACGAGGACGTGGCCGACCCCGAGGTGGTGGACCGCGAGCTGCTGAGGCTGGCCGAGAAGGTCGGGCGCCGCCTGAGGGCCTCGGGGCAGGCGGGACGCACGGTGAGCGTGAAGCTGCGCCGCGGTGACTTCTCCACCATCACCCGGGCGCGGACCCTGGCCGAGGGCACCGACGTGGCCCGCGAGATCAGCGCCGTCGCCCGCGAGCTGTACACCGCCTCCGGGTTGCGGGGGGTTCCGCTGCGCCTGGTGGGGGTGCGGGTGGAGGGGGTCATTCCGGTGGAACAGGTGCACCGTCAGTTGGCACTGGGGGAGGAGGAATCGGGTTGGAGGGATGTTGAACGGGTTATGGACCGCGTAACGGCACGTTTCGGGCCGGGCGCGATACAGTCGGCCGTGTTGGCCAAGCGTGACGAAAACGACGTATGATGCGGCAACTTCCGGGGCCCTCGGAGCGTTCCCCAGGGTAGGACCGGAATGAGGGTAAGAAGAGAGGCATGGAAGCCGGTGTTTCCGATACAGGGCGAGGGTATCGTGGCCCGTGGTGGTCAGGTACGCACGCAGCTTTTCTTTCCACCGGGCGCTAGCTCATCGTATTCTGGGCATACCACTGACCAAGAGACTGTTCTTCAGTACCCGTCACCCCAACCGGGGACTGCCGTAGGGAGGCGCCGTGCCGCTCTCTGAACACGAGCAGCGCATGCTCGACCAGATCGAGCGGGCGCTGTATGCCGAGGACCCGAAGTTCGCGAACACCGTTCGGCAAACGAACCCCGCGGTCCATTACAAGCGCTGGATCATCAAGGCCGGACTCGGTTTCGTCGTCGGTATCGTGCTGCTGATGACGGGGTTGATGCTCCAGTCCACAGTCGCCCAGGTCGCCATCAGCGTCCTCGGTTTCCTGGTCATGCTGCTGTGCTTCCTGTGGGGCGCCAACGCCTGGCGCAAGGCCTCTGGGAGCGGTGGCGCCGACCAGGGCGTCGCGGTGGCGGAGCCCAAGCAGAAGCGCCGGGGCGGCAGCCGTCCCGGCATGATGAATCGTTTCGAGGAGCGCTGGCGCCGTCGCCAGGAGGGTGAGGAGTAGGACCCCGGTCCCACACCCTCGCCGGTCTCGACCGGCCGTGCCTCGTCGGGCGGGGACCCCGGAGGGGATCCGCGCCGGACACCCGGTTCCCCGTGGTGGGCCCCGCACAGTGGTGCGGGGCCCACCACGTTTTTCGGGCGGGGGCCGTGGTTTCCCGGAGGCGTCCGAGACTGGCGCGGTGCACGGGAGAGGTACTGCTGTCGACCGCCCCGGGACAGGGGGCGGCGTCCGCGCGCCGGGCCCGCACACGGGCCGGAGCGCGCCGGAGGCCGTGCCCCGCCCCCGGCTGGGACACGGCCGCTACCAGCTGGGGCGCGACCTCTCGGATCAGCACAGGCGGGGCGGCACGGCCGCCACCGCTAGGGCGTCACGGGCTCGGGGTCGGCCGCGCGGCGCGGACGGTGCCACGGCGCCAGCGACCGGGGCAGCAGCACCGCGCGGACGCGCGTTCCCGCGCCGACCACACCGGTCAGCCCCGCCAGAGCCGTCCGCAGGTCCTCGCGCAGCCCTTCCGGGACCCGGGGCGAGGGCGCGTAGCGCGCCTCCTCCTCGGCCAGGGCGAGCCGCCGCAGCGCCGCCGCGGCCTCCGGCGGCACCGGACCCGGAACGGCCCCCGACATCAGCCCCACCGGGGCCGCGTCGGGCTGGGGCACCGGACCGGAACCGGCCAGGCGTTCGGCCGTGGCACGCGGGCTCTCCGCCAGCGACCACGCGCCGCCCAGGTCCAGACAGGTGTCCCGCAGCTCCCGCCACGCGGTGTGCGCGTCCGCGGCTCCCGCGCCGCCGGTCAGCGACGCCGTCCGGAACCAGCGCGTCAGGGCGCGCGCCAGCGCGGGCAGGGCCAACAGCAGCAGCACAACCGTGGCGGCGCCCGCCGCGGGCAGCCACGACAGGTCCGGGCCGCCCCGCGCGTCGTCGCCCGGGGCGGCCACCGACGAGGAGGGCTCGTCCTCGGGCTCCGCCTCGGGGGCCTCGCTGGGCTCCCCGGCCTCCGCGGTGGCCTCGTCCCGCGCGGCCTCCGTCTCCTCGGGCGAGGGCTCACGCGTCTCCTCCGCGGCCCCGTCCGGGGCGTCGACGCCCCCCTGCCCGCCCCGGGAGTAGTCGGGCACCGACGCCGAGCCCTGCCCCCCGGCGGAGGAGGGGGTCGGCTCGAACCGCACCCAGCCCGCACCCTCGAAGTACAGCTCCGGCCAGGCGTGGGCGTCGCCCACGGACACCGCCCAGCGGCCGTCACCCTGCTGCTCGCCCGCGGTGTAGCCCACCGCCACCCGCGCCGGGATGTCCACCTGTCGGGCCATGACCGCCATCGCCCCGGCGAACTGCTCGCAGTAGCCCACCCGGTCCCCGAACAGGAAGTGGGCGAGCGGGTCGGCGCCGTCGGGTACCGCGGGCGGGGACAGGTCGTAGGTGAACGCGCCCCCAGTGAAGTAGTCCTGGATCGCCACCGCCCGCTCGTAGGGGCTCCGCGCGTCCTCGGTCAGGTCCTCGGCCAGCTCCCGGACCCGCGGGTCCAGGCCGCCGGGCAGGTCGCGGAAGTCGCCCGGCAGCGACCGCGGGCTGCCGCTGTCGGCCAGCTCCTCGACGGACGGCTCCCGGCCCAGGGCCTGCACGGTGAAGTTCAGCCCCGTGGGCGCGCTCTCGGTCGTGAACACCACGTGGCTCGCCGGGTCGGCGTACCACTCCCCGGGCACGTCCACAGTCCGCGCCCAGTACGGCAGCGGCAGGAAGTCGATCCCGGGCGCGTCCGAGTCCATCGAGATCCGCGTGGTCACCGCGTCGCCTGAGGGCTCCGAGCCCCACCCGGTGGGCAGCGGCAGCTCCCCGTCGACCAGGGTGTCGCCCGAGGCGCTGACCGGCGTCATCGTCCAGTTCGCGCCGTCGAACTCGTCCAGCACGTACGTGCGCAGGTAGTCGGGCCGCTCGGCGTCGGTCCGGTAGGTCAGCACGGTGCGGTCGGAGGAGGAGGCCAGCTCGCGCCGCAGCGAGACCAGCGGGTGCGTGGTGGTGATGCGGTCCCCGCCGGTGCCGATGTAGGTGCCGTCGGCCATCGTGTGGAGCACGTCGGTGCGCAGCGACGGCACCGCGAGCGGTACCGTCAGCGCCAGCAGCACCGCGGCGGCCGAGGCCACCGCCGCCGTCGTCGCCCTGCCCACCGCGCCCAGTACACGGGCCGAGGAGTCGTGGCCGTCGGGGACGCGCACGCCCCACTCGCGGCCGCGCACCCACACGTCCACCGCGAGCAGCAGCAGGAAGCCGACGGCGCCGCTGGTCGCGGCCGGCCAGCCCAGTCCGGCGTCGTCCACGATGAGCGGGACCGCCATCAGTACGGCCACCAGGGCGCCGACCATCCCGGGGCAGCGCGCGGTCACCGCCAGGAAGTCCGCGATGATCGCGAACAGGACGAACACCAGCGCGATGATCAGCATGACCCCGGCCGTGGAGGAGACCGGGGGTGTGCTGGTGTCGATGGTCTCCAGGCCCTCGTCGAACACCCGCAGCAGGTGCACCGCCGTGTCACCGGAGGGCAGCAGCCCCAGCGGCGCGACGTGTCCGGCGAACAGCGGCGTCATCAGCAGCGCCGCCGCCAGCACCTGGAGGAACGGCACCGGGAAGGAGCTCCAACCGCTGAGGCGGTACAACGCGGACACCCCGCCCACCGCCACCGTCATCACGAGGGCCGGGACCCACCAGGCCTCGCCCCGCACGAGGCCGTCCAGCAGTGGCAGCGCCATCAGCAGGCAGGCCAGGGTGGCCAGGGGCATCAGTGCTCTCAACGCGGACCCTTCCAAGGGGTGTGCGGCCCGGCGGCGGGAGCGGGAGCCCAGGCGCGGCGCCACAGGTCGGGCAGTTCGGCGGTGGAACCCAGGACGAGGACGCGCCATCCGGCCGCGGTCAGCACGTCGTGGACCCCGCGCAGGGTGTCGGGGCCGGGCCAGGCGGCGTGCGCGCACAGCACGGCCACGCGCACGCCCCGGCCGCCCGTGCGGGACAGGGCGGCGGCCTCCTCGGGGTCCACCGCGCCCAGCACCGCCACGACCAGGCCGGTCGCCCCGCGGGATTCGGCCAGCATGCCGATCCCGCCGAGCAGCCCCGGGGTGTCGGAGGGCTCGGCGACGGCCAGGCTGTCCAGCACGCCCGACGCGCTCGTGGTCGGGACCCGGCCCCGCTCGGTGTGCAGGCGCAGCTCGTGGCCGCCGTCGAGCAGGTGCACCGCCACCGAGGCGGCGGCGCTCACGGCGGTCTCCAGGGATCCGGCGGGCCCAGGGAGCCCGTGCGCCCCGCGCCGCGTGTCCAGCAGGACCACGCTGCTCTCCCGCGAGTGCTGCTCGTCCCGGCGCACCATCAGCTCACCGTGCTTGGCGGTGGACCGCCAGTGCACCTTGCGCAGGTCGTCGCCGTACCGGTACTCGCGGGGGACGGGGTCCTGCTCCCCGGCGCCGCTCATCGAACGCCGCGGCGAGTCCTCGCCCTTGGAGCCGTCGGCGGCGCCCAGCGCGGTCAGCGGGACGGTCACGGGGGTCACGAGCAGGCGCGAGGGCCCGCCCACGTCGCGGCTGACCCGCACGCACCCCAGCGGGTCGGTCACGCCGACCCACAGCGGGCCCACCGGGTAGTCCCCGCGTACGGCCGGGCGCACCAGGTAGGCGACGTCGCGTACGGCGCGCGGACCCAGGTAGCCCACCGTGTAGCGGGGTTCGCCGCCCAGCGGCACGGGCAGCGTGTCCCGCACAGACAGCGCGGCCACCGGCCAGGTCCGCGAGGAGTTGCCCACACGCAGTTCCACCCGGGCGTTGTGCCCGGCCGGGATGCGCACGGGGGACAGGGTGCGGCTGTGCGCGACGCGGGAGGCGGCCCCCAGGACCGTCAGCGCCGACAGCGGCGGGATCGCGGTCAGCAGCACGCCCAGGCCCACGACCTCGCGCTGCCCCACGACCAGGCCGGACACCAGGGCGGTCAGGCCGAGGATGAGCATGCAGACGCCTCGTGCGGTGAGGGTTCGGTGCGGGCGCATGGACCCTCTCTCAGGGGGCGGGTGCGTACGGGGTGGAGCGGGGGCCGCGGGCGCCGGGGGTCTACTGCGGGCCGGGCACGGGCAGGCGCGCGACCAGCTTGGCCACGATCTGCTCGGGGGTCAGGCGCTCCATCTGCGCCTCGGGGCCGGGCAGCAGCCGGTGCGCGAGCACCGGCACGGCCAGGGCCTGCACGTCGTCGGGGACGACGTAGTGCCGTCCGTCCAGGGCGGCGTAGGCGCGGGCGGCCTGCACCAGGTGCAGGGTGGCGCGCGGGGAGGCGCCCAGGCGCAGTTCGGGGCTGGTGCGGGTCGCGTTGACCAGGTCCACGACGTAGCGGCGCATGCCCGGGGCCACGTGCACCGTGCGCACCCGGTCGGCCAGGTCGCGGACCTGGGCGGCGTTGGTGACCGGCGTCAGGTCCTCCAGCGGCGAGCTGGAGCTGTGCGAGTCGATCATGTCGAGTTCGGCCTGGGGGGCGGGGTAGCCGACCGAGACGCGGGCCATGAACCGGTCGCGCTGGGCCTCGGGGAGGGCGTAGGTGCCCTCCATGTCGCCCGGGTTCTGGGTGGCCACCACCATGAACGGCCGTTCCAGGGCGCGGGTCTGGCCGTCCACACTCACCTGGCGCTCGGCCATGCACTCCAGCAGGGCGGCCTGGGTCTTGGGCGAGGCGCGGTTGATCTCGTCGCCCACCACGATGTTGGCGAACACCGGGCCGGGGTTGAACTCGAACTCGCGCCGGTCCTGGTGGTAGACGCTGACACCGGTGATGTCGCTGGGCAGCAGATCCGGCGTGAACTGCACGCGCTGCACGGAGCAGTCCACGGCCCGGCCCAGGGCCTTGGCCAGCATGGTCTTGCCGACGCCGGGGACGTCCTCGATGAGCAGGTGGCCCTCGGCGAGCAGGACCGTCAGCGCCAGGCGCAGCACCTCCGGCTTGCCCTCGATGACCGTCTCGATCGCGGCGCGGACGCGGTCGGCCACGGCGACGATCTCACCGACGTCCCCCTGGACGTCGCCCCCGCGACCGCCGTGGTGTGTACCGAGTGACACCAGACCCCTCCCGCTCCCTGTGGCTCCGCGTGTCGCTGTTCGGAACCGAGGCTAAGCCCATTCCAACCGATTGCAAACCAAAGCGCCGGAATCAGCGGCCGATTGGTTCCAGGAATGGTCAAAGAGGCTAAAGGGCTCCAATCGCCCTCCTGATCCTCGGTGGTGGCGCCGGTGCCGGACGAGAGCGCGGAGCCGGGTTAGGGCCCCGGCTCCGACCGGCCGGGACACCGCCCCGCCGGTCCGACACGCCGGACCGCCCGCCGGGAGCCCGCTCTGCCCTTCCGCGTGCGCGCACGCGGGCACGCGCGCGGTGTCGCCGCAGGTCGTCGCGGTCCCCAGGGTCCCCTCCTCCGCGACACACCCCGCGCCCTCCACCTTCCCCCACCCTCACGGCCAACGCTGTGACCTGCGATTTCCTGGCCCGCAGTGGGCGTAAAAGCCGGAAAGATCTGTTGACGGTGGGGAAGAGTGGAGTAAGGTGGGGCACCGTGGAGAGGGCGAATTCTCCACTTCGAGGGTGAGGGAGGTGGAAGTGTGTTCCTCGGCACCCACACGCCCCGGCTCGACCAGAAGGGGCGGCTCTTCCTCCCCGCGAAGTACCGCGACGAGCTGTCGGGGGGTCTGGTGATCACCAAGGGCCAGGAACGCTGCCTCTACGTCTTCCCGACGGAGGAGTTCCGGCGCATCACCGACGCCCTCGCCACCACCCCGGTCACCGCCAAGGCGGTGCGCGACTACAGCAGGGTCCTCTTCGCCAGCGCCTCGGACGAGAACTGCGACAAGCAGGGAAGGGTCACCATCCCGGCCAAGCTCCGCGACTACGCGGGCCTGGAGCGGGAGTGCGTCGTGATCGGCGCCAACACTCGCCTGGAGATCTGGGACTCCCGGGCGTGGTCGGACTACGAGGCCGAACAGGAACCCGCCTTCGCGCAGCTGTCGGAGGAGGTGCTGCCCGGGGTGCTGTGACCCCGGCGGAAGCACCGCCGGGCCGACCAGCACACAGTCCACACCCTCGCAAGCCGGAGTCCGGCAACGGCCTCCGGGCGCGGTCTCCACGAGCTGGCGCGACTTCCCCGGTGCCAGGTCGTGAGCGCGAAGCCACCGGAAGGTGGACAATAGCGGCCGTGTCCGGAGGCCCGCCGGAACCCGCCGGGCCGTGCCAAGGACACCGTGGAGCGCACCGACCGCGGCGCTACCACGGCGACTCGGGGGGAGACGGCGACAGCGTGGAGGAACAGCAGCACATGGGGGACATCGGGCAGGACGGCGGGACCGGGGGCGCCCGCACGGACGGGAGCGGCGTGCCCGCCGACGGGGAGAACACCGCCGGGGAGCAGGCGCGCCTCGACGCGGCCCGCTCCGGAGCCGACCCCCTGCACGTGCCCGTCATGCTCGACCGGATCGTGGAACTGCTCGCTCCGGCCCTGGAGCGGCCCGGCGCCGTCCTGGTCGACGGCACCCTGGGCCTGGGCGGCCACTCCGAGGCGCTCCTGCGCGCCTGCCCCGGCATGCGCCTGGTCGGCGTCGACCGCGACACCACCGCCCTGGAGCGCAGCGCCGCACGCCTGGCGCCCTACGCCGACCGCACCCACTTCGTGCACGCGGTCTACTCCGACATCCCGCGAGCCCTGGACGAGGCGGGCGCCGCCGAGGCCGACGCCGTCCTGCTCGACCTCGGCGTCTCCTCGCCGCAGCTGGACGAGACCGACCGCGGCTTCGCCTACGCCCACGACGCGCCGCTGGACATGCGCATGGACCGCGACCAGTCGCTGACCGCGGCCGAGGTCGTCAACACCTACCCGATCGCCGAGCTCACCCGCGTGCTGCGCACCTACGGCGAGGAGCGCTTCGCCTCCCGCGTGGCCAGGGCCATCGAGCGCCAGCGCGCCCAAGCGCCCATCGAGTCCACCCGCGCGCTGGCCGAACTGGTGCGCGAGGCCATCCCGGCGGCCACCCGCCGCACCGGCGGCCACCCCGCCAAACGCGCCTTCCAGGGCCTGCGCATCGAGGTCAACGCCGAACTGTCCATCCTCGAACGCGCCCTGCCCGCCGCGATCGCGCGCCTGGCGGTCGGCGGCCGCGTGGCCGTGCTGTCCTACCACTCGCTGGAGGACCGGATGACCAAGAGGGCCCTGGCCGCGCTGGCCACCGACACCACGCCCGCCGACCTGCCGGTCCCCCTTCCCGAACGACAGCCCGAACTCCGGCTGCTCACCCGGGGGGCCGAACTCCCCACGGACGAAGAGAACGAACGCAACCCGCGCGCGCAGTCGGCCCGCCTCCGGGCGGCCGAACGCGTGCGACCGCCGCGGCAGTAGGGAGACCCAGATGAGCACGAGGACGGACACGCGCCGCACGCCCGTACGCGGTGGCAAGGCCCCCGCCGGGAAGACCGCCCCCGCGCGGCCCAAGCGGGCGGTCGGACCCGCGACCAAGCCCGCGGCCGCGCCCGCACCGGCCAAGCGCACCCGGACCGGGGGCGGTGCGCAGGGCCGGGCGCCGCGCATCCCCTTCGTCCTGCTCATCCTGTTCCTGCTGGGGGCCACGCTCGTCAGCCTGCTCGTCCTGCGCAGCGTCGTGGCCGAGGAGGCCTTCGCCATCGCCAACCTCAAGGAGGAGAACCGGGAGCTGTCCTACGAGGAGCAGCAGCGGCGCAGCACGGTCGCCGAACTGGAGAGCTCCGAGCGCATCTCCGACGAGGCCGAGGCCATGGGCATGGAGCAGGGCGGTGAACCCCCGCTCTTCCTCGACCCCGAGACCGGTGAGATCAGCGGCGCCACCGGGAGCGGTGAGTGAGCACTCCCAGAGACCGGCGTCCCCGGGACCCCCGCAGGCCCGGAGCGGCCAACCGCTCGGGGTCCCGGCCCAAGAGGCCCCAGCGCGAGCCGCGCCGCCCCGACGGCGGCGCCCGCCCCTCGGCGCGCACCCCGGGGCGTCCGGCGCGGGAGGCGCGCGGTGGTGAGCGCCGCCGCGGCGGGGGCTCCCCGCCCCCGCCCCTGCTGCGCCGCACCTTCCGCAGGGGTGAGCCGCCGGGGCGCATCAAGATCGGCGGGGCCCTGATCATGGCCGTCCTGCTGCTCTTCGCGGGACGCCTGGTGCAGATCCAGGTCGTGGAGGCCGACCACTACGCCGAGGCGGCCTCCAACACGCGCCTGCAGACCATCGACATCCCCACCCTGCGCGGTCAGATCACCGACGCCGACGGCAACCCCTTCGCGCTGTCGCTGGAGGCGCGCACCGTCTTCGTCGACCCCGAGACGGTCGCCGAGGACGAGCGCGACCAACTCGTCGAGGAGCTCGTCACCCGCTTCGACCTGGAGGAGGACGAGGTCGCCCAGAAGGTGGACGCCGCGCCCAGCCGCTACGAGGTGGTCGCCCGCGGGGTCCTGCCCGCGGAGTGGGAGGAGCTGGCCGACCTCAACCTGTCCGGCCTGGGCTCGCAGGTCTCCTACGAGCGCGTCTACCCCGAGGAGACCGGCGCCGCCGACCTCGTCGGCTTCGTCGGCGCCGAGGGCCACGGCCTGGAGGGGCTGGAGGGCTACCTCAACGACACCCTGGCCGGTGAGGCGGGCAAGCGCCGCGTCGAGGTGGGCGCAGACGGCACCCAGATCCCCATGGCGGGCGGCCTGGTCAGCGAACCCGAGCCGGGCCAGGACGTGCGCCTGACCCTGAACCAGGACATCCAGTGGTACGCGGCCCAGACCCTCGCCGAGCGGGTGGAGGAGCTGGACGCCCAGGGCGGCAGCGTCATCGTGGAGCGGGTCGGCACCGGTGAGATCCTCGCCATGGCCGACTACCCGACCTACTCCCAGAGCGACATCTCCTCCAGCTCCCCCGAGCAGTGGTCCAACGGCGCGGTGGCCACGATCTTCGAGCCGGGCAGCACCAACAAGGTCGTCACCATCGGCGCCGCACTGGAGGAGGGCGTCACCACCCCGGAGACGGTCTACACCGTGCCCGACAGCATCCGGTACCTGGACACGACGTTCAAGGACTCCAGCCCCCACGAGACCCTGCGCCTGACCACCAACGGCATCATGGCCCAGTCCAGCAACGTGGGCACCATCGAGATCGCCGACCAGGTGGGGCGGGGCGTCCTGCACTCCTACCTGGAGGAGTTCGGGCTCGGCCAGCCGACCGGGCTCCAGCTGCCCGGTGAGCAGGCGGGCGTGCTCAAGGACCCGGAGGACTGGTGGGGCACCCAGCTGCCGTCGGTCTCCATCGGCCACGGCCTGTCGGTGACCGCCGCCCAGATGGCGTCGGTGTACGCCACCGTCGCCAACGGCGGTGTGCGGGTGGAGCCCCGGGTGGTCGCCGGGACGGTGAACGCCCAGGGGGAGTTCACCCCGTCCGAGGAGCCCGAACAGCGGCGCGTGTTCAGCGAGGAGACCGCCGATCAGCTCGCGTTGATGCTGGAGGCGGTCACCAGTGACGAGGGCACCGCGCCCCAGGCCCGCATCGACGGGTACCGGGTCGCGGGCAAGACCGGTACCGCCAACCGGCTCGACCCGGAGACGGGCGGCTACGACGGCGGCGGGTACACGTCCACCTTCTCCGGGTTCGCGCCCGCCGACGACCCGGAGGTCGTGGTCCAGGTGGTGCTGCACGACCCGCAGCAGGACTACTACGGCGGCGAGGCCGCGGGGCCGGTGTTCAACGACGTCATGTCCTTCGCGCTCAAGACGCTGAAGGTCCCGCCGTCGGGGACCGAGGCGCCCGCCATCCGGCTGTCGGAGGACCAGGGCGGCGGCTAGGGGGGCAGCCGGGGGCGTCCCCGTCAGGGCGCGGCGCGGTCCAGGTGGGCGCGCACGGAGCGCACGTGCTCGGGGCCGGTGCGGCAGCACCCGCCCACGAGCACCGCTCCGGCCCCGTACCATTCCACGGCGGCGCGGCCGAACTCCTCGGGATCGGCCGTGCCGGTCCACCGCCCCCGCGCCGCGTCCCACTCCTCCCCCGAGTTGGGGTAGGCCACCGCCGGCAGGCCGCACGCGGCGACCGCGCGCACCAGCGCGGGGACGTGCCGGGGCGCGGTGCAGTTGACGCCCACCGCCACCAGCCGCCCGTCGGCGTGCAGCGGGGCGAGTCCGGCGGCCGCCTCGCGCAGGGGAGTGCCGTCGCTGATGCGCTCACCGTCCCGGCAGGAGAAGCTGATCCACGCGCGGGCGCCGGGGGTCTCGGCGAGCAGCCGGGCCAGCGCCCGGGCCTCGGCCGCCGAGGGCACGGTCTCGCAGGCGAGCAGGTCCGCCCCGGAGCCGGCGAGCACCCGCCAGCGCTCCCGGTGCCAGGCGTACAGGCCCTCCTCGTCCAGGTCGTAGTCGCCGGTGTACTCCGAGCCGTCCGCCCGGGCCGCGCCGTAGGGGCCCACCCCGGCGGCCACCAGCCCGGAGCCGAACGCGTCGCGCTCGGCCCGCGCCAGCTCCACCGAGCGGGCGATCAGCGCCAGGGCCTCGGACTCGGTGGCGCCCCGCGCGGTCAGTACCGGAACGCTCGCCTGGTACCCGGCGGCGATGGCCACGTCCGCGCCCGCCTCGAAGTAGTCCCGGTGCACACGTCGGACGAGATCGGGCTCCTCGGCCAGCAGCCGCGCCGACCACAGCCCGCCGCCCAGGTCGCGGCCGTAGGCCTCCAGACGGGTCGCCAGCCCGCCGTCGAGCACCAGCGGGCGCCGCGACGGGGCGGTTCCGGCCATGCGCCACCTCCGCGTTCGGGCCGGGTCGAGGACGCCTCCAGCCTAGGCGTGGACACCCGGTCGGGGCCGCCGGCCCGCCGCCGCACCGTACGTCCGGGCCGCCGGGCCGCGGCCGCGCCTCCCCGCGGCCGTGGGCTCCGGGGCCCGCCGACCGGGGGCGCGCCCCCGGCCGCGAAGGACACCGGACGGTCATCGACGTGTACGGCGAACCCGCGTAACCTGGGCGAAACGCCCGGTTCGGGAAACCTCGGCGAACGCAGCGTGGAAATTACCGGCCGGTCGTCGACAGCGGTTAACCTCCACACGTGCCACCGGTAATGCGACCTGAACACACGCCACTTCGTCCACTGTCCGCCCTCGCAGCGCTGCTCGGGCCGGACGCCTCCCTCCTGCGCCCGGACCTGGGCGCGGACCGACCCCCCGAGGTGCCGGACAGGGAGGTGCACGTCCGCGGCATCACCCACGACTCCCGCAAGGTGGGGCCCGGAGACCTGTACGCCGCCCTGCCCGGGACCCGCGCGCACGGCGCCGACTTCGCCGAGCAGGCCGCCGAGGCGGGCGCCGCCGCCGTCCTCACCGACGGGGACGGGGCCGAGCGGGCCGCCGCCACCGGGCTGCCCGTCATCGTGGTCCCCGACGTGCGCGCCGTGCTGGGCACGGCGGCCTCGTGGGTCTTCAAGGACCCGGCGCAGGACCTGCTGCTGATCGGCACCACCGGCACCAGCGGCAAGACCACCGTCACGTACCTGGTCGAGTCGGGCCTGCGCCACGCCGGAATGCGCACCGGCCTCGTCGGCACCGTGGAGATGCGCGTGGGCGACGAGCGCGTCGCCTCCTCGCTCACCACGCCCGAGGCCACCGACCTGCACGGCCTGTTCGCCCTCATGCGCGAACGCGGCGTCTCCGCCGCCGCCATGGAGGTCTCCAGCCACGCCCTGGCCCTGAGCCGGGTCGGCGGCACCCGCTACGACGTCGCGGTCTTCACCAACCTGTCCCAGGACCACCTGGACTTCCACTCCGACCTGCGCGACTACTTCGACGCCAAGGCCCGCCTGTTCACCCCCGAGTACTGCGACATCGCGGTGGTCAACGCCGACGACCGCTTCGGCCGCGCGCTCGTGGACATGGTGCAGGCCGACGGCCGCGTCCCCGTCACCACCTTCGCCGTGGACGGCTACACCGACGCCGACCCCGCCACCGCCATGGAGGCCGACTGGCGGGCCGTGGACGTGCGTCTGGGCGCCATGGGGAGCGCCTTCCGCATCGTGGGCCCCGGCGGCATGGAGGCCAACGCCTCCGTCGCCCTGCCCGGACCCTTCAACGTCTCCAACGCGATGGCCGCCATCGTCGGTCTGGTCGAGGCGGGGCTGCCGCTGGAGACCGCGATCGCCGGTGTGGCCGCCGCCCCGGGCGTGCCCGGGCGCATGGAGCCGGTCGTGGCCAACGCCGTGCCCCACGCCTTCCAGGACTTCACCGCCCTCGTGGACTACTCGCACAAGCCCGGCGCCATCGAGGCCGTCCTGACCGCCCTGCGCGCCACCACCGAGGGCGGGCTGACCATGGTGGTCGGCTGCGGAGGCGACCGTGACCGCGCCAAACGCCCGCTCATGGGCGAGGCCGCCGCGCGCCTGTCCGACCAGCTGGTCATCACCAACGACAACCCGCGCACCGAGGACCCCGTGAGCATCGCCGCCTCGATGCTCGAAGGGGTCGCCAAGGTGCCTGAGGAGCACCGAGCCCGGGTCACCGTGGAGTTCGACCGGGCCGAGGCCATCCGCCTGGCCGTCGAGCGCGCCCGTCCCGGCGATGTGGTGGTTGTCGCCGGGAAGGGTCACGAGACCGGCCAGTACGTCAAGGGCGAGGTGCTGCCCTTCGACGACCGCGAGGTGCTGCGCGCGGCCATCGAGGACCACCTCGGCATGAGCGCCCGCGAGCGGCTGGGGGTCGCCCTCCAGGACATCCACCGGGTTCCTGACCAGGGCTGACACCCCGACACTCCCGGAGTACGAACCGTCTGGAGGAGGGGGTGCGGGCCGTGCCCGCGCCCCCTCGGCGTCCGCACCGGAGGGCCTGCGAGCGCTTCCGGGCAGGTGCGGGCCGACGGTCACGAAGTGGCGCATATTGCCGCCCGTGGGGGCCCGGCGGGATTCCGGACGCCCGAAGATGTTCTAAGGTAGGTCCGGCAATCGCAGCCCGACACGTGACGCCCCCGGCGGCGACCACGACGCGGCCCATGCCGACACCGTGGTGAGGCCCGGCGCGGCAACGCGCGGCATCCGCGGTGTCATCCCCTGACCTGAGACTCCGGCCGGGTGGCCAGCCGCCCCTGTGGCGTCGTGGACCGGGCCTGACATGAGGAGTGGATTTGATCGCGCTCACGCTCGATCGGATCGCTGAGATCACCCAAACCGCCATCGGCGGATCAGCGCGCCCCGAAGCCGTCGTCGACGGCCCCGTCGTCATCGATTCGCGGCAGGCAGTGCCCGGCGCGCTCTTCGTCGCCCTGGGCGGCGAACGCGTGGACGGACACGACTTCGCCGCCTCCGCGGTCGCGGACGGAGCGGCGGCGGCCCTGGTCTCCCGACCCGTCGACGCCCCCCACCTGCTGGCGGAGGGCGGCGACGAGGGAGTCGTCGCGGCCCTGACGCGGCTGGCCCGGCACGTGGCGCGAGAACTCAGCGATCCCCGCCGCGGAGCGGAGCGCGCCGAGGTCGTCGCGGTCACCGGATCCTCCGGCAAGACCACGACCAAGGACCTCATCGCGCAGGTCGTGGCCCGCATGGGTCCGACCGTCGCCCCGGCGGGCTCGTTCAACAACGAGATCGGCCACCCCCTCACCGTGCTGCGCGCCGACACCGGCACCCGCTACCTGGTCCTGGAGGCCGCCGCCCGGGGGATCGGGCACATCGCCCATCTGTGCGGAGTGGCCCCGCCCCGGATCGGCGTGGTCCTCAACGTCGGCAGCGCCCACATGGGGGAGTTCGGCGACCGCGACGCCATCGCCAAGGCCAAGGGCGAGCTGGTCGAGGCGCTCCCGCCGGGAGCCGCGGACAGGGGCGCGGGAGGCGTCGCCGTCCTCAACGCCGACGACCCGCGCGTGAACGCCATGGCCGCGCGCACCCGTGCGCGCGTGGTCACCTACGGACTGGGGGAGGAGGCCACCGTACGCGCCACGGACGTGGTCCTGCGCGAGACGGGCGCCCCCTCCTTCACCCTCCACCTGGCCGGGCGCACCGCCCGGGTGGAACTGGCCCTCGTCGGCGCCCACCAGGTCCACAACGCGCTGGCCGCCGCCGCGGTCGCCGACGAACTGGGCATGGGCGTGGACGAGATCGCCGAGGCGCTCGGCGCCGCCACACCGGTCAGCCGGTGGCGCATGGAGGTCACCGAGCACGCCGGCGCCACCCTCGTCAACGACGCCTACAACGCCAACCCCGAATCCATGCGGGCGGCGCTGACCACCCTGGGCGCCCTCGCCCGGGACCGCCGCTCCATCGCCGTCCTGGCCCACATGGCCGAGCTCGGCGAGGGCGGCGGGGTCGAGCACGAGAGGATCGGTGAGCTCGCCGCCCGCACGGGCGTGGCCCACCTGGTCGTGGTCGGTGAGGCGGCCGAGGGCATCGCCGTCGGCGCCGAGGGCGCCGCGCGGCAGGGACTGTGGCAGGGCGAGTGCGTCCGCGTGGCGGACGTTCACGAGGCTGCCGCGGCCGTGCGCGCGCGGATGCGCACAGGAGACGTCGTCATTGTGAAGGGATCACGCGTGGCAGGGCTCGAAAGGGTTATCGACCTCATCACGGAGGGTGACGCCCGGTGATCGGCATCACTCTGGCGGCGGCCCTCGCGCTCGTCGTCTCCATGGGGCTCATGCCCCCGCTGATCAAGCTCCTGTACCGGTTCAAGTTCGGCCAGGAGGTCCGCGACGACGGACCCGAGGGCCACAAGACCAAGCAGGGCACGCCCACCATGGGCGGCATCGTCATCATCCTCGGCGCCGTCGTGGGCTACTTCGGCTCCCACGTGGTGCTCCTGATCGTGCAGCCCAGCGCCAGCGGGCCCACCGCGTCGGGTCTGCTGGTGATGTTCCTGTTCGTCGGGATGGGCTGCGTCGGCTTCCTCGACGACTTCATCAAGATCTACAAGCGCCGCAGCCTGGGCCTGCGCAGCGGCGCGAAGATGGTCGGCCAGGCCATCGTCGGCGTGGGCTTCGCCTACGGCGTCACCCTCTTCCCCAACGGCTACGGCTACACCCCCGCCGCCCCCAGCATCTCCTTCCTCCGCGACTTCGGCCCCCCGCTGATGATCGGCCTGTTCGTCCTGTGGGCCCTCTTCCTCATCGTCGGCTTCTCCAACGCGGTGAACCTGACCGACGGCCTCGACGGCCTGGCCACCGGCGCGACGATCCTGTCCCTGGTCGCCTACGTCATCATCGGCAACTGGCAGCTGCGCCAGTCCTGCGTGTCC
The DNA here is from genome assembly GCF_000381685.1 of Nocardiopsis sp. CNS-639. Taxonomy (NCBI): domain Bacteria; kingdom Bacillati; phylum Actinomycetota; class Actinomycetes; order Streptosporangiales; family Nocardiopsidaceae; genus Nocardiopsis; species Nocardiopsis sp. CNS-639. The sequence continues at coordinate 600,315 of NZ_KB906854.1, forward strand.
TACCTCTCGGACAGCTGCTACACGGTCCGCGACCCCCTGGACCTGGCCGTGGTGGCCGCCTCCGTGCTCGGCTCCTGCATCGCCTTCCTGTGGTTCAACGCCCCGCCCGCCAAGATCTTCATGGGCGACACCGGCTCCCTGGCCCTGGGCGGTCTGATCGTGGGCCTGGCCATCACCACCCGCACGCAGCTCCTGCTGCTGCTCATCGGCGGCCTGTTCGTCATCATCACCCTGTCGGTGATGGTCCAGATCACCTCGTTCCGCCTCACCGGCAAACGTGTGCTGCGCATGGCGCCCCTCCAGCACCACTTCGAGCTCAAGGGCTGGGCCGAACCCACCATCGTGATCCGCTTCTGGATCATCCAGGGCCTGTTCGTGGCGATCGCCATCGGGCTCTTCTACCTGGAATGGATGCCGAGGTAGGCATGGCGCACCACGCTTCCCCAACACCGTCCGGCACCGCGCCGGAGGGCGCGCCCCTGGAGGGGCGCCGGGTCTGCGTCGCGGGCCTGGGAGTGTCCGGGCCCCCCGTGGCCAGGGCGCTCCTGGCCCGCGGGGCCCGCGTGACCGTCGTCGACGGCCGCGACGACGACACCGTCCGCCCGGTGGCCGACCGGCTCCGGGCGGAGGGCGCCGAGGTCGTCCTGGGCGACACCCCGCTGCCCGCGGACTGCGACCTGGTGGTCACCTCGCCCGGCTGGCGCCCCGACTCCCCGCTGCTGGTCCGGGCCGCCGAGGCCGGGATCGAGGTCATCGGGGACGTCGAACTCGCCTGGCGGCTCAAGCCCGCCGACCAGGTGTGGCTGGCCGTCACCGGCACCAACGGCAAGACCACCACCGTGCGCATGCTGGAGGCGATGCTGCGCGCGGACGGCCGCGACGCGCTCGCCGTCGGCAACGTCGGCACCCCGGTCGTGGAGGCGGTCCAGCCCGACGCCGGGGGCCGCTTCCGCGAGGTCCTGGCGGTGGAGCTGTCCAGCTTCCAGCTGCACTGGTCCTCCAGCCTGCGCCCGCACGCCGCGACGGTCCTCAACGTCGCCCCCGACCACCTGGACTGGCACGGCGGCCTGGACCCCTACGCCCGCGCCAAGGGCCGGATCTACGCGCCCGGCACCCTGCGCGTGGTCAACACCGCCGACGCCTGGTCGGTCCGCCTGGCCGAGGAGGACGGCGACCCGCACACGCCGCTGGTCGGCTTCCGCCTGGACACGCCCCGCGCGGGCGAGGTCGGCGTGGTCGAGGACCTGCTGGTGGACCGGGCCTTCGTCGAGGACCCGCACAGCAGCGCCGAGGAGCTGGCCACGCTCTCCGACGTGCGCCCGGCCGCGCCGCACAACGTCGCCAACGCCCTGGCCGCCGCCGCGCTGGCCCGCTCGGTGGGCGTGTACCCCGGTTCGGTCCGGGCCGGGCTGGCCGCCTTCGAGCCCGAGCCGCACCGCATCGCCTTCGTGGCCACCGCGGGGGGCGTGGACTACGTGGACGACTCCAAGGCCACCAACCCGCACGCCGCCGCCGCGTCCCTGGGCTCCTACCCGTCCGTGGTCTGGATCGCGGGGGGCCTGCTCAAGGGCGCCGAGGTCGACGACCTGGCCGCGATGGCCGCCGGCCGCCTGCGCGCGGCCGTGCTCATCGGCGCCGACCGCGCCCGGCTGCGCGAGGCCCTGGCCGAGCACGCCCCCGGGGTGCCGGTGGTGGAGGTCGAGGGCCCCGCCGACGGGGACGGCACCGTCATGGACGCGGTGGTCGCCACCGCCGCCTCCCTGGCCGAGGAGGGCGACACCGTCCTGCTGGCGCCCGCGGCCGCCTCCATGGACATGTTCACCGACTACCACGAACGGGGCCGCCTCTTCGCCGAGGCCGTACTCCGCTTGCCCTGAGTGACGGTCCGCCGCCCGTGCGTGACCGAACGCGCGCGGGCGGCCCCCACTGTGCCCTCCGCCACGCCCCGGACCGCCAAAGATGGCCAACACGCGCGAAATGTCCACGGCTTCGCACCCGCCGGTACGCCAGTATTGAGGCGCGAATTTGGTGCGGAGGGTGTGGATGGCGGCGACGACGGCGGTTCCCGGGGCGACCCGGTCCAAGGCGCGCGCGGCGGCGGGCGGACGCGAACGCGCCCTGTGGCGTGAATGGGTCCGCCTGCTGGACCGGCCGCTCACCTCGTACTACCTGATCCTGGGCACCTCGGTCCTGCTCATCGCGCTGGGCCTGATGATGGTGCTGTCCTCCACGATGGTCAACTCCATCGACGAGACCGGCTCGGCCTTCTCGATGTTCCAGCAGCAGCTGGTCTCGGCCGCCCTGGGCCTGCCGCTGATGTTCCTGGCCTCCCACCTGCCCCAGCGGATCTTCCGCCTGATCGGCTACCCGGCGATGATCGTCTCGGCGGCGCTGCTGCTGCTCACCGTCTTCCAGGGCGTGGAGGTCAACGGCGCCACCCGCTGGCTGGACCTGGGCGGGCTGATCATCCAGCCCTCCGAACCGGCCAAGCTCGCCTTCGCCCTGTGGGGCGCCAACATCCTGGCCCGCAAGGAGGAGCTGCGCGAGCTCACCGAGTGGCGGCACCTGCTCATCCCGCTGCTGCCCGGATGCGGCCTGCTGGTCCTGCTGGTCCTGCTGGGCTCCAACCTGTCCACGGGCCTGGTGTTCCTGGTCACCTTCCTGGGGCTGCTGTGGGTGGTCGGCGCGCCCGGCAGGCTGTTCGGGGCCATGTTCGGCCTGGTCCTGGGGCTGGCCGCCATCGCCATCGCCGTCGAGCCCTACCGCATGGCGCGCGTCACCTCCTTCCTGGACCCCGAGGCCGACCCCCTGGGCTCGGGCATGCAGTCGCTGCACAGCCTCTACGCCCTGGGCACCGGCGGGATCTTCGGCGTCGGCATCGGCGAGAGCCGCGAGAAGTGGGGCTTCCTGCCCTTCGCCGAGTCCGACTTCGTCTTCGCCATCATCGGCGAGGAGTTCGGCCTCATCGGCACCCTGCTCATGCTCGCCCTGTTCGGCATGCTCGGCTACGCCGGGATGCGCGTGGCCTTCCGCGTCAAGGAGCCCTTCCCCCGCCTGGCCTCCTTCGCCATCGTCACCTGGATCATGGGCCAGGCCATGATCAACATGGGCGCCGTCATCGGGCTGCTGCCCGTCACCGGCGTCCCGCTGCCCCTGGTCTCCTACGGGGGCTCGTCTCTGGTCACCACCATGGCGGCCCTGGGCGTTCTCCTGGCACTGGCCAAGACCGAGCCGGAGGCGCGCAAGGTGCTGGAGGCCCGGGGTCCCAGTCGGGTGCAAAGGGCTCTAAGCTGGCTGGGCCTGGACAACATCGCCGCCTCGGTGAACAACCTCGGCGGCGCGGCGGCGTCCGGGCGACCCACCACGGCACGCGGCCCGCGCACGGCGGGCGCCCGCGGTGGCAGGACAACGGCCAAGCACAGGAGCGGACCGGTCCCGGCGGGTGACCGGCCAAGGAGGAATCGGCGACGATGAGGGTAGCCCTCGCCGGAGGCGGCACGGCCGGGCATATCGAGCCCGCACTCTCCCTTGCGGACGCGCTGCGGCGCATGGACCCCAGCACGGAGATCCTCTGCCTGGGCACCGAGCGGGGCCTCGAGACCCGGCTGGTGCCCATGCGCGGCTACGAGCTGGGCATCATCCCGGCCGTCCCCCTGCCGCGCAGGCTCACCCCGCAGCTGCTCAGCGTGCCCGGCAAGCTCGCGGGGGCCCTCAGCGCGGCCGGTGAGCACCTGGACCGGCTCCAGGCCGACATCATCGTCGGCTTCGGCGGCTACGTGGCCACGCCCGGCTACCTGGCCGCCCGCCGCAGGCGCATCCCCATCGTCGTCCACGAGGCCAACCCCCTGCCGGGCCTGGCCAACCGGCTGGGCGCGCGCCTGACCCCGCACGTGTTCACCGGTCACCCCCACACCCAGATCCGCAACGGCCGCTTCGTGGGCATCCCGCTGCGCGAGCAGATCACCTCGCTCGACCGGCTGGCCATGGGCGACAAGGCCCGCACCTACTTCGGTCTGCGCCACGACCTGCCCACCCTGCTGATCTTCGGCGGCTCCCAGGGCGCCCAGCGCATCAACGAGACCGCCTACGCCGCCCGCGACGCCTTCCGCGACAGCGGCGTCCAGGTGCTGCACGTGGTCGGTCCCAAGAACGCCGACGAGCCCCAGGACCTCACCCAGATGGGCATCCCCTACGTCGCCGTCCCCTACGTGGACCGCATGGACATGGCCTACGCCGCGGCCGACGTGGCCATGTGCCGCTCCGGGGCGATGACCTGCGCCGAGCTGACCGCCGTCGGCCTGCCCGGCGCGTTCGTGCCGCTGGCCATCGGCAACGGCGAGCAGGCCCTCAACGCCGAGCCCATCGTCCAGGCGGGCGGCGGGATGATGGTCGACAACGCCGATGTCTCCGTCGAGTGGATCACCCAGCAGCTCATCCCGCTGCTCACCGACACCGACCGGGTCGTGGCCATGTCCGAGGCGGCCGCCCGGATGGGCCGCCGCGACGCCGACATGGAGCTGGCCCGCGAGGTCACGGCCATCGCCCGCGGTGACAAACCCACGCCCGACATGCCGGTGTCCGAGGACGACGGCGACGAGGCCTTCTACGACGACGGGAAGGACACCCGATGAGCCTGGTGCGGCCGACCGAGCCGGTGCCCGTGGACAAGCTGGGCCGTACCCACTTCATCGGCCTGGGCGGAGCGGGCATGTCCGGCATCGCCCGCGTGCTGCTCCAGTCGGGGGTGGAGGTCTCGGGCAGCGACGCCCGCGACAGCGACACCCTGCGCGAACTGGAGCAGATGGGCGCCGACGTCCACGTGGGACACGCCGCCGACAACCTCGGCACGGCGGAGACCCTGGTGGTCTCCTCCGCCATTCGCGAGGACAACCCCGAACTGGTCGAGGCGCGCCGCCGGGGCCTGCGGGTGCTGCCCCGGGCCGCGGCCCTGGGCGCGCTGCTGCTGGGCCGTGAGGGCGTCGCCGTCTCGGGCACCCACGGCAAGACCACCACCACGTCCATGGTCGCGGTGGTGCTCCAGCACGTGGGCGCCGACCCCGGCTACGTCATCGGCGGCAAGCTGGTCACCACCGGCCTGGGCGCCGACGCCGGCATCGGCGAGGTCATCGCGGTGGAGGCCGACGAGAGCGACGGCTCCTTCCTCATGCTCTCGCCCAAGATCGCCGTGGTCACCAACGTCGAGGCCGACCACCTGGACAACTACAGCGGTATCGAGGAGATCCACGCCAACTTCGCCTCGTTCGTCGACCGGGTCGAGCGCACGCTCGTCGTGGGCGTGGACGACCCCGGCGCCCGCCGGGTGGCCGAGCTGGCCCGCGAACGCGGCAAGCGGGTGCTCACCTACGGCGAGGCCGAGGACGCCGACTACCGCGTCACCCGGGTGCGCGCCCGCGGCTTCACCACCGAGTTCACCATCCGCACCGCGAACGGCGAGCCCGTGGACGGCCAACTCGCCGTGCCGGGCCGCCACAACGTGCTCAACGCGGCCGCGGCCGTCGCGGTCGCCGACGAGCTGGGCCACGACCTGGAGGTGGCGGTCGAGGGCATCGCCGACTTCGCCGGCGCCGCGCGCCGCTTCGAACCCAAGGGCGAGGCGGGGGGAGTGGCCGTCTACGACAGCTACGCCCACCACCCCACCGAGATCGAGGCCGACCTGCGCGCGACCCGGGCGGCGCTGGAGTCCCTGGCCGAGGAGGCGCGCGAGGACGGTCGGGAGCACGCCGGGGGCAGGGTCATCGCCCTGTTCCAACCGCACCTGTACAGCCGCACCCGCATCTTCGCCGAGGAGTTCGCCGCCGCTCTGGGCCTGGCCGACGAGGTCGTGGTCACCGAGGTCTACGCCGCCCGCGAGGACCCCGAGCCCGGGGTCACGGCGGAGCTGATCACCTCACGTGTCGCGCACGACCGCGTGTGGTACGTGCCCGGCCGCGACGACGCCGTGCTCCGGGCGGCCGAGCTGGCCGGCCCCGGCGACATCGTGCTCACCATGGGCGCGGGCGACGTCACCGAGCTGGGCCCGCGCATCGTCGAGGCGCTCGCGCAGAGGGCCGACGGCCTCGGGGGCTGAGACGGGAACGGCCAGCGTTGGGGAAGCGGTCGCGCGGACACACGGAAGGGGAGCAGGTGGTCGCTGAGCAGGAGGAGGCGGCTGGGCACGCGGTGCCGCGCAAGCGGTCCGACCCCTGGAAGTTCGCCTTCGTGGCTCTGCTGGTGGTCGCCCTGGTCTGCGTGGTCGCCTGGCTGCTGCTCGGGTCCCGCCTGCTCGTGGTGCGCGACGTCGCGGTCACCGGCCTGGAGCGGACCCCCTCCGAGGAGGTGGTCGCGGCCCTGGGCGTGCCCACCGGGACGCCCCTGATCAGGGTCGACCTGGACCGCAGCGAGGAGCGCGCCGAGGCGCTGCCGCTGGTGGAGTCGGCCACGGTCACCCGCGGCTGGCCCGCCACCCTGGAGGTCGAGGTGGTCGAACGCCGGCCGCTGCTGGCCGTCCAGGCGGGGGAGGACTACCGGCTGATCGACGCCGACGGCGTGCGCATCGAGGACGCGCCGAGCCTGCCCGACGCCTACCCGCTGGTCCGGGTGACCGGGGAGGTGGAGGGCAACGAGGCCGTCGCCGCCGCCGCCGACATCGTCGAACGGGCGCCGGACTCCCTCCTCTCCCGGATCCGGCTCATCGACGCCACCGCCCCCGAGGCGATCGTGATCGAACTCGCCGAGGAGGCCCGCGTCGAGTGGGGCTCGCCAGAGGAGACCGCGCGCAAGAGCGACGTCCTGCGGGTGCTCATCGGCGAGCACCCGCCGCAGGAGGAACGCGTCTACGACGTGTCCGCGCCCGACCTCGCCGTGGTGAGGTGAAGCGTTCCCAGGAACAGGACGGGCAGGGGTGCGGCGGCGGGGGCCGGTCCGCCGAGCGGTACGGGCGCGGGCGGGCCGGAGGACCCCGGCGGCACGTCCGGGCGTCCCGCGCGGACATTCCAGACGCGACGCGCCGAGGGCGCACATCGCTTCCCCGTGTCGTGCGCCGTTAGGCTGAACTCGTCATCGGTTGCCCGTGGTCGGCGGTCCGCTTACTGTCGGGAAACACAACCGAACGTCAACAAAGCACCAGAACAGGCTTTTCGGGTACGCGGGAACCGTTCCGCCTCACGGCGGACCGCACCAGCCCCTTCCGGGCGGGTGGACGGAGGCTCCGGCGGTCCGGGGTCCCCCGGTCACGGCGTCGTGGACGACCCGTCGGGGAACCCGAAACGCACACTGTAGAACCGGATGCCGGACCAAAGGCGCCTCCGGTGGCACACAGCCACCGGACGCGGCGGCGGAACGGCGTAAGCGAGCGGAAAGGCCCCTCGTCGTGGCAGCACCGCAGAACTACCTCGCGGTCATCAAAGTCGTCGGCATCGGCGGCGGCGGTGTCAACGCCGTCAACCGAATGATCGAAGAGGGGCTCAAGGGCGTCGAGTTCATCGCCATCAACACTGACGCCCAGGCGCTGCTGATGAGTGACGCAGACGTCAAGCTGGACGTCGGGCGCGAACTCACCCGCGGCCTCGGAGCCGGAGCCAACCCCGATGTCGGCCGCAAGGCCGCCGAGGACCACCGGGAGGAGATCGAGGAGGTCCTCAAGGGGGCCGACATGGTCTTCGTCACCGCCGGTGAGGGCGGTGGAACCGGAACCGGGGGCGCCCCGGTCGTGGCCAACATCGCCCGATCCCTGGGCGCCCTGACCATCGGCGTGGTCACCCGCCCCTTCGGGTTCGAGGGCAAGAGGCGGGCCACCCAGGCCGAGTCGGGGATAGCGATGCTCCGCGAGGAGGTCGACACCCTCATCGTGATCCCCAACGACCGGCTGCTGTCCATCTCCGACCGCCAGGTCAGCGTGTTGGACGCCTTCAAGGCCGCCGACCAGGTACTCCTGTCCGGTGTGCAGGGCATCACCGACCTCATCACCACGCCGGGACTGATCAACCTGGACTTCGCCGACGTCAAGTCGGTCATGTCCGGGGCGGGATCGGCGCTCATGGGCATCGGGTCGGCGCGCGGGGACGACCGGGCGGTCGCGGCGGCGGAGATGGCGATCTCCTCACCACTGCTGGAAGCGAGTATCGACGGGGCCCACGGTGTCCTGCTGTCCATCCAGGGCGGCTCCGACCTGGGGCTCTTCGAGATCAACGAGGCGGCACAGCTCGTCGCTAACTCGGCGGCGCCCGAGGCCAACATCATCTTCGGCGCCGTCATCGACGACGCCCTGGGCGACGAGGTGAGGGTCACCGTCATCGCGGCCGGCTTCGACGAGCCGGAGGGAGTGATCCCGGTGGTGCGGGAGCGCCAGCCGGTGGACCCTCCTGAGGCCGCCGCCCCCAAGGCAGGCATCACGTCCGGCAGGGAGGAGAGGACCGCTCCGGCGGCGCCCGCCTCCGCGGACGCGAGCGGGGCGTCGGCCGCCAACATGCCGTGGATCACACCGTCCCGTCCGGCCGAGCCCGCCCCGGAGCCGCAGTGGACGCCGCCGGCGACCCAGGCTCCGCCGGTCCAGCAGCCGGTCGAGGCCGAGCCCGCCCACCAGGAGCAGTACACCCAGGCCGCTCCGGCCGAGCCGGGCCCCGCACAGCAGACCCCGCCCCACGGCACGTCCGCCTTCCAGGCGGAGGCCGAGACCGCCGAGCCGGTCCGCGCAGAGGAGCCCGCTCCGGCCGAGGAGGAGCCCGCCGCGCGTGAGGGCGGCCACGCGGGTCACATCCACGCGGTTTCGGACGCCACCGCCGAGCGGCGCGGGGACGTGCCCACGCCCCGGCGCCGGGTCATCTTCGACGACCCCGACGACCTCGACGTGCCGGAGTTCCTGAAGTAGCTCCGACCCCGGCCCCAGGGCCGGGGTCGTCGCCGCTTCGGGGTGGTCTCCGCCCAGTCCGGGGCGGTTCGGGCGGTGGTAGTGTCCTGGACCGGGGGGATGGCGAGACGGGCCCCGCGGGAGCCCGCTCCCGCGAGGAGTCCGCGCCGGAGCCGGAACACGGCCGGTACCGGCCACCGGCCCCGAACGCCCTCCGGGCGACGCGGCCCGGGGTTCCCCCTCCGTCAGGAGCGGGGAGGAAACACCACCGGATGAGCAACGTCATCGACCTGGGCCACGGGGTCCGCGCGGCCGTCACCGAACGGCACGGGGGAGTGAGCGCCCCGCCCTACGACTCGCTCAACATGGGCCTGGGCTCGGGGGACGAACGCGAGGCGGTGCTCGCCAACCGCAAGATCGCCGCCCGCGACCTGGGGTTCGACGCCGATCGGGTCGTGTGGATGAACCAGGTGCACAGCGCCGACGTCCTCGTGGCCACCGGCCCCGGGGGCGCGGGCACCTGCGACGGGGTGGTCACCACCCGCTCCGACCTGGTCCTGGCCTCGATGGCCGCCGACTGCCTGCCGGTCCTGGCCGCCGACGCCGAGGCGGGCGTCCTGGGCGCCGCGCACTCCGGCCGACTGGGCACCGCGAACGGTGTGGCCGCCAACCTGGTCGCGGCGATGGCCGACCAGGGCGCCCGCGCCGACCGGATCACCGTCTTCCTGGGCCCCGCCATCTGCGGCGGGTGCTACGAGGTCCCGCCCCATGTGCGCGACGAGACCGCGCGCGGGGTACCCGAGGCCGCCTGCACCACGAGCCGGGGCACCGCCGGAGTGGACATGCGCGCCGCCGTCACCGCCCAGCTGCGCCGGGCGGGCGTCACCGACATCCGGGCCGACGGCCGCTGCACCCTGGAGAGCCCCGAACTGTTCTCCCACCGTGGTCAGGCGCCGACCGGCAGGTTCGCCGCCTTCCTCTGGCGCGCTTGAACGTCGCACCCGGCCACCAGGATGGTGCCGTGGAACCACCGGGACGACCCGGTTTCCCCGCCTCCGCGGCACCCGCGCGCCTCCCGGTCGGATCCGTCTCCCGGCCCCCGCCGTAGGCGCCGAAGGCTCCCCGTTCTCCGGGTGCCCGGACACGAGCAGGACCGCGTCGTAGGCGTCCGTTGAGGGTGCTGGCGGGCGACGGGTGGGACGAAGCGAAGCGGAGGCCCGAAGAACACCGCCTCACGCGCGGCCCCCGACGGGCCCGGCGTCCCCGGGGTCCGGGGCACGCGGGGTGAGGGGGGTGTAGGAAGGACAGCGAGTGGGATCCGTCCCAGGGAAAGAAGGAGCACCGTGACACACGCAGACCCGGCTCGCGTCGAGCAGGTCCGCGCCAACCTCGCCGCCGCGCGGGCCAGGATCGAGGCGGCCTGCGCCAAGGCCGGCCGCAGCCCGGACGAGGTGTCGCTGGTCGCCGTCACCAAGACACACCCGGCCTCCGATGTGCGGATTCTCGCCTCACTCGGGGTGACCGACGTGGGCGAGAACCGCGACCAGGAGGCGGCGCCCAAGGCCGCCGAGACCGCCGACCTCGGCCTGACCTGGCACTTCGTGGGCCAGTTGCAGACCAACAAGGCGCGGTCGGTGGCCTCCTACGCCGACGTCGTGCACTCGGTGGACCGCGCCAGGCTGGCCCGGGCACTGGGCGAGCGCGCCGCCGCGGCCGGACGGAGCCTGACCTGCCTCGTCCAGGTCAACCTCGACGAGGACTCGAGGGCCGGGGTGATCGGTCCGCGCGGGGGCGTCGACCCCGGGGACGCGCTCGAACTCGCGGCGCGGATCGAGGAGCACGAGGCGCTCGCGCTGGGCGGGGTCATGGCGGTCGCCCCCCGCGAGGGCGATCCCTCGGCCGCCTTCGCGCGTCTACAGGAGGTCGCGGCCCGCATCCGCGATCGCTATCCTCGGGCGACGGTGGTGTCCGCGGGCATGAGCGGGGACCTGGAGGCGGCGGTCGAGCGAGGCGCGACACACCTGCGACTCGGTACGGCGTTGCTCGGCAACCGGGGACCGATCGTGGGGTAATGTCCCCACATAGACCTTGGAACCCGTCTGTGGAGTTCGCCCGAATGGACGCTCTCCCCGAGAGCGGACGGGACAGTGCGAAGGAGTCGGCTGCGGTGAAGGCCGCGGGGACGACGGAGGACATGAGATGGCCGGCGCGATGCGCAAGATGGCGGTCTACCTCGGCCTCGTGGAGGACGACCGTTACGATCACCGCTATGCGGACGAATATGATGAGTTCGACGATTTCGACGAGGGGGTGGAGGAGCAGCGTGAACGCGACGCTGACGCCCCGCCCGGCGAGGAAGCGCGAGGCGACGTGATGGACACCGGCGGTTACCTGGGCTCAGGTCGCGGTGGCACGACCGCGACCGCCTCCACCGCCGACCTCGCGCGGATCACCACGCTCCATCCGCGTACCTACAACGAGGCGCGTACCATCGGAGAGCACTTCCGAGAGGGTACACCGGTGATCATGAACCTGACCGAGATGGTCGACAGCGACGCCAAGCGTCTGGTCGACTTCGCGGCTGGTCTGATCTTCGGTCTGCATGGCAGTATCGAACGCGTCACCAACAAGGTGTTCCTGCTGTCCCCGGCCAACGTCGAGGTGACCGCCGAGGACAAGGCGCGGATCGCCGAGCGAGGGTTCTTCAATCAGAGCTAGAACGTCACATTTGTCCAGAGATTGGGTCGAGGAACGACCGTGAGTACCGTCCTGTCCGTGCTGATCATCATCCTGCAGCTGTTTGTCTTCGTGCTGCTGGCCAGGGTGATCCTGGAGATGGTGCAGTCCTTCTCCAGATCGTGGCGCCCCACGGGGTTCGTGCTCGTGATCGCTGAGATCGTGTACACGATCACCGACCCGCCACTGAGGTTCCTGCGTCGGTTCATCAAGCCCGTACGCCTGGGGAGCATCGCGCTCGACCTGAGCGTCCTGGTGCTCTTCTTCGGCGTCTACATCTTGATCGCACTGCTCGGGAGCTTCGCCTAGCAGGAGAGTAGACGTAGGCGGAAGGAACCGCCCCGGATTCCGCTATGTGGTCTTGGTCATGATCTGGATTGCCGTAAGGTCACGATCATGTAGCGTCCCTACGGACAGACTCCAAGCGCGCCAAGGAGACGAACATGCCGCTGACACCCGCCGATGTGCGGAACAAGCAGTTCAGTACCACCCGGCTCCGACCGGGATACGACGAAGAAGAGGTCGACGCCTTCCTCGACGAGGTCGAGTCCGAGCTCGACCGCCTGATCCAGGAGAACGAGGAACTGCGCGGCAAGCTGGCCGAGTGCCTGCGGGGCAAGGTGCCCAACGCCGGCATGCAGGACTTCCAGCAGCAGGACCAGGCGCCCGAGCCGCAGCACGAGCAGATGCGCCCCGAGCCGGTGCAGCCTCCGCAGGCCGTCGAGCCCCAGCCCCCGGTCCAGCAGCAGCAGATGCAGATGGCCGGTCCCGGCATGGGCATGGGCGGCGAGGAGAACATGGACACGGCCGCCCGTGTTCTGGCCCTCGCGCAGCAGACCGCCGACCAGGCGATCTCCGACGCCCGCCGCGAGGCCGACGAGACCCTCGGCCGCGCCCGCCACGAGTCCGAGGACATCCTCGGCAAGGCCCGCCGCCAGGCCGACCAGATCATCGGTGAGGCCCGCGCCCGTTCCGAGAACCTCGACCGCGACGCGCAGGAGCGCCACCGCCAGGTCATGGGCAGCCTCGTCCAGCAGCGCGAGGAGCTGGAGCACAAGGTCAACGTGCTCAAGGACTTCGAGCGTGAGTACCGCAGCCGCCTCAAGGACTACTTCGAGCGCCAGCTGCGCGAGCTCAAGAGCGAGGAGGAGAAGGCCCAGGAGCTGAACAACCCGAACACCACGGGCGGCTTCCAGACCATGGCTCCGCAGACCGGCGCAACGCCCTCGCTCCAGCACGGCCCCACGGGCAACCCGTTCGGGCAGCCCGAGCCGGCCCAGCACGGCGGGTTCCACCCGGGCGAGCCGCACGAGCGCCGCTGATCACCTCGGCATCCGCTCGAACAACTGAAGACTCCGGCACAACACGTGTAAAGGTCCTGGTCGACCCGTGATCCTTAGCATCCTCGCAACCGTGGCGGTGCTGACGGCCATCGCCGTCATCGTGGCCGCCCTGGTGTTCGCCGAGACCGTCCTGGTGTATGTGGCACTGGGACTGGCGGGCGTCAGCGTTCTCCTCCTACTGGGGGCGCTGCTCCAGGGAAGGTCCGGCGGCGGGGGCAGACCGGATCGGACGGACGGTTTGGGGAAGGCGTCCGTCCCCGTCATGGCCGCCACCGCGGCATCGGCGGTGCCCATCGCACACGTGGAGTCGGAGAACCCCGGGCGCGTACCCGCACCGGCCTCCGAGCCGGTGCGGGAGCCCCATGTCCCGGAGCGGCCCGCCTGGCCGACTCCGGTCGCGGAGGACGCCGGTCACGGAGAACCCGAGTACGACGTCCCCCGCTGGCAGACCCCCACGGCCCACGACTGGCCGGAACCGGACACGGCGGCGCACGACGCCGCCCCCTCCGCTCCCCACGCCGGACCGATCCCCTCCTGGGCGTCCTCCGAGGAGGAGCGGCCGCTCCGCGCCCCGGCGCCCTGGGAGAGCGGAACCGGCGCCGCCGACACCGCCGCGAGGGCGGAGCGGGACGAGCCGAGCGGTACCACCGCCGAGGACGGACCCGACACGGGGGACGGAACCGGCGAGCGCACCGCCGCCTCCGGCGCAGCCTTCGCCTATGACATTCCCGGTCGCACGCCCCCGGCCGATGACGGCCCCTCCGCCGAGGACCGCCCCCCGTTCGGGGAGGACGCGGTCGAGGAGGACATCGACGACGCGTCCTTCACGGACGCCCCCGACGAGCACGGCGGTCGGGAGCGGGGCGGCTCCGCGTTCGCCTCCGAGGAGCCCTTCGTCTACAGCATCCCCCGTCCGGCGCAGGCCGTGGAGGAGAACTTCCCCGGGCACGGGGACGACGACTCCGGGAGCGCGGTCCGGGACGCGGCCCCCTCCGGCCACGACGTTCCCGGGGACGGGGACCAGGACAGCGACGGGGACGGCACTCAGGGGACCGGCACCTCGGACAGGGCCTCGTTCGCCTACGACATCCCCGGACGGTCGGCCGCTGAGGGAACCGTCGAGGAGGACGCCTTCGCGGAGGACGGCGACGACGGGGACCGGTCCGACGAGGAGGAGAGCGGGGCCTTCGCCTACGACGTTCCCGGAGTCTCCTCCGCCGAGGACGCCTCCTCGCCCGGTGACGGCTCCCGGGCCGCGCGGGACGCGGTGGAGGAGGACATCGACGACGCGCCCTCCGCGGACGCCCCCGAGAAGGGTGACGCGGAGGAGCCCGGCGAGGACATGGCCACCGCCGGGACCCCTGAGCCCGGCGAGGCGTCCGTGCCCGCCGCTGACCACGAGGACGCCCGGGACACCGCGGAGGCGCGCGCCGCGGAGCGTCCGGAGGAAGCGGACGAGGACTCCGAGCCCGCCGACGACCGAGAGGACGCCCTGGAGGCGCACGCCACGGAGCAGGCCCAGAGTGAGCCCGGGGCGGCCGGGGACGGCCCGGAGACGGCTGTCCTCCCGGTGGTCTCCGGAGGGTCGGAGCCGGAGGACGGACACGCTCCCGGCTCGGAGACGGCCGTTCTCCCGGTGATCTCCGCGGACTCCGAGCCGGAGGAGGAGCGAGCCCCCGACGGCGGCCCCGATGACGCCGGGACCGACGAGGCGGCGGACAGTACCGGGGACGGTGCCCGGACCGACGACGAGGCCGACGAGCGCGCCGCGGACGCCGACCGGACCGAGGACGCCGACTCCGACGCAGGAGGGGGCGGCGCCTTCTCCTACCGCGTCCCCCGCGGCGGGGACGAGGAGGAGGACGGTGCGCGGGCCGGAGACGTCCCGGCCACAGCCGAGCCCGACCAGGGGGACACCGGGGAGGCCGACTCCGCCGCCCGTGCGGAACGCCCCGCAGACGGTGCCGAGGACGGTCCGGACGGGGACGGGGCGCGGGACACCGCCGACCGCGCCTCCCACGACGACGCCTCCGACACCAAGCGCTGAGACCCGACGAGGGCGCCGCTCATCGGAGCGGCGCCCTCGCGCGTTGACGGCCGGATCCGGCATCCACCGGTCACCGGGCGTGCAGCGGCCTTCCCGCGCGTGATCCGGTGTCGGTGCGGACCGGGGCTGCTCGGATCACAACGGTGCGGCGCCCCCGCGCGCTGAACGCCCTCCCAGGGCCGGGGAGGGCGACCACAGACCTCGGCTGCGGACCGACCCCACAGCGGTGCCGGACGGTGTCGCGTGCGCGGCTCGACCATCCGGACGCCCGGCGGTCATCGCGGCCCGCGCACCCGCCGCCGTGGAACGGAAAGCGGCCCGGCCCATCCGCGGGAGGCGGACGGACCGGGCCGCTCCGGCCGCGGCCTCCGGTCAGGCCTTGCGGAACCCGAAGGTCACACCGAACTCCTCCGAGGAGGCGGTGTGCAGCTCCCGGCCAGGCTCACCGGCGACGAACGAGTCGGCCAGCACCTCGGCGGCGATCGCCTGGCCGTGCTCGGCGAGCGCCAGTTCGGTCGCCTCGTCCGTGACCGTCCACCACACCTCGATGCGGTCCGACACCTCCAGCCCGCTCCGCTTGCGGGCCTCCTGGAGCATCCGGACCATCTCGCGGGCGAGACCCGCGCGGCGCAGCTCCGGCGTGAGCTCCAGGTCCAGGGCGACGGTCTCACCCGACTCCGATGCCACCGCCCAGCCCTCGCGGGGCTGCTCGGTCACCAGCAGCTCGTCGGCGCTCACCTCCACCGGCTCGTCCTCGACGTGCACCCGCGCCCAGCCGGTGGCGCGCACCTGCCGCACCAGTTCGGCCGGGTCGGCGGCCTGGACGGCCTTGGCCACCAGCGGGGTGCGCTTGGCGAACCGCTTGCCCAGCGCCCGGAAGTTCGGCTTCACGGTGAAGTCCACCAGGTCGCCGCCCACCGAGGACAGCGAGTCCAGCGAGGCCACGTTCAGCTCGTCCGCGACCTGGCCGCGCAGCTGCTCGGGCAGGTCCGCGAAGCCCGGGGCGCCCACCAGGGCGCGGGCCAGCGGCTGGCGGGTGCGCACGGCCGAGTCCACCCGGGCGGAGCGGCCCAGCTCCACCAGGCGGCGGGTCAGCGCCATGTTCCGGGACAGCTCGGGGTCGATCAGGTCCTCGCGCACCTCGGGCCAGGAGGCCAGGTGCACCGAGTCCGGGGCGCCCGGGCGGCGCAGCGCCGACCACACGTGGTCGGTCAGGAACGGCACGATCGGCGCCATCAGCAGGGTGACGGTCTCCAGGGCCTCGAAGAGCGTCGCGAACGCCGCGGCGCCCTCGGGGGTGGCTGCCCCGCCCCAGAACCGGCGGCGGGAACGGCGCACGTACCAGTTGGACACGTCGTCCACGAACGCGGTCAGGCGGCGCCCGGCGGCCGTGGTGTCGAAGGTGTCCATCGCCTCGGTGACGTCGCGGACGACCTCGTTGAGCTCCGAGAGCAGCCACCGGTCCAGCAGCGGCCGGTCCTGCGGCGCGGGCGCCGAGTCCAGCAGCGAGTGGTCCCAGCCCTCACCGGCGTTCGCGTACAGGGTGAAGAACGACACGGTGCTGTGGTAGGTCAGCAGCACCTTGCGGACGATCTCCTCCAGGGCGGCGTGGCCCACCCGGCGGGCGGTCCACGGCGAGCCGCTGGCCAGCATGAACCAGCGCAGGGCGTCCGCGCCGTGCCGGTCCATCACCGCGATGGGCTCCATGACGTTGCCCAGGTGCTTGCTCATCTTGCGGCCGTCCTCGGCGAGGATGTGGCCGAGCACGACCACGTTCTCGAACGAGTTGCGGCCGAACACCAGGGTGCTCACCGCCAGCAGCGAGTAGAACCAGCCGCGGGTCTGGTCGATGGCCTCGGAGATGTACTGCGCCGGGAAGTTCTCCCGGAAGGTCTCCTCGTTCTGGTGCGGGGCGCCCCACTGGGCGAAGGGCATGGAGCCGGAGTCGAACCAGGCGTCGATGACCTCGGGGACGCGGCGGGCCACCCGCTCCTCCTCGGGCAGGGAGGGGTCGGCGTCCGGGTCGGGGATGACGATGTCGTCGACGTAGGGGCGGTGCGGGTCCAGGGAGGACAGGTCCTGCCCGCTGAGGCGGCCCAGCTCCTCCAGGGAGCCCACGCAGATCTGGCGCCCGTCGGGGAACTCCCAGATCGGCAACGGGGTGCCCCAGTAGCGGTTGCGCGAGAGTGCCCAGTCGACGTTGCCGCGCAGCCACTCGCCGAAGCGGCCCTCCTTGACGTTCTCGGGCACCCAGTGGGTGGCCTGGTTCTGCGCGATGAGCTCGTCCTTGACCGCGGTGGTGCGGATGTACCAGGACGGCACCGCGTAGTACAGCAGCGCCGTGTGGCAGCGCCAGCAGTGCGGGTAGGAGTGCTCGTAGCTGACGTGGCGGAAGAGCAGGCCGCGATCGCGCAGATCGCGCACCAGCGTCTTGTCGGCCTCCTTGAAGAACACCCCGCCCACCAGCGGCAGGTCGGCCTCGAAGGTGCCGTCGGGCCGGACCGGGTTGACCACGGGCAGCCCGTAGGCGCGGCACACCACCATGTCGTCGGCGCCGAAGGCGGGCGACTGGTGCACCAGGCCGGTGCCGTCCTCGACCGTGACGTAGTCGGCGAGCACGACGTAGTGGGCGGGCTCGTCGAAGGGCACCAGGTCGAAGGGGCGCTCGTAGGTCCAGCGCTCCATCTCGTCGCCCTCGAAGCTCTCGCCGGTGAGCTCCCAGCCCTCGCCGAGGACCTTCTCGAACAGCGGGCGCGCCACGACCAGGCGCTCCTGGCCGTCGGTGGCCACCACGTACTCCACGTCCGGGTGCACGGCCACGGCGGTGTTGGAGACCAGCGTCCAGGGGGTGGTCGTCCACACCAGCAGCGAGGTGGGGTGCTCGGCGGCGGCCAGCGGGCCCGAGGTCACCGGGAAGCGCACGTACACCGACGGGTCGGTGACGGTCTCGTACCCCTGGGCGAGCTCGTGGTCGGACAGCGTGGTGCCGCAGCGCGGGCAGTAGGGGCTGATCCGGTAGTCGCGGACCAGCAGCCCCTTGTCCCAGATCTGCTTGAGCGCCCACCAGACCGACTCCACGTACTGGGGGTCCATGGTGCGGTAGGCGTCGTCCATGTTCACCCAGTAGCCCATGCGCTCGGTCATGGAGGTGAAGGCGTCCACGTTGCGCAGGACGGACTCGCGGCAGCGGTCGTTGAACTCGGCGATGCCGAAGGACTCGATGTCCTTCTTGCCGGACAGGCCCAGCTCCTTCTCCACGGCGACCTCGACGGGCAGGCCGTGGCAGTCCCAGCCCGCCTTGCGGTCCACGTGGTAGCCGCGCATGGTGCGAAAGCGCGGGAAGACGTCCTTGAAGGCGCGGGCCTCGACGTGGTGCACGCCGGGCTGGCCGTTGGCGGTGGGCGGGCCCTCGTAGAAGACCCAGTTGGGGCCGCCGCGGGTCTGGTCGAGCGAGCGCTGGAAGACGTTCTCCTTCGACCAGCGGCCGAGGATCTCGCGCTCCATGGCGGGCAGGTCGATCTGCGCGGGCAGCTGGGGCAGCGCGCGGGATTCGGGCCGGGGGTCGTTGGCCACCGTCGTACCTTTCCATCAGGTGTGTTCCTGACGGAGGGACGAGGCGTGCGGCCCCGCGGTACCACCCTCCTTGGACCGCGGCCGCGCCGCTGAGCGGCGGGCGGCGGATCCCTCTTCGTTGCGCTGTGCCGGTTCTACTGGGACGCGGCGCGTCCGTTCCTCCGGCGGCTCCGGGGTGATCTTCGCGCTGGTCGTGCCCCCGGGCTCGCACCGCCCCCGGGTCGCTTGGACGGTCCAGCCGTTCTAGGCTGTTGCGCGTCCGGTCGGGGCCAGCGCTACTCGTCCCCATCGACACCTGAGGTCAGGATAACGCAGCGGGGAGGGCCCCGCCGCTCGTTCGGGGGAGGGCCGCCGTGGCTGAGGACGTCCGGGGCGCCGTGCTGGTGACGATGGCGGACCGCGAGGACGCCGAGGAGCTGGCCGACCAGCTCCTGGAGCAGGGGTACGAGCCGTGCCTGGTGCACCGCGACATGCTCGCGGGCGAGGACGACGCCGAGGACGTGGACTGGGTGATCGAGGTGCACACCGGGCCGCACGGCGGTCCGGCGGTGTTCGACGAGCCCCACCTGGCGGCCCTGGCCGAGGACTACGGCGGTTTCGCGTTCGCGGAGTGAGGTGCGGCGCCCCGGCCCGGCGGGTGAGCGGGACGGGCGGAGCGCGCGGGCTGGTCGGGGTGAGCGGAGCCCGTGGCTCTCGCGGGTCGGGACCGGACGGGCTCGGTGAGCCGGGCGGGACGGGCGGAGCGCGCTGGTCCGGCGGGTTCAGCGGATCGCGTGCGCTGGAAGGGTCTCGTGTGCTGGACGGAAAACCGGTTGGGCGCGGGCCGGTGGAAGCGCGAGGATGCGTCCCATGCTGATACGTACCGCCGTGCCCGAGGACGGTCCTGCCGTCGCCGACGTGGAGGTCCGCTCCTGGCGGGCCGCCTACCCGGGAATCGTCCCGCAGGACTACCTCGACGCCATGGACGCCGCGGAGCGGGGCGCCCGGTGGTCGGACTGGATCGCCGGAGCGGCCCGGCCGGGAGCGGAGCTGCTGCTCGCCGAGGACGGCGCGGGGGTGGTGGCCTTCGCCTGCTTCGCCCCCGTCGAGGAGGGCGGGGAGGGGGCGGACGGCACCGCCGGGCCGTGCGAGCTGGAGGCCTTCTTCTCCGTCCCCGAGACGTGGGGGAGCGGGGTCAATCGGCGCCTGATCGCCGAGGTGCACCGGTCCGTCACCGGGGCGGGGTACGGCGAGGCCGTCCTGTGGGTGCTCCGGGACAACCCGCGCGCCCGTCGCTTCTACGCGGCGCACGGCTGGGAGGCCGACGGGGCGGTCACCGAGGAGGGGCCCCTCAACGGCGCGGTCCTGCCCCGCCTGCGCTACCGGAGGGGGTTCTGACCGGGCCGGTCAGGTGTGCTGCCCGGGGCTCCGTGCCCCGGAGCCGAGGACGCCCCTACCCCGTGCCGGGAGCGTCCGGGCAGGTCGGAGCCGTGACCGGGCGGAAGGCGCGTCCTCCCGGATCTTTGCCTTGTCCGGGCGGATTGCCTAGGCTGCCGGCACCACTCGTGGTACCGCCCAGGGGGGAGAGTCCGCGCTCCGGCGGACTCCGGGACCGGTGCCGAGCCGTCTGGAGGGATTGCGATGAAGGCCACCGACGCCGCCCGGCTGCCGGTTCTGCCGGGGGAGGACCCCTGGACGGCGGAAGAGGTCGCCGCCGTCCGCGGGCGCCTGGAGGAGGAGGTCGCCGCGGCGAAGCGGGAGCTCGGGGAGGTCGAGGCCGAGTTCACCGAGCTGCTGGAGGACCCCGTGGAGGGGGCCGGGGACGACAGCGCGGACGCCGGGGCCAGGGCCTTCCAGCGCGAACAGGATCTGGCGTTGGCCTACAATACTCGTGACCTGCTCGCCGAGGGCGAGCGGGCGATCGAACGGATGGACGCGGGGACCTACGGGGTCTGCGGCTCATGCGGGCAGGCCATCGGGAAGGCGCGCCTTCAGGCCTTCCCGCGCGCGACCCTGTGCGTCGCCTGCAAACAGCGCGAGGAGCGTCGCTGACTGAGGTAGAGCCCTCCGGGGACAGGAACATGACCACGACCGACAAGACGGGCGCGCGTCCGCGCAGGTACCTTCTCCTGCTGCTCGTCGCGCTCGCCGCGATCGGCGTCGACTTCCTCACCAAGGAGTGGGTCCTGGCGACCTTCGCCGAGGGCGAGTACCTCGACGTCATCGGCGACTTCGTCCAGTTCACCCTGGTGTTCAACACGGGCGCCGCCTTCTCCATGGGCACCGACTTCACGTGGGTGTTCACCTGCATCGCCAGCATCGTGGTCCTCGTCATCGGCTACATGGGTCTGCGGGTGCGCAGCGTGTGGTGGGGTGTGACGCTCGGACTGATGATGGGCGGCGCCGCCGGGAACCTGGTGGACCGCTTCTTCCGCGACCCGGCCCCCTTCCACGGCGCGGTCGTCGACTTCATCAGCGTGGGGACCTTCCCGGTCTTCAACATCGCCGACTCCTGCGTGGTGGTGGGCGCCTGCCTGGTGGTGGCGCTGACCTTCAAGGGACTCAACCTGGACGGGACCTTCATCGAGGACGACCGCGACACCAAGAAGGCCTCGGCCGAGGGCGGAGAGGACGCCGGAGGCGCCGGTGGGACCGGTGCCGCCGGAGACGAGAGGACCGGAGGGAGGGACCAGTGAGCGACGTTCGAAGCCTGCCCGTGCCCGACGGGCTGGAGGGCGACCGGCTCGACTCGGCCATCGCCCGGATGTTCGGCCTGTCCCGTACCCGCGCCGCCGAGCTCATCGGTGACGGCGGCGTCCTGGTCGACGGCTCTGAGGCGGGCAAGTCCGACCGCGTCAGCGCGGGGGCCTGGCTGGAGGTCACCCTCCCGCCGCCGCCCACCGCCCCCGTGCCGCGTCCCGAGGCCGTGCCGGGCATGCGGATCGTGCACGAGGACACCGACATCATCGTGGTGGACAAGCCGGTCGGCGTGGTCGCCCACCCGACCGTGGGCTGGACCGGTCCCAGCGTCCTGGAGGGCCTTCTGGCCTCCGGAGTGCAGGTGGCCACCAGTGGCGCCGCCGAGCGCCAGGGCATCGTGCACCGGCTGGACGCCAACACCACCGGCCTGATGGTGGTCGCCAAGAGCGAGACCGCCTACAGCGTGCTCAAGCGGGCGTTCAAGGAGCGCACCGTGGACAAGCACTACCACACGCTCGTCCAGGGGCACCCGGACCCACTCCGGGGCACCGTGGACGCGCCGATCGACCGCCACCCGGCGGGCGACGGACGCTGGGCCGTGGTCGCGGGCGGGCGCCCGTCGGTGACGCACTACGACACGCAGGAGGCCTTCCGGGCCGCGAGCCTGCTGGAGATCAAGCTGGAGACGGGCCGCACCCACCAGATCCGGGTGCACATGTCGGCCCTGCGCCACCCGTGCGTGGGCGACATGCTCTACGGCGCCGACCCGACCCTGGCCGAGCGGCTGGGCGTGCGCCGCCAGTGGCTGCACGCGGTGCGCCTGGGCTTCGACCACCCCACCGAGCACCGCCCGGTGGAGTTCTCCAGCCCCTACCCGGACGACCTCGCCGCCGCCATCGAAACGCTGCGCGAGGACTGACCGACCGGCTCCCGGACCGGGCCGCCGGGGTCCGGCGGCCCGGCCCGGGCCCGTCCACAGGTGTGGAGGCCGTCCACAGGCGCGGATGAGGGCTTGCCGTGCGTGCGCGGGGCGAAGGACACTGGAACCGGGGGGAAGCCCCACCCCCTGGGGGGGTGCGCGGCGCCCCCGGTTCTCAGTCTGACACCGGGCTTCGGCCCTGGCCAGGGCCTTCCCGGGCCTGTGGACGGCCGGCCTGCGGAAGGCTCCGGTCACCTCCTCCGCGCGGACGGGACCACGTACCGGGTACGGATCACCCCTTGGCACAGGGCGGCGCCCAGGATGATGACCACCGCGCCCAGTGGCTGGTTCCAGTTCAGGGTCTCGTCCAGCAGCACGACCCCGGCGGCGATCGCCACCACCGGCGCCACGTAGGTGACCGTGGTCGCCACGGTCGCCCCGGCCTCGCGCACCACCGCGTACTGGAGGATGTAGGCCACGCCGGTGCCGAAGACGCCCAGGGTGCTCACCGCCGCCACCACCTGCCACGTCACGCCCGTGGGCATCTCGGTGAACAGCGGAACCAGGATCACCAGCGGCACCGAGCCCAGCAGCAGTTGCAGAGTGCTCAGTTCCAGGGCGCCGTGGGAGCTGCCCGCCACGAACCGGCGCAGGTAGGGCGTGCCGATCCCGTAGCACACGGTGGCTCCCACGACGAACAGCATGCCCAGCACGGCGTCGCCGTCGCTGACGGCCACCTCGCCCAGGGACCTCCACACCCCGAACACGGTGAGCACGCCCAGGAAGCCGATGCCCAGGCCCAGGACCCGGTCGCGGTCGGGCCGCTCGTCGGAGAGCAGCAGCATCGAGAACACCACGCCGAACAGGGGCGTCGAGGCGTTCACGATGCCCATGAGCGCGGACGGGATGAGCTGGGCGGCGTACCCGAACAGGGTGAAGGGGACGGTGTTGAGCAGCAGCGCCGCCACGAACATGTGCCCCCACAGGCGGGGTGAGCGCGGCAGGCGGCCGCCCCGCAGCAGCAGGACGGCGAGCAGGGGCAGCGCTCCGGTGGCCATGCGCCCGAGCGCGAGCTGCATGGGGGAGAGGACCTCGGCCCCGATCTTGATGAACAGGAAGCTCATGCCCCAGATCAGGGAGAGCAGGACGAACTTGGCCCGCCAGTCGGAGAGCGCGCGGCGCGGACTGCCGGGCGGGGCGGACACGGGGGAGACCGTGGAGGCAGCGGACATGGGACGTTTCTATCCCCGAACGATGTGTTAGGTCTACTTCGTATTACTTAAGTCAGACCTTAGACTTGCTTACATGCTCAGCGTCGACCGACTCCGGGTCCTGCACACCATCGCGGCCCACGGCTCCCTCAGCGCCGCCGCCGAAGCCCTCCACGTCACCAACTCGGCCGTCTCCCAGCAGCTCACCAAACTCGAACGCGAGGTCGGACAGCCCCTCGTCGAGCGCAACGGCCGGGGCGTGCGCCTCACCGACGCGGCCGAGCTCCTGGTCGAGCACACCTCCCGGATCCTGTCCATGGTCCAGCGAGCCGAGGCCGACCTGGAGGCGCACCGCGACGACGTCACCGGACACCTGCGCCTGTCCGCCACCCCCACCGCCGTCCGGGGACTCCTGCCGCACGCGCTCTCCTCCCTGCGCGAGGCCCACCCCGGTCTGCGGGTGGAGCTGCACGAGGAGGAGCCGCACGAGAGCGTGCCCGCCATGGCCCGCGGGGACGCCGACCTTGCCATGGTCGTCGACTGGATCGGAGCGCCGCTGAACCTGCCCAGCGGCATGAGCCGCGCCCCGCTCATGGAGGACGTCGGCGACATCGCCCTGCCCGCCGACCACCCCCTGGCCCATCGGGAGATCCTCGCACCGGAGGAGATCCTCGACCTGCCCTGGATCAGCTGGTCGCGCGGGTCGATCTGCGACGACTGGCTGCACGGCCTGATCCGGGCGCACGGCGGCGAACCCAACGTCATCCACAACGTGGAGGAGCACCAGACCAAGCTGGCGCTCATCGCCGCCGGGATCGGCGCCGCCGTCATGCCCCGCCTGGGATGCGGGCCCCTGCCGGAGGGGGTGCGGGTGGTGCCCGTACAGCCCGCGCTGGTGCGCCAGGTGTACGTGTTCTGGCGCACCGACGCCTCCCGCCGTCCGGGCATCCGCGCCACCGTGCGCGCCCTGCGCGAGGCGGCCGCCGCCTACGCCGCCTGAGTGCTCAGCCCCCTTCTCGGAACGGTTCGGGTCCGATGAAGGGGCACGGGCACGGTGCCGCCCGAGGCGGCCGGTACGGCGCCCGTGCATCCGTGCACGCCGGGGCGGGGCGCGTCCGCAAGGCTTCGCCTGAGCGCTCCGGAAACGACCGGTGGCGCAGAGGTGACCGCTGGCCTGGCGCCCCCGAGGCGATCGGCCGGAGGCCACTGGCGACCCCGAGGTGATCGGGCAGCACGGAGACGGCTGGCGACCTGGAGGCCGCCTGCGGCCCGGTCGCCCGCAGCCCCGGCCAGCCATGGGGCCGGTGGCGCGGTGGCGACCGTTCGATCGGACGCGACCGCTGCCCCGGAGTCTGCCAGTGGCCCGGTCGCCCGTTGACCTGGTCGCCCGCAGCCCCGGTCACCCGTCGGGCCGGTGGTGACCGGTGGCCCAGAGACGACGGCGTTCCGGTGGACCGGTGGTGCGGACGGCCCCGCGGGGCGGTAACCCTCAGCCGTTCGGCGGTACCGGCTCAACCGTTCAGCAGGCCCGACAGGGTGGCGCCCGGGCTGATCACCTCCGGGTCCGTCCGCACGTCCACCAAGGTGGGCAGATCCGCCCCCACGGCCTCCGCCAGCGCCTTCTCCAACTCCTCACGCGTGTGCGCGGTCGCGCCCCTGGCACCCAGGGACCGGGCGTACCCGGCCAGGTCCAGCGGCCCGCTGATCCGGGTTCCGGCGATCCTCCCCAGCTCCCGGGCCTGGTGCATGGCGATCGTGCCGTACAGACCGTTCTGGAACACCACCACGGTGACCGGCGCGTCCATCCGCACCGCGGTCTCCAGCTCCTGCCCGGTCATCAGGGCGCCGCCGTCACCGGCCACCGCCACCACCGTCCGGTCCGGGGCGGCGATCTTGGCCGCCACCGCGGCGGGCACGGCGTAGCCCATGGCCCCGCTGGTCGGCGCCAGCTGGGTGCGCGGATGCCGGAACCACCAGCCCCGGTGCAGGAAGGAGGCGAAGTTGCCCGCGTCGTTGGTGATCAGAGCGTCCTCGGGCAGCGCCGCGCGCATCCCCGCGACCACCGCCCACGGATGGAGCCGGGAACCGGTGTGCCCGGCGGCCTCGGGGGGCACCGTCGCGGTGTCCACCCACACCCGGCGGGCCGAACTCCAGTCGCGGTAGGGCGCCTGGACCGGCGCCCCGGCGAGTTCGCGCAGCGCCTCCCCGGCGTCGGCGACCGCGCCGAACCACAGGTCGGTACCGGCCCCGAGCTGCCCCGGATCGATGTCGATCTGCGCGACCCGGACGCGTCCGCCGCGTTCGGGCAGCCGGTACCCCTGGGTGGTGGTCTCGCTCATCCGGCAGCCGACCACCAGGACCGCGTCGGCCTCCGCCAGGGCGTTGAGCACCGGCGGAGAACAGCCCAGCCCCAGGTGGCCCAGGTACAGCGGGTGGTCGTTGGGGAACACGTCCTGGCGCCGCCAGGCGGCGTACACGCCCGTGTTGAAGCGTTCGGCGACCCGGATCAGGTCCTCCCGGGCCGCGCGGGCGCCACCGCCCGCGACGATCACCGGGCGCACCGCCCTGGCCAGCCAGGTCGCCAGCCGGTCCCTGGCCTCCGTGCCCAGGACCGGACGCGGGACCACGGGCGGTTCTGGCGGGTCCTGGGGGCCCACGCGCTGGCCGAACAGGTCGCCGGGCACCGCGATGGCGACCGGGCCGGGCCTGCCGGTGGTGGCGACGCGGACCGCCTTCGCGGTGACCTCCGCGAGCCGGTCGGCCCGGTGCACGGTGGTGGACCACTTGGTGATGGGCGCGTAGAAGGCGGTGAGGTCCACCTCCTGGAAGGCCTCTCTGCCCAGGTGCTCGGTCTCGGCCTGTCCGAGGAACACGATCATCGGCGTCGAGTCCTGCCTGGCGGTGTGCACGCCCACCGCCAGGTTGGACGCTCCCGGACCCCGGGTGGCCGCGGCCACGGCGGGGACGCCGGTGAGCTTGGCCTCGGCCTCGGCCATGAACCCGGCGCCGTTCTCGTGCCGGGTGGAGACCAGCTGCATGCGCGGGTGCTGGTCGATCGCGTCGGCGAGCTCCAGGAAGCTCTCACCGGGGACGGTGTAGCACCGTCTGATCCCGGCCGCGGCCAGCACCCCCACCACCGCGTGCGCGGCGGTGCCGGTGGGCGGGCTGGGGCGTTCTGCTGCGCCTGTGGCCATGGGGGCGGGGTCCTTCCATCGTCGCAAGGTCCACTCGGCGCGTCCGAACGGTCCAGGCCGGGCCTGACGCGTCCGGGCGCGTGCGGCCGGTGGTGACCGGCCGCTGCCGTTTCGAGCCTCGTGGGCTCCGCGGCGTCCCGGGTGCTGCCACCCGGAGGCCGCCGTCCCGGGCCGCCGCTGTCCGGCGCCCGAGTAGGGTCTTCGGCTTCCTTCCCAGGGGGAGGGGAACTTGCACTCCCCGCCCGCCGTGTACGGGGACGGTCGTGGTGGGGCGATCGGTCGGAACCCGTGCCGGGGCCGGGCTGGCCCCGGCGCCGCACGGGAGAACGGGCAGGCCCCGTCATCGGCTGGTACGCCCTCCGACGTCCCACCACCTCCTCACCTTTAGGAAACCGCAGCGCGGTGGCCTTCGGTAGGGGATGTGGATAACTTCCCCGGGCCGCTCAGCCGACGCCCAGCGCCCATGTGAGCCGGGTCCGCCCCTCGTCGGAGGCCCGCCCCGGCGCTCAGCCAGGGGCGTCCGAGGAGTGGTTCCCCTGTCGGAGGCGCGCGCCCGGTGTTCGGCCAAGGGCGGTGCGGGGAGCGGCCTCCTCGTCGGAGGCGGACCTCCGGTGTTCGGTCGCGCGGCCCCATCATCGGAGGCCGCCCCGCTGCTCAGCCGACGCCGAGGGCGCGCAGGCCCGCCGTGGTGGCAGCGGCGGCGACGATCACGACGAGGAAGGGCGCGCGCAGGACCAGGGCCAGGACTGCGGCGCCCAGACCGCCCATCCGTGCGGTGTCCCAGGCCAGCGCCTGGCCCTCGCCGCGCAGGGCCTCCACCGCGATCAGCGCGGCGAGCAGGGCGAGCGGTACCGCGGTGGCGAACCGCCGCAGCCACGGGTCGTCCAGGAGCCGCCGCGGAGCGGCCAGGCCCGCGTACTTGAGCAGGTAGCAGCCCGCGGCGGTGGCGACGAGCACGATCCACAGGGTCATGGCCGGGCCTCCCCGCGCTCCGCCTCGGACCTCCGGTCGCCCTCAGCCACGGGACCGTCGACCGCGGACGCGGCCGGAGCCCCCGCCCCGGAGAAGGCGGCCGGGGCGCCTTCCCCGGTGCCTGAGCTCGGAGCGCCGTCCTCGGCGGATGCGCTCCGGCCGTCTTCCGCGTTCGGTGCGGCCGGGCCGCCCTCCCCGGCGGCGGGACCGATCAGCGCCACGAGCGCGGCCGAGGCGGCCAGCAGCACAGGGACGCCCGAGGGCAGGAACGGGGTGGACGCCAGGGCCAGACCCGCGCCCAGGCCCGCGATCAGCCACGTGCGGGCGCCGCCCTCCCGCAACCGGGGCCACAGCAGCCCCAGGAAGACCGCCGGACCCACCGCGTCGAGCCCGAACGCGCTGATGTCGCCCACGCGCTCGGTGGCCAGTGCTCCGGCCAGGGTCGCCACCACCCAGGAACCGCCCAGCACGGCGTAGGTCGTCACGAACGCCGTACGCGCCGACGCGCGGTCCGGCTGGGCCAGCGTCACGGCCGTGGTCTCGTCGATCACCCCGTGCGCGGCCAGCGCCCGCCGCGCGCCCCGCCAGCCCAGCACGTCCGCCAGGCGGAGCCCGTACAGGGTGTTGCGGGCGCCCAGGAGCAGCGCGCCCGCCGCCCCGGCGACCAGGCTGCCGCCACCGGCGATCACCCCCACCAGGGCGAACTGGGAGGCTCCGGTGAACATGAACAGGCTCATGAAGACGGACTGGGCCGGGGACAGACCGGCTGCCACGGCGGCGGTGCCGAACGCCAGGCCGGCGGCGCCCACGGCGACGCCGATCCCCACGCTGTCGCGCACCGCGGGTGTACGGAGGACGGAGAAGGATTTCACCCGCCCCACGCTAGGAAGGCCGACCGTGCGGTGTCTTGAACGTTCTTGCCGGGCCGCCGCCCGCCGCTGACCGCCCGCCGCTGACCGCCCGCCGGTCGCCGAGGCCCGCTCCCGTCGGTCGCCGGAGGGCCCCGGCCGCCAGGACAGGAGAAAGGGTGGCGGGGAGACCGGCACCGGCCCCGTGCGAAGGGATCGTCCGGAGACGGCCGTCCCCGACTCCGAGGACGTCCCGCCACCGCCCCGCCAGCGGCTCAGGTGGAGAGCAGGGCGCGCTGGTAGGCCACCGGAGGAACCCCCAGGTGGCGCTTGAAGTGGCGGGTCAGGTGCGGCTGGTCGGCGAACCCCACCTCCACCGCGACCTCGCCCGCCCGCCGACCCGAGGCCAGCAGCGCCCGGGCCCGGTCCACCCGCAGCTGGTTGAGGTAGGCGTGCGGCGGCAGGCCGTGGACGGCGCGGAAGGCCCGCGACAGCGCGAACGGGCCGATGCCCAGTCCGGCCGCCAGCTCCTCCAGCGTCGGCGGGTCCACCAGGCGCCCGGCCAGGATCCGCCGAGCCCGTTCCACCTCGGGGCGGGCCGCGTGCCCGGCCGGTCCGGCCGCCCGTTCGCGGCCGTGGGAGCGCAGCAGCATGCCCAGGCCCTGCCGGGCCAGGGAGGAGGCGGTCAGGCGGTCGCCGTTCTCGGCGGCCACGTGCGCGGTGGCCAGCACCCGGGCGGCCTCCGGCGCGTGGATGCCGGACTCGGTGAACGCCGGGGTCCCGCGCATGCCCAGTTCGCGGGCGATGTCGGACACCACCTCGGGCAGCGGGTAGAACACGCGGTAGCTCCAGCCCTCGGGGACCCCGGCGTGGCCGGTGTGCACCTCCCCGGGGCCGACCACCGCCAGTCCGCCCGGCCCCACACGGGCACGTCCCCGCCCGTGCGTGTACTCCTCGATGCCGTCGGTGATCACCCCGATCGTGTAGGTGGGGTGGGTGTGGCGGGTGAAGGCGGTGGTGACGAAGCGAGCGGTGAGCAGTTCGGTCTCGGGCAGCCCCGAGAAGCGCCAGTAGCGCGCCCGCTCCGCGCGCGGGTCCTCGATCCGGGGGTGAACGTCTCCGGGCATGCCCATCGCTCCAGGTTAGGCAGTGCGCCGCGCGGGGGCCGCCACGGACCTGCGCGGGCGCGGTCGGAAACGCCGCCACGGGTCTCGGGGAGGCGCAGGGGACGCCGCCACGGGTCTCGGAGGGAGGTACCCGGGCGCCGCCACGGGCTTCGGTGAAGGTGCCGGGGCCGCCGCGTCACGGGCGTGCTCGGGCGTGGTCGGGAACGCCGCCACCCGCTTCCGTGGAAGCCGCCGCGACCGCGGTCCTCGTGTCAGGCACCGGAAACGCCGCCCGGGGCTTGGAGGCGTACACCGGAGGCAGGACGGGCACCGGTTTCGGCACAGGTGCGTGGAACGGTGCGGGAACCGGGAACAGCACGGGCACCAGCCTCGACAGAGGTTCGGGCTTCGGCGGGTGCCGCGGACGGAGCGGGCCGTGCGACAGCACGGGCACAGGGAACAGGGCGCGGACACCGACCGCGCCGGTCGGACGCCTCCCGGTGGCCGGGGAGCGGCACCCACGATGCGTGTTTCGCCCCGTCATGGGACTAATCTGCCTGCATGACTACGACCGAGATCCGCCTGGCGCGGGACGAGCGCGACCGCGCCGCAGTGTTCGTCATCCGGGGGGCCGTGTTCGTCGCCGAGCAGCAGGTGCCCGTGGAGGAGGAGTGGGACGTGCGCGACGCCACCGCCGACCACCTCCTCGCCCTGGACGGCGGCATCCCCGTGGGCACGGTCCGCCTCGTGGACCTGGGCGGAGGCGTGGGCCTCCTCGGCCGCCTGGCCGTCCTGCCCAAGGGACGCGGCACCGGGACCGGCGCCGCGCTCGTGCGCGCGGTGGAGGAGCGGGCCCGCGAGCGCGGACTGACCAAGGTGGAGCTGCACGCGCAGACCCACGCGCTGGGCTTCTACGCGCGTCTGGGCTACGCGGCCTACGGCGAGGAGTTCCTGGACGCGGGGATTCCGCACCTGCACATGGTGCGTGAACTGGCCTGACGCCGCGGAGCGTGCCGCCCGTCTCCGCGCCGTGTGACAGGGAGCGCACCGCACGGCCCCGCCTCGCCGGAATACGACCGAGTAGGATTCGGTTTGACGGTGGTGCCCCAAGCCGCCCGTGCACACCCCGATCCGACGAGGAACACATGACGGTCAACACGCAGCCGGTAACCGAGCGCCCCGACCCCCGCGCTTTCGGCCTCCCTGTGGTCGAGCAGGCCCAGATCCCCGCCGAGCTGCGCTCCCTCGTGGCCCGCGTCCACGACCTCGTCGACGCCGTCGCCAACACCGAGGTCGACACCGACACCCTGGCCGAGGCCGCGGCCACCGTCGAGGGCATCACCGGCAGGCTCAATGCCGCCCGCCGCCAGATCGGCACCATGGTCCAGCGCGACCTCCAGAGCGGAGACGTCGAGTACGGCACCATCACCAACATCGTCTCGGGCGACACCAACCCCGCCGCCCCGCCGCTCCTGCTGGAGCGCACCCCCGAGGGCCTGCGCGGTGAGGTCACCCTCAACACCGTCTACCAGGGCCCGCCCGGACTCGTGCACGGCGGCTGGATCGCGGCCCTGCTGGACCAGGCCGTCGGCAGCGTCTCCGCGGTCGAGACCACACCGGGGCTCACCGCCAAGCTGGAGGTGAACTACCGCCGGCCCACGCCGCTGTTCACCCCGCTGGAGGTCACCGCGGAGGTGGACCGGGTGGAGGGCCGCAAGGTCTTCGTCTCCGGACGGATCCGCGCCCACGGCGAGGTCACCGCCGAGGCCACCGCCCTCATGGTCCAGGTCAGGATTCCCGAGACCGAGGCCCAGCAGGGCTGAGCCGTCAGCCGGCCCGCCCGGCCGGAGCACCGTGGGGCGGCCCGCGCCGACAGGCGGGGCCGCCCCCGCGCGTGCGCGGCCGGTCGCCGTACAGCGCTACATCGACCACTGCGGCGGAGCCTCCCCACGCGCGTGCGCGACCGAAGGGAACACGGCCCGCCCGCCCCGGACGCGGGGTGACGCGGCTTCCGCAGGGGAACCGTCGCACCCTCACCGGCGGATTCGGTAGTATCTCCCCCATGACCCGCCGCTATCACGTGTTTAGCCAGCCGACGACCTCGTCGGCCGCTCTCACGTAGGCGGAACCAGGGGTCGTCGGCAACGGAGCACCAGGGCAGCAGCCCGGTGCTCCTCCTCGTTTTCAGGCGGCCGACGCCCCAGGACACGCTCTCCACGCACCGCGCGCATCCGCGGGGACGTACGGCCGCACCGCGACCGCGTCCGGCCCGCTGCCGGGACCGTCCCACCCGAGGGAGAACCACCGTGTCCGAGCACCGCACCACCCCGCCCACCGCCCAGGAGCAGATCCGCCAGCTGCGCGGACGCATCGACCAGATGGACGCCGAACTGGCCGCCCTCCTCGAACGCCGCGCCCTCGTCGCCGCCCAGGTGCAGCGGCTCAAGCCGGTCGGTTACTTCGCCGGGCGCGACATGCGGCGCGAACGCGAACTGGTCGAGCGCATGGCCGAGCACGCCCCGCGCCTGGGCCCCGACCGGCTCGCCGCCATCATGGACAGCGTCATCAGCGCCGGGCTGGCCGCCGCACAGGAGGAGGCCGTCCGCACCGCGTGACCGCGTCCCGGCCACCGGGGGCACGGCTAGATCGTTGATGGGGGTTTGGTGTCCTGGTCAGTGGTCGTAAGCGATCAATGACCGCTTGACCGGGGCACCCACCAGCCAGTTGTGCCAGATCGCGGCGTTGAGCGCGCAGATACGCTGGCACACCCTGGCCCACAGCCCCTCGCTGGTGCGCGCGGCGTGGCGTTCCAGACCGAGTTGGTTCTTCAACGTCCAGATGACGGCCTCGATCCGCTGCCGCAGCCAGGACGGGAACACCTCCACCCCGGGTTCGGGCTCGTCCCCGCGCACCGGACGGATGAGCGGATGGCCCAGCTTCGCCGCAGCGGCCTCGAT